>NZ_CP073346.1:0-679328 GCF_024397895.1 Pseudomonas benzenivorans
CAAGTTCGGCCTGCGTTACCGCTTGAGTGGCAAGACCGCGGATGGCCCGCCCTTGACCTTGTTATACCTCACCCCTGGGGTGACGACCCCGGATGGCAACCGCCACGACAAGTTCGTGGTGGTGCAGAAACTGGTTCCGGATGCGGACCAGGACACCATGGCCTTCGAGTTTACCGAGCCCTATGAGATCGTGCCGGGGGAGTGGCGTTTCCTGGTATTCCAGGAGGACCGCAAGCTCGTCGAGCAGCGCTTTATGGTGCGCTAAGCCCTCGCGCTATGGATGGCCGACCTCAGGGTCGGCTTTTTCGTATCTGCACTTTGCGTCGTCCTGTCGGCAGTGGTCCTAGACAGGCCTTTACTGATCGGCAGCTCAATCTGACGCAGCGGCCTTGCGGGCTGGCTGGAGCCCTCTTGCGCGCCGCCCGACTGCGTCGCTTAGGCACTCAGAATGGACAATGAGCCGAGCGGACTTGGCCTTAAGGTTCCGTCGCCCAGGCCGATAATCAACCTGAGTCAGAGCTGCGCTCGATATCCAACGATGAGCGAGCCGTGCCCTGTGAAACAGTCAAGCCATAGGAATGCGCAGATGTCCCTGAGAAATCTCAATATTGCCCCGCGCTCCGCGCTGGGGTTCGGCCTGATCGGCCTGATTGTGCTGCTGTTGGGGGTGTTTGCCTTGGGGCAGATGTCGGCGATGCGCAAGGAGGCCAATGAAGTCGACAAGAACTGGTTGCCCAGCATCATCACTCTCAGCGAGCTGAACCAGAGCATGTTGCGCGTGCGGGTTCTGACCTTTCGCCTGGCCGTGGTGAGTGACAGCGGCATGCTGCAAGCGACCCAGGGGAAGCTGACACAGTTGCTGGACGAAGCCCGCACACTGGACAGCGCGTTTGCCAAGTACCTGAGCACCGAGGATGAGCGCGCCGCCTATCAACGATTCAAGGATGAGCAGCTGCAATACCTGAAGTATCAGGACGAGGTCACGCGGCTGGTGTCGCAGGGGCAGCGGGAGCAGGCCATGGCGGCGCTCAACGGCACTATCAATCAGCATGCCGATGGCATGACCAAGGCTTTGGTCGAGCTGCTGGCGATCAATCGCGAAGAGGCACGAAAGGCGGCCCAGCGCGCCGAGTCGGCGTATGACGATGCCTTCGACTGGGTGGTCATTACCATCATCGTCGCGGGCTTGCTGACCGTTGTACTGGCCACACTGTTCACTCGCAGCATCGTTTCGCCCCTGGAACAAGCCGTGCGCGCGGCCGAGTACGTGGCTGCGGGTGATCTTACCCGACCGATCGAGATAGAGGGGCGCGACGAGCCGGCGCGAATGCTGCAGGCGCTCAAGCGCATGCAGGGCAGCCTGCGCGAAACCATTCAGCGCATCGCCGATTCCTCCAATCAGCTGGCTTCGGCCGCCGAAGAACTCAACGCGGTGACCGAGGACTCCACCCGTGGCCTGCACGCGCAGAGCAACGAGATCGAGCAGGCCGCTACGGCGGTCAATGAAATGACCGTAGCGGTGGAGGAGGTGGCACAGAACGCCGTGAGCACCTCCCAGGCCTCAGGTGAGTCGGACAAGACCGCCCGGGTCGGTCGTCAGCAGGTGCTGCAAACCGTCGACTCGATCAGCCAGCTGGCCGGCGATGTGACCCATACCGCCAGCCAGGTCGAGCAGTTGGCGGGCAAGGTCAGGGGCATCAGCCAGGTGCTGGATGTGATCCGTTCGATTGCCGAGCAGACCAACCTGCTCGCCCTCAATGCGGCCATCGAAGCGGCTCGCGCAGGCGACGCCGGGCGTGGTTTTGCCGTGGTGGCCGACGAGGTGCGGGCCCTGGCCCATCGCACGCAGCAATCGACCCAGGAGATCGAGCAGATGATTGGCGGTATCCAGCAGGGCACCGATCAGGCCGTCGATGCGATGCAACAAAGCAATGAGCGCGCCCGTTCGACCCTGGAGGTGGCCCAGTCGGCTGGCGAGGCGCTGGACCGCATTACCGCGTCCATCGCCCAGATCAACGAACGCAATCTGGTCATTGCCAGCGCCGCCGAAGAGCAGGCGCAGGTCGCACGGGAGGTCGATCGCAACCTGGTGAACATTCGGGACCTGGCGTTGCAGAGCTCGGCCGGCGCCAATCAGACCAGTGCGGCGAGCCAGGAACTCTCGCGCTTGGCTGTCGACCTCAATGGCATGGTCGCACGCTTCACCGTGTGAGGCGTACGCGTACGGCCATAAAAAACGGCGCCCGTGGGCGCCGTTTTCATTTGCCAGGAAGCGAACTGCTTACTTGCCGGTCCAGCGCTTGAGCACCAGGGTGGCGTTGGTGCCGCCAAAGCCGAAGCTGTTGCTCATCACGGTGTCGATCTTGGCGTTTTCCTGGGTCTTCAACTGGATCGGCAGATCGGCGACCTCGGGGTCGAGCTCCTCGATGTTGGCCGAGCCGGCGATGAAGTTGCCTTCCATCATCAGCATGCAGTAGATCGCCTCCTGAACGCCGGCGGCGCCCAGGGAGTGGCCGGTCAGGCTCTTGGTCGAGCTGATGGCCGGGGCCTTGTCGCCGAACACTTCACGCACGGCGCGGCTTTCCGCGACGTCACCGACCGGCGTCGAGGTGCCGTGGGTGTTCAGGTAGTCGATCGGTGTGTCGACGGTGGCCAGGGCCTGCTGCATGCAGCGCACCGCGCCTTCGCCGCTCGGCGCGACCATGTCGTAGCCGTCCGAGGTGGCGCCGTAGCCGACGATTTCCGCATAGATCTTGGCGCCACGCTTGAGCGCGTGCTCCAGTTCTTCGACCACCACCATGCCGCCGCCGCCGGCGATGACGAAACCGTCACGCTTGGCGTCGTAGGCACGCGAGGCTTTCTCCGGGCTCTCGTTGTACTGAGTGGAGAGGGCGCCCATGGCGTCGAACAGGAAACTCTGGCTCCAGTGCTCTTCCTCGCCGCCGCCGGCGAAGACCATGTCCTGCTTGCCCAGCTGGATCTGCTCCATGGCGGTGCCGATGCAGTGGGCGCTGGTGGCGCAGGCCGAGGAGATCGAGTAGTTCACGCCCTTGATCTTGAAGGGCGTGGCCAGACAGGCGGAAACAGTGCTGCCCATGGTGCGCGGCACACGGTAAGGGCCGACGCGCTTGACGCCCTTCTCGCGCAGGATGTCCATGGCTTCCATCTGGTTGAAGGTGGAAGCACCACCGGAACCGGCGACCAGGCCAACGCGCGGGTTGGAGATGTCTTCGGCGCTTAGGCCGGCGTCAGCGACGGCCTGTTGCATCGACAGGTAGGCGAAGGCGGCGGCGTCGCCCATGAAGCGGTAGACCTTGCGGTCGATCAGCTCTTCCAGGTTCAGGTCGACTGAGCCGGATACCTGGCTGCGCAGGCCCTTCTCGGCGTATTCCGGGTTGAAACGAATACCGCCGCGGCCTGCACGCAGGTTGGCGGAGACGGTTTCTTTATCATTGCCCAGGCAGGAAACGATGCCCAGACCGGTAATCACGACGCGACGCATGGAGAAAATCCTTTAGAAACTGTCGGTAGAGGTAAACAGGCCGACGCGCAAGCCTTCGGCACTGTAGATCTCGCGGCCATCGACACTGACGCTGCCATCGGCGATGGCCAGGATCAGCGAGCGGGTGATGGTGCGTTTGATCTGGATGTTATAGGTGACTTTCTTGGCGGTCGGCAGGACCTGGCCAAAGAACTTCACTTCGCCGGAACCGAGGGCACGGCCACGGCCGGGGTTGCCCTGCCAGCCGAGAAAGAAGCCAACCAGCTGCCACATGGCATCGAGACCCAGGCAGCCAGGCATCACCGGGTCGCCTTCGAAATGGCAACCGAAGAACCACAGGTCCGGGGTGATATCGAGCTCGGCGACGATTTCGCCCTTGCCGTACTTGCCACCGGTATCACTGATGTGGGTGATGCGATCGATCATCAGCATGTTCGGCGCGGGCAGTTGCGCATTACCTGGGCCGAACAGTTCGCCGCGGCTGCAGCGCAACAGATCTTCCCGGGTGAAGGCGTTTTGTTTGGTCATGCGAGCTCCTCAATAATCCCCACGCGCCAAGGCTGGGCAAGTCGTCCTGGCTGGCCGCGCAACCCTGTGCGCTAACCAGCAGCCTAGTCATAGACTGTTGCGATGTGCTCAAAGTCACAGCGCGTCGAATACAGTTGTACTCCGCTCCCGGCTTCGTGTCACAGGCACCCGACCTGCGTGTCTTTAACCTGAAGCCTGTTGCAGTTTAACAGTCCTGAGCGTTCGCCGATGCCTGAGGTGGCACCCAGCGCTGCAATATGCGCTGCAGGTCGGCCCGTTTGAAGGGTTTTGCCAGGTAGTCATCCATGCCGCACTCAAGGCAGGCATCGCGGTCGCCCTGCAAGGCATTGGCGGTGAGGGCGATGATCGGCATGCTGCCCTGGCCGTCGAGACGGCGAATCTGCCTGGTCGCCTCATAGCCGTCCATTACCGGTAGCCGGCAGTCCATGAGTACGGCCGCGTAGGGCCGTTGTTCGACAATGCGTACCGCTTGGGCGCCGTCGCCGACCAAGTCGACGTGGTATCCAAGGCTGCGCAACATCGCCTCGATGACCGTCTGGTTGACCGGGTTGTCCTCGACCAGCAGCACCTTCTGCCCCTGACCGTGTCCCCCACCGGACGGTGCATTCAACGGCAGCGCCGGGGCCTGCACCGAGAAGGGCAACGGTACCTCCAGAGTAAAGGTCGAGCCCTGTCCTTCCTGGCTTTCCGCGCGAAGGACGCCGCCCATGCGTTCGGCCAGGGTGCGCGCGATCGGCAGGCCCAGGCCGGTGCCGCCATAGCGCCGAGAAATGGAACTGTCGGCCTGTTGAAAGGCGTCGAACATGTGCTCGAGGCGCTGCGGCGAAATACCGATGCCACTGTCGTGCACCGCGCAGCTGAACCAGAGCACCTGGTTGTCCAGGGCCTGCCAGCGGGTTTCCACTCGGATAGACCCTTTCTCGGTGAACTTGAGTGCATTGCCGATGAGGTTGACCAGAATCTGCCGGATGCGCGTCGGATCGCCCTGGACCTCCAGCTGTTCCAGCCCGCTCTGGGTATCCAGTTCAAGGGTCAAGCCGCGTTGCTGGGCGCCGTGCTGGAATACTTGTGCCGATCCTTGGATCAGCTCCAGCAGGTTGAAGGCGATGCACTCCAGCTCCAGGGCTTCGCGCTCGATGCGGGAGAAGTCCAGAATGTCATTGATGACCTTGAGCAGGTGCTCGGTAGACTCGCTGGCCAGCGCCGTATATTCGGCCTGCTCGCCGCTCAGCTCGGTGGTCTCGAGCAACTGCAGCATGCCCAGTACACCGTTCATCGGCGTGCGCAGTTCATGGCTCATCATGGCCAGGAAATCGGACTTTGCGCGGTTGGCCAGCTCAGCTTCTTCGCGCGCGGCGACCAATAGGGCCATGGCCTGCTGCTGCTCGTGGTCGGCGCGCTCCAGGCCGCTGGCCAGGTTATTGATGTGCTGAGCCAGGGCGCCCAGTTCGCCGGCTTCGACCTCGGGCAATCGGGTCTGGTAGTCGCCCGCCTGAATCGCCGTCACCGCTTCGCCCATGGCGCTCAGGGGTTTGGATAGCCGAGTCGCCAGGCGGCGGGCCAGCAGGAAGGTAAGAAGCAGGGCGAGCAGGGCTAGAAATGCGGCCTTGAGCAGTAAGGCCTGCTGGCGATCGTTGAGGGCGTCATCCGACATGCCGACCACCACGCGGCCGAGCGCCTTGTCAGGCGCGGGGGCGGGCTGGGAGACATCGCCACTCGGCGCGGTCTGTTGTCGGTGGATCGGCGCTTGAAAGACCTCGACCAGGGCGCCTGCCTGATCATGGGCGCTGGTTTGTTCGACATACACCAGAATGTTGTCGTCGCGGTCGCGTACTTCGAGAAAGCGCACGTGGGGCGTGCTGAGCGTGGCTTGCAGCAGGGTATCGAGCACGTCCAGATTGCCCGAGGCCAGGCCGTACTCACTGGCTGGCGCCAGCTGATTGGCGATCAGCTGGCCGGTGTGGTTGAGCTCCTGGCGCAGGTCCTGCAGGCGCTCGAAGGTGAAAAAGCCGGTGAGCAGCAGGGTCAGCAGCAACGCCGGGCCGACGCTGATCAGCTGGGTGCGGGTGTGAATATCCCAGCCGCGGCGGGTAGTCATAGGCTGGCTCCTTCAACCCAATAAGTTGTGCCGATAGCGAGTGACCGGCCTTGCGCCAAAAGACTCAGCCAAGTGCGTGCCGGCATCGGTCGGGCGGCCAGAAGACAACTGGCTATAGCGGCATAGATCGGGGAATAAATGGGGCTCGATGAGAGGGTTGTCACGCAACGGCCTTGTACGCGTCGAAAAAGCGCATGTTAACCGAGCCGAACCACTTTGCCAGTCGCGGAGCGTGGCGCAGGCGCGTTTTGCGTGCAGCAGTACACGGGCGAAAAGCTGGCTCCGTCATCTCTGGCCCGTATAATGCTCGCAAATCGCCATCCCAAGGCCCACTACGGATTCGTTATGACTGAGCAGCAACCCATCGCCGTGCTCGGCGGCGGCAGCTTCGGCACCGCGCTGGCAAACCTGCTGGCGGAGAACGGTCGGCATGTCCTGCATTGGATGCGCGACCCAGAGCAGGTCGAGGCCATCCTGACCACCCGGGAGAACCCGCGCTACCTCAAGGGCGTGAAGATTCATCCCGACGTAGAACCCCTCAGCGACCTCGGCAAGGTCCTCGCCGGTTGCCAACTGGTGTTCGTGGCGCTGCCTTCCAGCGCCTTGCGCCAGGCCCTGCAGCCTGTGGCGGAACAACTGGCCGGCAAACTGCTGATCAGCACCACCAAGGGGATCGAGGCGCACAGCTTCAAGCTGATGAGCCAGATCCTCGAGGAGATCGCCCCCCAGGCACGCATCGGTGTGCTGTCCGGGCCGAATCTGGCCAAGGAAGTGGCCGAGCACGCGCTGACCGCCACGGTGATCGCCAGCGAGGACGAGTTGCTCTGTCAGGAGGTGCAGGCCGCGCTGCATGGTCGCACCTTCCGCGTCTACGCCAGCGGCGACCGCTTCGGCGTCGAGCTGGGCGGCGCGCTGAAGAACGTCTACGCCATCATGGCCGGCATGGCCGCCGCGATGGGGATGGGCGAGAACACCAGGAGCATGCTGATCACCCGCGCATTGGCGGAGATGACCCGCTTCGCCGTGCAGCTGGGTGCCAACCCCATGACCTTCCTCGGCCTGGCCGGCGTAGGTGACCTGATCGTGACCTGCTCCTCGCCGAAGAGTCGCAACTACCAGGTCGGTTTTGCCCTGGGCGAAGGCCTCAGTCTGGAGGACGCGGTTGAACGTCTCGGCGAGGTGGCGGAAGGGGTCAATACCATCAAGGTACTCAAGACCAAGGCCGAGGAAATGCAGGTCTATATGCCGCTGGTGGCGGGCCTGCATGCCATTCTGTTCGAGGGCCGTACCCTCGGGCAGGTGATCGAGCTGCTGATGCTGGCCGAACCAAAGACCGACGTCGATTTCATTTCCACCACGGGTTTCTAAGCCCCCACATCTCAGGGAGATAGCCATGAGCGAAGAGAGTAAAGAGCTGGAGCGCGAATCCATCCTGTTGCGGATTCTGTGGATGGTGCTGTTCACCATCGTCTGGCAACTGGCCGAACTGGTGCTCGGCGCCGTGGTGCTGATCCAGCTGGGCTACCGGCTGTTCTATGGTGCGCCGAGTGCCAGTCTGCTTGGCTTCGGCGACAGCCTCAGCCAGTACCTGGCGCAGATCGGTCGCTTCGGCACCTTCAACAGCGATGACAAGCCCTGGCCATTCTCCGATTGGCCGACCCCGCGCGCACCGCAGGGCGAAGCGCCGCACTCGGTGCCGCCAGCCCCGCACCCGGTGCGCGACGAAGAGCCGAAGCTGTGAGTGCGCGCGGATGAGGTTGTGGTTGCTGCGTCATGGCGAGGCTCAGGCCCAGGCCGCCACCGATGCCGAGCGCGCCTTGACCCCTCGCGGCTGCGCCGAGGTCACCCAGGTGGCGGTGCAGTTGCAGGGGCGGCCGCTGACGATGTTGCTCGTCAGCCCCTACGTGCGGACCCGGCAAACCGCGGCCCTGGTGGTCGAGGCGCTGGGCTTCGCCGGCCCTGTGCAAACGGTACCCTGGCTGACCCCAGACAGCGATCCGCTCGAGGTGCTGCGCCGGCTGGATCGCTACGACAGCGGTGAATTGTTGCTGGTTACTCATCAGCCCCTGGTCGGCGCCTTGGCCGGGCTGCTGGTCCATGGCCATCGTCAGCAGCCGCTGGCCATGCACACCGCCAGCCTGGCGGAGCTGGAGGGCGATATGCTGGCTGCCGGGATCATGGATCTGCTGGCCCTGGTACACCCACAGTAAGCCTGAAGTCGCTGCCCCCACGAGACATTTCCTAACTTGCGGCTACCCTTTGTGCGTGAAACAGGCCAGCCAAGCAATTGCTTGGTTGGTTGGCTCCACGATAACGACAAAGGAGTGCCCTATGGTCGATGCTATCCGTATGCCGCTGGCGGTGTTCTACCAGCGCGAATCCAATCACCCGCACAAGCGCTATCTGGTACAGCCCCTGACCGATGGCACATTGCAGGAGCTGAGCTGGGCGGAGGTGGGCGAACAGGCGCGGCGGGCCGCCAACTGGCTGCGCAGCCGGGAGCTGCCGCAGGGCAGTCGCATCGCCATCCTGTCGAAGAACTGCGCGCACTGGATCGTCTGCGACTTGGCGATCTGGATGGCCGGGCATGTCTCGGTGCCGCTCTATCCCAATCTCACCGCCGAATCGGTAAGCCAGGTTCTGGCGCATTCCGAGGCCGCGTTGCTGTTCGTCGGCAAGCTGGACGACTGGCCAAGCATGGCGTCAGGCGTTCCGGATGACCTGGCCACCGTGGCCTTGCCGCTGCACGCCGCAGGCGACTACACCTACCAGTGGCATGACCTGCAGCGTTGCGCGCCGATCCGCGACGATCCCCAACCGGCGGCCGACCAGCTCGCCACCATCATCTATACCTCCGGTACCACGGGCAATCCCAAAGGCGTGATGCACAGCTTCGGCAACTTCGGCTTTGCCGCCAGCCACGCCATCGAACTGTTCTCCGTCGGCGAGGACGACCGGGTGCTGTCCTACCTGCCGCTATGTCATGTGGCCGAACGCATGTTCGTCGAGTTGGCATCGCTCTACGCCGGGCAGACGGTATTTTTCGCCGACAGCCTGGAGACCTTCGTTGCCGACCTGCGGCGCGCCCGACCCACGGTGATCTTCGGTGTGCCGCGCATCTGGAGCAAGTTTCAGATGGGCGTGTACAGCAAGACGTCTGCGCAGAAACTCGACCTGCTGCTGAAGATTCCCGTCATCGGCCGGATACTCGGCCGGCGCGTGCTCGCTGGTCTGGGACTGGATGCCGTGCGCTATGCCTTGTCCGGCGCCGCGCCGATTCCGGAGGCGTTGCTCACCTGGTACCAGCGCCTGGGACTGGAGGTGCTGGAGATCTACGGCATGACCGAAAACTGTGGCTATTCCCACGTTTGCCGGCCGGGCCAATTCAGGTCAGGCTGGATCGGTCACCACAACCCCGGTGTCGAGGTGCGCATCGCCGCAGACGGCGAGGTACAGGTTCGCAGCGGCACCACCATGCAGGGTTATTACAAGGACCCGGAAAAAACCACCGAGGCGCTCACCGAAGACGGTTTCCTGCGCACCGGTGACAAGGGCGAGCAGGACGCGGAGGGCAACCTGCGCCTGACCGGGCGAATCAAGGAGATCTTCAAGACCAGCAAGGGCAAGTACGTTGCCCCGGCGCCGATCGAGAACCGCCTGGCCGTGCATTCGCGCATCGAGCAGGTGTGCGTGGTCGGCGATGGCCTGCCACAGCCTTTGGCCTTGTGCGTGTTGTCCGAGGCCGGTCGCCGGGAGGCCGCCAATGGCGCCCGCAGCGCCCTGGAAAACAGCCTCAAGACCCTGCTCGAGGAGATCAACGGCCGGCTCGATCCGCATGAGCGCCTGCAGGGGCTGGTACTGGTCAAGGACGTCTGGGCCGTGGACAACGGATTTCTCACGCCCACCTTGAAGATCAAACGCAATGTGATCGAAGGGGCCTATGCCGGGCAATACGGCGAATGGGGCTCGCGCCGCGAGGCACTGCTGTGGCAGGAGTGAAACGTGCGTGCAGCGCGACTGTTCCTCCGTCCCCCTGGCGCGGCGCGCGGCTATAGGGATGCAAGCGCCGCCGGCCGACTTGGCCGGCCTCCCATGAAATTTGACCGGAGTGTCGCCATTTGTTGGCCGAATTGTCGTTGCTGTCCCGTGCCGCCTGCCGGACAATCGTCCTGTCTACCCGCAGAAGTCCGCCATCATGTCTCAGTCCGTGTTCTTCGCCCATGCCAACGGCTTTCCCTCGGCCACCTACGGCAAATTATTCGCCGCCCTGGCGCCAGACTATGACGTGCAGCACCTGGAGCAGCATGGGCATGACCCGCGCTTTCCGGTCAATGACAACTGGGGCAATCTGGTCGACGAGCTGATTCATCACCTCGAGGCAAGCGCCGCGCCGGTCTGGGGCGTGGGGCACTCACTCGGTGGCGTGCTGCATTACCACGCTGCCCTGCAACGACCGGATCTCTATCGTGGGCTGGTGATGCTCGACTCGCCGCTGCTGACCCTGGCCGACCAGCTGGTCATTCGCGCGGCCAAGCGTTTCGGCTTCATCGACCGCATCACGCCGGCCGGGCGCACCCTCGGGCGTCGCGAAGCGTTTGCCGACTTCGACGAGGCGCGGCACTATTTTGCCGCCAAACCGCTGTTCCGCCGATTCGATCCGGAATGCCTGGACGCCTACGTGCGACATGGTTTGCACAGCAGCGGCACGCAGCTGCGGCTGCGCTTCGATCCGGCCACCGAGATCAGCATCTACCGCAGCGTGCCGCACACCAGTCCGGGGCAGCCGCAGCAGTTGCAGGTGCCCCTGGCGATGGTGCGTGGCCGCCACAGCCGTGTGGTGCTGCCACACCATACCCGGCTGGTGCGCCGTGTGCCCAAGGGCGAGCACCTGACCCTGCCCGGTGGCCATATGTTTCCGCTGGAGCGCCCGCAGGAGACCGCCGAACTGCTCAGGGCGCTGTTCGCTCGCTGGGCTGGCCACGCCGACATGAAGCAATCTGCATGAGCCTGGTATTCGAGGAAGTACGCCTGCGCCTGCCCCATATCGAGCTGGCCGCGCACCTCTACGGTCCCGCCGATGGCGCGCCGGTGATCGCCCTGCACGGCTGGCTGGACAACGCCGCCAGTTTCGCCCGGCTGGCGCCCAAGCTGCCCGGATTGCGCATCGTGGCCCTGGACTTTGCCGGGCACGGCCATTCCGACCATCGCCCAGCCGGCGCCGGCTACGCGATCTGGGATTACGTGCACGACGTGCTGCAGGTCGCCGAGCAGTTCGGCTGGCAGCGCTTTTCCCTGCTTGGCCACTCCATGGGGGCCATCGTCTCCGTTTTGCTGGCCGGGGCCCTGCCGGAGCGGGTCGAGCGCCTGGCGCTGATCGATGGCCTGATTCCCTACACCGGCGAGGCTGACAGCGCGCCGCAGCGCCTGGGGGAGGCGCTTGTGGCGCAGATGGCACTGACGGGCAAGCGCAAACCGGTCTACGCCGAGTTTGCCCGGGCCGTGGAGGCGCGCATGCGCGGCATCGGCGCGGTCAGCCGCGAGGCCGCCGAGTTGTTGGCCCAGCGCGGCTTGATGCCGGTGCCGGGTGGCTATACTTGGCGGACGGACAGCCGGCTGACCTTGCCGTCGCCGCTGCGCCTGACCCGTGCCCATGCCATGGCGTTCATCCAGCGTTTGCAGTGTCCGGTCAATCTGGTACTGGCGGAGCAGGGGATGCTCACGGCGCAGCCGCAGTTCGCGGAGTTGTTGAGCGATCGGCCGATCACCCTGAGTCGCTTGCCGGGTGGGCATCATTTGCACCTGGATGACGAGGCGGGGGCACAGGCGGTAGCAGACTGTTTCAAAGCTTTCTTGCGCTCGCCTTGACTTGCCGAAGGCAACTGGGGAAAGGTGTGGCCGATTGCCATGGAGATTTGCATGATCGACCTCTACACCGCCGCTACCCCCAATGGTCACAAGCTGTCCATCGCCTCGGGGGAGCAGCTGCTGCCCCACAGCGCGCATGCGCCGAGTTTCGACCAGCAGGGGCAGAGCAAACCCGCGTTTTTTGAGCGCATCTTCAGCGGCCGCGTCCCGGCCATGACATCACTCCAGTCGATGATGAGCCAATGAGGGCGGCGATGCGGTGCCTCAGTTTGATAGGTGTGCTAGTGGCCAGCACGGCGTCCTGGGCGGCGGATATGCCCGGCAGTCGCGACCTGGATGTCCTGCCGCGCTTTCCCGGCGCCCGGATAGTCGCCTTCGCGGAGTCCGCCGGTGAGGAGCGGGTTTACCCGCAAGGGGCGATCCGCCGCATCAGCGGCAAGCTGCGTTATGAGCAGCAAGTCCAGACCAAGGGCCAGCTGACCTCGGTGACTTACGAGTTGCCGCGCACCCACACCGCCGGCGAGGTATTCACCGCCGCCCGTGAAGCCTTGCAGGCCCAGGATGCCGAGTTGCTGTACTGGTGCGAGGGCCGCGAGTGCGGGCCGAGCAGCCTGTGGGCCAACGCGGTGTTCGATCGCGCCAAGCTCTATGGCTCCGACGATCAGCAGTCCTATGTGCTGATGCGCCTGGCCGAGCCCCAACAGCAGAGCCTCCTGGCGCTCTACAGCATCACCCGTGGCAATCGCCGGGCCTACCTGCATGCCGAGCTGCTCGCTGCGGACGCGGCGCTCGGCGAAGTCCTGCCGACGCCTGCCACCTTGCTGCGCGAATTGCGTAGCAGCGGCGAACTGCGTCTGTCGCGCCAAGCCGAACCCAGCCCTGCCTGGATCAAGCTGCTGGCGCGCAGCCTCAATCTCGACAGCACCCTGCGGGTCAGCCTGGCCGGTCCCCAGGCCGAAGCCTGGCGTGAGGCGCTGGTCGAACAACGGGTGCGCGCCGCACGTCTGGAGCTGGGCGACACCGAGGTGCCCGGGCTGCGCGTCACTGTCCTGCGCTAGCCGGCGCTTGGTGGCCTGAACTGGGCGACTTGCCGGCACGCCAGTCGCCCAGGCATGCTTTTTCTCCAGCCGCCTGGCGCCGTCCGTGGCCGCGCCAGGCGGTGTCTCTCGATTGCTAGCGGAGCGTCTGAATGCTCAATAACGACCGCCTGTTGGTGCAGATTCTGCTCCTCGGGCTTCTCGGCGCGAGCCTGTGGGTGCTGGCGCCGTTCTGGTCGGCGCTGTTCTGGGCGGGGGTGCTGGCTTTTGCCAGCTGGCCGCTGATGCGCCTGCTGACCCACTGGCTGAACGGCCGACAAGCCGCGGCGGCGGGGTTGCTGACCTTCGGCTGGATCGTTCTGGTGGCCGTGCCCCTGGTGCTGCTGGGTTTCAACCTGGCCGATCACGTGCGCGACGCCACGGCCTTGATCAAGGGCCTTCAGGTCGAGGGCCTGCCACCGCCGCCCACCTGGCTGGCGGGCTTGCCGCTGGTGGGGGAGACGCTGGTGTCGGCCTGGCAAACGGTCGATCAGCAGGGCTCGGCGTTCTTCGCCACCCTGCGTCCCTACCTGGGCCAGGTCGGCAACTGGCTGCTGGCGCGCAGCGCGCAGATCGGCGGGGGGATGCTGGAGCTGGCCCTGAGCCTGGTCCTGGTGTTCTTTTTCTATCGCGACGGCCCGCGGCTGGCGGCGTTCGTCCACAGCCTGCTCGACCGTCTGATCGGCCCGCGCTCCGATCATTACCTGGAACTGGTCGCCGGCACCGTGCAGCGCGTGGTCAACGGGGTGATCGGCACCGCCGCGGCCCAGGGCCTGCTGGCGATGATCGGCTTCTACATCGCCGGTGTGCCGGGAGCGCTGCTGCTGGGCATCGTCACATTCGTCCTCAGCCTGATACCCATGGGGCCGCCCCTGGTGTGGCTGCCGGCCACGGCCTGGCTGATCAGCCAGGGGGACTATGGTTTCGCCGTGTTCCTCGGTATCTGGGGCTTCTTCGTGATCAGCGGGGTGGATAACATCCTCAAACCCTACCTGATCAGCCGTGGCGGCAATTTGCCCCTGGTGGTGGTCCTGCTCGGCGTATTCGGCGGCATTCTGGCCTTCGGTTTCATGGGCCTGTTTCTCGGGCCGACGGTACTGGCCGTGGCCTACAGTCTGCTCAGCGACTGGGTGGCGAACAAGGCGCCGCCGCCCGACGAAGGGCCACCGGCAGGCCTTAACCTCTAGGGCGTTCCCATGCCCGAACGGCGGGCGTGGCGACCTCAGCAGTCGCCGCGTTCATACTTGTCCAAGGCCTCGCGGGCGATCATCTGGCCGAGCATGACCAGCTCCGGCGCCTTGTAAAACTCGAAGAAGCGGCAGGCGCGTCGGGGCACGTTGATCAGGATGTCCGGCGGGTAGCCGGCGATCTTGTACTGCGCCAGGGAGGTCTGCATGACCTCGAAGCTCTGGTTGATCAGCTCCAGCAGGGAGGCCGGCCCGCTCAGGTCGGCAACCCGCGAGCCGCTGGCCGACTTGGGCGCCGCCGCGCTTTCCTGTTCGGCAGCACTGCTCTGGGATGACGTTCGATCGCTGGCCTGGCTGGCCGCCACCGGGGCGCTCGCCGGATTCTCCAGGAGCAGCAGCTCATCCTCCTCTTCCCCTTCCTTGCGGCGGAACGAAGGCAGGCGCGAGCCCAATGAGGTCATCATCTGGTCGAAGCGGCCCCTGAGTGCCAGGGGCCGCTCGATGACCGGCAACTCGTAGTGTTTCTGA
This sequence comes from Pseudomonas benzenivorans, assembly GCF_024397895.1. NCBI lineage: Bacteria > Pseudomonadati > Pseudomonadota > Gammaproteobacteria > Pseudomonadales > Pseudomonadaceae > Pseudomonas > Pseudomonas benzenivorans. The sequence continues at coordinate 14,806 of NZ_CP073346.1, forward strand.
TTGGTCGAGTTGAGATTGACCGCGACGATCAGGTCGCAGTGGCTGGACACCACGGGAACGATCGGCAGTGGATTGAGCAGGCCACCGTCGACCAGCATGCGCTTGCCCTGGATCACCGGGGTGAACAGGCTCGGGATCGCCGCCGAAGCACGCATGGCCTGGTGCAGGCAGCCCTCCTGAAACCAGATCTCCTGCTGGTTGGTCAGGTCGGTGGCCACGGCGGTGAAGGGGATCGGCAGTTCTTCGATATTGATTTCGCCGACGATTTCGCGGATCTGCCCGAAGACCCGCTCGCCGCGAATGGCGCCGAGGCGAAAGCTCACATCGAGCAGGCGCAGCACGTCGAGGTAATCCAGGCTCTGGGTCCAGTCCCGATACTCCTTGAGCTTGCCGGCGGCGTAGATACCTCCGACCACCGCGCCCATGGAACAGCCGGCGATGCAGGCGATCTCATAGCCACGCGCCTCCAGCTCCTCAATCACGCCGATGTGCGCGTAACCCCGCGCACCACCAGCCCCCAAGACCAGCGCCACTCGCTTAGTCATCTCGCAATCCCCCCGTAACGCATTGTTTTATCAACATACGCGCGCCAATGGCCGCCGCCAAGGTGGCATTTGATAGAATGCCGCCGCCTGTCGACCCGATTAGTGAGATGTCATGAGCGCGCCCATTCGATTGACCCAGTACAGCCACGGTGCCGGCTGCGGCTGCAAGATTTCCCCGAAGGTCCTGGAAGTGATACTCGCCGGTAGCGGCGCGCAGAATCTCGACCCGCGCCTGTGGGTCGGCAACGCATCGCGCGACGACGCCGCTGTGTATGCCATCGACGATGAGCGCGGGGTGGTGTCCACCACGGACTTCTTCATGCCGATCGTCGACGACCCCTATGATTTCGGCCGGATCGCCGCGACCAATGCCATCAGCGACATCTATGCCATGGGCGGCGACCCGCTGATGGCCATCGCCATTCTCGGCTGGCCGGTGAACGTGCTGGCGCCCGAAGTGGCCCGCGAGGTCATTCGTGGCGGCCGCGCGGTATGTGACGAGGCGGGCATCCCGCTGGCGGGCGGTCATTCCATCGACGCGCCCGAGCCGATCTTCGGCCTGGCGGTCACCGGCCTGGTGGACAAACGCCATATGAAACGCAACGACACCGCCACGGCCGGCTGCAAGCTGTACCTGAGCAAGCCCCTGGGCATCGGCATCCTCACCACGGCGGAAAAGCAGGCCAAACTGCGGGCCGAGGACATCGGCCTGGCGCGGGACTGGATGTGCACCCTGAACAAGCCCGGCAGCCGTTTCGGCAAGCTGGCCGGGGTGACGGCGATGACCGACGTCACCGGCTTCGGGCTGCTCGGCCATCTGGTCGAGATGGCCGACGGCAGCGGTCTGACCGCGCGCATCGAGTTCGCCAAGGTGCCGCGGCTGGCCAGCGTCGAGTACTACCTGGAGCAAGGCTGCGTGCCCGGCGGCACCCTGCGGAACTTCGACAGTTACGGGGAAAAAATTGCGCCGATCGCGGAACTGCACAAGCAACTGCTGTGCGACCCGCAGACCAGCGGTGGCCTGTTGATTGCGGTGACGCCAGAGGGCGAGGCCGAGTTCCTGGCGGTGGCCGCGGAGCTGGGCCTGGCGCTGGAGCCGATCGGCGAGTTGCTCGAGCGCCGGCAGCACGCGGTCGAGGTGCTTTGATGCGCGACAATACCAGCGACTATCGCCAGCTGTTCCTCGACGGCGCGCCGATGATGGATGCCCGGGCACCGGTGGAGTTTGCCAAGGGCGCGTTCCCCGGGGTGGTCAACCTGCCGCTGATGGACGACAGCGAGCGGCAGAGGGTTGGCACCTGCTACAAGCAGCAGGGCCAGCAGGCCGCCATCGAGCTCGGTCATCAACTGGTCAGCGGCTCGCTCAAGGCCGAGCGCATCGCTGCCTGGGCCACCTTCGCCCGAGCCAATCCGAACGGCTATCTGTACTGTTTTCGCGGCGGCCTGCGTTCGCAGATCGTCCAGCAATGGCTGAAAAGCGAGGCGGGCATCGAGTACCCGCGGGTGATCGGCGGCTACAAGGCGATGCGCAGTTTCCTCATCGATACTACCGAGCAGGCGCTGGCCGAGTGTCAGTTCATCCTGGTCGGCGGCATGACCGGCACCGGCAAGACCGAGGTCATCGCCCAGCTGGGTAACAGCCTGGATCTGGAGGGGCACGCCAACCACCGCGGCTCCAGCTTCGGCAAGCGTGCCACCGGGCAGCCTGTGCAGATCGATTTCGAGAACGCCCTGGCGATCGATATCCTGAGAAAGCGCGCCACCGGGCATCGGCAGTTCGTCCTCGAGGACGAGGGGCGGCTGATCGGCCGCTGTTCGTTGCCCCTGGAGTTGTACCAGGGCATGCAGGAGTTTCCGCTGGTCTGGCTGGAAGACAGCCTGGCCGGGCGTACCGAGCGTATCCTCAAGGATTACGTGATCGATCTGTGCGCCGAGTTTCTCGAGCAGTTCGGCGCAGAGACCGGCTTCAAGGCCTTTGCCGAACGCCTGCAGCAGAGCCTGGCGAACATCCTCAAGCGCCTGGGTGGCGAGCGCTATCAGCGCCTGGCAGCGATCATGGATCAGGCCTTGCTGGAGCAGGAACGCAGCGGCGCGGTTGACCTGCACCGCGGCTGGATCGAGGCGCTGCTGGTGGAGTACTACGATCCCATGTATGCCTTCCAGCGGGAAAACAAATCCGGACGTATCGAGTTCGTCGGCGAGCAGGCGGCGGTGCTGGAGTACCTGCGCCAGCGGGCCAATTCCTGAGCTCCCGGCACTTTTTCCGGGGCTGGCCGTCATAACCGAGTCAATTGCGTATTGGTCGTATCCATCCAAGGGAGTTTGCCAAATGAAAGCCTGGATCTATTTACCGATGATTGCCCTGATGCTGGCCGGCTGCGCCGGCAAGACGGCCTATCGCGACAGCTGCGCCAGCCAGCTCGATGCCGCCTGGCAAGAGCTGGACCTGGCCAAGGCAGAAGGCTTTGCCGGAACCGTGAGTTACTCGAAAGCCCTGTCGCTGTTGACCGCGGCCAAGACCCAACAGCAGTTCGAAGCCTATGAAGGCTGCACCAGCAAGTCCGAGCGGGCGCGCTTCTATATCCGCGAATCGCGGGCAGGGCGCTGATGCTGCTCGACTTCGCCAGCCTGCCGCCGCTCGAAGCCTATCGCTGGCTGGCGTCCACCGTCACGCCTCGGCCAATCGCCTGGGTTTCCAGCCTGTCGGCCGAGGGCGTCAGCAACCTGGCGCCCTTCAGCTTTTTCCAGGTGATCAGCGATCAGCCGCCAACTTTGATGGTCAACGTCGGCAGCCGGGATGACGGCAGCCTGAAAGACACCCTGCGCAATGTGCAGGCCACCGGCGAGCTGGTGATCCAGCTGGTGACCTTCGCCCATGCCGAGGCCATGAACGCCAGCGCCGTGATGCTGGCCCACGGCGTCAGCGAGTTCGAGCATTGCGGGATCGCCAGCGAGCCCTCAAGCAAAGTGCGTCCTCCCAGGGTCGCCGGCGCGGTGGTGACCTTTGAGTGCGCCCTGGCCGAGGCCATGCCCTATCCGCGCGAGCAGCCCAACTGCCACCTGATCTTTGCCCAGGTGCTGCTGGCCCATATCGACGACGCCGTGCTCAATGAGCAGGGCCGCGTGGATGCGGCCAAGCTGGACCTGGTCGGGCGCTTGGGTGGCAGTTCCTATACCCGCACCCGCGATCTGTTCAGTTTGCAACGACCGTCCTGAGCCTGGCGGCGTCTGCTCAGGGGTGCTGCTGGCGCAGCCCGTACTTTTCCAGCTCGACCAGGCCGCACACCAGCGTGGCTACCAGTGCGCAACCTGCCCAGGCGTGCCAGGGCAGGTCGGTGGTGCCAAACAGCTGCTGCAGGGCAGGCCAGTAGCTGAAGGCCAGCTGCAGGCCGATCAGCAACAGCACCATGCTCCAGACCATGGGGTTGTCGCGCAGGGAGAAGTGCGCCGGCGCCAGCAGCCGGCGGCTGCTGAACAGGTAGCCGATCTCCCCGGCGACCAGGCCATTGACGGCCAATGTGCGGCTGGCCTCAAGGCTCCAGCCCAGCTGTTGGGCGTAGAGGAACAGGCCCAGGCAGACGCCGGTCATCAGCAGGGCGATAAACAGCACCCGCCAGCGCAGCTGGTGGCTCAGCAGGGGGGCGCCAGGGTCCCGGGGCGGCCGACACATCAAGTCGGCCTCGGCCGGCTCGAACGCCAAAGCCAGGGCCAGGGTGACGGCGGTGATCATGTTCACCCAGAGGATCTGCAGCGGGGTGATGGGCAGGGTCACACCCATGGCAATTGCGCTGAGCAGCACCAGGGCCTCGCCGGCGTTGGTCGGCAGAATGAACAGCAGCGACTTCCTCAGATTGTCGTAGACCGTGCGGCCTTCTTCGATGGCATGGGTGAGGGTGGCGAAGTTGTCGTCGGCCAGCACCATCTGCGCGGCCTCCTTGGCGGCCTCGGTGCCCCTGATACCCATGGCCACGCCGATATCGGCGCGTTTGAGCGCGGGTGCGTCGTTGACGCCATCGCCGGTCATCGCCACCCGCGCGCCACCGGCCTGCAAGCGCTGCACCAGACGCAGCTTGTGCGCGGGGCTGGTACGGGCGAACACGCAGGTCTGCTGTAGGCGGGCATCCAGCTCGGCATCGCTCATGCGGTCCAGTTCGGCGCCGGTCAAGGCTGCAGCGCTGCTCAGGCCAAGGCGTTCGGCGATGGCGCTGGCGGTGCCGGCATGGTCGCCGGTGATCATCTTGACGGTGATGCCTGCGCTCTGGCACTCGGCAATGGCCCGGACGACCTCTTCGCGCGGCGGGTCGAGCATGCCGACCAGGCCCAGCAGAATGAAGTCGCCTTCCGTGTCCGCGTAGCTCAGCTCATGCTTGGTGCCAGGGATTACCCGCAGGGCCAGTCCCAGCATGCGCAAGCCTTCAGCAGCACCTTGCTCCAGGGCGGCATGCCAGTGCCTGAGGTCCAGGGGCTCGTCGCCACCGTTGCGCCACTGGCGGTTGCACACCTGCAGAAGGCGCTCCGGGGCCCCGAGCAGGTAGATCATGGCGTGAGCGCCATGATCATGGTGCAGGCTGGCGGTGCAGCGGCGTTCGGCGTTGAAGGGAATCATGTCGACCCGCGGCAGATTGAGCAGCTCGGTCTCGCTCTGCAAACCAAGCTTGCCGGCCAGGGTGAGCAGGGCCGCTTCGGTGGGGTCGCCGCTGATCCGCCAGATGTCCTCCTGTTTGTCCAGGCTGGCATTGTTGGCCAGCAGCCCGGCGCGTGCCAGTTCGCGCAGGTCGTCGGCATCTTGCGGCGGGTCCTGGCTCTCCCCGTCGCGACGCACAACGCCGAAAGGCGCGTAGCCAACGCCTTCGATACGGTAGTGATGGGCGCTGGTGAAGACCTGCTGTACGGTCATTTCGTTGCGCGTCAGGGTTCCGGTCTTGTCCGAGCAGATCACGCTCACCGCACCAAGGCTTTCCACCGCAGGGAGGTGGCGAATGATGGCCTTGCGCGTGGCCATGCGGCGCATGCCCAGGGCCAGAATGATCGTCAGCACCGCCGGCAGCCCCTCGGGAATCGCCGCCACGGCGAGGCCAACCGCCGCCATCAGCATCTCCCCAGGGCTGTAGTCGCGCAGCAGTACGCCAAAGGCAAAGGTGGCCAGCGCCAGGATCAGGATGATCAACGTCAGATGACGGGCGAAACGTGCCATATCGCTGAGCAGCGGGGTCTGCAGGCTGATGACCGAGCCGAGCATATGGCTGATCTTGCCCAGCTCCGTATTTCCGGCTGTCGCCACCACCACACCGCAGCCCGTGCCCGCCACGACCAGGGTGCCGGAGTAGGCCATGCAGCGTCGATCACCCAGGCTGGCGTCTGGCGCCACGGGCTCGGCCTGTTTCTGCGTGGCCAGCGATTCGCCGGTCAGAGCGGCTTCGTCGATGCGCAGATCGCGACTGTGCAGCAGGCGCAGGTCTGCCGGCACGCGGTCGCCGGCCTCCACCAGCACCAGATCGCCACACACCAGCTGGGCAGCCGGCAGGCGCTGCGCGATTCCATCACGGCGCACGCGGCTTTCCAGGCTGAGCATGCGCCGAATTGCCCGCATCGCCTGCTGTGCCCTGCCTTCCTGGATAAAGCCTATCAGGGCATTGATCAGCGTCACGGCAAAGATCACCAGGCTGTCCAACCACTCGCCGAGCGCCAGCGTCAGCAGCGCGGCCACTAGCAGCACATAGATCAGCAGGTTGTGAAACTGCCGCAGAAAGCGCTTAAGCGGCCCGTCCGGACGTCGCTCGACCAGTTGGTTCGCGCCATCCACGGCCAGGCGACGTTCGGCCTCGGCTGTGCTGAGCCCGGTTTCGTCGACGTTCAGTTTCTGCAGGCTGTATTGGGCAGGCTGCGCATGCCACTGGTCGTTCACCGAGAGGTCCATGGCGTTCTCCAAGGGTCCAGCCTCAAGCCTAGGCTGTCCCGCATGGCCGAGCCTTGGCCTGGGTCAATGGGCAGTGATACAGCGTGCCAAAAACGACCAGAGCATAGCGATAGGCGACTGGCTTTCAACAACACCGCTTGTTGCCCCTAATGCTTTGCCCCTATGTTGCCGACACAGGTTCACAGCGACACGAGATCGTTAAACCATCATCCAGTTGGAGAAGGGGGAGTTATGTGGAGTGCCCTGCAGCGGCGCGTTGCCAGTTTGAGCACCGCAAAAAAACTGGCGCTTGGCTTCGGCGTAGTGCTCTCGCTCACTGTGCTGGTGGCCGCCACCGGCTATTCCGCGCTGCGTGATGTGTCGGGCCGCTCCGATCTGCTGGAGCGCATGAGCGAGATCAACTCCCAAGTGCAGCGCATGCGTCGCAGCGAACAGCAGTTCGCCCTGACCAGCGATACACAATACGCCGATCGCCTGCATGAACAGGCCCAGGCGATCCTCGAAAGCAGCGCGGCTCTGCAGGGCGAGCTGCCGGCGGACGAGCGCAAGCTGCTAGAGGAAGCAGGCGCTGCAATCGGCGAGTACGAGGCGGCGTTCGACCGTTACGTCGAGCTCACCGGCAACATGCGCCTGTCGCTGGACGGCGCGAACTGGCTGGTAGTCAGCGCCGCCAATAGCCTGGATCTGCTCAAGGACGGCCTGGCCGAGGATGGCATCGACCTGCTCAAGAGCAGTCAGGGCCTCGAGGGTGATCGATCGGTGGAGCAGGCCGGACAGATCAGCAAGGTGCACCAATTGTTGCTGCAGGCGCTCGATCAGGCTCGGGTGCGCCTGGAGGAAAGTCGCAGCTCCGGCGAGGTCGAGCAGACGGTCATTCAAGATGCACTGGATGCCCAGACGCTGGCCGCCGAGCTGCGCGATGCCATGGGCGACCCGGGGTATGCCGCGGTCCTGGCGGAAGTCATCGGCAACGTCAACTCCTTCAACGATCGCCTCAATGAGTACACCGGGCACCTGCAGCAACAGAAGCAGGAGTACGCCCGACTGGTCGAACAGGCCGAGCGCATCCTGGCGCTGGTGGATCAGGCCCATGACCTGCAGAAGGCTGGGATGCAGGCGCAGCTGCAGGCCAGCACCTGGTTGATCCTGCTGGCCGCCAGCCTGGCACTGCTGATCGGCCTGCTGGCGACCATGGTCATCAGCCTGCTGATCGTTCGACCGCTCAAGCAGGTGATCCTGCAGGCCCAGCAGATTGCCGGGGGCGACCTCACTGCCCGTATCGAGGTGCAGCGCAGCGACGAGATTGGTCAATTGCTCAGCGCCATGCAGGACATGTCGAACAACCTGCGCGAGATGGTCGGCCGGCTGCAGGGCGGGGTGACGCAGATTTCGACCTCGGCGCAGTCGCTGTCGGCGAGTACCGAGCAGACTCGCCGGGGCGTGAATGGCCAGAAGGAGGAAACCGATCAGGTGGCCACCGCGATGAGCGAGATGACCGCTACGGTGCATGAGGTGGCGCGCAATGCCGAGGCGGCGGCGGCTTCCACGGCCCAGGCCGAAGGGCGGGTGAGCAGCGGGGTCGAGGTGGTGCACCAGACCCTGAAGCGCATTGCCGAACTGGCGGCGGCCATGGATACCACCACCCAGAGCATCGAGCGGCTCAGCCAGGACACCCAGAGCATCGACTCGGTGTTGGACGTGATCAAGAGCGTTGCCGAGCAGACCAACCTGCTGGCCCTCAATGCCGCCATCGAGGCGGCGCGGGCCGGCGAACAGGGGCGCGGTTTTGCGGTGGTGGCCGATGAGGTGCGGGCGTTGGCACGGCGGACCCAGGAGTCGACCTCGGAAATCGAAGGCCTGATCGCCACCCTGCGTGAAGGCACCCGGCGTACCGTCAGTGACATGCGCCAGAGCGGTGCATTGGTGGAGCGGGTGGTGCAGGATGCCAACCAGACCGAGGGGGCGCTGGCGGCCATCGCCGAAGCAGTGACGCAGATATTCGAGATGAACCAGCAGATCGCCGCGGCAGCCGAGGAGCAGACGGCGGTGGCCGAGGAGATCAATCGCAGCGTCACCTCCATTCGCGACATCGCCGACCAGTCCGCCGCCGCCATGGACGAGTCGGCCAACTCCAGCATCCAGTTGGCCGAACTGGGGCAGGAGTTGCAGGGCATGGCCGCGCATTTCCGCCTGTAAGGGGGCTTCGCGCACAGATTCGTGAGCAAAGGTTACGCGGCGCTTTGCCCAGGGCGTGCCGGCCAGTAGCATCGATGCACTTTCATGGGGAGTGATGGATGCGTACGAAACTGGATGCCTGCCTGCACGCGGTGAATCAGGTGTTGTTGGGCAAGGAAACCCAGGTGCGCCTGGCGCTGGCCTGCCTGCTGGCCCGCGGTCATTTGCTGATCGAAGACTTGCCGGGCATGGGTAAGACGACCCTCAGCCACGCCCTGGCGAAGGTGTTGGGCCTGAGTTTTCAGCGCATCCAGTTCACCTCGGACCTGCTGCCCGGCGACATCCTCGGCACCTCGGTGTTCGACCGCGATACCGGACAGTTCGTCTTCCATCCAGGGCCCATCTTCGCCGAGCTGCTGCTGGCCGACGAGATCAACCGCGCCACGCCGAAAAGCCAGAGTGCCCTGCTCGAGGCCATGGAGGAGGGCCAGGTGACCATCGAGGGGGCCACGCGTCCGCTGCCCGAGCCCTTCTTTGTCATCGCCACGCAGAATCCGGTGAGCCAGGGCGGAACCTTTGCCCTGCCCGAGTCCCAGCTCGACCGCTTTCTGATGCGCCTGTCGCTCGGCTACCCGGCCAAGGCCGCGGAGAAGGTCCTGCTTCTGGGTGACCCGCGTCGTTCGTTGTTACCACGCCTGCAACCTGTGCTCGATCATGCCGGCCTGGCCGCCATTCAGGCCGAGGTGCCGAACATACGGGCCAGCGATGCGCTGGTCGATTATGTGCTGCGCCTGGTCGAAGCGACCCGTAGCCAGCCGCAGTTCGCCTGGGGCCTGTCCCCACGCGCCAGCCTCGCGTTGCTGGCGGCGGCCCGCGCCTGGGCGCTGCTGGATGGGCGCGACTACGTGATCCCCGAGGACGTGCAGGCAGTATTGCCGTCGGTGGTCGGTCATCGCCTGCGCGAGCGCGCCGACCCGACCGGGCATGGCGGCGGTGCGCTGGTGCAGTGGCTGCTGCGCGAGGTGCCGGCGCTTTGACCGGGCTGCTCAAGCCCTATTGGAAGCGTTGGCTGGACCGACGGATTCCCGCGGCCAGCAGCGTCAGCCTGAACCAGCGCAAGATCTTCATCCTCCCGACCCGCATCGGCGCGGCCTATATCCTCGTTTTGCTGCTGATGCTGCTGGCGGCGATCAACTACCAGAACAGCCTGGCCTATGGCCTGACCTTCCTGCTTGCGGCGGTGTTCTTCGTCGCCATCCTGCATACCTACCGCAATCTGGCCGGTCTGATACTCAAGGCCGGCGGCGCCGGCCCGGTATTCGTCGGCGAGCAGGGGCGCTTCCGCGTGCGCCTGGAAAGCCGCCGCCGCCCGCACCAGGCCATCGCCCTGGGATGGGCGAAGCAGAACCTGCAGCTGGTCGATGTGCCGGGCCAGGGTGCGAGCGAATGCGAGTTGAGCCTGCCGACGCAGCGGCGTGGCTGGTTGCGCCCGGACCGGTTGCGGGTCGAAAGCCGTTTTCCCCTGGGCATTCTGGTGGCCTGGAGCTGGCTCGATCTGGACCAGAAGTTGCTGGTCTACCCGTGCCCATTGCCAGGCGAGCTGCCATTGGCGCCTGGTGCCGGCGATGAGTTGGAGGAGCAGGGGCGGCAGGCCCAAGGCTATGGCTGTGACGACTTTCAGGGGCTGAAGGACTACCAGCCCGGCGATTCCAAGCAGCGCCTGCACTGGAAAGCCTACTCCCGTGGCCAGGGCTTGCTGGTCAAGGACTTCTCGACCCTCAGCGGGCGAGATCCGCATCTGGATTTCGAGGTGCTGGACGGCGACGTCGAGACCCGTCTCTCGCTGCTCTGTCACTGGGTGCTGCAGCTTTCCACCCGGCAGCAGCCGTTTGCCTTGCGCCTGCCGGGGCAGTTGCTTGCCGCCGACAATGGCGAGCCCCATCGCGAGGCCTGCCTGCGCGCCCTGGCGTTGTTCGGAGCACCGCGGTGAGCCCGCAGCCGGCGATCCCCCGGGTCAGCCTGAGCTGGCTACTGGTCGCCCAGGTCCTGGTGATCATCCCGCACCTGGGCCATCTACCGCTGTGGGTCACGGCGCTGTGGCTCGCCTGCGCCGCCTGGCGCATCCAGATCTTCCGGATGCGCGCGGGTTACCCCAATGCCTGGTTCAAAGCACTGTTGATGCTGCTGGTTGCGATCGGGGTGTGGTTCTCCCGGGGCAGCCTGGTGGGGCTGGATGCCGGCGTGGTGCTGTTGATCGCGGCCTTCATTCTCAAACTGCTGGAAATGCGCACGCGCCGCGACGCCCTGGTGTTGATCTTTCTCGGCTTCTTCGCCGTGGTCACCGCCTACCTGTTCGAGGACGGCATACTCGCTGCCCTGTTCAGCCTGCTGCCGGTCACCGCCTTGCTCGCCGCGCTGATCGGCCTGCAGCAGAGCGCGCTGGCCACCCAGCCCTGGCCGACCGCCAAGCTGGCGGGTGGCCTGTTGCTGCAGGCGTTGCCGTTGATGTTGCTGCTGTTCATCTTCTTTCCGCGTCTCGGGCCGTTGTGGTCGCTGCCGATGCCCAGTGACAGGAGCGTCAGTGGCTTGTCCGACAGCATGGCGCCGGCGGATATCGCCGAGTTGAGCCGCTCCCCCGCGCTGGCCTTTCGCGCCAGCTTCGTGGGCCCGGTGCCGCCGCGCAGCCAGCTGTACTGGCGTGCCCTGACCTTCGAGCGCTTCGACGGCCGTCGCTGGTCGCAGTCCGCCGAGCTTGAGCCGGCCCCGCCGGCATGGCAAAAACGGGGCGATCCAGTGCGCTACAGCATCGTCATGCAACCCAGCGGCCAGCCTTGGCTGTTTGCCCTGGACGTCGCCGAAACCGGGCTGACCGGGGCCCGCCAAATGAGCGACTTCCGCCTGCAACGGCAGCGCCCGGTCGAACAGTCGCTGCTTTATGAGCTGACCTCCTGGCCCGATGCCGTGCGCCAACCCCAGGGTATTGGTAGCGACGGAGCCCAGCGCCGCGCATTGCAGCTGCCGGAGCGGGGCGATCCGCGCAGCCGCGCCTGGGCAGCGCAACTCAGGCGCGACTATCCGCGCGCCGAGCAGTTGGTGCAGGCGCTGCTGAACCACTTCAATCAACAGCCCTATGGCTACACCCTGCGCCCGCCAAAACTGGGCGTCGACAGTGTCGATGAGTTTCTCTTCGACAGTCGCCGGGGCTTCTGCGCCCACTATGCCGGGGCCATGACCTTCGTTCTGCGCGCCGCCGGCATACCGGCGCGAGTGGTGGCCGGCTACCAGGGCGGTGAGTACAACCCAAGCGGCGGCTATGTGCAGGTGCGCCAGTTCGATGCCCATGCCTGGGTCGAGTATTGGCAGCCTGGTACGGGCTGGGTGAGTGTCGACCCAACCTTCCAGGTGGCGCCGGAACGCATCGAGCAGGGATTGGAGCAGGCGCTGGCGCAAGAGCAGAGCTTTCTCGAAGGCTCACCCTTTTCGCCCTTGCGCTACCGTCAACTGGCCTGGCTCAACCAGCTGCGCCTCGGTTGGGACAACCTCAATTACGGCTGGCAGCGCTGGGTGCTCGGTTACCAGGGGGCGCAGCAGTTGCAGTTGTTGCAGCGCTGGTTCGGTAGCCTCGACAGCCAGCTGCTGGCCCTGTGTCTGGGCGCAGGAGGCGGTTTGCTGCTCGGCTTGCTGGCCCTGGGGCTGTTCAAGCCCTGGCGACGCGAACGTGACCACCAGCGCCTCGCCTTCCTGCGATTCGAGCGCCTGCTCGCGCGCCACGGCGTGCAGCGGCGCGCCGGCGAGGGGCCCCGGGCCTACGCCGAGCGGGCGGCGCTGGCCCTGCCGCGCCAGGCGCAGGCCATCCAGGATTTCGTCCAGGCCTTCGAGGCGCAGCGCTATGGCGGGCAGGCCAGGTCCGCCACGCTGTTGCGTCAACGCCTGGCCGAAGTGCGTCGCGCCTTGCCCTGGCGCCTGGCGCGCAGGCGCTGACAGTACCGGGGGCTGGCCGTTACCTCGCGCTTATCCCGCGACATTTGGCCGAAGCGCCGTGCCCCATCGCTATCAACCCCGCCTGACTATCCCCTAAGATCACCCATCCATTGTTATCCCGAGGTGGTCATGACCTTTTCCGAGTTGCTCCAGGCCGTTCGCGCCACCCCCGAAACGCTGCAGATTCCCGCGGCCTGGGCCCAGGGGCGCGCCAGTTTCGGTGGGCTGGTCGCGGCCCTGGTGTACGAGGCCATGGGAGCCCGGGTGCCCGCTGGGCGACCGGTGCGCTCGCTAGCCGTCACGTTCGTAGGCCCGGTCGAGCCAGAAGTCCCGGTGAGCTTTCAGGTCGAAGTGCTGCGCGAGGGCAAGGCGGTCAGCCAGTTGCTGGGGCGTGCGGTGCAGAAGGGGCAGGCGGTTACCCTGGTGCAGGGCAGTTTCGGCGCAGCGCGGGAGTCGGCGATCGACGTGGCATCCGAAGCGGCGCCGCAGATCCAGCCGGTGGAGGCGTGCCAGGAGCTGCCCTACATCCGCAACGTCACGCCCGAGTTCACTCGCTTTCTGGCGATGCGCTGGGGCCTCGGCGGCATGCCGTTCACCAACAATCCTTCCAGGCAGATGGGCGGCTGGGTGCGCCTGCGGCCTCAGGTCGAGGGCGAGACTCAGGTGCTGGACGAGGCGCACCTGCTGGCGCTGGTCGATGCCTGGCCGCCGGCCGTACTGTCGCACCTGCGTACGCCGGCGCCGGGCAGCTCGCTGACCTGGACCATCGAATTCATCCAGCCGATAAAGCAGCTGACAACCCTCGACTGGTGTCGCTATCGGGCGCACATCGAGCACGCCCGAGACGGCTACGGGCATATCGCCGCGGGTCTGTGGGGGCCATCGGGCGAGTTGCTGGCGATCAGCCGGCAGACGGTGACGGTGTTCGGCTAGTCGCCCCGGTTCAATCGTCCTGCTCAGTTGCGCCGGGCGCCTCGACGGCAGGCAAGTCGAAGAACCGCCGGGCGCAAGCGGTGCTGTGCGCCGCCAGGCTTTCCAGGGATTCGCCCCGGTGCAGCGCCACCTCACGCAGGACCTCGACCAGCAGCGCCGGCTCGTTGCGGCCGCTCTTGGGCTTTGGGCGCAGACTGCGCGGCAACAGATAGGGGGAGTCGCTTTCCAGCATCAGGCGGCCGACCGGGATTTCCCGGACCAGCGGGTGCAGGTGACTGCCGCGGCGCTCATCGCAGATCCAGCCGGTGATACCGATATGCAGGTCGAGATCGAGGTAATTGAACAGCGCGCGTTTTTCCCCGGTGAAGCAGTGCACCACCGCCGCCGGCAAGCGGTCACGGTAGTCGCGAAGTATCTCCAGCAAGCGCTGGTCGGCATCGCGTTCGTGCAAAAAGACCGGCCTCTGCAGGCTTACGGCCAGGGCCAGCTGTTCTTCCAGGGCCTTTTCCTGCAGCGGCCGCGGTGAAAAATCGCGATTGAAGTCGAGGCCGCATTCCCCGACGGCGCGCACCTGCGGCTCGGCCAGCAGCGCCTTCAGGCGGGCGGCGCTGTCGCTGTTCCAGCCCTTGGCGTCGTGGGGATGAACGCCCGCTGTACTGAACAGCCGTGCTCCGGATTCATCCAGTTGCCGGCACAACTCGATGGCCTGTTCGCTCTCGTCCAGGCTGGTGCCAGTTACCAGCATCTGGCAGACGCCGGCGGCGAACGCCCGTGCAAGCAGGGCTTCGTGCTGGCCGGCAAAGCTGGGGTGGGTCAGATTGACGCCGATGTCGATGAGTTGCATGGTGCTACCCGCTGGCTGGAGAGGGGCAGCATAGCAGAGCTTTTTGTCGATCTATACCTTGAGTATTTTCAATGACTTAAGTGCTTATTCTGATGTTGTCTGACAGGCTGCTCTGGCTTCCGGACGCGTGCTGTGCGACTCTCGGCGCGCCGCGCGCTCAGGGAACCCATGGGCCGTAGCCGTACTCTCATTGAGCCTGCTCGTGGAGCGAGCCGACCCTGTCCTGGAGCCGCGATGTCGCGAGCCTTGCTGGTGCTTTGCCTGTCGCTACTGCTGCCGCTGTCGGCCGCAGCGCGCGTGGCCGGCCCGCCGGAAGTGGTTCGGGCCGCACCGCCGCGCGACCTGGCGAGCATCCGTAGCAGCGGCGAATTGCGTGTGCTGGTCAACCAGAGCCGCAACAGCTCGGGCGAGATCAAAGGGCAGAGCATCGGCGTGGAGTACCATCGCCTGCGCGCGCTGGAGCAGTACCTCAACCGCAGCGGCGGCGGGGCGCCGCTCAAGGTCAGGATGATTCCCAAGGCCAAGGATCAACTCCTCGCGGCGCTGCGGCGCGGTGAAGGCGACCTGGTCGCCCCCGGTGAGCTGCTGGGTTCCGGGGCCGGCCGCGATGTTCGCTCCAGCACGGCCATCCGCAACAACGTGCCGCTGATCGTGGTCGCGCGCCAGGGCGACCGCCGTTACCTGAGCCTGGAGCAGATGTCCGGTCGCAGCCTGGCGCTACCCGCGGGCAGCGCCGCGGGCGAGGCGGTGCGGCGAATCAACAAGCAGTTGCTGCAGCGCAAGCGGCCGCCGATCATCGTCGAGTGGGTCGATCCGAGCTTGGCCGTGGAGGATGTGCTGGAGATGGTCCAGGCCGGCATCTTCAGTGTCACCGCGGTGGAACAGCCGATTGCCGAGCGCTGGGCCAAGGTCTTGCCCAAGCTGCGCCTGGAGCGCCATCTGGTGCTGGCCAGCGACGGCGATTTGCGCTGGTTCGTGCGCCGCGATGCGCCGGCCCTGGCGGCGAGCATCGACCGCTTCCTCAAGGGCTATCGCACTCCGGATGATCAGGACGCGACCTTTCAGCGCATCTATCGGCGCCTGTACAAGGTCCACTACCCCTTGGGGCGCAACGAGCGCCAGCGTCTGGAAAAGCTGCGGCCGGTGTTTCAGCGGCATGCCGCCGAGCAGAAGTTCGACTGGCTGGCCCTGGCAGCCCTGGCATTCAAGGAGTCCACCCTCAATCCCAATGCCCGGGGCGCTGGTGGCGCCACCGGGCTGATGCAGATCACCCCGGCGGCGGCCCGTAGCGTCGGGGTCGGCAATATCGGTGCACTGGAAAACAACGTGCAAGCCAGCGCGCGCTACCTGGCGATGATTCGCCGCCAGTATTTCAGTAGCCCCCAGCTCAATGAGCGCGAGCGCATGGCGTTCGTGCTGGCCGGCTACAACCTCGGCCCGCACCGGGTGCAGAGCATGCGGGCCGAGGCTCGGCGCCGTGGGTTGAATCCCAACCAGTGGTTCTTCCAGGTCGAGCGAGTGGCCATGGAGCAGGTCGGTATGGGGGTGGTCAGCTACGTCAACAGTGTCAACAAGTACTACTTGGCCTATGACCGTGAGCGCTACCTATTGGAGCCGCACTGATGGCCAATCGAGACTGAACAATCTATATAACAGATAAAAGTGAACGGTTAATTGCGCTTTTTATATCTGTAAATCTGTTTAATCTGTGCCCATCTCCCCCGACATAAGGAATGCTGCACATGAATGCTCTCATCAAATCCGTGGCTACCACCCAAGCCGGCTACGGCCTGACCGTGCTCCGTATCATCGCCGGCGTAACCTTCGCCGCCCATGGCGCGCAAAAGCTGTTTGGCTGGTTCGGCGGATACGGCCTGGAGGGCGTTGGCCAGTGGATGGAAAGCATCGGCCTGGCGCCGGGCTATTTGATGGCGCTGCTGGCCGGCGGTGCGGAATTCTTCGGCGGACTGGCGCTGATTGTTGGCGTGCTGGCCCGTCCGGCGGCGGCGGTGCTGGCTTTGACGATGGTGGTGGCGATCGTCAGTGTGCACCTGGTCAACGGCTTCTTCATGGAAAACGAGGGCTACGAGTACGCCCTGGCCCTGCTGGCCATCAGTGTCGCGGTACTGGTCGAAGGCGCTGGCAAGCTGTCATTGGACAAGCGTTTCGCCAACTAAGCCCAACTGTCGCAAAAGGCCCGCCACGTGCGGGCCTTTTGCGTTTCAGGGGGATGCCGGACTGCGCGCCTCGGCCAGTTGTTCGGCGGCGGACAGGCGCAGACGCTCGCGCTCATCGAAGTGCTCACTGGCCAAGCGCTCGATGGCGGCGGCCTTGTCGCCGGCACTGAGGCCGCGACTGGCCTCGATCCTGGCCTTCGCTTCGCGGTAGTCGCCCAGCCGCCGTGCCCAGGCCAGGCGCTTCTGGTTCAGCGCCTCGAGGCGTTGTGTGGCTTGTGCGCCAACCAGCTGCTGGCGCAATTGTCGGACCCGCTCGGGACTGGCGCCAGCGGCCTGCAGCTTGGCGGTCTGCGCGCGCAGCTCATTTTGCAGCTGCGGCAGGAGGCTGGCCTGCAGTTCCGGCGGCAGGCCGTCACGCAACCGATCCACTGCGGCGGCCTTGGCCGCGTCGTCCAGATTGACGTCCTGCTGGATTGCCAGGCGTTGCAGGCTGAACTGGTTGTACGCCTCCTCGCCGGCGAAGAACGCCTGGTGTGCGTCGCGGCTGAACAGGCGAGCACGCAACGCCTGAACCGCCGCCTCGCGTCGACGCAGGGCGTCGAGGCTGGCCAGTTGCGGCCAATCGCGCTCGATAAGGACCAGCTCGCGGCGGTAGTCAAGGTATTGCGTCAGCAGGGCCAACGCCTCACCTCGAGCCGGCTCTTGCAGTTGGCCGCCAATGTAGGCCTGCAGGCGCTCGACGCTGGCGCGCACGGGCTCCTCGCCGATGGCCGCAAGGAAGTAATCGAAGATGCGGCGGATGTCTTGGCTGAGCATCAATCGGCCCGCTTCATCGACCTGGAACGCACCGTCGACCTGAGTGCCAGAGAACGAGCCGGGCAGTGTTTTCATCTTGCTGCCATCGGTCGACGTCCTAGGCGGCAAGGTGGCCGGCAACGACTCGGTGGCGGCGTCCTGCGCGACTGCCGGTGGTGCAGCCATTGTCGGCGCCTCGGCAGGGGGATGCGCCAGATCCAGGTAGAGAAAGGTGGCGACGGCAGTCAGGAACATCAGAGGTGAGAACAGCAGCAGTTTTTTCACGAATCGATTCGCTGAGCAGAGTTGGAAAGGCGGCGAGGCGGGGCCCGGCGGGCCCCGGTCAGGGGCCTAGAGGCCGTCGTTCTTCAGGCGGTTGGCATGTTGGCGGTAGACGGTCACCGGATCGGTTTCGAACCAGCTGGTCAGGCCGAAGGTCTGGTTGACCTCGTCGAGATGGTTCATCCGGTAGTTGTCGCGGATGACCTTGCCCAGGTGCGAGCTGCAACGTCCGACCAGGCCGTCGTTGGCCTCGCCGTTGAAGGTGAGGGACGTGGCTCCGAGCAGCGCGTCGCTCGGGTCGAGCAGATGAGTCAACGGGCTGGTGCCGCTCCAGGAGTAGTAGCGTACGCCGTTGACGCTATAGGCACCTTCGCCGCAGGCGCTGGTTGGCAACCCTTGCGGGTACTTGGCATTGAAGCGCGCAGCACCTGCGCTGTTGAGCGACTCGAGCGCGCCGAGGGCATTCTGCGGATTGTTACTGGAGCTGCCAGAGAGGAAGTTGATCAGACCGCCGAGTCCGTTGACGATGCCGGCCAGCAGAGCCTCACCGGCCGAGCCTGGCGGCACCTGGCGAATGAAGTCGGCGGTGGCCGAACCCTTGTGTGGAGCACCGACGCTGGTCGCCGAGGCCACCAGCTGCGGGCTGACGGCCGCGACATAGCGGATGGTCGGGCCGCCGTGACTGTGGCCGATCAGGTTGACCTTGGGCTTGCCGCTGATGGCGACTATTTCCTCCACCTGGGCCAGCAACTCTTCGCCGCGTGCCTCGGTGGTGTTCAATTGGCTGACTTCGGCCACGTAGACCTTGGCGCCATCGCTGCGCAGGGCGCTGGGGATGCCGTACCAGTAATCGACACCGAGGATGCTGTCGAAGCCGAGCATGCCATGGGCCAGGACGATGGGGTACTTGGTCTGGGTGTAGCCGGAGGAGCCGAACCAGCCTGCATGGGCTTGGGTGGAGGCCAGGAGTCCGGCTCCGAGGCAGAGGGCTAGCAGGGTCTTATTGTTATTCATGGGCGCTCTCTTAATGGGTTGTATCGTGCGACAAGTGCATTCCGGTCGTTGTAGGACACCCGTCCCGGGCGTCTACAACGACCGGCAGGCAGGCGCAGGAAACGTGCCACGTTCCGTGCGAAGCGGCCGGCGCGGCTCTGGATTAGGTACTGGCGTGCTATTTAGTCCGGTCAGGACTTTGCCTCCAGGGGGTGGTCTTGTTACGGGGCGAAACGCCGCGTTCAGTCGATTCGCAACAATGGCCACTGCTGAAGCTGGTGGTAGACGCTGCCCTGGGGGCCGGTTTCGGAGGCCAGCAGGGCGAAGTGACTCACCGGCCAATCGAAAGTTGGGCAGTCGGGTGGAGGCTGTCCACTGCAGCTCCGCATCAGGGTCAGGTGGGCGAGAAAAGAACGTTCCTCCAGCCTGAAACCGCCGGCAAGCAGCGCCTCGCCCAACCGCTCGACCAGTTCCAGGAGGGCGGCCGGGGGCTGGCTCGGCGCCAGGTAAAGCAGACCGTTGCGGCGGCGTACCAGACGGTCCAGGCGCAGCTCGAAGGCCGCGCCCTGCACGGTCGCGGCCAGGGTGCGCAGATCGGCCAGGCGACTGCTCGGCTGCTGGCCGAGGAAGGCCAGGGTCATATGCAGATTGGCCGGGATCACCGGGCGCCCCTTCAGTTGCAGCGAGTCATGCCAAGAGACGATCTGCTCGGCCAATTGGGGCGGGCAGGGCAGAGCAAAGAACAGGCGCAAGGTATCGTTCTTCATGGCATGGCTTCGGTTGCAACGTGTCTGTTGACAGTATCGCGCAGCCTTCTCTAGGATGCCGACTCATGCGCCGATTTAAACAGCTACTTGCGGGGCGCCGGGTCACTGCCTAAGGCAGGGCTCTTAGAGGATTGCTGCGAAGCCCTCGAAATACCGCTAAAGCGCTGGTTCGGTGTCGCCTCCCACCGCTGCCCAGCGGGATTTCCGAGGCGGAGACGCGAGCATGACCTGTCCCCAACCGCTGATTCGACTGGCCCCGATTACCACGGGCCTGACCCTGCGCAACGCCAAGATACTGCTTGGCGGCAGCCATCAGCCGACGCTATTGCGCTATCTCGACGGCTGGCCCAAGCGCTGGGGCGGCTCGCCGACCTTCCTGATTCAGTTCACTCACGATGGGGAAACCCTGAATCGATTCGCCAGCAACAGTTTCGATCTGGCGGTGATCCAGGCGCCGAGCGCGGCGCAGCTGGAGGATACCGTGCGCGAGCTGACCCGGGTCGCCCGCCAAGGCCTGATCACCCGCCGCTAGGCCGCTCAGGTTCAGGGGTAGTCGATCGCCACCACGTACCAGGTCTTCTCGCCGGTGGGCGTCTGCACTCGCACCTCGGCATCCAGGGGTTTGCCGACCAGGGCACGGGCCAGCGGCGAGTCGATGCTGATCAGGTTCAGCTTCAGGTCGAGCTCGTCCGGCCCGACGATGCGGTAGCGCGCCTCTTGGCCATCTTCGTCCTCGAGGGTGACCCAGGCACCGAAGTAGACTTTGTCGGGATCGCTTGGACGAGCGCTGACCACCTTGAGGCTTTCCAGGCGCTTGGTGAGAAAGCGCACCCGGCTGTCGATCTCGCGCAGCATCTTCTTGCCGTAGGTGTATTCGGCATTCTCCGAACGATCGCCCTGGGCGGCTGCCTCGCTGACCGACTGGGTGACCTGGGGACGACGCACGTGCCAGAGCTCATGCAACTCGGCACGCAGGCGTGCTTCGCCCTCGGGAGTGATCAGTGGCGTGCCGGCGGAGCGGGGCGGGCGGTAACGACTCATGGGCCTACTATGCGAAAGAAAACCGCGATCTTATCAGCCCTCGCGCAACACCGTCAGCGGGCTGACATTCAAGGCCCGGCGCGTGCCGATGATGCCCGCCCCTCCCACCAACAGGGCGCCGATCAACGGCAGGACCAGCAGCCAGGGGTGTGGCTGCCAGCTGAGGTCGAAGGCGAATCGATAAAGCAGGAAGCTGATCAGCTCGCAGCCCAGCGCGGCCAGCAGACCGCTGGCCGCGCCGAGCAGGGCGAACTCCGTGCGCCGTGCGCTGATCAGCAGGCGCCGTTCGGCACCCAGGGCGCGCAGCAGGGCGCCCTGACGGATGCGCTCATCCAGCGTCGCCTGCAGACCGGCGAACAATACGGCGAGCCCGGCGGCGAGGACGAACAGCAGCACATACTCGATGGCCAGGGTGACCTGGGCGACGATACTGCGCAGCTGCTTGAGCAGGGCGTCCACCTGCAGCAGGGTGACGGCGGGGAAGGCACGCGCCAGCTCAACCAGCTCGCGCTCCTGGCGGGGCGGCAGGTAGAAGCTCGTCAGGTAGGTGACCGGCAGATCCTGCAGGGTGCCCGGCTCGAAGATCATGTAGAAGTTGGGCCGGAAGTTGTTCCAGTCGACCTCCCGCAGGCTGCTGACCTGGGCGTCGCGATTGAGGCCGCCGACACTGAAGCTCAGGCGGTCGCCGAGCCTGAGCTGCAGGCTTTCCGCCAGCTTTGATTCTACGGAAACTCCTGGCAGGTCACCGTCATCCCCCGGACTCCACCAACGACCGGCAAGTAGCTGATTGTCAGCAGGAAGCTCGCTGGCCCAGGTCAGGCTGAGGTCGCGCTGAATGGCGCGCTCGCCCTGACTTTCCTTGCTGACGATCTGTCGCACCGGCTCACCATTGATCATCACCAGGCGTCCGGGCACCACCGGGTAGAGCGTTACAGGGTGTGGCGATAGCTGGGTGAGCCGGGCGGAGAAAGCGTCCTGCTCCGCCGGCAGCACGTTCAAGGCGAAATGGTTGGGCGCCTGGGCAGGCAGCTGTTCCTGCCAGGTGTCGAGCAGCTCGCCGCGCAGCAGGGCGATCAACGCCATGGCCAGAATGATCAGGCCGAATGCCAGCGATTGTCCGGCCGCAGCCAGGGGGTGTCGCAGCAACTGGCCGAGCCCCAGACGCCAGGGCAGCGCAGCGCGGGCCAGCAGCCGGCGCAGGCCGCGCAGGCCGGACAACAGCAAGGCGCCGAGCAGCAGGGTCGCCAGCAGCCCGCCGCCGAGCAGGGCCAGGGTCAATTTCAGGTCCAGGCTCAGGCGCCACATGATCAGCCCCAGGGCCAGCAGTGCGGCGCCGTACACCAGCCAGGCGCTGAGCGGCACCGGCAGCAGGTCGCGCCGCAGTACTCGCAACGGTGGTACCCGGCCGAGTGCGGCCAGCGGCGGCAGTGCGAAGCCGGCCAGGGCCACCAGGCCCGTGGCCATCCCCGCCAAGGCGGGGCCCGGGCCGCCGGGTGGCAGATCGGCGGGGAGCAAGCCCTGCAGGAGGAAGAACAGGCCGTGCTGGCCCAGCCATCCCAGTAAGGCGCCGCTTAGGCTGGCGGTCAGGCCCAGCATCGCCAGTTGCAGGCTGAACAGGCTCAGTGCCTGGCGGCGTGACAGGCCCAGGCAGCGCAGCAAGGCGCTGGCGTCGAAACGTCGGGCGGCGAAGCGTGCCGCCGACAGCGCCACCGCAACGCCGGCCAGCAGCACAGCGGCCAGACTGGCCAGATTCAGGTAGCGCTCGGCACGATTCAGTGCACCCCCGACCTGGCGACTGCCGTCGCGGGCATCCTCGAGGCGCTGGTTGGCCGCTAGATTTGGCTCGACAGCCTGTCTGTAAGCCTTCAAGGCTTCGGGGGCGCCGCGCCACTGTTCGCGGTAGCGGACCCGGCTTCCCGGTTGCACCACTTCGGTGGCTGCCAGGTCGTCGAGGTGCATCAACACATGGGGCGTCAGGCTGTAGAAATCACCGGCCTCGTCCGGCAGGTAGGTCAGCACGCGACTCAAGCGCAGGCTGGTAGATCCGAGTTCGATGCGGTCGCCGACCTGCACATCCAGGGTGGCCAATACCCGCGCCTCTGCCCAGACCTCTCCGGGACGCGGGCCGGTGCCGGGTCGCTCTGCCCCATAGGGCGCGCTGGCGCTCTTGAGTTGTCCGCGCAGCGGATAGTGGCTGTCGACCGCCTTGACACTGACCAGCTGGATGGCCTCATCGCCGGCGATCACGCTGGAGAATTCCACCAGCCGCGCGTGGTCCAGTCCGAGTTGCTTGCCTTGCTCGATCTGCGCGGGCGCGGCGGGCGAGGTGCCGGTCAGCAGCAGGTCGGCACCGAGAAACTCACTGGCGCGGCGCTGCATGCCGTCATTCAGGCGCGCACTGAAATAGCCGATTGCGGTACTGGCCGTGACCGCCACCAGCAAGGCGAAGAACAGCACGCGCAGCTCGCCGGCGCGGGCATCGCGCAGCAGCTGTCGGGTGGCCAGCGCCAGCAGCCGGTGGAACGGCAGGCCCTTCATCAGGGCGCCACGTGGTCGACCAGGTGGCCGCCTTCCAGGTGGATCAGGCGCTGGCAGCGGTGGGCCAGGCGTTCATCGTGGGTGACCAGCACCAGGGTCGCGCCGCGCTCCTGATTGAGTTCGAACAGCAGATCACTGATGCGCTCGCCGGTGTGGCTGTCGAGGTTGCCGGTCGGCTCGTCGGCGAACAGTACCGCCGGCTCGGCGACGAAGGCGCGGGCGATGGCCACGCGCTGCTGCTCGCCGCCGGACAGCTGGCGTGGGTAATGAGTCAGGCGCTGGCCGAGGCCGACCCGCTCGAGCAGGGCCTGGGCGCGGCCGCGGGCGTCGCGCTGTCCTTCGAGTTCAAGCGGCAGCATCACGTTCTCCAGGGCGTTCAGGCTGTCGAGCAGCTGGAACGACTGGAAGACGAAACCGACGTGCTCGGCGCGCACCCGGGCGCGCTGATCCTCATCGAGCTGCCCAAGATCATTGCCGGCCAGGGTGACCTTTCCGGCACTGGGCAGGTCGAGGCCGGCGAGCAGGCCGAGCAGGGTGGATTTACCCGATCCGGAACGGCCGACTATGGCCAGGCTGTCACCCGCATTCAGTTCGAGGGACAGGCCGTGGAGTATGGTCAACTCGCCTTCCGTGCTGGAAACCACTTTGCTAAGGTTCCGCGCGGTAAGAATGGATGAATTCATGGAGAGTCCGATGCGTAGAGGGTTGGTTGTTGCCGTTTTCGCTCTGCTGCTATCGGTGCAGACCGCCGTGGCCGAGACCGTGCTGGTCGTTGGCGATAGTATCAGCGCGGCTTTCGGCCTGGATACCCGCCAGGGCTGGGTCGCGCTGCTGCAGCAGCGCCTTTCCGAGCAGGGCTACCCGCATCAGGTGGTGAATGCTTCGATCAGTGGCGATACCAGTGCGGGAGGCGTCGCACGCCTGCCTGCGCTGCTTGCCGAGCACCGGCCGAGCCTGGTGATAGTGGAGCTGGGGGGCAACGATGGCTTGCGCGGGCAACCCCTGGCGCAATTGCAACAGAATCTTGCGGGCATGATCGATCTGGCCCGTGCCAGCGGTGCCCGCGTGCTGCTGGTAGGCATGCGCCTGCCGCCAAACTACGGCGCGCGTTACACCCTGGCGTTCGCCGGGGTGTTCACCCGTCTGGCCGAAGAGAAACGGGTCGCGCTGCTGCCATTCTTTCTCGAGGGGGTCGGCGGTGTGCCGGGCATGATGCAGAGTGACGGCATCCACCCCACTGCGGGCGCCCAACCGCGCCTTCTGGATAATCTCTGGCCGCTGCTGCAGCCACTGCTCTGACGGGCTTTTCTGCACTCGGCCTTTCGGCTAATGTGGCGCCCCCGCCCTGGAGCCCCCGATGCCGCGTCCCGCCTGGTCTTTGCATGCCTACCAACTGATCGAGCCGGATGAGCAGCTGGACCTGTTTGCCTGCCGGGAAGTGCGCCTGCATCTGGTCGCGCGACAGCTGGAGCTGGGCGAATACGCCGATCGCACGCTGTGCGGCGGCCTGCTGCCGGCGCGGCCACGCTGGCGCGGCCTGGATAAGCCGATGCTGCGCGACGCGCGCCTGTGCCCGGGGTGTCGCACGGCCTTCGAAGCCCAGCGCCGTGGTATCAGACCCGACTGGTCGACGCGCTGAGGGCTCCCGGAGCGTCCGCCGGCGGTGTACAATCGCCTATTGCATTTGTCAGCCATTCTTGCCAAGGATTACCGGATGTTGTCGCGCGTACCTGCCGTCGCTCGTTGCCTGCCGCTCGCCGCGCTGTTCGCCGCGGGCTCTGCCATTGCCCTGGAACTGCCCCTGCCGCCAGCCGGTGAGGACATCGTCGGTCAGGTACAGGTGGTCAAGGCCAAATACGAGGATACTTTTGCCGACCTGGGCGTGGCCAACGACCTCGGCTACCTGGAGATGATCGCCGCCAACCCAGGGGTGGATGCCTGGTTGCCGGGCGAGGGCACCGAGGTCATCCTGCCGACTCGGTTCATCCTGCCGCCGGGGCCACGCGAGGGGATCGTGATCAACCTCGCCGAATACCGCATGTATTACTTCCCGAAAGGGCAGAATGTGGTGCATACCTACCCGCTGGGGATCGGTCGCGAAGGCTGGAGCTCGCCGGTGGCCGAAACCCGGATCACGGCCAAGACCCCGAATCCGGGCTGGACTCCGCCCAAGTCGATCCTCGAAGAGCATGCCGCCGATGGCGACCCGTTGCCGTCCTACGTACCGCCGGGCCCCAACAATCCGCTCGGGCCTTACAAGATGACCCTGTCGGTACCGGGTTACCTGATCCACGGCACCAACAAGAAGTTCGGTATTGGTATGCGCGTCAGCCACGGTTGCTTCCGCATGCTCAACCAGAACGTGCTGCAACTCGCTGAGATGGTCCCGGTCGGCACGCCGGTCCGTATTCTCAATGAGCCTTATAAGTTCGGCCGCAGCAACGGCAAGGTCTACCTCGAGGCGCACGCGCCGCTGGAGGACACCGGCGCGCCTTCGGTCGTCGACAAGCACACCGCAGTCATCAACGCACTGCTCAAGCGCGAAGAGCTGGGTGAGCTGCGCCTGGATTGGGAAGTGGTGCGCGAGGTGGTGGCGGCCGAAGATGGCCTGCCGGTGGAGATCGCCGAGCCCGATGCTGAAATGCTCAGCAAGGCAGAAACTGCGTTCTGATTGAGCGCTACCGATAAAAAACCCGCCATGCGCCAGCATCGGCGGGTTTTTTATTGCCGTTGGCAGTCACGCTATTTGCAAGGCAATAAAAAGGCTATGTACCAACGATGTGTTGCGAGTACTAATCTAAACGGCAGAGTTCCAATCAGGAGGTCTGCCGATTATGGATACTCAAGCCTTTCACCACTGGCTGGCTCAACTGAGCCAACTCAGCGCCCATCAGAAATCTACGCTTCATCAGGCACTGCGGAACCCGCCGGCGACAGAAGTGCTCGATTGCCTGCCGGCGCTGCAGCGTTGCCCGCATTGCCAGACCAATGCGAATCAGCTTGCGCCCTGGGGTTGGTCGCGCAGTCTGCGCCGCTATCGTTGCCGTAGTTGTCGACGGACTTGCACCGCGCGCTCAGCAACAGGCCTTGCCCGCCTGCACTACCCCGAACGCTGGAAAGACTACGCCCAGGCACTGATTGACGGGCTTAGCGTGCGCAAGGCGGCCCAGGCATGCGGCATCAGCAAAAACACCGCTTTCCTCTGGAGGCACCGCTTCCTGGCTGCAGCGGCTGAGCATCACGCCACGCATGAGGCAGGGATTGTCGAAGTGGATGAGACGTTCTTTCTGGAGTCCTTCAAGGGCCAGAGGCAGTTGCCTCGGCCGCCCCGTAAACGAGGTGGGGTGAGCGTGACCCGCGGCACGGGTAAAGACCAGATCCCGGTGATGGTGGTGCGCGACCGGGAGGGCCACACCGCTGACTTCAAGTTGGCCAAGCTCGATGCCAATCATGTGCGAGAGGCGTTGATGCCGCTGATCGACCGGGAGGCCGTGCTCTGCAGTGACGGGGCGGCAGTCTATGCCAGCTTTGCCCGGGCACAGGGCATCACCCATCAGGTCGTGCATGCCCGCCCCGGCCAGCGAGTGCGCCAAGGCGCTTTCCATATTCAGAACGTCAACGCCTACCACAGCCGCTTGAAGAGCTGGATGACCCGCTTTCACGGCGTGGCCACCCGCTACCTCCCGAATTACCTGGGCTGGCGCCGCATGCTAGAGCGCTATCAGCGGAATATTCGGCCGGCTCACTGCATTCAGGAGGCGGTAGGCAGAACCCTGCAACACGCTATTGGTACATAGCCAATAAAAAAGCCGACCCAGAAACTGGGTCGGCTCTTCTAACAGCCGTTGCGGGCTATTACTTGCGGCTGGCTTTTTCCAGCATGCGCAGAGCGCGCTCATTGGCTTCGTCAGCGGTCTGCTGAGCCTTCTGAGCAGCGGCCAGAGCCTCATCAGCCTTGCGGTAGGCTTCATCGGCACGGGCTTGAGCGCGAGCGGCTGCGTCTTCGGTAGCAGTCAGGCGCGCTTCAGTTTCTTTGGACATGCTGCTGCAACCGGTAGCCAGAACAGCGGCCAGGGCCAGAGCAGAGAATTTCAGAACGTTGTTCATCGTGATCCCCTAGGGTGGAGTTTTCCATAAAAGCAATTTCCAAACGGTAGGAAATTAGCCGGCGTACATACTACCCATAACTTGACGCAAGTAAACGGAGTGAAGGCTGGCGCAGCATGTTTTTTTCTCCACATTGCGGCAAGCACCTACAAGTTGTGCTGCTTTGTATAAAAAACATACAAGCAACGCAGGGGTGGCAAGGTTTGCACTACTTAAGATTGTGTGACAGACGCCAACAAACTTGTCCGTGACCCAGCAGAAGCCAAGCATCACGGACCCAGTGAGCAGCGAAACGAGATGGAAGTGGGGAAGATCCAGGGCAGGGGATTGAAGGGGCCATCGATCTCCCTTCGATTCTCCAGCGAGCGATGGGCTGGGTCAAAACAGGCGCTGCTGAAGCTTCCCCTGGGCGTTATCGAGGCTAACGGCTACCAAGCGTACTCGTTGCACGTTACTCCCGCCCGTCCGGGCGCGCTAAGCCCTTGATTCAACATGGCCGATCCAGGGGTTGCCTGATAAGCTCCCTTCACTTGCATCTAGGAATTGCCTTCTCCAGCCAAGGAAGCGTTTATGTCGAAGTTGATTAAGTGGGGCGTGCTGGCGGTGCTGGCGATCGCGGTGTTGATCAAGCTGTCACTGTGGTTGTCGGTGCGTTCGGTCATGGACGATGCTGCACGGCAGTTGTCGCCCATCATGGATATTCGCTACGGCGGCATCACCTCTTCCTTCGATGGTCGGGTTGGCCTCAGCGACGTGGTAATCCGCGTTCCGGCCATGGGCGACAGCCTGCAGGTGGATCATGCCGAACTGAAATTCGAGGGACTCGGAGAACTGCTGCGTTTCAAGGAGCGCCTGGCCGAGGGCAAGTTTCCCGAGCAGATGGCGGTCAACCTCGAGGGCTTGAGCCTGAACGTCCACGGCCCATTCATGCGTCAGCTCTATTCGGCGCCGGCCGAGCGTAGCCTGTTCACGGCGATGGGCGAGGTGGCGTGCGGAAAGATCCGCACCATTGGTGCAGACGAGTTGCTGGACATGGGCTATCGCACTTTCGAGACCGATGGCCAGTTTTCCTACTGGTTCCAGCCCGGCGCGAAGACGCTCAGCTTCAGCCTGACCTCCGACACGCGCGATATGGGCGAACTGCGCGTGGCCCTGTCGGTCATGAATATGCCGGATAACCCGGGCGATCTGCGGGTCAACCCGCCACGGGTGCAACGGGTCAGCGTTGAGATCAACGACAACCAATACCAGCGCAAGGTGCAGGACTACTGCGCCGCCAAGCTGGGCTTGGAGCGCGAGGCCTATCTGAAGGTTGCGGTCGAACAATTCGAGAAGGTCCTGCGCAGCCAGCGCATTGCCTTGGACAAGCCGCTTGTGGATGCTTATGCGGACTACCTGGAGGATCCACAGACCCTGCGTGTAGAGCTGGAGCCGACTGAGGGCATGGCCTGGGGTGGCTTGCAGTTCTTCGACCCCAAGGATGTACTGGCGATGCTGCGGCCCGTGGTGCTGGTCAATCGACAGGCTGTGCAGCCTTTGGGCTTTTCCTGGGTCGATCCGACTTCACGCCCGGCGCGCGCTGTCGAGGCGGGCGAAGTCGAGGAAAGGGTCGGTTCAGTGGCGGCAGGGGCGCGCACCGGCTTTGTCAGCGTATCCAGCTTGGCTGATCATGTTGGTAAGCGTTTGCGTTTCGTCACCTACGATGGCATGTATTATCAGGGTATCCTGACGCGCGTCGCCAACAACAAGGCCTATCTCCGCCTGCAGGCGGGCAACGGCACGGCACAGATGTCGCTTCGCCTGGAAAAAATCGATAAGGTCCGGGTGCAGTTCTAGATTCATGAGAGGAGTCGCAATGAGCAAGGCGTTGTCCATTCACCATGACCAGCGGGGTCACCAGTTCGAGACCACCGTGGATGGCGATCGTGCTTACCTGGCCTACATGGACCTGGGCAAGCAGACCTTGGACATCTACCGCACCTTTGTGCCGAACTCGCTGCGCGGCCAGGGAATTGCCGCCGCACTGACCGAGCATGCCCTGCAATATGCCGAGCGAATTGGCTATACGGTGATTCCCTCGTGCTCCTATGTCGAGCGCTATATCGAGCGCCGTCAACGCCTCGTCGAAAAGACCTGACCCTCTGCTTGCAGACACAAAAAAGCCGGGGCATGCCCGGCTTTTTTGTGCGTGATCAACCGCGTTGCCGGTTGGGCAGCACTTCCTTGAGCTTGGCGTGCATGCCGCGCAGGGTTTTCTCCGTGCTGTCCCAGTCGATGCAGGCATCGGTGATGGACACACCGTACTTGAGCTGAGCGAGATCCTTGGGAATCGACTGATTACCCCAGCCCAAGTGGCTTTCCACCATCAGGCCGACGATCGACTGGTTGCCCTCGAGAATCTGGTTGGCGACGTTGTCCATGACCAGCGGCTGCAGCGCCGGATCCTTGTTGGAGTTGGCGTGGCTGCAGTCGACCATGATGTTCGGGCGGATTCCGGCTTTGGTCAGTTCCTGCTCACACACGGCAACACTGACCGAGTCGTAGTTCGGCTTGCCGTTGCCGCCGCGCAGGACCACGTGGCCGTAGGCGTTGCCCTTGGTGGTGACAATGGATACGCCGCCTTCCTGGTTGATGCCCAGGAAGCGATGCGGGCTGGAGACCGACTGCAGGGCGTTGATCGCCACCGTCAGGCCGCCATCGGTGCCGTTCTTGAAGCCCACGGCAGAGGACAGGCCGGAGGCCATTTCGCGATGGGTCTGGGATTCGGTGGTGCGCGCCCCAATGGCCGACCAGCTGATCAGGTCCTGCAGATATTGCGGTGAAATCGGATCCAACGCCTCGGTTGCCGTCGGCAGGCCCATTTCGGCCAAGTCGCGCAGCAGCTGACGACCAATGTGCAGGCCGTCCTGGATCTTGAAGGAGTCGTCCAGGTATGGATCGTTGATCAGGCCTTTCCAGCCGACTGTGGTTCGCGGTTTCTCGAAATAGACGCGCATCACCAAGTACAGGCTGTCCGACACTTCAGCGGCGAGCACCTTGAGGCGTTCGGCATACTCATGGGCGGCCTTGATGTCGTGGATCGAGCAGGGCCCCACCACCACGAACAGGCGATGGTCCTTGCCATCGAGAATGTCGCGAATCACCTGGCGGCCCGTCGCGACGGTCTTCAAGGCGGAGTCGGTCAGGGGGATTTCGCGCTTGAGCTGCGCAGGGGTGATCAGGGTCTCGTTGGAGGCAACGTTCAGATCGTCGATCGGTAAATCAGCCATCGTGCTTTTCATCAGGTCAGGGTCGTCAGGTCACGGGTGCCGGCCGCCAGCGATCCCCGTGTGGCGGAGCACAGCAATATGGGCACAGCGGGGAACCTGAACCTTAGCGCGTTAAGGGCTGGCGAGACAATGGGGCGAAGGCCGTTAGTCGGCCCGCGGGGGTGTCGAGCGTCAAGTCAGGCCGGCATCGGAGAATTCGGCGGCGTGCTGGGCGATCCATTCCTGCGCGACATTTTCTATCTGCAGTTGATGGCCCACTTCCCGCTCGCGCTGTCGGCGATAGTGCTCGATCTGACAGACTTGTTCGACCATGCGTGCGCGAAACAGGGTGTCCTCGTCGGTAAAGGCGATGCCGACGAGGTAGTCGTCTTCCAGCTTATGGCACCAGGCGACCACGCCCGCATATCGCGCCTGCTCGCCGAGCAACGGAATCCGCAGTTCAACTGCGGTGCCGCGGCGAAAACCACGGCTGGAGTTGCATGCCACGCCGCCGAGACTGATATTGTTCAATCGCTGTCTGGGCATGAAATCTTGTTTGCGGAGCACCAGCTCCACTGGCATATCACTGGGATGACGCAAGAAGCGACGCATGACTACCGACCCCCAATGCCATCAATTTGACATCGTTAACCTGAGTATAGTGAAGGAACTGCATCTGACAGATTTAGATGCGGATCGTCGCCTGCTCGATCTACCCGGCACCTCCTTGCTTGTTTTTACCAGCACAGGTTGTGCCAGCTGCCGTTGGGCGCGTCGGGAGTTGCCGCTGTTGCGCTTGCCGGTGGCACGCCTGGCCTGGGTAGACGCCGGCGATAATGCCGGACTGGTGGCACGCTATGA
Organism: Pseudomonas benzenivorans; assembly: GCF_024397895.1. Lineage (NCBI taxonomy): Bacteria > Pseudomonadati > Pseudomonadota > Gammaproteobacteria > Pseudomonadales > Pseudomonadaceae > Pseudomonas > Pseudomonas benzenivorans. Next base: position 46,010 of record NZ_CP073346.1, read on the forward strand.
AGTGTTTCACCTGCCCGCGCTGTTCATCGTGCGCGACGGTCAATTTTACGGCGCGGTGCGTTGTCGTCTACGTGCCGACGAACTGCGTGAAGCCTTAACTGTGGCCTTGTGCCGCCCCGCGGAGGAGCTTCCTTGAAGACAGCCAATCAGAATCCGCGTATCGGCATTATCGGCACCGGCGCCATTGGTGGTTTCTACGGCTTGATGTTGGCCCGAGCCGGTTTCGACGTGCATTTCCTGCTGCGCAGCGAATACGCCACGGTGGTGGAGCACGGCCTGCAGCTGGACAGCGCGGTGCACGGAGCGCTGCACCTGCAGCAGGTGCAGGCCTACCGTTCAGCGGCAGACATGCCGCGCTGCGACTGGTTGCTGGTCGGCACGAAGACCACCAGCAACGCGGCGCTGGCGCCCGTCATCAGCCAGGCCGCGGCAGACGGCGCCAAGGTGGTATTGCTGCAGAATGGCCTGGGGGTGGAGGAAGCGCTGCGACCGTTGTTGCCCGAGTCGCTGCACCTGCTCGGTGGATTGTGTTTCATCTGTACGCACCGTTCCGCGCCCGGCGTGATCAAGCATCAGGCGCTGGGGGCGGTGAACCTGGGCTATCACTCGGGGCCCGCCCTTGATGAGGCGCAGCGTCAGCGGATAGTCGAGGAGGGCGCCGCCCTGTTCAAGGCGGCGCAGCTGGAGTCCACGGCGCTGGCGGATCTGCAGCAAGGCCGATGGCAGAAGCTGGTGTGGAATGTGCCCTATAACGGCCTGTCTGTCCTGCTCAACGCCGACACCGGGGCCCTGATGGCCAATGCCGACAGTCGCGCGCTGATCCAAGCGCTCATGCGGGAAGTGGCCGTTGCGGCGCAGGCCTGCGGCCAGCAGCTGCCGGATGGCTACCCAGAGAAGCTGCTGGCCGCGACCGATCGCATGCCCGACTACTGGCCTAGCATGTATCACGATTTCGTTCAGCATCGGGCGCTGGAGCTGCAGGCGATCTACGCAGTGCCACTGGCGGCCGCCGAACAGGCCGGTATCGACATGCCGCGAGTGCGGGCCCTGTATCAGGCCCTGTGCTTCCTCGACCGGGCCAACCATCAGAACGTGAGGTGACCATGGGCAAGGGAATGGGCGACAAGCTGGTGCTGGCAATTTCCTCGAGCGCGCTGTTTGACCTGCGCGAGAGTCATCTGGTGTACGAGAGTCAGGGCGTAGAAGCCTATCGCCAGTACCAGATCGAACATGAGGATGAGATTCTCCTGCCTGGCGACGCGTTTCCCTTGGTCGAAAAGCTGCTCGGGTTGAATCTGACCCTGGGCCAGCCCCGGGTGGAGGTGATACTGGTCTCACGCAACAGCGCCGACACCGGCCTGCGGGCGTTCAACTCGATTCAGCACTACGACCTGGGCATCTCCCGCGCGGCGTTTGTCGGCGGGCGCAGTCCCGACCCCTATCTGGCGGCGTTTGGCTGTCATCTGTTTCTGTCCACCCACGCACAAGACGTGCGCAACGCGCTGCGCTCGGGGTTCGGTGCGGCGACCATCCTCGCCGGCGGGGCGCGTCGGGCGGCGAGCAATGAACTGCGGATTGCCTTCGATGGTGATGCCGTGCTGTTTTCCGACGAGTCCGAGCGGGTCTACCAACAGGGTGGGCTGGAGGCCTTCCAGAGCCATGAGCGTGACGCCGCCCGTGAGCTGCTGGGCGGTGGGCCGTTCAAGCCCTTTCTCGCGGCTCTGCACCGCCTGCAACAAGAGTTTCCCGAGGAGGCCTGCCCGATCCGCACGGCGTTGGTCACCGCGCGCTCGGCGCCGGCCCATGAACGGGTGATTCGCACCTTGCGCGAGTGGAACATTCGCCTGGATGAGTCGTACTTCCTCGGCGGTCTGGAGAAGGCGGCGATTCTCGAGACCTTCGCCGCCGACGTGTTCTTCGACGATCAGGTCGGGCACTGCGAAAAGGCCCGCGAAGTGGTGGCCACCGGTCATGTGCCCCATGGCGTGAGCAACGAGCTGCAGCCCTAGTCGCCCCTGCGCATATAGCCATTCGTCCTAAATGGCCGCGCTTTAGTTGACTTGCGGGGCGCGCTGCTAAGCTCAGAAAAGGCCCGCCGCGCAGGCAGTCGAGGAGGCCGCATGATTCGTTCGATTCTTTACGCCACCGATCTAGGCCTTTACGCCCCTTATGTTCTCCAGCACGCACTGGCGTTGACGCGCGCCTTCAATGCCGGTCTTTATGTCGTGCACGCCGTCGAACCGCTGGGGTTGTTCGCCGAATCGGTCCTGCAGACCTATCTGGACGAGGAGCGGCTCAAGGAACTGCGCAACAAGGGGCTGAGCACGGTGATGGCGAGCATCGAGGAGCGGGTGCTGGAGGGCTTTCGCGACGAACTGGATGAGGCCCAGCATGAGCTCGACGTGATTCGGGGTGTGCGAGTGGTACAGGGTGACCCACCGCTGATTATTCTCGAAGAGGCGCAGAAGCTCGCGGTGGACCTGCTGGTCGTGGGCAGCCACAGCCATGGCACCGAGCTGGAAATACCGCTGGGACGCACGGCGGCGCGCCTGGTGCAGTTGTCGGAAGTGCCGGTCTATCTGGTGCCGATGCTGCAGCACCGCGGCCGGGGTGAAACTTGAATCGACCAATCGGCAGCAGTTAAAAATAAATAGTCTAGTTTTAATGATTAAACCACTAATATGGTTATATCACCTTGCCGGCGAGTGCACGGCCGCCTACCTGCTTTGAGGGTTTTCTATGAAGCTTCAGCAATTGCGCTACATCTGGGAAGTCGCGCATCACGACCTCAACGTTTCGGCCACAGCGCAGAGCCTGTATACCTCACAACCCGGCATCAGCAAGCAGATCCGCTTGCTGGAGGACGAACTCGGCGTCGAGGTGTTCGCCCGTAGCGGCAAGCACCTGACCCGCGTCACGCCGGCGGGCGAACGGATCATCACCACCGCCGGTGAGATTCTGCGCAAGGTCGAAAGCATCAAGCAGATCGCCCAGGAATTCTCCAACGAGAAGAAGGGTACGCTGTCCATCGCCACCACCCACACCCAGGCCCGCTACGCCTTGCCGGCGGTGATCAGCGGCTTCATCAAGCAATACCCCGAGGTCTCCCTGCACATGCATCAGGGCACGCCGATGCAGATTGCCGAGATGGCCGCCGACGGCACCGTGGATTTCGCCATCGCCACCGAAGGGCTGGAGCTGTTCAATGACCTGGTGATGATGCCCTGCTACCGCTGGAACCGCTGCGTGGTGGTGCCCCAGGGCCATCCATTGACCAAGCTGCCGAAGCTGACCCTCGAGGCCCTGGCCGAGCATTCGATCGTCACCTACGTTTTTGGCTTCACCGGGCGCTCCAAGCTGGACGAGGCCTTCAGCCACCGCGGCCTGACGCCTAAAGTGGTGTTCACCGCGGCCGATGCCGACGTGATCAAGACCTATGTGCGCCTCGGCCTGGGCGTGGGCATCGTCGCCAGGATGGCGGTCGACGCCAAGCTCGACCCGGACCTGGTGGTGCTGGATGCCAGCGACCTGTTCGAGGCCAGCGTGACCAAGATCGGCTTCCGGCGCGGCACCTTCCTGCGCGGTTTCATGTGCGATTTCATCGAGAAGTTCGCCCCGCACCTGACCCGTGATGTGCTGGCCAAGGCCGTGCACTGTCACAACAAGTCGGAGCTGGAGGAGTTGTTCCACGACGTCGAGTTGCCAGTCTACTAGCCTGCGTGCGCTGGCCGCAGGCCGGTTGCGGCGGCCATTAGCTGAGGCCAATAAGAAAAAGCCCGTATCGCAGGATACGGGCTTTTCGTTTATCGGCCTTCAGCACGCTGGACGCGTGCCGTCATCGATCAGACCAGCACACCCTGGCTGCGCAGGTAGTCGTCGTAGCTGCCGCTGAAGTCGACCACGCCGCTGTCGGAGAGCTCGATGATACGTGTCGCCAGGGAGGAGACGAACTCGCGGTCATGGCTGACGAAGATCAGCGTGCCGGGATAGTTCTCCAGCGCCAGGTTGAGCGCCTCGATGGACTCCATGTCGAGGTGGTTGGTCGGCTCGTCCATCACCAGCACGTTGGGCTTCTGCAGAATCAGCTTGCCGAACAGCATGCGCCCCTGCTCACCACCGGAAATCACCTTCACCGACTTGAGGATCTCGTCGTTGGAGAACAGCATGCGGCCCAGGGTGCCGCGCACCAGCTGTTCGCCGCCCTGGGTCCACTGACCCATCCAGTCGAACAGGTTGCAGTCGTCCTCGAAGTCGTGGGCGTGGTCCTGGGCGTAGTAGCCCACTTCCGCGCTTTCGGTCCATCTCACCGTGCCGGCATCCGGCGCCAGTTCGCCGACCAGGGTGCGCAGCAGGGTGGTCTTGCCGATGCCGTTGGGGCCGATGATGGCGACGCGCTCGCCGGCCTCGACCTGGAAGCCGAAGCCCTTGAACAGCGGTTTGCCGTCGAAACCCTTGGCCATGTTTTCCACGGTCACGGCCTGGCGGTGCAGTTTCTTGGTCTGCTCGAAGCGGATGAACGGGCTGACACGACTGGACGGCTTGACCTCGGCCAGCTGGATCTTGTCGATCTGCTTGGCCCGCGAGGTGGCCTGCTTGGCCTTGGAGGCGTTGGCCGAGAAGCGGCTGACGAAGGTCTGCAGTTCGGCGATCTGCGCCTTCTTCTTGGCGTTGTCGGCCAGCAGCTGCTCGCGCGACTGCGTCGCGGCGGTCATGTATTCGTCGTAGTTGCCGGGGAACAGACGCAGTTCGCCGTAGTCCAGGTCGGCCATGTGGGTGCAGACGCTGTTGAGGAAGTGGCGGTCGTGGGAAATGATGATCATGGTGCTGTTGCGCGCGGTCAGCACGTTTTCCAGCCAGCGGATGGTGTTGATGTCCAGGTGGTTGGTCGGCTCGTCCAGCAGCAGCACCTCCGGATCGGAAAACAGCGCCTGGGCCAGCAGCACGCGCAGCTTCCAGCCGGGGGCCACTTCGCTCATCGGGCCGAAGTGCTGGTGCAGCGGAATGCCCAGGCCGAGCAACAGCTCGCCGGCGCGGGACTCGGCGGTGTAGCCGTCCATCTCGGCGAACTCGGTCTCCAGCTCGGCCACGGCCATGCCTTCCGCCTCGGTCATCTCCGGCAGCGAGTAGATGCGGTCGCGCTCGGCCTTGACCCGCCACAGTTCCTGGTGACCCATGATCACCGCGTCGATCACGTTGAATTCTTCGTAGGCGAACTGATCCTGGCGCAGCTTGCCGAGGCGCACATTGGGCTCGAGCATCACCTGGCCGGCCGACGGCTCGAGGTCGCCGCCGAGGATCTTCATGAAGGTCGACTTGCCGCAGCCGTTAGCTCCGATCAGGCCGTAGCGGTTGCCGTTGCCGAACTTGACGGAAACGTTCTCGAACAGCGGCTTGGCGCCGAACTGCATGGTGATATTGGCGGTAGAAATCACGAATCTTGATCCAGAAAGCGGGCGCACGTGCGCGAAAGGGGCGCGATTGTAGCGGTTTAGCCCGCACAAGGGCAGGGCCAGGGATGGGCGGTGGGCTGGTCGCAGCGGCAGCAGGCCACTCAGTCGCGATAAAACACCTGTACCAGGTGATAGCCGAACTGGCTCTTGACCGGGCCATGCACCTCGCGCAGGGGCTTCTTGAAGATGACCTGGTCGATCACCCTCACCATCTGCCCCGGACGCACCTCGCCGAGATCGCCGCCACGCTTGCCGGACGGGCAGGTGGAATATTTGCGCGCCAGCACATCGAAGGCTTCACCCGCGGCAATGCGTTTCTTCAGGGCGGCCGCCTCCGCTTCGGTCTTGACCAGGATGTGGCGGGCCATTGCCTTTGCCATGACGGGTTCCTCATTTTGGCTGGCCGCGTATTGTGCCAGTATTTGTCGCGCCAGCAGAATGACGCCAGCCTCGAGACTTCTGTTTCGCCGGGAGTAGCGGCCGAAATTGGCCTAACGTATTAATTCCACCCAACGGAAGCCCCACGCCCATGGATCTCCACGCAATGCTGAAAGTCCTGGCCAGCCAGGATGGTTCCGACCTCTATCTTTCCACCGGGGCGCCGCCCTGCGCCAAGTTCAACGGCGTGCTCAAGGCCCTGAGCCAGGAACCGCTGAAAGCCGGCGAGGTGGCGCAGGTCGCCCAGTCGATCATGGATGTGGCCCAGCGCGAGGACTTCGAGCGTGAGCTGGAGATGAACCTGGCCATTTCCCTCGGCGGAATCGGCCGTTTTCGCATCAACATCTTCAAGCAGCGCAACGAGGTGTCGATCGTCGCCCGTAACATCAAGATGGAGATTCCCAGGTTCGAGGACCTGAAGCTGCCCGAGGTGCTGCTCAATACCGTGATGGAGAAACGCGGCCTGGTGCTGTTCGTCGGCGGCACCGGCTCGGGCAAGTCGACCTCCCTGGCGGCGCTGATCGACTACCGCAATCGCAACAGCGGTGGCCACATCATCACCATCGAGGACCCGGTGGAGTACGTGCACCGGCACAAGAAGTCGATCATCAACCAGCGCGAAGTGGGCGTGGATACCCGCAGCTTCCACGCCGCGCTGAAGAACACCCTGCGCCAGGCCCCGGACGTGATCCTGATCGGCGAGATTCGCGACCGCGAAACCATGGAGCACGCCCTGGCTTTCGCCGACACCGGCCACCTGGCGATCTCCACCCTGCACGCCAACAACGCCAACCAGGCACTGGACCGCATCATCAACTTCTTCCCCGAGGACCGCCGCCCGCAGCTGCTCAACGACCTGGGCAACAACCTCAAGGCCTTCGTCTCCCAGCGCCTGGTCAAGACCACCGACGGCAAGCGCCGCGCCGCTGTCGAGGTGCTGCTGGGCACGCCGACCGTGCGGGATTTGATCAAGCGCAACGAGTTCTCCGAGATCAAGGAGATCATGGAGAAATCGAAGAACCTCGGCATGCAGACCTTCGACCAGGCGCTGATCGACCTGGTCCATGAGGGCGCCATCGACGAGGAGGAAGCGGTGAAAAACGCAGACTCGGCGAACAACGTGCGCCTGAAGCTCAAGCTGTATCGCGACGACCCGGCCACGGCGACTCAGTCAGTAGCCGCTCCGCAAGCGGCGGCCGCGACACCAGCCAAGCCGAGCGAGAAGGGCGACTGGGGGCTGGAGCTGAAGCTTGAAGAAATCGAGAAGGAGGCGCCGCCCGAGGATCCGGGGCGTTCGGGAATCTGAATCCTCTCGGCGCTTGTCGCAGTACAACAACTGTCCAGGGAGATTTGACCGCCACTGTAGCTGACCGATCTCCACGGCAAACTCTATGGTTCGGCCGTGCCCGCGATTCGGGCTTTCAATCAGGAGACTGCGATGCGAATTGCCGTGCTGACCTTTGAGGGTTTCAACGAACTGGACTCCTTTGTCGCCGCGGGCCTGCTCAACCGCTTGCGCGTACAGGGCTGGCAAGCCCAGATCACCTGCCCGAGCGAGCAGGTGACCTCGATGAACGGAGTGCAGGTTAGGGCGCAACAGCCCTTGGAGTATGCCAATCAGGCCGATGTGGTGCTGTTCGGCAGCGGCATTCACACCCGCACGATTGCCGAAACCCCGTCCATCCTCGAGCGCCTGCAACTGGACCCGCAACGCCAGTTGATCGGCGCGCAGTGCTCCGGGGCCTTGCTGATGGCCAGGCTGGGATTGCTGAACGACCTACCGGCCTGCACTGACCTGACCAGCAAACCGTGGGTCATGGAGGCGGGCGTCCGGGTACTCGATCAGCCCTTCCATGCCCAGGGCAACCTGGCCACCGCCGGCGGCTGCCTGTCCTCGCCTTACCTGGCGGCCTGGGTGATCGCCAAGCTGGCCGGCGAGGGGGCCTGCGCCGAGGCCCTGCATTACGTTGCGCCGGTCGGGGAAAAGCAGGTCTTCGTGGAGCGGACTCTGGCCGTGGTGCGCCCCTACCTGCAGGGCTGACCAGCTGCCATCAAGCTCCGCCAGGGCGGGGCTAGAACTGGCCGAACGCTGGCATCAGTAGCAGGGCCCAGAAGCCGCCGCCGGCGCAGGCCACATAGACGCTCTCGCGGCTGCCGCTGCGCCAGCCGCTTCGTGGGTAGCGGCCCAGCGTGAGCAGTTTGACCCAGGGCCATCCGGACCAGTAGAAGAGGGTGCCGAAGACGATTTCCAGCAGCAGATAGGCGACGGCGCGCAGGCCGAACTCGAGGATCGTCTCCATATTCAAGCGCCACCATTACCTGTTGCGGGACGGTTTCCAAGGCACTCGAAGAAACGAAACAGGTAACCGTCCGGGTCGGCGACGAAGAACTCGCGCTGGCCATGCTCGAGCTCATCGGCCCGGTACCAGGCGTCGGTAACCGGCGTGAGCGGCTCCACGTTGGCGGCCTGCAGGCGAGCCAGTAGATCGGGCCAGGCGCTGAACCTCCACCTGGAAGTGGATGCCCTTGCCCTTGGGGCCTGGGCGCTGCAACTCGCCCACGGGCGCGCCAGGGGCCTGCAGCAGCATCAGCTCAGCGCCTTCCAGTTCGAAGTAGCCGAACTGGTCCCACGCACGCTCGTAACACAGGCGAAAACCGAAGACTTTCAGGTAGAAGTCCCTGGCGTTGGGGTAGTTTCCGACCACCAGCTCGGGGACCAGTGCATTCCATTGCATAACAGGCTGCCTCCTTGGCAACAGTCTGGCGGGGGATCAGGCCTCGGACTTGAACCAGAACTCGATCTCGTCGGTGTCCGCGGTGAACGCCGCGGCATGCTCGACACCGGCTGGCACGTGGTACCAGTCACCCACCCTGTAGGTGGTGGTCGAGCCGTTGATGCTGAGGATCAGGGCGCCGCGGGTAATCACGCCGTAGTTGTCGGTGTCGTGGACATGGGGCGCAATGGCGGTGCCGGCCGGGTAGGAGGCGAACAGCACGTCACTGCCGTTGGCCTCGAGCCTGTAGGCATCGAAGCGCCCGTCGAACAGGGGAAGGGATTTGATCCTTTCAGGGTATTGACCAGCCACTGTGAACTTCCTTGTGCGTTTGTTCGAGCCGTCTAGCCGAGCTCGAAGGTGGTGATGCCGAAGATCCGCTCGACCGGCAGCTCGGGCGCTCTGCCTTTATACATGCGGGCGGTCTCGAAGACGATGCTCATGCCGTGTCGCTGGGCCATGGCGACGGCCTCGGCGTTCGGCTCCGGCACGTCCAGAAATAGCGCAGCGCCCTCGGGCGCCTGCGCCTGCAGCGCCATGAACAGCTGCTCCGCCAGGGCGGGGCTGTCGGCGAACAAGGGACCGATCTTGAAACCATTGCGGCACCGACGCAGCACACCGTAGCCGCCCAGCTGGCCGTCGTCGAGGATGCCCAGGGCGGTACCGTCCGGCTGGTTGATCCAGCAACGCAGGAACCTGGTGCGCGGTTCGGGGAAGAACGGCTGATCGTAGGCGAGCAGGGCATCGAAGGGCAGGGTCGCCAAGGCTACCGTGCCAGGCGGCGCCGGGCGTTGCGCGCGGGCGACGCCCTGGTAGCGGACGTTGCGATGGGCCAGGACAAAGCCGGATTTGCCGTAGTTGGCCTGCTGTTCGACCACACCGTCGAGGCCGATGCTGCGGCCTTCGAGATAGGCCATCCCGGCTTGCCAGATCTGCCTGCCGTAGCCATGGCCGCGGTGCTGCGGCTTGACGATGAAGAAGCCCAGAAATCCAAAGGATTCGCCGTACTTCACCACCGAGAGTACCGCGACTGGCTCGTCTTCCAGGCGGCCGATGAGGAAACCATCGGGGTCGGCGGCATGGAAGCAGCCGGCGTCATGCAGCCCGGGATTCCAGCCCTCGGCCGCCGCCCAGTCGACGGCGATGGCGAGCTCGGCCTGGCTCATGGTTCGAACTGTGCAGTCGGGCGCATGCATGATCATGGCCAATGCGGACGCGGCAAACGCCGCTCGAACTTCGACGCTATTCGATCTTTTCGGACCTGTCCATGCTCAGCCGCCGTTCGGTAGGCCTCAATGTGGCGCGCACAAAAAAGCCCGGACGAACCGGGCTTTTCAGCAGTCGGAGCCTGTCAGCTGCTCAGCTGCGGCAGGTTCCGGTACAGCTCCAGCGCCTGTGGATTGGCCAGGGCATCGGTGTTCTTCACCGGTTTGCCGTGGACAACGTTGCGCACGGCCAACTCGACGATCTTGCCGCTGATGGTGCGCGGAATATCGGCCACGGCGATGATCTTGGCCGGCACATGACGTGGCGTGGTGTTGGCGCGGATCACCTGGCGGATACGCGCCTGCAGTTCGTCGCTAAGCGATACGCCATCGCGCAGGCGGACGAACAGCACCACGCGCACGTCATCCTCCCACTCCTGGCCGATGGCGATGGACTCGAGCACCTCCTCGACCTTCTCCACCTGGCGGTAGATCTCGGCGGTGCCGATGCGTACGCCGCCGGGGTTGAGCACCGCGTCGGAGCGACCGTGGATCACCAGGCCACCGTGCTCGGTCTCCTCGGCGTAGTCGCCATGGGCCCAGATGCCGGGGAAGGTGTCGAAATAGGCGGCCTGGAATTTCGCACCGTCGGCATCGTTCCAGAAACCCACCGGCATCGAGGTGAAGTGACGGGTGCAGACCAGCTCGCCTTTCTCGCCCAATACCGGCTGGCCGGCGTCGTTCCACACCTGCACGTCCATGCCCAGGCCCTTGCACTGCAGTTCGCCGCGCCACACCGGCAGCACCGGGTTGCCGAGGGCGAAGCAGGAGACGATGTCGGTGCCGCCGGAGATCGACGACAGGCACAGGTCGGCCTTGATCTCGCGGTAGACGTACTCGAAGCTTTCGTGGGACAGCGGCGAACCGGTCGACAGGATGGCCTTGAGGCGTGTCAGCCTGTGGCTGCTGCCCGGTTTCTCGCCGGCCTTTTCCAGGGCGGCCAGGTATTTGGCGCTGGTGCCGAAGACGCTGATGTCCTCGGCGTCGATCAGGTCGATCAGGCGCTCGGCGCCGGGGTGGAAGGGCGAGCCGTCGAACAGCACCAGGGTGGCGCCCAAAGCCAGGCCGGACACCAGCCAGTTCCACATCATCCAGCCGCAGGTGGTGTAGTAGAACAGGCAGTCGTCGGCCGTCAGGTCGGTGTGCAGGCCCAGCTCCTTGACGTGCTGCGACAGCACCCCGCCGGTGCCGTGGACGATGCACTTGGGCACGCCGGTGGTGCCGCTGGAGTAGAGGATGTACAGCGGATGGTCGAAGGGCACGGGGGTGAACTGCGGTTCGCCGCCGGCCTGATAGAAGTCATCCCACAAAGCGATCCGGGCGCTGGACTGGAAATCGCCTGGTTTGGCGCCGCCATTGGCATAGGGCACGACGATCAGCTGCTGCAATGAGGGCAGGCGCTCGAGGATCTCGTTGAGCTTGCCGGTCAGGTCGAGGTTCTTGCCGGCGTAGCGGTAGCCGGCCGCGGCGATCAGCACCTTGGGCTCGATCTGGCCGAAGCGGTCGATCACGCCCTGGGTGCCGAAATCCGGCGAACAGGACGACCAGGTGGCGCCCAGGCTGGTGGCGGCGAGCATGCCGACCACCGTCTGCCAGGTATTGGGCATGAAGGCCGCCACCCGGTCACCCATCCCCACGCCGGCCGCGCGCAGGCTCTGCTGCAGGCCGGCGACATGGGCCGCCAGTTCGGCGTAGCTCAGCTGTTCACGGCTGCCATCCTCGGCCACGGCGACCAGTGCCGGATGGCCGTCACGGCGACGCAGCAGGTGTTCGGCGAAGTTCAGCGTCGCACCGGGGAACCACTGGGCGCTGGGCATGGCTGGGCCTTCTTCCAGCACCGCGCGCGGCTGCTGGGTGAAGCGCATCTCGAAGAAGTCGACCACGGCCTGCCAGAAGGCGTCGCGCTGTTCCACACTCCAGGCGTGCAGCGCCGGGTAGTCGGCCAACTCGAGGCCGTGGCGCTGGTTGACGAAGCGGCGGAAGGCGTCCATCCGGGTGGCGGCGATGCGCTCGGCCGAAGGGGCCCACAGGGGTTGTTGCATGGCGACTCCTCATCTTCATTCTTGTTGTGCCAGGCCATCGAATCTGGCCGATGGCACGCTAGCCTAGCGGTCGCCGCGCGCCTTGAACGGCAGCGACCCTTTTTACTCGGCTGCCGACCTGGGCACCGTTGTAGAGCCTTTGCACCAGTCCTGCCGTATGCGCGCGCAACCTGGCGGCGGCGCTTTACAGAGCGTAAACGATGGCTGACACGCAGGACTGGCTAGGCACAGCCCAGACGGGCCCGAGCCACCCGCGAGCCGCTGGACTTGCCCAGCACCGTGCAGATGCGCTGGCCGGCCGCGATCAGCCGGTCGAGGTCGATGTCGGTCGCAATGCCCAGGCCGTTGAGCAGGTAGAGCACGTCCTCGGTGGCGACGTTGCCGGTGGCGCCCTTGGCGTAGGGACAGCCGCCCAGGCCTGCGACGGAGCTGTCGAACACGCCGACGCCCTCCAGCAGGCTGGCGTAGATATTGGCCAGGGCCTGGCCGTAGGTGTCATGGAAGTGCCCGGCAAGCTTGTCGCGCGGGATATCGCGGGCCACCACCTCGATCAGCCGGCGGGTATCGCCGGCGGTGCCGGTGCCGATGGTGTCGCCCAGCGACACCTCGTAGCAGCCCATGGCGAACAGGTCGCGGGCCACGCGGGCAACCTGTTCCGGGGTGATGAAGCCGTCATAGGGACAGCCGAGCACGCAGGAAACGTAGCCGCGCACGCGGATGCCCTGCTGCCGGGCGGCATCGAGCAGCGGCAGGAAGCGTTGCAGGCTCTCGCCGATGGAGCAGTTGATGTTTTTCTGCGAGAAGGCCTCGCTGGCGGCGGCGAACACCGCCACCTCCTTGACCCCAGCCTCCAGCGCCGCTTCGAAGCCCTTCATGTTGGGGGTCAGGGCGGCGTAGGTGACGCCGGGGCGCTGCTGGATGCCGGCGAATACTTCTCGGCTGCCGGCCATCTGCGGCACCCACTTGGGCGAAACGAAGCTGCCGACCTCGATATAGCTCAGGCCGGCATCGCTCAGGTCATCGACCAGGCGCACCTTGTCGGCCACGCTGATGGGTTGCTTCTCGTTCTGCAGGCCATCGCGGGGGCCGACTTCGACCAGGCGAACGTGAGTAGGCAGACTCATGGGGACTCCTCCGTAGGGTGCGCCGTGCGCACCGCGTCTATCGGCCTGGTGCGCATGGCGCACTACAGGCTCTGTTCTTCCAGCTCCACCAGCACGCTTCCCTCGGCGACCATCTCGCCCTCGCCGCAGTACAGCGCCTTGACCGTCCCGGTATGGGGCGCGCGGATGCTGTGCTCCATCTTCATGGCCTCCAGCACCACCAGGGCCGCACCGGCCTCGACGGTCTGGCCGGCCTCGACCAGCACCCGGACAATACTGCCGTTCATCGGCGCGGTCAGCCCACCGTGGTGGCTGTGGCTGGCCTCGACTTCGGCGATCGGGTCGACGCGGCTGATGACATGCAGCTCGCCCTGGTACTGGAGGTACAGGGTATCGCCGCGGCGGATCGCCAGGTGCTGACGGCGCTGGCCGTCTCGTTCGACCACCAGCCGTTCGCCTCGCAACTGCGCTGCAGGTGGAGCGGTGTGGCGCAAGCGCACCACCTGGCGCTCGCCGGCGCAGGCCAGGTGCAGATCGATCTCGGCCGGCAGGCCGGCGCGCCAGCCGCCATTGTGGCCCCAAGGCGAATGGAAGTCCTCGTGCTTGCGCCGCAGCGGCTCGCCCTGGGCGAAGGCTTCGGCCGCCAGTTGCCAGAACGCGGCGGGCAGGGCGGTCGCTTCCGGCAGCAACTGCTGCTGGTGACGCGGAATGAAGCCGGTATCCAGCTCGGCGTCGGCGAAGGCCGGGTGGGCTAGCACGCGGCGCAGGAAGGCCAGGTTGGTCCTGACCCCGCCGACGGCGGTCTCGTCGAGCATGGCCAGCAGGCGCAGGCGCGCCTCCTCGCGGTTGTCGCCCCAGGCGATCAGCTTGCCCAGCATGGGGTCGTAGAAAGGCGACACCTCGTCGCCCTCGGCCACGCCCGTATCGACCCGGCGCCCTGGGCCCGACTGGGCCTCGCGATAAAGCCCCAGGGTGCCGGTGGAGGGCAGGAAGTCGTTGTCCGGGTCCTCGGCGTACAGCCGCACCTCGATGGCGTGGCCGATCAGCGGCACCTGCTCCTGGGTCAGCGGCAGCGGCTCGCCGCGGGCCACGCGGATCTGCCAGGCCACCAGGTCGAGGCCGGTGATCGCCTCGGTGACCGGGTGTTCCACTTGCAGGCGGGTGTTCATCTCCATGAAGAAGAAGTCGCCGCGTTCGTCCAGCAGGAACTCCACGGTGCCGGCACCGACATAACCGATGGCCTGGGCGGCCTTGACCGCCGCGTCGCCCATGGCGCGGCGCAGCTCGGGCGTCAGGCCGGGGGCGGGGGCCTCTTCGACCACCTTCTGGTGGCGGCGCTGGATCGAGCAGTCGCGCTCGTTGAGGTACAGGCAATGGCCGTGCTGGTCGGCGAACACCTGGATCTCCACGTGGCGCGGCTTGAGCACGTACTTTTCCACCAGCATGCGCGCATCGCCGAACGAGGACTGCGCCTCGCGCCGGGCACTGGCCAGGGCCTCGGCCAACTCGCTTTCGCGTTCGACCACCTTCATGCCCTTGCCGCCGCCACCGGCGGCGGCCTTGAGCAGCACCGGGTAGCCGATCACCTCGGCGGCGGCGCGGAAGGTCTCCAGGTCCTGGGCCTCGCCGTGGTAGCCGGGCACCAGGGGCACGCCGGCCTGTTCCATCAGGGCCTTGGCCGCCGACTTGCTGCCCATGGCGTCGATGGAGGAGGCGGGCGGGCCGAGGAACACCAGGCCGGCCTGTTCGATGGCGCGGGCGAAGCCGGCGTTCTCGGAGAGAAAGCCATAGCCCGGGTGGATGGCCTGGGCGCCGCTGGCCTTGGCCGCCGCGATGATAGCGTCGATGCGCAGGTAACTGTCGGCCGGCTTGGCGCCGCCCAGATCGATGGCGATGTCCGCCTCGCGCACATGCCGGGCATCGCGGTCGATGGCGCTGTGCACGGCCACGGTGCTGATGCCCATGGCCTTGGCGGTGCGCATCACCCGGCAGGCGATCTCGCCGCGGTTGGCCACCAGCAGGGTGTCGATATGCTTGAGACTCATGCGTGGGGCTCCTGCCAGGCGGGTTGGCGTTTGTCGAGGAAGGCGCCGAGGCCTTCCTGGCCCTCGGCGCTGACGCGGATACGGGCGATGGCGTTCTCGGTGTAGCGGCGCAGCGCCGGGGTCAGCACGCCGCTGCCGACTTCGCGCAGCAGGTCCTTGGTCGCCTTCATGGCCTGCGGGCTGTTCAGCAGCAGGTTGGCGACCCAGTCGGTGCAGGCCTGGTCCAGTTCGGCGGCCGGGTAGCACTCGGCCAGCAGGCCCAGCTCGCGGGCCCGTTCGCCACTGAAGCGCTCGGCGGTCAGGGCGTAGCGGCGGGCGGCGCGTTCACCGATCGCCTGGACGACGAAGGGGCTGATCACCGCCGGGGCCAGGCCGATGCGCACCTCGGACAGGCTGAACAGCGCATCGGTGGCGCCGATGGCCATGTCGCAGCAACTGACCAGGCCGACGGCGCCGCCGAAGGCCGCGCCCTGAACCACGGCCAGGGTGGGGATGGGCAGCTTGTGCAGGTTGTACATCAGCTCGGCCAGTTCCCGGGCGTCGCTCAGGTTGGCGTTGTAGTCGAGCGCGGCGGACTGCTGCATCCAGGCCAGGTCGGCGCCGGCGGAGAAGTGCTTGCCGCGCCCGCGCAGGACCAGGAAACGCAGGCCCTTGTCGGCCTGCACCTCATCCAGCGCGAGGATCAGCTCGCGGATCATCTGCGCATTGAAGGCGTTGTTCTTGTCCGGGCGGTTGAGCCAGAGGGTGGCGACGCCGCGCGGATCTCTTTCCAGTTCGATAGTGGTGAAATCGGTCATGGTCATTTCCCTGGCTTACATGCGGAACACGCCGAACGTCGTCGGCTCGATCGGCGCGTTGAGCGCGGCGGACAGCGCCAGGCCGAGCACCTCGCGGGTCTGCGCCGGGTCGATGACGCCGTCGTCCCACAGCCGGGCGCTGGAGTAGTAGGGATGGCCCTGGCGCTCGTACTGCTCGAGGATCGGCTGCTTGAGCTTGGCCTCGTCCTCGGCGGAGAAGGCCTGGCCGGCACGGGCCGCCTGCTCGTGCTTGACCTGCACCAGCACGCCGGCGGCCTGTTCGGCGCCCATCACGCCGATCCGCGCGTTCGGCCACATCCACAGGAAGCGCGGGTCGTAGGCGCGGCCGCACATGCCGTAGTTGCCGGCGCCGAAGCTGCCGCCGATGATCACGGTGAACTTCGGCACCTTGGCGCAGGCCACCGCATTGACCAGCTTGGCGCCGTGCTTGGCGATGCCGCCGGCCTCGTACTTCTGCCCGACCATGAAACCGGTGATGTTCTGCAGGAACAGCAGGGGGATGCCGCGCTGGCAGGCCAGTTCGATGAAGTGCGCGCCTTTCTGCGCCGATTCGGCGAACAGGATCCCGTTGTTGGCGAGAATCGCCACCGGGTAGCCGTGCAGGTGGGCGAAGCCGCAGACCAGGGTGGCGCCGAACAGTGCCTTGAATTCGTCGAACACCGAGCCGTCGACAAGGCGGGCGATCACCTCGCGCACATCGAAAGGCTGCTTGGCGTCGCTGGGGATCACCCCGTACAGCTCCTCGGCGTCATACAGCGGGGCGATCGGCTCGCGGTTGTTGAGCACGCCCTGCTTGCGCCAGTTCAAATTGCTGATGCTGCGCCGGGCCAGGGCCAGGGCGTGCTCGTCGTTGTCGGCATAGTGGTCGGCCACGCCCGAGGTCTTGCAGTGCAGGTCGGCGCCGCCCAGGTCCTCGGCGCTGACTTCTTCGCCTGTGGCGGCCTTCACCAGCGGCGGGCCGGCGAGGAAGATGGTGGCCTGGTTGCGCACCATGATCGCCTCGTCGGCCATGGCCGGCACATAGGCGCCGCCGGCGGTGCAGGAGCCCATCACCACGGCAATCTGGGGGATGCCCATGGCGCTCATGTTGGCCTGGTTGAAGAAGATCCGCCCGAAGTGCTCGCGGTCGGGAAACACCTCGTCCTGGCGCGGCAGGTTGGCGCCGCCGGAGTCCACCAGGTAGATGCACGGCAGGCGGTTCTCGCGGGCGATGGCCTGGGCGCGCAAATGCTTCTTCACCGTCAGCGGGTAGTAGCTGCCCCCCTTCACCGTGGCGTCGTTGGCCACGATCATGCACTCGACGCCTTCGACCCGACCGATGCCGGCGATCACCCCGGCGGCCGGCACCTCTTCGCCGTACACCCCGTGGGCGGCCAGCTGGCCGATCTCGAGGAAGGGCGAGCCGAGGTCGAGGAGGCGGTTGATGCGTTCGCGCGGCAGCAGCTTGCCGCGGGAGATGTGGCGGTGCTGGGCCTTCTCGCCGCCGCCTTCGTGAATGCGCGCGAGGAGGCTGCGCAGGGCACCGACCTGATCGCGCATGGCCGTGCTGTTGGCGGCGAACTCCGGCGAACGGGTATTGAGCTGCGTGTGCAGGATGGTCATGTGCGCTTCCTGTAGGGTGCGCCGTGCGCACCGTTGCCCTTGTACCGGTGCGCACAGCCTGGGCGGCCCAGCGCACCCTACGGATCACTTGGTTTCGTTGAACAGCTCGCGGCCAATCAGCATGCGCCTGATCTCGCTGGTGCCGGCGCCGATCTCGTAGAGCTTGGCATCACGCAGCAGGCGGCCGGTGGGGAACTCGTTGATGTAGCCATTGCCGCCGAGGATCTGGATCGCCTCCAGGGCCATCTGGGTGGCGCGTTCGGCGCTGTAGAGAATCACCCCGGCGGCGTCCTTGCGGGTGGTCTCGCCGCGGTCGCAGGCCTGGGCCACGGCATAGAGGTAGGCACGGCTGGCGTTGAGCTGGGTGTACATGTCGGCGACCTTGCCCTGGATCAGCTGGAACTCGCCGATGCTCTGGCCGAACTGCTTGCGGTCGTGGATATAGGGCAGCACCGCGTCCAGGCAGGCCTGCATGATGCCGACCGGGCCGCCGGCCAGCACCACGCGCTCGTAGTCCAGGCCGCTCATCAGCACCTTCACGCCGCCGTTCTCCACGCCGAGGATGTTCTCCTCCGGCACCTCGACGTCATCGAAGAACAGCTCGCAGGTGTTGGAGCCGCGCATGCCCAGCTTGTCGAACTTGCTGCCGCGGGAAAAACCCTTCCAGTCGCGCTCGACGATGAACGCGGTTATGCCGTGGGCGCCCTTGTCCAGGTCGGTCTTGGCGTAGATCACATAGGTGTCGGCGTCCGGACCGTTGGTGATCCAGGTCTTGCTGCCGTTGAGCACGAAACGGTCGCCACGGCGCTCGGCGCGCAGCTTCATCGACACCACGTCGGAGCCGGCATTGGGCTCGCTCATGGCCAGGGCGCCGACATGCTCGCCGCTGATCAGCTTGGGCAGGTACTTGGCCTTCTGCTCGGCCGTGCCGTTGCGGTTGATCTGGTTGACGCACAGGTTGGAGTGGGCGCCGTAGGACAGCCCGACCGAGGCCGAGGCGCGGCTGATCTCCTCGATGGCCACCACGTGGGCCAGGTAGCCGAGACCGGCACCGCCGTATTCCTCGGACACGGTGACCCCGAGCAGCCCCATGTCGCCGAACTTCTTCCACATGTCGACGGGGAACAGGTTGTCGCTGTCGATGGCGGCGGCGCGTGGCGCCAGCTCGGCGGCGACGAAGGCCTGGACCTGCTCGCGCAGCATGTCGATGGTTTCGCCGAGGGCGAAGTTGAGGGACGGATAGCTCATGGTTCCACCTGTAATTGTTCGATTTAAGTTCAGGAGTTAACGCTTTGTTTTTTATCGATTTCGGTTAGGGCGATCTGGCAGCGCTCTTCGGCTGTATCCAATTCCAGCTGCATCTGTTGAATGTCCAGCAATTGCTGTTGCAGCTGGGCACGGCGCTCGCTGATCTTGCCCATGAAGGTTTCCAGCTGCTTGCGATTGCCGTGGCCCGGGTCGTACAACTCGATCAGTTCCTTGCACTCGGCCAGGGAGAAGCCGATGCGCTTGCCGCGCAGGATCAGCTTGAGGGTGACCTTGTCCTTGGCGCTGTAGATGCGCTCCTGGCCGCGCCGCTCGGGGCTGAGCATGCCTTGCTCCTCGTAGAAGCGAATGGCGCGGGTGGTGATGTCCAGCTCGCGGGCCAGGTCGGAAATGCTGTAGGGCGCAGGCATGGGAGGGTCTCGCTGATTTACCTTTACGTTAACGTAAGCCTGCGCGCGCATTAAGTCAACGCCTGCGTCTTCCCGGTGCCGGAATGTGCAGATTCTTGAACGTCCCGATCTAAAGTCTTTTAGAACAGATAGTTAAGGATTATTGCTGACGTAATACCTGATGGATCACGTCGGGTCAGCTGCCTGTTGGGGCTGGCCGAAGGTGCGGTCGCGGAAGGGCGCCGGCGGCGATGAGGACAGGACTTGAGGGTCCACGCTTTGCGAGCAGATAGCGCCTGCCGGGCGGTTCGCCCGGCAGCGCAAGAGGGGCTTGAAGACGTTAGTAGCGCGCCACCAGGCTAGCGCCCGAGTAGCTGGCGTAGCCACTGACCGCCACGTGGTAGGTGCCGGCTTGCGGGTTGTTGAAGGTGCAGCTCTCGTTGTTGTTGCGGCGTCTCGGGCGGCAATCGAAGCTGCTGGTGGTCGGCGCCGCGCCGAAGCGCACATAGAGATCGGCATTCCCGGAGCCGCCGGACAGGGTGAAGACCAGGCTGCTGACGCCGGCCGGCACGGTGATGGTGTAGCGCTTCATCGAGCGCTTGGCGCCGGACAGCCCGGTGATCGGCGTACCGTTGAACAGGGTGTCGTTGTTGACCACCGGCGGCCCTGCCTGAACGTCGATGGCGGCCCGTGCATCGACCAGGCCGCTGCCGCAGCCTTCGGCGCAGGCGATCGGCAATGCCCGGGCGCTGCTCTTGAGGTTGCTTTCCACCTGTGCCGGCAGTTGCGGGGAAGCCGCCTGCATCAGTGCCACCACGCCGGCAACATGCGGTGCGGCCATTGAGGTGCCGTTGTAGTAGGCGTAGGTGGGGCTGGCGGGTGTGGTCGAACCGCTGTTGAGGGGCGACAGGATGCCCGCGCCGGGTGCGGCGATATCCACCACCGAACCGTAGTTGGAGAAGCTGGCGCGACCGCCGCTGCGGGTGGTGGCGGCGACGGTGATGACGTTGTTGCAGTTGGCCGGGGTGAAGTTGGCCGCGTTGCTATTGCTGTTGCCTGCCGCCACCACCACGGTGGTGCCGCGGCTGACCGCACTGTTGATGGCATTCTGCGTGGTCAGGCTGCAGCTGCCGGTGCCGCCCAGGCTCATGTTGATGACCTGGGCCGGGGTAGTGGTCGACGGAATGCCGCTGACCACGCCGCCGGAGGCCCAGATGATGCCGTCGGCGATGTCCGAGGTATAGCCGCCACAGGTACCCAGCACGCGCACCGGCATGATCTTGGCGTTGTAAGCAACGCCCGCCACCCCTTCCGTATTGTTGGTCAGGGCCGCCACGGTGCCGGCGACGTGGGTGCCGTGCCAGCTGGAGCTGCGTGGCGTGCCGCACTGGCCGCTGGTCCAGTCGCCGGGATCGCTCGGGTCGGCGTCCCGGCCGCCGCCGTCGTTGGCGACCGTGGGGTCGGCGATCATGTCGTAACCGGCCACCAGGTTGCCGTTCAGGTCCGGGTGGTTGGTGATCCCGGTGTCGAGCACGGCGACTACTGCGCCGCTGCCGGTGGAGCGATCCCAGGCGGTGGGCAGGTTGATCCCGCCGGTGGGCTCGTAGTAGTGCCACTGCTCGTTGTAGCGCGAGTCGTTCGGGACGTATGCCGGCTGCAACAAGGCGTCGACCTCGACGTACTCGACGCTGGGGTTAGCCGCCAGCTCCAGCAGCAGGGCGCTGGCCTCGGCGCGATCGAGCTTGCGGGCAGCCTTGATCACGTCGGCCCCCACCGAGGTGCGCCGCAGGTGGCGAACAGACAGGCCGCGGCGCTGCCCGGCCTGGTTCAGTGCCTGGCTACGCATGCTGCTGCTGGCCTGTTCGCGGCTGCCGCTGCGGTACTTGACGATGAAGCGGTCGTAGCTCTTGCCGTCCTTGAGCATGCTGGTGTTGATGTGTGCCGCGCCGCTTTCGGGCGCCGCCAAGGCAGTGGGTGCCGCGATTGCCAGTGCGCAGGCGGTTGCCAGGGCACTGGTGCGCAAGAATTGATTGATACACGTATGAATGGAAGACACTGGTGCAACCCCCGTCGATATGGATTCACAGCCGCATTCAGCGGCCGGGCTAAAGGGAACTACTGCAGAGTGCATCCGGCGCTTGCAGGGGTGCCCGGCTCGCCGAAAGGCGAGGCCAGGCATTGGCGAAATCGAGAGGTCCTGTTCCTAACTAACGGACTGCGCATCCTTGTGCGGGCGCGGCGCCCTTGGGGACAGCGCGGTCCTTCCACGTCGCGCACCTAGAACCCTGTCGCCATGGCTCAAGGTGCGGCGTTGCCTGCGCGTCGGGCATTGACCCGGGCGTGCGATGGCGGACGCGCGGACTATGGAATTGCTCTGGCTATCGGCATAGCGACGTTTTTCTGGACTGCGACTGCCTTCACATTGCGACAGACGGGCGCTGACCAACGGCAGTGAAGGGCTTCGGGAGTGCAGACGAGCGGCAGCTGGCATCTGACCAAGCTCGCTGTACGAAGACAGGAACAGAATGTGGAGGCCGAAAAAAGCCCCTACCGATAAGGCAGGGGCAAAGGTCGCCGTCGGTTGCTAGTGGCGGGCCACCAGGCTGACTCCGGAATAGCTGGAATAGCCGCGCACCATCACGTGATAGGTACCAGCCTGCGGACTGGCAAAGGTGCAGGTCTCATTATTGCCGTTGCGGTAGGGCCGGCAGTCGTAGCTACCCGTGGTGGGGACCGAGCCGAAACGCACATAGAGATCGGCGTCGCCGCTGCCACCGGAGAGGGTGACGGTCAGACTGCTGACGCCGGCCGGCACCGTGATGCTATAGGCCTTGGTCGAGCCCTTGCTGCCGGACAGGCCAGTGACCGGTTGACCATTGAACAGGTTGTCCTGGTTGACCGGTGGGCTGCCGAGCTGCGCATCGACTGCCGCGCGGGCGTCGACCAGGCCGGTGCCACAGCCACCCGAGCAGGTGCCGGGCAGCGCCCGGGCGGTGCTCTTCAGGTTGCTCTCCACCTGCGCCGGGGTCTTCAAGGCCGCCGCCTGCATCAATGCCACTACACCGGCGATGTGTGGTGCGGCCATGGAGGTGCCGTTGTAGGCCGCATAGCTTGGGCTTGCCGGTGTGGTGGTGCCGCTGTTGAGGGTCGAGAGAATCCCCGAGCCGGGCGCGGCCAGGTCAACCACCGAACCGTAGTTGGAGAAGCTCGAGCGCGACCCGCTGCGGGTGGTGGCCGCGACCGTGATGACGTTGTTGCAGTTGGCTGGGTTGAAGTTGTTGGCATCGGCATTGCTGTTGCCTGCCGCCACCACCACGGTGGTGCCGCGGCCGACGGCGCTGTTGATGGCGTTCTGCGTGGTCATGCTGCAGCTGCCGCCGCCGCCCAGGCTCATGTTGATCACTTTGGCCGGCGTGCTGGTGGTCGGCACGCCGCTGACGCTGCCGCCGGAGGCCCAGATGATGCCGTCGGCGATATCCGAGGTATAGCCGCCACAGGTGCCAAGGACACGAACCGGCATGATCTTGGCGTTGAAGGCCACCCCGGCCACGCCTTCGGTATTGTTGGTCACAGCGGCCACGGTGCCGGCGACGTGGGTACCGTGCCAGCTCGAGTCACTGGGTTCGTCGCACTGGCCGGTGGTCCAGTCGCCCGGGTCGGAGGGGTCGGCATCGCGGCCATTGCCATCATTGGCGACCTGGGTATCGGATATCAGGTCGTATCCAGCGATCACATTGGCATTCAGGTCCGGATGGCTGGTGATGCCGGTGTCCAGCACCGCCACCACCACGCCGTTGCCGGTGGAGCGGTCCCAGGCCGTTGGCGCGTTGATCCCGGCGGTGGCCTCGTAGTAGTGCCACTGCTCGTTGTAGCGCGAGTCGTTCGGCGTGTAGACCGGCTTGAGCAGGGCATCCACCTCGACGTACTCGACATTCGGGTTGGCCGCGATCTGCTGCATCAGCGCCTCGGCCCCGGCGCGGTCGAGCTTGCGTGCCGACTTGATGACATCGGCGCCGACGGCGGTACGCCGCAGGTGGCCGACGCCCAGGCCCTGCAGCATCCCGGCCTGGTTCAGCGCCTGGGCACGCATGCTGCTGCTGGCCAGTTCGCTGCTGCCGGCGCGGTACTTGACGATGAATCGGTCGTAGGTCTTGCCTTCCTTGAGCGTGCTGGTGTTGATGCGTGCGGCACCGATGTCCGGTGCGGCGAAGGTCATGGGTGCTGCCATCACCAATGCGCAGGCGGTAGCCAGTGCATGGTTGCGCAGTGCACGGGTAGTGCGAGTGCGGATAGAAGTCACGAGTGTGTATCCCCTGTATTAGGTGGGTAACGAGCGCGCGGATTACGCCCTCGTTGGCCTGACTGATAGAGGGATGCTCTGCAGGGCGCTTGTGGCGCCTGCGGAGGTCACCTGGAGCGGCCGACGCCGCTGCCAGATGCTCGCGAATGCGCGGGGCCTTGCCCCGTCTGCGGACTGCACATCCCTGTGTAGGATCGCGGCGCCATAGCGCTGCGAAGCTCTTCTACTTCCTTGTGCCTATGGGGTGTCCTGCCGCAGTGCCCGGAGTCTCCGGCCTCGCCTGATCACCCCGCCTTGAGGCGGGTTGCAGTGAAAAGCCGGGGGCTTTTGAGCACCATGGTCCCATTTGCGTCGGTCAGCATAGCCGGGATTTTCCAGAGCGCTAATGCAGGCGTGCAGGTGTTGGATGCGGTAGGCAGAAATTCACGGCGGCCTGGCGCATTCAATCAACAGACCACTGGACAGTCAGTCGCAATAACTTTACGTTAACGTCAACGTAAGCATGGGCAATGCCTGAACTGCCCTCTTCGTGGCCCTGTCGGCGATGCTACGAGGGTGTTACAGGAACAATGCCCGTGGGCTCAGGACCCGGATGGTTGGCCATAACCATGGGCACACCCTTCGGCACCAACGTGGCACGGCTCGCCGAGTGCGGAGCCCCGGCGTGACGGGACAGCGGCGAGGGCAGTCAGGCGCTTGCTCCTGCACAACCCGGAGATGACCTGGGCCCAGGCCACCGCCCACTGAATCAGGAGTCGCAACTATGCGTATCGAAGACCGAGTGTTTCTATTGACCGGCGCCAGCTCCGGCCTGGGTCTGGCCAGCGCCCGCGCGCTGGTCGGGGCGGGAGGCAAGGTGCTGCTCGCCGACATCAATGCCGAAGCAGGCGCGGCCCGTGTCGAGGAACTGGGCGCCCGTGCGCGCTTCGTGCACACCGACATCACCCGCGAGGAGGACGGCCGCCGAGCCGTAGCCGCCGCCCTGGAAGCCTTCGGCGGGCTTCACGGGCTGGTCAATTGCGCGGGTGTCGCCCCGGCGGAGAAAGTCCTGGGGCGTCACGGCGCCCATGGTCTGGAGAGCTTCAGTCGGGTGGTCCAGGTCAACCTGGTGGGCAGCTTCAACATGCTGCGCCTGGCCGCCGAGGCCATGGCCCGGGGCGAAGCGAACGAGGAGGGCGAGCGCGGGGTGATCGTCAATACCGCCTCGGTTGCCGCCTTCGACGGCCAGATGGGCCAGGCTGCCTATGCGGCTTCCAAGGGCGGGGTGGCCGCCATGACCCTGCCGGCGGCGCGGGACCTGGCGCGCTCGGGCATCCGCGTGATGTGCATCGCCCCGGGTATCTTCGAGACGCCGATGATGGCCGGCATGCCCCAGGAGGTGCGCGATTCCCTGGCCGCCAACGTGCCGTTCCCGCCCCGCCTGGGTCGCCCGGACGAATATGCCGCCCTGGTGCGGCACATCATCGAGAACCCCATGCTCAACGGCGAGGTCATCCGCCTGGATGGCGCCCTGCGCATGGCCGCCAAATAACGTTGTCAAAACTATGGGCAGCGCGGATTCCATCCGGGCTGCCCGGAATCGGCTTATGAGGTACAGCGACATGAACATGCACTCCGATCCGGTGGTAATCGTCAGCGCCGCACGCACGCCCATGGGCGGCTTCCTCGGCGACCTCAAGGAAGTCACCGCCGCCGAGCTGGGCGCCGCGGCCATTCGCGCCACCCTGGAGCGCGCCGGCCTGGCCGCCGACGCGGTGGACGAGGTGCTCATGGGCTGCGTGCTGCAGGCCGGCCAGGGCCAGGCGCCGGCGCGTCAGGCGGCCCTTGGCGCAGGCCTGGACCAGGGCACCGTGTGCTCGACGGTGAACAAGATGTGCGGCTCGGGCATGAAGGCGGCGATGCTGGGCCACGACCTGCTGCTCGCCGGCAGCGCCGAGGTGGTGATCGCCGGCGGCATGGAGAGCATGTCGAACGCCCCCTACCTGCTGGAGCGGGCGCGCAGCGGCTACCGCATGGGCCACGGCAAGGCGCTCGACCACATGTTCCTCGACGGCCTGGAGGACGCCTACGACAAGGGCCGGCTGATGGGCACCTTCGCCGAAGATTGCGCCGAGGCTTACAGCTTCAGCCGCGAGCAGCAGGACGCCTTCGCCATCGCCTCCCTGACCCGCGCCCAGAGCGCCATGGACGACGGGCGCTTCAAGGACGAGATCGTTGCGCTCGAGGCCAAGGTCGGGCGCGAGCGGCGCCTGATCGGCAGCGACGAGCAGCCGCCGAAGGCGCGCCTGGACAAGATTCCCACCCTCAAGCCGGCGTTCCGCGAAGGCGGCACGGTGACTGCGGCCAATGCCAGTTCGATCTCCGACGGCGCGGCGGCGCTGCTGCTGATGCGCCTGTCCGCAGCCGAGAAGCGTGGCCTCACGCCGCTGGCGGCGATCCGCGGCCACGCCTCCTTCGCCCATGCGCCGAACCTGTTCGCCACCGCCCCGGTCGGTGCCCTGCAGCGTCTGATGGCCCGCACCGGCTGGAGCCTGAACCAGGTCGACCTGTTCGAGATCAACGAAGCCTTCGCCGTGGTGCCGATGGCCGCCATGCGTGACCTGGACATCGGCCACGACAGGCTCAACGTGCACGGCGGCGCCTGCGCCCTCGGCCACCCGATCGGTGCCTCCGGGGCGCGGGTGCTGGTGACCCTGCTCAGCGCCCTGCGCCAGCACGACCTCAAGCGCGGCGTGGCTTCGCTGTGCATCGGCGGTGGCGAAGCCACGGCCATGGCCATCGAATTGCTGAACTGAACCGGGAGAAGTCCATGATTCCTGCTGAAGAAGAGCTGCAGATCCGTGACATGGCCCGCCAGTTCGCCCAGGAGCGGCTGAGGCCCTTCGCTGCCGACTGGGACCGTGAGCACCGTTTTCCCGCCGAGGCCATCGCCGAGATGGGCGAGCTGGGGTTCATGGGCATGCTGGTGCCGGAGCAGTGGGGCGGTGCGCAGACCGGCCACCTGGCCTACGCCATGGCCCTGGAGGAAATCGCCGCCGGCGATGGCGCCTGCTCGACCATCATCAGCGTGCACAACTCGGTGGGCTGCATGCCGATCTTGAAATACGGCAGCGTGGACCAGAAGCAGCGCTTTCTCCAGCCGCTGGCCGAGGGCAAGATGCTCGGCGCCTTCGCCCTCACCGAGCCCCAGGCCGGCTCCGATGCCAGCTTCCTCAAGACCCGGGCGCGGCGCGACGGCGATCACTACGTGCTGAGCGGCAGCAAGCAGTTCATCACCTCCGGTAGCCATGCCGGCATGGTCATCGTCTTCGCCGTGACCGACTCGAGCGCCGGCAAGAAGGGCATCAGCGCCTTTATCGTGCCCACCGACAGCCCCGGCTATTCGGTGGTGCGGGTCGAGGAAAAGCTCGGTCAGCACGCCTCGGACACCTGCCAGATCCAGTTCGACGAGCTGCGCATTCCGGCCAGCCTGCGCCTGGGCGAGGAGGGCGAGGGCTATCGCATCGCCCTCAGCAACCTCGAGGGCGGACGCATCGGCATCGCCGCCCAGGCCGTGGGCATGGCCCGCGCGGCCTTCGAGGCGGCGCGCGACTACGCCCATGAGCGCGAGACCTTCGGCAAGCCGATCATCGAGCATCAGGCCGTGGCCTTCCGCCTGTCCGACATGGCCACCGAGATCGCCGTGGCGCGGCAGATGGTCCATCACGCCGCCAGCCTGCGCGAAGCGGGCCTGGCCTGTCTGACCGAGGCCTCCATGGCCAAGCTGTTCGCCTCGGAGATGGCCGAGCGGGTCTGTTCGGCGGCCATCCAGACCCTCGGTGGCTACGGCTACCTCAAGGACTTTCCGGTCGAGCGCATCTACCGCGACGTGCGCGTGTGCCAGATCTACGAGGGCACCAGCGACGTGCAACGCCTGGTCATCGCGCGCAGCCTCTGAGGCTTCGCTTAGGGCGCGCGCTGGCATGGCGCACCCTACGATGAACCCGACTCACTCCGGTCCGGCGGTTCCTCCTGCTTGGCCGGAGTAGGGTGCGCCGTGCGCAGCTGGGCGATATCCGGTCGAAATTAAGGTTGTCGGACGATCGTGATAGCGCTAACATTCGGCCAAACAAAATTACCGCCACGATGATGGCGTGTTGGAGATCCGATGAATACTCGCCTTTCTGCTCATGGCGTCCTGCCGACTGACCGCACCCTGGTGGTGATGGGCGTCAGCGGCTCCGGCAAGAGCGATATCAGTCAGGCCGTCGCCACCGCACTCGGCTGGCGGCACATCGAGGCCGACCAGTTCCATCCCCAGGAGAACGTCGAGCGGATGCGCGCCGGCACGCCCCTCAGCGATGCCGACCGTGTGCACTGGCTGGACGCGCTGATCCGCGAGATGCAGGTCGCCCAGGCCGCCGGCGAGGGTTTCGTGCTGGCCTGTTCGGCGCTCAAGCTCAGCTATCGCGAGCGCCTGCGCGCTGCGGTACCGGGGCTGCGCTTCGCCCACCTGCATATCGACCACGCCACCGCCCTGCAACGCGTCGGCGCGCGGCCCGGCCATTTCATGCCGACCTCGCTGGTCGACAGCCAGTTCGCCACCCTGGAAGCGCCGACCGGTGAGCTTGGCACCTTGACGGTGGATGGCAGCCAGAGCCGTGCCGCGGTGATCGAGCAGGTCTGTAACTGGGTGCGCAGCAACGCCGCGGAGGTCGAGATGGCCGAGCGGGTGGATCTTTCCGCTACTGAATTTGATAGCGCTACCAGCGACAGCGGGGCCCATCTCACCGGTGAGCCGATCTACGCCGGCGGCCTGGCACGGCTGTTCGACCGCCTGACCGACGGGCTGATGGCGCTGTTGATGGGCTTCATGGTGCTGGTGGTGTTCGGCAACGTGGTGCTGCGCTATGTGTTCGACTCGGGCTGGTCCGGCGCCGAGGAGCTGTCGCGCCTGGCCTTCGTCTGGCTGGTGTTCGTCGGTGTGGCCTCGAGCATGCGCCGGGGCGAGCTGATGAGCTTTTCCCTGATTCGCGACCGCTTCCCGCGGGTCGCACGACTGCTGATCGACTCGGCCAGCTGGCTGCTGGTGGCCGCGGCCAGTGGTCTGGCGACCTGGGGCGCCTGGCAGCAGCTGCAGTTCGGCTGGCGCATCTCCAGCCCGGTTGTCGGTTATCCCCTGGCGCTGGCGATGCTGCCGGTGCTGGCCTGCATGGCGGTACTGGGGCTGCTGGCCCTGGCGCAGCTGGTCAACGTCTGGCGTCGCCCCCAGCCCCTGCCCAGTGCGCTGGCCAATGTCACGGTCGATTGAATCGACCGTGCAGCGCGAACTTTCCAATAACAACAGCGGGCACTGCCCACCGAGGACCCACCGATGACCGTCGCGGTTTTCCTTTCATCCCTGCTGGGCTTCATGGCCTTCGGCATGCCGATCGCCTTCGCCCTGATCCTCACCGGCGCGGCGCTGATGTGGTACCTGGAGTTCTGGGACGTGCAGCTGCTGGCGCAGAACCTGCTGGCCGGCGCCGACAGCTTCCCATTGCTGGCCGTGCCCTTCTTCATCCTCGCCGGCGAGCTGATGAACGCCGGCGGCATCTCCAAGCGCATCATCGCCATGGCCCAGGCCTATGTCGGTCACAAGCGCGGCGGTCTGGGCTTCGTCGCCATCGCCGCGGCGGTGCTGCTGGCCAGCATGTCCGGTTCGGCCCTGGCCGACACCGCGGCGCTGGCGACCCTGCTGCTGCCGATGATGCGCCAGCGCGGCTATCCGCTGCACGCCTCGGCAGGCCTGGTGGCGGCCGGTGGCATCATCGCGCCGATCATTCCGCCGTCGATGCCCTTCGTCATCTATGGCGTGGTGACCAATACCTCGATCAGCCAGTTGTTCATGGCCGGTCTGGTGCCCGGGCTGATCATGGGCGGCGGCTTGATCCTGGCCTGGAGCCTGATCGCCCGCGGCTTCACCGAACCGACCCCGCCCAAGGCGAGCAAGGCCGAGCGCCGCGCGACGCTGGTCGATGGCGCCTCGGCGCTGATGCTGCCGGTGATCATCGTCGGCGGCCTGCGCTTCGGCATCTTCACCCCGACCGAGGCGGCCGTGGTCGCGGCGGTCTACGCCCTGGGCGTGTCGACCCTGCTGTACCGCGAGCTGAACTGGAACGCCCTGGTAGAGGCGATGACCCGTGCCAGCCGCACCACCGCCTCGGTGATGTTCCTCTGCGCCGCGGCTACGGTGTCGGCCTACATGGTCACCCTGGCACAACTGCCGGACGAGATCGCCGCCATGCTCGGCCCCCTGGCCGACCATCCGCGACTGCTGGTGGCGGCGATCATGCTGCTGATGATCGCGGTGGGCATGGTCCTGGACCTGACGCCGACCATCCTCATCCTGGCCCCGGTGCTGGCGCCGATCGCGGTCAAGGCCGGCGTCGATCCGGTGTACTTCGGTGTGATGTTCGTATTGATCGGCTCCATCGGCCTGATCACCCCACCGGTGGGCACCGTGCTCAACGTGGTCGGCGGCATCGGCCGGCTGCGCATGGATGTGCTGGTGCGCGGCGTGATGCCGTTCTTCCTGATCTACCTGGCGATAGTCGTGCTGCTGATCGCCGTGCCGGAAATCGTCACGGTGCCGCTGGCATGGCTGCGCTGAGTCACATTCCGCAACCCACCCGGGGCCTGCGGCCCCAACCCGTACTCATCCACAACAACAAAGGTACCAGCCCCATGAGACGCTTCCTGATCGCCGGCCTCGCCGCCGCCACCCTGCTCAGCCCCCTGGCCACGCTCACCGCCCAGGCCGATGAAATCCGCTCGCGAATGATCCGTTTCGGTTACGGCCTCAACGAGGACAGCAACCAGGGCCGCGCCGCCAAGCTGTTTGCCGAGGAAGTGGCCAAGGCCTCCGACGGCAAGCTGAAGATCCGCACCTTCGGTTCCGCCAGCCTGGGCGCCGACAACCAGATGCAGAATGCCCTGATCGGTGGCGCCCAGGAAATGATGGTCGGTTCGACCGCCACCCTGGTGGGCATCAGCAAGGAAATGGCGGTGTGGGACACGCCGTTCCTGTTCAGCAGCGAGCAGCAGGCCGACGCCGTGCTCGATGGCCCGGTCGGTCGTCAGGTGATGGACAAGCTGGAAGAGCAGGGTCTGGTCGGTCTGGTGTACTGGGAGAACGGCTTTCGCAACATGACCAACAACGTGCGGCCGATCGCCAAGATCGAGGACTTCTCCGGCATCAAGCTGCGGGTCATGCCCAACCCGGTCTACCTCGAGACCTTCAAGCTGATGGGCGCCAACGCCGTGCCGCTGCCGTTCTCCGAGCTGTTCACCGCGCTCGAGACCAAGGCGGTGGATGGCCAGGAGAACCCCTTCAACACCATCCTCTCGTCGAAGTTCTATGAGGTGCAGAAGTACCTGACCGTGACCAATCACGTGTACAGCCCGTGGATCGTCACCGCTTCCAAGCGCTGGTGGGACGGCCTGTCGCAGAGCGAGCAGGCGATCATCCTGCAGGCGGCGATCAAGGCCCGTGACTTCGAGCGCCAGGACACCCGCGCCGAAGCGGCCAAGGCCCTGGCCCAGCTCAAGGTCAATGGCATGCAGGTCAACGAAATCAGCGCCGAGCAGATCCAGCAGATGCGCGAAATCGCCAAGCCGGCGATTCAGCAGGTGGTCGACACCGTGGGTCAGGAGCTGTTCGATCAGGTCCAGGCCGAGGCCGCCAAGGCCGCGAACTGATGGGTTTTCGCGGGGTACGCCAGATGAATCGGTCGTTGCATGGCGCCGGCACAGGGCGGCGTACCCCGCACTTTTCTTCAGCTGGTAGAATCGCCGGCTTCTTGTCCGGGGACCTTTCATGAGCCAGCGTCGACGTCGCACCGCCGAACGCGTCACCCTGTCCGATGTGGCCAAGGCCGCCGGCTGCTCGCTGATGTCCGCCTCAAGGGCGCTGTCGCAGCCGGATATGGTCTCCGACGCCCTGCGCGAGCAGGTGGTGCGGGCGGTCAAGGAGCTCGGTTACGTGCCCCATTCGGCGGCACGGGCGTTGGCCAGTTCGCGTTCGAACCTGGTCGCGGTGATCATTCCCTCGCTGTCCAACTCGGTGTTCGTCGACACCGCCGAGGCGATCCAGCGGGTGCTGATGCCGGCCGGTTTCGAAATGATGCTCGGCGTCAGCCACTACCGCGCGGCAGAGGACGAGCGCCTGCTGCGCGCCTACCTGGCGCACCAGCCGGCCGGACTGCTGCTCACCGGTTTCGAGCGCAGCGATGCGGCGCGGGAGATTCTCGGGGGGTACCGCGGGCCGATCGTCAGCATGATGGAGTTGAGCGACGCCGAGGATGACTACTGCGTCGGTTTCTCCCAGCAGGAAGCGGGGGCCGCCATGACCCGCGCGCTGATCGAGCGGGGCTACCGGCAGATTGCCTTCGCCGCCGCCCAGCTCGACCCGCGTACCCTGCAGCGCGCCGAAGGCTACCGCCAGGCGATGCGCGAAGCCGGGCGCCATGACCCATCCCTGGAACTGCTGACCCCGGAGCTGTCGTCCATCGGTCTGGGCGCCAACCTGCTCGATCGCCTGCTGCAGCAGCAGCCGCAGATCGATGCGGTGTTCTTCAACAACGACGACCTGGCCATGGGCGCACTGTTTCGCGCCCGCCAGCTGGATCTGGCGGTGCCCCAGCGGCTGGCCATCGCCGGCTTCAACGACCTGCCGGCCGCAGCCTGGGTGCACCCGGCGTTGACCACGGTGCGCACCACCCGCGGCAGGGTCGGCGAACTGGCGGCGCAGATGCTGATGAGCCTGATGCGCGGCCAGCAGCCGCAGAGCCGGCGTATCGACGTCGGCTTCGAGGTGGTGCTGCGCGACAGCGCCTGAGTTCCAGCCGTTAGGTAAAAGCCCCGCTGATGCGGGGCTTTTGCTTTTCGACGCTTGCCGGTTCAGGCCTCGACCTTCGGCTGCTGCCTCTCCTGGGTCGCCACCTGCTGGCAGATCTCGATGATCTGTTCGCGCATCCAGCGGTTGGCGGGGTCCTGGTCGGTGCTTTCATGCCAGTACAGGTGGGTTTCCAGGGTCGGCACGTCGTTCACCGGCAACTCGACGAAATGCAGCGCGTTGCGCCGGGCGAAGCGCTCCGGCACGGTCATCACCATGTCGGTGCTCTGCATCACGTTGGTGGCCATCAGGTAGTGCTGCGAGCGCAGGGCGATCTTGCGCTGCAGGCCGATCTTGCCGAGGGCCAGGTCGACGTGGCCGAGGCCGCTGCGGCGGCTGGAGATGTGGATGTGGGTCAGGGCCAGGTATTCGTCCTGGCTGATCCTATCCTTGGCCAGCGGATGACCCTGGCGCATGGCGCAGACATAGCGATCTTCCAACAACTTGACGTGTCGCACCTGCGGGTCGGTGTTGAGCGGCGCATCCACGGCGAAATCCAGGCGCCCGGCCGCCAGTTCCTTGGTGGTCTCGCGGCGCCGCGCCAGCATGCTCTCGATCACCAACTGCGGCGCCAGGCGCCGCAGGCGCTGGAACAGCGGCGGAAGGACTATCGCCTCGGAAAGGTCGGTCATGCTGATGCGGTAGGTCTTGCCCGCCTGGGACGGGTTGAAGGTGCGGCTTTCCTGCACCGAGATGCGCAACTGCTGCAACGCACTGCGCACCGGGCCGATGATGTTCTGCGCCATCGGCGTTGGCACCATGCCCTGGGCGGTGCGCACGAACAGCGGGTCGTTGAAGGTCTCGCGCAGGCGGGCCAGGGCATTGGACACCGCGGGCTGGGTGATGCCGACGATCTGCCCGGCGCGGGTCAGATTGGCCTCGGTGTAGATGGCATCGAAGACGACGAACAGGTTGAGGTCGACCTTGTTGAGATTCATTCCTTGCGAGCTCCGAGGGGGTCCGTAGCGGTCGATCATATATCGGTGATGAATGTTTATACACGACGAAAATAGGTTAGATAAATCCGAAACCCTGCTCTAGCATCCCTTTCAACGTATCAAGCCTGTCCAAAACTCCGTCAGAAGGTAGCTCCCCATGGATTTCGCCTACTCCCCCAAGGTCCAGGATCTGCGTGAACGTGTCAGCGCGTTCATGGAGGATCATGTCTACCCGGCCGAGGCCGTGTTCGAGCAGCAGGTGGCAGAAGGCGACCGCTGGCAGCCAACCGCGATCATGGAAGAGCTCAAGACCAAGGCGAAGGCGGCGGGATTGTGGAACCTGTTCCTGCCGGACTCCGAGCTGGGCGCCGGGCTGAGCAACACCGAGTACGCGCCGCTGGCCGAGATCATGGGCAGCTCGTTGATCGGCGCCGAGCCGTTCAACTGCGCCGCGCCGGACACCGGCAACATGGAGGTGCTGGTGCGCTATGGCAACGAGGCGCAGAAGCAGCAGTGGCTGCAGCCGCTGCTCAGTGGCGAGATCCGCTCGGCCTTCGCCATGACCGAGCCGGGCGTGGCCTCTTCGGATGCCACCAACATGGAAGCCAGCGCCGTGCGCGAGGGCGATGAATGGTTGATCAACGGCCGCAAGTGGTGGACTTCCGGCGCCTGCGATCCGCGCTGCAAGGTGATGATCTTCATGGGCTTGACCAACCCGGAGGCGCCGCGCCACCAGCAGCACTCGATGATCCTGGTGCCGATGGATGCCCCCGGGGTCAAGGTGCTGCGCCCGCTGCCGGTGTTCGGTTACG
The DNA here is from genome assembly GCF_024397895.1 of Pseudomonas benzenivorans. Taxonomy (NCBI): domain Bacteria; kingdom Pseudomonadati; phylum Pseudomonadota; class Gammaproteobacteria; order Pseudomonadales; family Pseudomonadaceae; genus Pseudomonas; species Pseudomonas benzenivorans. Next base: position 80,166 of record NZ_CP073346.1, read on the forward strand.
ACGACGCCCCCCATGGCCACGCCGAGGTGCTGTTCGACAACGTGCGGGTGCCTTACGACAACGTGTTGCTCGGCGAGGGACGTGGCTTCGAGATTGCCCAGGGCCGCCTGGGCCCAGGGCGCATCCACCACTGCATGCGCTCGATCGGCATGGCCGAGCGCGCCCTCAAGCTGATGTGCGAGCGCGCCACCAGCCGCACCGCGTTCGGCAAACCCCTGGCCCGCCTGGGCGGCAACATCGACCTGATCGCCGACTCGCGCATGGAAATCAACATGGCGCGCCTGTTGACCCTCAACGCCGCCTACATGATGGACACCGTGGGCAACAAGATCGCCGCCAGCGAGATCGCCCAGATCAAGGTGGTGGCGCCGAACGTGGCGCTCAAGGTGATCGACCGGGCCATCCAGATGCACGGCGGCGCCGGGGTGTCCAACGACTTCCCGCTGGCCTACTGGTACGCCATGCAGCGCACCCTGCGCCTGGCCGATGGCCCGGACGAGGTGCACCGCGCGGCGATCGGCAAGTTCGAGATCGGCAAGTACATGCCCCGCGAGGCGATGAAAGCCAGTCGCTGAACGGGCTGCCGGAATGGCGATACGCCAGGTTCAATCGGCCCGGCGGTCGTGCTTGCGGTGGCGGGTCTTCAGCAACGACAGCAAAACGCCACCGGCCAGCAGCCCCAAGGTCACAGTCAGGGAGAGCAGGGCAGGGACGTGGCCCAGCACATCCTGCAGGAAGATCTTGCTGCCGATGAAGATCAGTACCAGTGCCAGGGCGTACTTCAGGTAGATGAAGCGGTGCATCAGCGAGGCCAGGGCGAAGTACAGGGCGCGCAGGCCGAGAATCGCGAAGATGTTCGAGGTGTAGACGATAAAGGGGTCCTGGGTGATGGCGAACACCGCCGGCACGCTGTCCACGGCGAAGACCAGATCGGCCAGCTCGATCAGCACCAGGGCCAGTAACAGCGGGGTGGCGTGCAGTTGCTGCTTGCCCGTGACCGGGTCGCCCAGCCTGACCAGGAACCGGCCTTCATGCAGGACGTCGGTGACGCGCAGGCGCCGACTGAGAAAATCCAACAGCTTGCTCTGTGCCAGGTCTGGATGCTGTTCCTCGCGGCTGAACAACATTCTCACCCCGGTCAGCAGCAGGAATATGCCGAACAGATAGAGCACCCAGTCGAAGCGCTGTACCAGTGCGGTGCCCAGGCCGATCATCAGCGCGCGCAGCACCACCACGCCGATGATGCCCCAGAACAGCACCCGGTGCTGGTAGCGCCGGGGGATGTTGAAGAACCCCAGAATCACCGCCATGACGAATACGTTGTCCATCGACAACGACTGCTCGACCAGAAAGCCGGTGTAGAACTCCAGCGCCTTGCTCGCCCCGAGCTGCCACCAGATCCAGCCACCGAACGCCATGCCCACGCTGAAATAGCCGCTGTAGAGCAGCAGGCTCTCGCGCATCTCGATTTCATGCTGTTCGCGGTGCAGCACGCCCAGGTCGAACACCAGCAGGCCGATGACGATCCCGGCGAAGGCCAGCCAGAACCAGCCGGGGGTGCCGAGGAAGGGGGTCGAGATAAGGGTTTCAAGCATCGTCATAGGCCCTCCCTGCTGTGTCCGCCTAAGTTGAGAATCAACTTGGTGACGCCGACATCACGGTGAGAAATCACCGCCAGAGGGGCCCGGTGCCACTGCAGATAAGGCTAGAGGGGAAACGGCTGTCCAGCAAACGGCCGCCCCGGTTCCGGGCGGCTGACGCGGGGGCTACTCAGTAGACCCAGACCTCGACCCGGCGGTTCTTGATCCGCCCTTCGTCGGCATCGTTGGCCGCCACCGGCAACTCATCGCCCAGGCCGATGACCTCGCGCAGCACCACGCCCTGGCGCACCAGTTCACGGCGCACGGCCATGGCGCGCAGCTTGGACAGCAGCTCGGCCCGGGCCGAATCGCTCTTGGGGTCACCGAAGCCGACCAGCACGACCTTGTGCCGCAGCTTGTCCTGGCTGCTCACGTACTCGAGCAGCCGCTCGAGGTCGCGCTGGGCCTTGTTGTCCAGGCTGGCGCTGCCTTCCGCGAAGCGGAAGTTCACCGACAGCCGCTTGGCCTCGCGGGCCAGGGTCTGGTAGGCGGCCGGCATGCCCTGACTGGGGGCCACCTGCACTGCCTGCACGGTCTGCGCGATAAAGCCGTTCTGCGCCACTATGGCCTGTCCGCGCGGGCTGTGGGCGAAGTTCACCAGCGCCTTGGCCCAGGGGTTGGCCAGCTCCGGCTGGTTGTACAGAAACAACCGGCGCGACAGTGGGTAGTCTTCGGTGGCGATCAGCGTCTCGCTCGGCGCCATGGCCTGCGATTGCCCTGCGGCGATGGCCAGGACCTTGGCCTGGCGGATATAGGGCAGGCCAATGAAGCCGATACCCTGCGGGTCCTGGCTGACCAGGTCGGACAGCCGCTCGCTTGACTCGAAACGCCGGGCGCCGGCGGCCAGTGCCTTGCCGTTGGCGGCCAGGACCAGTTCCTTGAAGGTGTCGTAGGTGCCGGAATTGTCGTCGCGTGCGTACAGCTTGATCGCGCCGGGGCGACCGCCCAGTTGCGCCCAGTCGTTGATTTCCCCGGCGAATACCCGGGCCAGCTGGTCGGTGCGCAAGGCGTCGATGGGATTGCCCGGGTGCAGGATGATCGCCAGGCCGTCGATGGCAATGATCTGCTCCGCGCCGGGGCTTTTCAGATCGCCCAGTGTTGCCAGGGCGCTGACCTCGCCGTCCTTGATCGGGCGCGAGGAGGCGGCCAGGTCGGCGCTGCCATGCTGCAGGGCGACGAAGCCGGTGCTCGAGCCGTGGGCGGCCACCTCGATGCTGACCGTGCGGCCATCGGCGGTCTTGCCGGTGATCAGCTGCTCGTTGTCCGCCTTGCCGGGTGCCACGCTGATCGCGCTCAGACCCTGCTGCTCGAGCAGGCCCTTGACCAGTGCCGGGCCGAGCTTCGCGCCTATGGTGTTGGAACCCTGGATACGCAGCACAGTGCCGTCTTCTGCGGCTATGGGCAGGGCGGCAAAGCCGGAGCCGGGCAGGAAGCAGCAGGCGAAGCCGAGCAACAGCGAGGTTGCGAGTCGGCTCCAGGTTTCGCGATCACGGGCGGGCAGGGCGCGCGGCATGCGACAGACACCTTGTATGGGTGGATGAGGATGCCGCGACGATAAGACAGCTAGATGACAGAAATATGACGACGAGAGGTTGGCGTGTGAACGGGGCGGCAAATCGATCCAATAAAGATCGCGCCGCCCGGGCGATGCTCTAGCCCAGCTCCAACCAGATCGGCGCGTGGTCCGAGGGCTTTTCCATAGCGCGCAGTTCGTAGTCGATACCGGCGTCCTTGATCCGCTCCTGCAGGGCTCGGGAGGCGAGGATCACATCGATGCGCAGGCCGCGCTTGGGTTCGTCCTCGAAGCCGCGACTGCGGTAGTCGAACCAGCTGAAGCGGTCGCTCACAGCCGGATTGAGCTGGCGGAAGCTGTCCACCAGGCCCCAGTCCTTCAGCTCCGCCAGCCACTCGCGTTCCTCCGGCAGGAAGCTGCACTTGCCGGTCTTGAGCCAGCGCAAGCGGTTCGGTTCGCCGATGCCGATATCGCAGTCCTCGGGGGAAATATTGATATCGCCCATCACCACCAGCGGCTGATCCGGCTGGAACTGGCTGCGCAGCAACTGCTGCAGGTCGGCGTAGAAGCGCTGCTTGGCCGGAAACTTGAGCGGGTGATCGCGACTCTCGCCCTGGGGAAAGTAGCCGTTCATCACGGTCACCGGGTTGCCCTGGGCATCGGCGAAGGTGCCGTAGATGAAGCGACGCTGGGCGTCCTCAGGATCATCGGGAAAGCCCTTGTGCAGGGCCAATGGGGCCTGGCGCGAGAGCAGGGCGACGCCGTAGTGGCCCTTCTGGCCGTGGTAGTGCACGTGATAGCCGAGCTGGCGGATCTCGGCCTCGGGGAACTGCTCGTCGGCGACCTTGGTCTCCTGCAGGCCGATCACGTCCGGCTGGTGTTTGTCGATCAACGCCGCCAGCTGGTGGGGGCGCGCACGCAGGCCGTTGATGTTGAAGGAAACAATCTTCATGGGCGGCAGGTCCTGGAGCTTCTGGCTGGAAAGCCGGGAATGCTAGCCGATCCAGCCCGGCCGGGGCCAGTCGCCTGGCGGGCGATGGGCTGCGGTGCTACCGTGGCCCTAGGCCAGATATTCCTATAACAACAGAGGTCGCGCCTATGTCCAACAGCCCAGCCGAAATTCGTCAGCTCGATGGCGGTTACGCGCGCGAGGCGCGCTCGCTGCTGTATCACGCCTACCGCCATGAGCCCACCTTCGCCTACCTGTTCGAGGCCGAGCGGCCCGGCTATGACCAGCGCGTGCGAGCCACGGTGCGCGAGCTGGTGCAGCAACATTTCAGCGAAGACCTGCCGGCGCTGGGCCTGTTGATCGATGACCGCCTGATCGGCATGGCACTGATCGCGCCGCCCCAGCGACGCATGGATATCACCGAAAGCTGGGCCTGGCGCATGCGCATGCTGCTGACTGCCGGGTTCCGCTGCACCAAGCGCTACCTGGAATACCACGATGCCGTGCTGGCCTGCCTGCCACCGGGCGCCTACCACCTGCTGCCGCTGCTCGGTGTCCACCCGGAATTCCAGGGCCAGCACCTCGGCGAGCAACTGCTCGAAGCCGTGCACAACTGGTGCGCCGAGGACGGCAGCTCCCGCGGTGTGGTCCTCGACACCGGCGATGAGCATTACCTGGCGTTCTACCAGCGCCAGGGGTATCAGGAGGTCGGCCAGGTGGCGATCGGGCCGATCGTCGAGCATGTGTTCTTCCACCCCAATCCGCAACCGGCGGTCAAGGCCAGCGCCTGACGCCAGCGCGTCGCGCTCCATCGCCGCGCTCGGCCCCAGGCTCTGGCCGGGGCGCCGCGTGCTAGCATCGGCGCTATGACCGCCTTCTCCAGATTCTGCGCCGCTCTGGTGCTCCTGCTGTTCAGTGCCGCTACGCTCGCCGAGGCGCGCCTGGAGGTGCAGGTGCAGCCCGCCAACAAGGCCCTGAGGCAAAATGTCGAAGGTCATATCGGCACGCTGGGCGAACGCGACTCCGAGTCGCTGCAGCGCTATCGCCGGTTCGCCGAGGCCCAGGCCCGCGAGGCGGCACAGGCACTGGGTTACTACCAGGCGCAGATCGCCAGCGAGGTAATCGCCGGTGATCCCCATCGGCTGGTTATTCGCATCGACGCCGGTGAGCCGGTGCGCCTGCGCGAAGTGACCCTGCGCATCGAGGGGCCGGCCAGCCAGCTCAAGGCCTTCCGCCTGCCCAGCGATGAGGGGCTGCGCAGCGGCGCGGTACTCAATCACGGGCGTTATGACGCCGCCAAGCGGCACATCCAGAACCAGGCTTCGCGCTATGGCTTCTTCGCCGGGCGCTTCACCCGCCAGCGCCTGCGCATCGACCCGGCCGCCGGGGTGGCCGATATCGAACTGGTCTACGACAGCGGCCCGCGCTACCGGCTGGGCACCGTGAGCTTCAGCGGCGATGCGCCGTTCGACCCGGAACTGTTGCAGCGCATGGTGCCCTTCGAGGCCGACAGCCCCTATGACTCCGAGCTGATCGCCGAGCTGTACCAGGCGATGCGCGCCAGCGGCTACTTCGAGACGGTGCAGGTCGATGCCAACCCGGCCATGGCCGAAGCCCAGACCATTCCGGTCGAGGTCCAGCTGCAGGTGCGCAAGCCGCGCAGCCTGGGCCTGGGTCTGGGCGTTTCTACCGATGTCGGGGTGCGCGGCCGGGCCAACTGGACGCGCTATTGGGACAATCCCCAGGGTCACAGCTACGGCGCCGAGATGGAGCTGTCGATGCCGCGGCAGAACGTCGGCCTGTGGTACGACGTGCCGGGCGATCCACCGCTGACCGACAAGCTGCGCTACGCCGGTGGCTATCAGTACGAGGAACTGGCCGACACCGACAGCCTCAGTCGCCTGCTGACCCTCGGCCCGGAATGGCACAGCCGGCGGGACAGCGGCTGGCAGCGGGTGATCTCGCTGAAGTGGCGGCATGAAGAGTTTCGCCTCGGCGACGACGCCGGCCTCAGTACCCTGCTGATGCCGGGCGTCAGCTACGCCTACCTGCACAGCGACAACCAGCTGGACCCCAACCAGGGTTATCGCCTGCAGTTCGACCTGGCCGTGGCCAAGCGGGGACTGCTGTCCGACGCCGACGTGGTGCATGGCGATGTGCTGGTCAAGGGCCTGACCACCCTCGGACAGAAACATCGCCTGCTCGGCCGGGTTCAGCTCGGCGCCACCGAGTCGACGGGGTTCGCGACCGTGCCGCCTTCGCTGCGGTTCTTCGCCGGCGGCGACCAGAGCGTGCGGGGCTACGACTACCAGAGCCTGTCGCCGGAGAATGCCCAGGGCGACAAGATCGGTGGGCGCTACCTGTTCGCCGTCAGCGCCGAATATCAATACAGCTTCACCGAACGCTGGCGCCTGGCGACCTTCATCGATCAGGGCAACAGCTTCAACTCACTGGACTTTTCCAGCCTGAAGAGCGCGGTGGGCATCGGTCTGCGCTGGGTGTCGCCGGTGGGCCCGCTGCGCCTGGACCTGGCCCATCCGCTGGATGAGCAGGGCGGCGTGCGCCTGCACTTCTCCATGGGGCCTGAGCTGTGAGGCGAGGCTGGCGCTATGGCGGCTACGGCCTGCTGGCTGTCATCGGCCTGACGCTGGTGGCACTGGCCTGGCTGCTCGGCAGCCAGGCGGGCAGCCGCTGGGCCCTGGAGCGGGTACCCGGCCTGCAGGTGAGCGGATTCACCGGGCGGCTGGGCGGCAGCTGGCAGGCCGAGGCGCTGGACTGGCGGCGCGGCGAGACGCGGCTGAGCCTGAATGCGCCGATGCTGGCCTGGTCGCCACGCTGCCTGTGGCACCTGACCCTGTGCATCGAGCGGCTGCAGGCCGAGCGAGTCGAGCTGCACCTGCCATCGACAGACGAGGACAGTAGCGAGCCACTTGCGCTGCCGGAACTGCAACTGCCCCTGGCCGTGCGCCTCGGCGAACTGCGCATCGACCGCCTGCTGGTCAATGGCAATGATCAACTGCAAGGGCTGCAGCTGTCTGCACAATGGCAGGCCGAGGGCCTGCAGATCGGCAGGCTGGCGCTGCGCCAGGGCGAGCTGCACCTGGAACTGCAGGGCCGCCTGCTGCCCGGCGGCGACTGGCCGCTGAGCGCCAGCGGGCACCTCAAACTGCCAGCGCCCGCGCAACGCGACTGGCAACTGGCGCTGCAGGTGGACGGCGACCTGCTCGGCAGCCTGCAGCTGAGCGCCGACAGCACCGGCTACCTGCAGGGCCGGTTGGTCGGCCAAGTGCAGCCATTGGCGGCGAACCTGCCGGCCAGCGCACGCCTGACGGCCGATGCGTTCCTGGCCAGCGGCGAGCTGCCGCAAACCCTGCGCCTGGACGCGCTTGAGATAGAGGCGGGTGGCAATCTGGCCGACGGCTATCGGGTCAGGGGCAGGGCCCAGTTGCCGGGCGAGGGCGAGGCGCTGGTTCTGGCGCTGGACGGCCGGGTCGATGGCCAAGGCGCCGATGTCGCCGACCTCAGCCTCAGCGCCAGTGCCGAACAGCGCTTGCAGCTCAGCGGGCGGGTCGACTGGCAGGAAGCACTGAGCCTCGACACTCGTTTCGACTGGCAGGATTTTCCCTGGCGCCGCCTGTTGCCCCAGGTAGACGAACCGCCGGTGAGCCTGCGCAAATTGCAGGGCGAACTGGCCTACCAGAGTGGCAACTACCTCGGCCACTTCAGCGCCGAGCTGCAAGGCCCGGCCGGTCCCTTCAGCCTGCAAAGTCCGCTCAGCGGCGACTTGCAGCAGCTGTTTCTGCCCGAGCTGCGCCTGCAGGCCGGCCAGGGCCGGGCCGAGGGTCAGCTCAACCTGGGCTTTGCCGAGGTCCTGCGCTGGAAATCCCGCCTGCAGCTCACCGACCTCGACCCGGCCTACTGGCTGGCCGAACTCCCGGGTCAGCTGGCCGGTCCGCTGAACAGCGATGGCGAGCTGCGGGACGGGCACTTGAGCCTGGAGGCGGATATCGCCCTCACGGGCCGCCTGCGCGGTCAACCGGCGCGCCTGCAAGCCCGGGCCAGTGGGGCCGGGGAGCACTGGTCCCTGAACCAGATCGATCTGCGCCTGGGCGACAACCGCATCCACGGTCGAGGCGAGCTGCAGCAGCGCCTCAACGGCCAGTTGCAGCTGGACCTGCCGCGCCTCGGTCAGTTGTGGCCGCAGCTGCGCGGCCAGTTGCAGGGCCAACTGGATCTCGCCGGCAGCCTGCAGACGCCCCAGGGCCAGCTGAAGGCCCAAGGCAGCCAGCTGGCCTTCGCCGACCGGCGTGTGCAGCGCCTGCAGCTGGACGCCCGGCTCGATGCCCAGCAGCAGGCGCGCCTCGAGCTGCAGGCTGATGGCATCGCCCTGGGCGAGACCGAACTCGGGCAATTGACCGCCACAGGTCGTGGCGATGCCCTTCGCCAGCAACTGGCGTTGCAGCTCGCCGGGCCAACCCTGCATAGCGCCCTGGCCCTGGCGGGCGAGCTGAAGGGCGGCGTCTGGCGCGGCCAGTTGCGCAGTGGCGAGGTGCAGAGCGGCGGCCAGGACTGGCGCCTGCAGCAGCCGGCCAGCCTGGTACGCCAGGCCGATGGCCGTCTGGACCTCGGTGCCCATTGCTGGCGCTCCGGCGCCGCCAGCCTGTGCGGCGAGCAACAGCGGCTGCTGCCCGAACCGAAGATCCGCTATCGCCTGGCCGACTTTCCCCTCGACAGCCTCGGCCCCTGGCTGCCCAAGGACTTCGCCTGGCAGGGCCAGCTGGATGCCGAGATCGCCCTGGACCTGCCGGCGGCCGGGCCGCGCGGTCAGGTCCGGGTCGATGCCGGCGGCGGCATTTGGCGCATTCGCGATCAGGAGCGCTGGCTGGAGTTCTCCTACGACGAGCTGCGCCTGGACAGCCAGCTGCGCCCCGAGCGCATCGACACGCGCCTGGAGCTGCGGGGGCCGAAGATTGGCCAGCTGTCGGTGCAGGCCCAGCTCGATCCGCGACCGGCCGACAAACCACTGTCCGGCGGCTTCCACCTGCGGGATCTGGATCTGGCTATGGCCCGGCCCTTCGTGCCCCGGGTCGAGCACCTGGCCGGGCGCCTGGAAGGCAGCGGCACCCTCGGCGGCGTGCTGCTGGCGCCACGGGTCGAGGGACTGGTGCAGCTCCGCGACGGCGAGATCAGCGGCGGCCAGCTGCCGAGCAACTTCCGAGAGCTGCAGCTGCAGGCGCGCATCGCCGGCGACAGGCTGCAACTCGCGGGTGGCTGGCGCAGCGGTGAGCAGGGCCGCGGCGAACTCAGTGGCGAGCTGGCCTGGACCGACACCTTGCAGGGCGAGTTGCGTGTCAGCGGTACACGGCTGCCGGTCAGCATCGAACCCTACGCGGAGCTGGAGGTCGAGCCGGACCTGCGGCTGAGCCTGGCCCAGGAGCGACTCGCCCTGGCCGGCAAGGTGGCGATTCCCCGGGGCAAGATCCTGATTCGCGAGCTGCCGCCGTCCACGGTGCAGGTATCGGACGACGCGGTGATAGTCGGCGAGGAGCAGAGCACCCGCCCGGCGACGGCCATCGCCATGGACATCGACGTGGAGGTCGGCCAGGACCGTCTGAGCTTCCAGGGCTTCGGCCTCAAGGCCGACCTGGCCGGGCGCGTGCACATCGGCGACGACCTCGACACCCGCGGCGAGCTGAACCTGAACAACGGGCGCTTCCGCGCCTACGGCCAGCGCCTGACCATTCGCCGCGCGCGCCTGCTGTTCGCCGGGCCGATCGACCAGCCGTTCCTCGATGTCGAGGCGATTCGCCGGGTCGACCAGGTGGTCGCCGGCCTGCGCCTGAGCGGCCGCGCCGACCAGCCCAGGAGCGAAGTGTTCTCCGAACCGGCGATGAGCCAGGAGCAGGCATTGTCCTATCTGGTACTGGGCCGACCGCAGGGGCAGGGCAGCGGCGACAGCAACATGCTGGCCCAGGCGGCCCTGGCCATGGGCCTGGCCGGCAGCTCGCCGCTGACCGGCGGCCTGGCCCAGCGCCTGGGCATCGAAGACTTCCAGCTCGACAGCGAGGGCAGCGGGGTGACCACCAGCGTGGTGGCCAGCGGCAATCTCTCCGAACGCCTGAGCCTGCGCTACGGCGTCGGCGTGTTCGAGCCGGCCAATACCCTGGCGCTGCGCTACCAGTTGAGCAAGCGCCTCTACCTGGAGGCTGCCAGCGGCCTGGCCAGCTCCCTGGACCTGTTCTACCGGCGCGATTTCTAGCCGCGCGCCACCCGCCACTGCCCTGGACTAGAGTGTTCTAACAGGCCTGCGCGCAGTACGCAGGCGTGTTGCCGCGGACGCGCTTTCGGGCGTCGGCGGGAATGCCAACGCAGCGTCGCCCATTGCGCTCCGGCGAAGGCCGGGGCCGAGCGCTCGGCGGCGTGAACAGCCAGACGAAGGAGGCTGCCGTGGAGTTCATCACCAACCTGGTCAATCTGGTCAACGGAGTGGTGTGGGGACCGCCGATGCTGGTGGCGATCCTCGGCACCGGCCTGTTCCTCATGCTGCGCCTGAAATTCATGCCCCTGGCGAAGATCGGCCACGGCTTCAAGCTCATGTGGCAGGGGCGCAAGAAGGGCGACGAAAGCAGTGGCGAGATCAGCCCGTTCCAGGCGCTGATGACCTGCCTGGCGGCCACTGTCGGTACCGGTAATATCGCCGGCGTGGCCACCGCCATCTTTCTCGGCGGCCCCGGCGCGCTGTTCTGGATGTGGTGCACCGCCCTGGTCGGCATGGCCACCAAGTACTGCGAGGTGGTGCTGGCGGTGCACTACCGCGAGACCGACGACCGCCAGGAGCACGTCGGCGGGCCGATGTACGCGATCAAGAACGGCCTGGGGGCCAAATGGCTGTGGCTCGGCACGGCCTTCGCCATCTTCGGCGGCCTGGCGGGCTTCGGCATCGGCAACATGGTCCAGGTCAACAGCATGGCCCACGCCCTGACAGACACCTTCGGTGTGCCGTCCTGGGTAACCGGGGTGGTGGCCATGATCTTCGTCGGCCTGGTGATCCTCGGCGGCATCAAGCGTATCGGCAAGGTGGCCGCCTCCCTGGTGCCGACCATGGCGATCGCTTACGTGGCCGCGGCTATCGTCGTGCTGGTGGTGCATGCCGAGGCGATTCCCGCCGCCTTCTCGCTGATCTTCACCCATGCCTTCAGTCCGGTCTCGGCCGCTGGCGGCTTCGCCGGCGCCGCGGTGATGGCGGCGATCCGCTTCGGCGTGGCCCGGGGCATTTTCTCCAACGAGGCGGGCCTCGGCACCGCCGGTATCGCCCAGGCCGCCGGCACCACCACCAGCGCGGTGCGCTCGGGGATGATCGGCATGCTCGGCACCTTCATCGACACCCTGATCATTTGCAGCCTGACCGGACTGGCGATCATCACCTCCGGCGTGTGGACCAGCGGTGTCAGCGGCGCGGGGCTCTCGGCGGCGGCCTTCGAGGCCGGCATGCCAGGCTTCGGCGGGGCGCTGCTGAGCATCGCCCTGGTGGTCTTCGCCTTCACCACCATCCTCGGCTGGAGCTATTACGGCGAAAAATGCTGGGAGTTTCTCGTCGGGACCAAGGCGATCATGCCGTTTCGCATCATCTGGGTGCTGGCCGTACCGTTCGGTGCAGTCGCCCAGTTGGACTTCGCCTGGCTGCTCGCCGACACCCTCAACGGGCTGATGGCGTTACCCAACCTGCTTTCGTTGTTGCTGCTCAGCCCGATAGTGGTCAAGCTGACCAGGGATCACTTTTCGAACCCCTGATCCGTCAGCGGAAGAGGGAAGGGCTTCCGGCGAAGCAGCCGGCAGCCCTTGGCCCGTTCTGCGCTAGACTCGGCAACCGCCCTTAATTTTTGCAAAAAAGGATTACCCCATGGCCCAAGTCACCCTCAAAGGCAACCCGGTTCATGTCGACGGCCAGCTGCCGCAACCGGGTCAACAGGCCCCGGCCTTCACCCTGGTCGGCAATGGCCTGGCCGACGTCAGCCTGGCCAGCCTGGCCGGCAAGCGCAAGGTGCTGAACATCTTCCCAAGCGTGGACACCCCGACCTGTGCCGCCTCGGTACGCAAGTTCAACACCGAGGCCGGCGCGCTGGCCAACACCCTGGTGCTCTGTGTGTCCGCCGATCTGCCGTTCGCCCAGGGCCGTTTCTGCGGCGCCGAAGGCCTGGACAACGTGATCAACCTGTCGACCATGCGTGGCGCCGAGTTCCTCAAGAACTACGGCGTGGCCATCGCCGACGGCCCGCTGGCCGGGATCGCCGCCCGCGCCGTGGTGGTGCTCGATGAGCAGGACAAGGTGCTGCACAGCGAGCTGGTCGCCGAGATCGCCGATGAGCCGAACTATGACGCGGCTCTGGCCGTGCTCAAGTAACATCCGGCAATAGCTGCGAGCGGCCTCCTTCGGGAGGCCGTTTTCGTTTGGGCGCCGGGCACAGGCAGGTCAGCGCGAGGTAAATAGCCGGTAAAGTGGCTTTGCTTAGGCCCTGCCAGTGCTTATCGTGCGGGCTTGCCAAGGAAGTGACCGCACCATGCCCGAGACACACGCAAGTTCCCGCTCCTCGAATTCTTCACGCCGCTGGCTGATCGCCCTGATCCTGCTGGTCGTACTCAGCGCGCTGCTCTGGTGGTACTGGCCCGCCAAGGTCCAACCCCAGGATGCTCGCCGCTGGGGCGACGACGGTCCGGTACCGGTACGCATGGGCCAGGTCAGCCAGGGCGATTTCCCCATCGAGCTCAAGGCCCTGGGCACGGTCACGGCCTTCAACCGGGTCGACGTGCGTCCGCAAGTCGCCGGCGAGCTGACCAAGGTGCTGTTCGAAGACGGCCAGCGGGTCAAGGCCGGCGACCTGCTGGCGGTGATCGATCCGCGCCCTTATGAGGTGGCCCTGCAGCGGGCCCTGGGGCTGCTGCAGGAGAACCAGGCGCAGCTGACCAATGCCGAGCTGGACCTGGCCCGCTACCGTGGCCTGTACGCCGAGGACTCCATCGCCAAGCAGACCCTGGACACCCAGCAGGCCCTGGTCAACCAGTACCGCGGCGCGCTCAAGAGCAACCAGGCCGCGGTAGCCGAGGCCCGCCTCAACCTCGAGTTCACCCAGGTGCGCGCCCCCATCGGCGGACGCCTGGGGCTGCGTCAGGTGGATGCCGGCAACCTGCTGAGTTCGAGTGACGCGCTGCCGCTGGTGGTGATCACCCAGACCGAACCGATCTCCGTGCTGTTCACCTTGGCCGAAGGCGAACTGCCTGAGGTGCTGCGCCAGTTCCGCGGCGGCCAGCCACTGCCGGTCGAGGCCTGGGATCGCAGCGAGCGGGCGAAGCTTGCCGAGGGCGTGCTGGACAGCCTGGACAACCTGATCGATACCGCCACCGGTACGGTCAAGCTCAAGGCCCGTTTCGCCAATGCCGAGGAGCTGCTGTTTCCCAACCAGTTCGTCAACGTGCGCCTGCGCGTGGAAGTCCGCCGCGAGGCCCTGCTGATCCCCGCGGCAGCCCTGCAGTACGGCGCCAGCGGCACCTTCGTCTACGTCATCGACGAGCAGGACAAGGTGCAGGTGCGTCCCGTGGCAGTCGGACCCAGCGATGGCCAGTTGACCCTGGTCGAGCAGGGCGTCGCCCTCGGCGAGCGCCTGGTGCTGGAGGGTACCGACCGCCTGCGCGACGGCAGCCCGGTCGAGGTGATGGACGCCAGCGGCGAACAGGCCCAGGCCACGGCCAAGGCGAAAGACGACGCATGAACGCCTCGCGCCTGTTCATCCTGCGTCCGGTCGCCACCACGCTGCTGATGCTGGCGATCTTCCTGCTCGGCCTGATCGCCTACCGGCTCCTGCCGGTATCGGCCTTGCCCCAGGTGGATTACCCGACCATTCGCGTGCTGACCCTGTACCCCGGTGCCAGCCCCGAGGTGATGACCAGCGCCGTCACCGCGCCGCTGGAGCGGCAGTTCGGGCAGATGCCGGGGTTGCAACAGATGTCCTCGGCCAGTTCCGGGGGCGCCTCGGTGATTACCCTGCGTTTCGCGTTGGCGGTCGATCTGGATGTGGCCGAGCAGCAGGTGCAGGCGGCGATCAATGGCGCCACCAACCTGTTGCCCAAGGACCTGCCGGCGCCGCCGGTGTACAACAAGGTCAACCCGGCGGACACCCCGGTACTGAGCCTGGCGATCAGCTCGGCGACCCTGCCGCTGACCGAGGTGCACGACCTGGTCGACACGCGCATGGCGCAGAAGATCGCCCAGATCAGCGGTGTCGGCCTGGTCAGTCTGGCCGGCGGCCAGCGGCCGGCGGTGCGCATCCGCGTCGACCCGCAGGCCCTGGCCAGTCACGGCCTCAACCTGAGCGACGTGCGTGCGCTGATCACCGCCTCCAACGTCAACCAGCCCAAGGGCAACTTCGACGGGCCGACCCGGGTCTCGCAGCTGGATGCCAACGATCAGCTCAAGTCCGCCGACGAATACCGCGGCCTGATCCTCAAGTACGAAAACGCCGCGGCCCTGCGCCTGGAGGATGTCGCCAGCGTGGTCGACGGTGCCGAGAACCGGCGCCTGGCTGCCTGGGCCGACCGCAACGAGACGGTGCTGCTGACCATCCAGCGTCAGCCCGGCGCCAACGTGATCGAGGTGGTCGATCGCATCCACAAGCTGTTGCCGAGCATCACCGCCGGCCTGCCCGCCAGCCTGGAGGTCAAGGTACTGACCGACCGTACCCAGACCATCCGCGCGGCGATCAGCGACGTGCAGTTCGAGTTGCTGCTGGCCATCGCTCTGGTGGTGCTGGTGACCTTCCTGTTCCTGCGCAAGCTGTCCGCCACCCTGATTCCCTCGATCGTGGTGCCGTTGTCGCTGATCGGCACCTTTGCGCTGATGTACCTGGCCGGTTTCTCGATCAATAACCTGACCCTGATGGCGCTGACCATTGCCACCGGCTTCGTGGTGGACGACGCCATCGTCATGCTGGAAAACATCAGCCGTCACCTGGAGGCGGGCGAGACGCCGCTGAATGCCGCGCTCAAGGGCGCCAAGCAGATCGGCTTCACCCTGGTTTCCCTCACCCTGTCGCTGATCGCCGTGTTGATCCCGCTGCTGTTCATGGCCGACGTGGTCGGCCGCCTGTTCCGCGAATTCGCCATCACCCTGGCGGTGGCGATCCTGATCTCCCTGCTGGTGTCGCTGACCCTGACGCCGATGATGTGCGCGCGCCTGCTCAAGCAGGAAAAGGAAGCCGATCAGGGGCGTTTCTACCGCGCCAGCGGGGCCTTTATCGATGGCCTGATCGCGCGCTATGCCGACGCCCTGCAATGGGTGCTGCGGCATCAGACCCTGACCCTGCTGGTGGCGCTGGGCACCCTGGTCCTCACCGTGCTGCTGTACCTGGCCGTGCCCAAGGGCTTCTTTCCGGTGCAGGACACCGGCGCGATCCAGGGCATTTCCGAGGCGCCGCAGAGCATTTCCTTCGCCGCCATGAGCGAGCGCCAGCAGCGCCTGGCCGAGGTGATACTCAAGGACCCGGCGGTAGCCAGCCTGTCGTCCTATATCGGGGTGGACGGCGACAACCCGACGCTGAACAGCGGGCGCCTGCTGATCAACCTCAAGCCGCACCGCGAACGCGAGGTCACGGCCAGCCAGGTGATCGAGCGTCTGCGCCCGGCGCTGGCCAAGGTGCCGGGGATCCAGCTGTACCTGCAGCCGGTACAGGACCTGAGCATCGAGGGACGGGTCAGCCGCACCCAGTACCAGTTCAGCCTCGAGTCACCGGATATGGCGCTGCTGGAGACCTGGACGCCACGGCTGGTCGAGGCTCTGCGCCAGCAGCCGGCCCTCGGCGACGTGGCCAGCGACCTGCAGAACCGCGGCCTGCAGGTGTATCTGGAAATCGACCGCGACGCCGCCGCCCGTCTCGGCGTGAGCATCGCCGACATCGACGATGCCCTGTATGACGCCTTCGGCCAACGGCAGATCTCCACCATCTTCACCCAGGCCAGCCAGTACCGGGTGGTGCTGGAGAGCCAGGGCGCCGGCAGCCTCGGCCCGGCGGCGTTGGAGCAGGTCCATGTACGCAGCGCCAGTGGCCAGCAGGTTCGCCTGTCCGCCCTGGCCAGGATCGAGCAACGCGCGGCGGCGCTGCTGATCAACCATATCGGCCAGTTCCCGGCGGTCACCGTGTCGTTCAACCTGGCCGGCGGCACGTCGCTGGGCGAGGCGGTGGCGGTGATCGAGCAGGTCGAGCAGGCCATCGGCTTGCCGGCCGGCATCCAGAGCCGCTTCCAGGGCGCGGCCGAAGCCTTTCGCAGTTCGCTGTCGAGTACCCTGTTGCTGATCCTGGCGGCGGTGGTGACCATGTACATCGTGCTCGGCGTGCTCTACGAGAGCTACATCCATCCGATCACCATCCTCTCCACGCTGCCCTCGGCCGGGGTCGGGGCCTTGCTGGCGCTGCTGCTGACCGGCAACGACCTGGGCCTGATCGCCGTCATCGGCATCATCCTGCTGATCGGCATCGTCAAGAAGAACGCCATCATGATGATCGACTTCGCCCTGGAGGCCGAACGCCAGCAGGGCATGGCCCCCGAGGCGGCGATCTACCAGGCCGCCTTGCTGCGCTTCCGGCCGATTCTGATGACCACCCTGGCGGCGCTGTTCGGCGCCATTCCGCTGATGCTGGCCAGTGGTTCCGGGGCGGAGCTGCGCCAGCCCCTGGGCCTGGTCATGGTCGGTGGGCTATTGCTCAGTCAGCTGCTCACACTGTTCACCACGCCGGTGATCTACCTCTGGTTCGACCGCCTGGCGCGTCGCCTCGGCGGGCGCAGCGCGGCGGGTGTCCTGGTCGAACCATGAACCTCTCGGCGCCCTTTATCCGCCGGCCGGTGGCGACCCTGCTGCTGAGCCTGGCCATCCTCCTGCTCGGCGGCCTGACCTTCGGTTTGCTGCCGGTGGCGCCGCTGCCGCAGATGGACTTTCCGGCCATAGTGGTCGACGCCAACCTGCCGGGCGCCAGTCCCCAGGTCATGGCCTCCAGCGTGGCCACGCCGCTGGAGCGCTCGCTCGGGACCATCGCCGGCATCAGCGAAATGACCAGTCGCAGCAGCCAGGGCAACACGCGGATCATCCTGCTGTTCGACATCGACCGGGATGTCGACGCCGCCGCCCGCGAGGTGCAGGCGGCGATCAATGCCGCGCGCAACCTGCTGCCCAGCGGCATGCGCAGCATGCCCAGCTACCGCAAGATCAATCCCTCGCAGGCGCCGATCATGGTGCTGTCACTGACCTCGCCGCTGTTACACAAAGGGGAGCTGTACGACCTGGCGGCCACCGTGCTGGGGCAGAAGCTGGCCCAGGTCAAGGGCGTCGGCGAGGTGCAGGTCGGCGGCAGCTCGCTGCCGGCGGTGCGCGTGGCCCTGGAGCCGCGCCTGCTGGATCACTACGGCATCGCGCTGGACGAGGTCCGCGAGGCCATCACCCAGGCCAACCTCGATCGCCCCAAGGGCGCCCTGGAAGATGATGCCCGTCACTGGCAGATCCAGGCCAACGACCAGCTGGACAAGGCCGCCGACTACCGCCCGCTGATCATCCGCTACCAGAACGGCGCGGCGGTGCGCCTGGGCGACGTCGCCACGGTCAGCGACGGCGTGCAGGACCGCTACAACAGCGGCTTCTACAACGACCACGAGGCGGTGTTGCTGGTGATCAATCGCCAGGCCGGCGCCAATATCATCGTAACCATCGCCGACATCCGCGCCCAGCTGCCGGCCCTGCAGGCGGTGTTGCCGGCCAGCGTCACCCTGGAGGTGGCGATGGACCGCTCGCCGGTGATCCGCGCCACCCTGCATGAAGCCGAGCGCACCCTGCTGATCGCCGTGGCCCTGGTGACCCTGGTGGTGTTCGCCTTCCTCGGCCGCTGGCGCGCCGCGCTGATCCCGGCGTTGGCGGTGCCGGTATCGCTGGTCGGCACCTTCGCCCTGATGTACCTGCTGGACTTCTCCCTGAACAACCTGTCGCTGATGGCCCTGATCATCGCCACCGGTCTGGTGGTGGACGACGCCATCGTGGTGCTGGAGAACATCTCGCGGCATATCGAGGCGGGCGAAACGCCCATGGCGGCGGCGTTCAAGGGCTCGCGGGAAGTCGGCTTCACCCTGTTGTCGATGAACCTGTCGCTGGTCGTGGTGTTTCTCTCGATCCTGTTCATGGGGGGCATCGTCAGCAAGCTGTTCCACGAGTTCTCCATCACCCTGGCGGTGGCCATCCTGATTTCCATGCTGGTGTCGCTGACCCTGACGCCGATGCTCTGTGCCCGCTGGCTCAAGGCCGAACGGGCTGAGCGCCAGCAGGGCCCCTTGCAGCGCTTCGGCGCGCGCCTGCAATCGCGGGTGCTGGCGGCCTACGGGCGGGGCCTGGACTGGGCCCTGCGCCATCACCGGCTGACCCTGCTGAGCCTGCTGGCGACCGTGGCGTTCAACGTGTTTCTCTTCGTGGAGGTGCCGAAGACCTTCCTGCCGCAGCAGGACACCGGTCAGTTGATCGGCTTCGTGCGCGGCGACGATGGCCTGTCCTTTCAGGTCATGCAGCCGAAGATGGAGATCTACCGACGCGCCTTGCTGGCCGACCCGGCCGTGCAGAGCGTGGCGGGTTTTATCGGCGGCAACAGCGGAATCAACAACGCCTTTCTGGTGGTGCGCCTCAAACCCATGGCCGAGCGCGACCTGTCCGCCCAGCAGGTGATCGAGCGCCTGCGCGCCGACCTGCCCAAGGTACCGGGAGGGCGGCTGTTCCTCATGCCGGACCAGGACCTGCAGTTCGGCGGACGCCAGGGCCGCAGCTCGGAGAACGAATACGTGCTGATGGCCAGCGAGCTGGACGACCTCAACGCCTGGCTGCCGAAAGTGCGCGACGCCCTGGCGGCACTGCCGGAGCTGACCGGCATCGATGCCAACGAGGGCGAGGGTGCCCAGCAGATTCGCCTGCTGGTGGACCGCGACGCCGCCAGGCGCCTGGGGGTGGACATGAGCATGATCACCGCGGTGCTGAACAACGCGTTCAGCCAGCGGCAGATCTCCACCATCTATGACAGCCTCAATCAGTACAGCGTGGTCATGGAAATCAACCCGAAGTACGCCGAGTACCCCGAGACCCTCGCGCAGATCCAGGTGATCGGCGCCGACGGCCAGCGGGTGCCGCTGTCGAGCTTCGCCAGTTGGACGCGCAGCCTGGAAGAGGACCGGGTCAACCATCAGGGCCAGTTCGCCGCCGACAGCATCGGTTATTCCCTGGCGCCAGGGGTGACCCAGGAACAGGCCAATGCCGCCATCGCCCGGGCGGTGGCGCAGGTCAATCTGCCGACCGAGGTGCAGGGCAGCCTGGGCGGCACCGGCGGCGCCTTCGCCAGTGCCGCCAAGGGGCAGCCGTTGATGATTCTCGGTGCCTTGCTGGTGGTCTACATCGTGCTGGGCATCCTCTACGAGAGCTACATCCACCCGCTGACCATTCTCTCGACGCTGCCCTCGGCCGGGGTCGGCGCCTTGCTGGCGATCATCCTCACCGGCGGCGAGTTCAGCCTGATCTCCCTGCTCGGACTCTTCCTGCTGATCGGTGTGGTGAAGAAGAACGCCATCCTGATGATCGACCTGGCCCTGCAGCTGGAGCGCCAGGAGCGCCTGAGCCCCCAGGAATCGATCCGCCGTGCCTGCCTGCTGCGTTTCCGGCCGATCATCATGACCACCCTGGCGGCCCTGCTCGGCGCCTTGCCGCTGCTGCTGGGCATGGCCGAAGGGGCGGAGATGCGTCAGCCGCTGGGTCTGACCATCGTCGGCGGGCTGATCCTCAGTCAGCTGCTGACCCTCTTCACCACCCCGGTGGTCTACCTCTATCTCGACCGCCTGCGCCACCGCGTCAATCGCTGGCGCGGCGTGCCCAGCGATGCTGCCCTGGAAATCCCGCTATGAGCACTTTGATGCCGATCCAACGCCCCCTGACCCTGATCGCCCTGGCGCTGCTCCTGAGCGGCTGCGCCCTGGGACCGGATTACCAGCGTCCGCAGCAAAGCATTCCGGTGCAGTTCCGCCAGAGTGAGGGCTGGACCCTGGCCAACCCCAGCGAGAATCTGGAACGTGGGCGCTGGTGGAGCTTGTACGGCGATGCGCAACTCGACGCCCTGGTGGAGCGGCTGAACCTGTCCAACCAGAACCTCGCCGCCGCCGAGGCCCAGTATCGCCAGGCCCGAGCCCTGGCGCGCGGTGCCCGGGCGGCGCTCTATCCGAACCTGTCGACCAGCGTCGGGGTCAGCCGCGGCGCCCAGGGTGGCGGGCAGTCGGCGACAAGTCTAGGCAGCGTTGGCACAGGCAGCGCAGTCTCCAACTCATACCAGCTGGGCCTCAATGCCGCCTGGGAACTGGATATCTGGGGCAAGCTGCGTCGTTCACTGGAGGCCAGTGAGGCCACCTACCAGGCCAGCGCCGCCGAGCTCGCCGCGCTGCGGCTCAGCCAGCAGGCCGAGCTGGTGCAGAACTACCTGCAATTGCGCGTGCTGGACGATCAGCAGCGCCTGCTGGACGCCACCGTCGCCGCCTACGCCCGCTCGCTGAAGCTCACCGAGAACCAGTACCGCGCCGGCATAGTCGCCAAGTCCGACGTCAGCCAGGCGCTGACCCAGCTCAGGAGCACCCAGGCCCAGGCCATCGACCTGCATTGGCAGCGCGACCAGCTGGAGCATGCCATTGCCGTGCTGGTCGGCGTGCCGCCGAGCGAGCTGCGCATTGCCGCTCGCCCAGGGCTGCCGACACTGCCGCAGATTCCGCTGGCACTGCCGTCGCAGCTGCTCGAACGGCGCCCGGATGTGGCCGCCGCCGAGCGCCGGGTGATCGCCGCCAACGCCGAGATCGGCGTCGCCCAGGCGGCCTGGTACCCGGACCTGACGCTGTCCGCCAGCGGTGGCTATCGCAGCAGCAGCTTCGCCAACTGGATCAGCCTGCCCAACCGCTTCTGGTCGCTCGGCCCTGAACTGGCCCTGAGCCTGTTCGACGCAGGCGCCCGGCGCGCCGAGCTGGAGCGCAGCGAGGCGGCCTACGATCAAACTGTCGCCGAGTACCGCCAGGCCGTGCTGGCCAGCTTCCGCGAGGTCGAAGACAACCTCGTGCAACTGCGGGTGCTTGAGCAGGAGGCTGGCATCCAGCAGCAGGCCCTCGATGCCGCGCGCGAATCGCTGCGGCTGATCGAGAACCAGTACAAGGCCGGTACCGTCGATTTCAACAGCGTGGTCAATGTGCAGACCACCGCCCTGGACAGCGAACGCAGCAGCCTGACGTTGCTCGGCAATCGTCTGAACGCCAGCGTCCAGCTGATCGCCGCACTGGGCGGAGGCTGGCAGCTGCAACCCGCTTCCAAGGAAGACGACGCCCGTGCTAGTGTCGACCCGCAATAGCACTTTGCTATCTATTGCTTGTTCCAGAGGACTGGACGCCGGGTCTCCCTGAGCTAGGGTAGAGGGTGAGTAATAGCGTGTGGTGACAGGGACGGATCTATGGACAGATACCTGGTGTTACCGTTCTGGTTGTCGGGTCAGCACTTGGCGGTTGCCCTCGATCAGGTGGTTCGAGTGCTGCCGGCGCTGCAGAGCCTTCCCTTGCCCGGGGCGCCCGAGACGATCTCGGGACTGGCCAATGTACGTGGCAGGCTGCTCCCGGTGGTGGACCTGGCCCGCCGATTCGGCTGGGACTCGCCCAAGCTTACCCTGTGGCAACCTTTTATCTGGCTGACTACCAGCACTCGCGAGCTGTTGCTGCCGGTCGAGCAGGTCGAGGCGGTGCGTGTTTGTGACGGCGAAGACTTCACCTCTGCACCCGACCCACGGGTGCCCTCCAGTCTGTTGCGCGGGGTGGTGCGCAGCAACGACGGACTCCTGCTGATCCAGGATGTCGAACAGCTGCTCAGTAACGAGGACGAGCATCGACTCGATGCCCTGCTGACGGCCAGGGAGGGCGTATTCGATGCTGCGCGCTGAGCCCAGCTGTTCACCGCGTCTGCTCAAAGCCCTGAGCCACAAGGTGCTGCAGCACCTTGGCATGGATTTCTCCGGTTCGAAACAGTCGGACCTGCTGCGTCGCCTACAGCTGCTGGCGATGGAACGGCAAGTCGCGGACTTCGATGGCTGGTTGCGGGAATTGGCATTCGCCGACTGGGATGCCGTCCAGGAGCAAGGCCTGATAGCGGCCTTTACCGTCGGCGAGACCTACTTTCGCCGCGATCTCGAAGCCTTCGACTGGCTCGCCAGCCATCACCTCGCCCCCCTCGTTGCCCGGCGCCGGCAGGAAGGCCGACGCAGCCTGCGCTTGTGGAGTGCCGGCTGCTGTACCGGCGAGGAGGCCTACGGCCTGCTGTTCCTGATCGATGAACTGCTTGGGCACGACCGTGCGCAGTGGTCCGTGGAGCTGGTCGCCAGTGATATCAACGCGGCCTTCCTCGCCCGCGCGGAGCAGGGGCTCTACGGGCAGAACGCCTTTCGCAGCAACGAGGAGACGTTCCGCCAGCGCCACTTCCAGGCCGAGGGGCGTCGCTGGCGGGTGCGCCCGGCATGGCGCGGGCGCATCAGCTTCGTCCAGTACAACCTCGCCGACAGCCAGCTGCCGCCGGCGCTTCCCGGCGCCGACCTGATCCTGTGCCGCAATGTGCTGATGTATTTCTCGCCGGGTCGGGCCCTCGGCGCACTGCGTCGCCTGCTCGTCAGCCTAAGCGCAGACGGCCTGCTGCTGCTCAGCGCGGTCGAGGCGGGACTCGCCACCCAGGCTGGGCTGAGTGGCCGCTGGGCTGGCTGCAACTATGCCTTGAGCGGCGCAGGCGCCCCGACCGTCGCCAGCTTTGTACCCTCATCGGCGCCGACGCTGCCGCTGGAACCCGCTCCGGCAACGCGTCTAGCCCCACGGCCTATCGATAGATCGGAGAGTCCCGTGTCGATCACCGCAGCCGAGCCGGGTCGCCCAGATACTCGGCACGGCTCGAGCGAAGGCTACTGGCGTCAGGCCGCCCAGGCGCTGGCCGGCGGTCACCATGAGCCGGCCCGTGAGGCGCTCCTGGCCTTTCTGGGATGCGCCGACCTGAGTCGCGCCGAGCAGCACCGGGCCTGCCTGGCCCTAGCGCGCAGCTGGGCCGACCAGCACCAGGTCGAGCAGGCCAGGGAGTGGCTGCAAAGGGCGCTGGACCTGGACTGCGCCGCGCCCGAGGCCTATTGGCTGCAGGCCCTGCTCGCGCAGCAAGCCGGCGACAACCAGGCGGCGCTGAAGGCCCTGCACAAGGCGCTGTACCTGGACCCCGAGTTCATCCTCGGCTATTTCCTGCGCGCCCGCCTGCTGCGCGCCGAGGGGCAGTGGCGCGCCAGCGACAAGGCGCTGCAGGTCTGCAGGCAACTGCTCCTGACACAGGACGGTGCCGCCCCGGCCGCCCATGGCGACGGCATCAGTTGCGCGCAGCTGCTGCGGTTGTGCGATCAATTGCAACAGGAAGCGCGTACATGTCCGAGTCACTGAAGGAAGACCTGCGCTGGGCGCAGATTCGTCAGCGTCTGAGTCAATTCGAGGAGCGCCTGGCCGCAGGTTTCGGCGTCGATGCCGAGGAACGCGACGCCCGCCTGTTGAAACGCACACAGCAGTGGGCGGAGAAGGAGCAAAAGGAGCAGGTCGAGGATTGGCTGGAGGTACTGACGTTCAGCATCAGCGGCGAACTGTATGCCATCGAAAGTGCGCACGTCGCCGAGGTGTTGCCGTTGGGCCAGTACACTCCCTTGCCGTGCGTTCCGCCGTTCGTGCTGGGAATCGTCAACGTGCGAGGACACATCGTTTCGCTAATCGACCTGCGGGTACTGTTCGAGTTGCCGATCGGCGGGCTGTCCGACAAGAACTTCATGGCGGTCCTGCGCAGCCCGGACATGGAGTTCGGCCTGCTGATCGATCGGGTCCAGGGGATCGGCCAGATCCGCCGCGATGGGCTGCAGAAGCGCGTGGCCAACCTATCCGGAGTTCGCACGGCCTACCTGCTCGGCGTCACCGCCGAACACCGCACCGTGCTCGATGGGGCATTGCTGCTGAGCGACGAGAATTTGCGGATCAAGGTCGAGGATTAGGGCAATGGAGAAGACGATGGGCAGGATTCTCAACCTGGGAATCGGCAGCAAACTGATCGCGGCGTTCGCCGCCCTGATCGCCGGTTTCGGCATCCTGCTCTTCAGCAGTCTGGAACGATTCGCTGACCTGCAGGCCAATGAGGAGGAGCACTTTCAGCAGCACTATGCGCGGCTTTCGGACGTCAAGGAGCTGCGCGTGAACCTCTCGGCGCAGCGCAGCGACCTGCTGCAGATTCTCAACGGGGACGTTACGAGCGAGCTGGATGGCATCGAGGATGAGATCCGCCGTCGCAACCTCGAGAACGACAGGCTGGTCAAGCGCCTGCAGCAGACCGCCGGCGGCGATCCAGAGTTCGCCGACCTGCTCGATGAGCTGCTGGCAGTGCGCGAGGCCCTGGCGCAGACCCGCACCGAGCAACTGAGGCTGGTCCGCACCGGGGCGCTCGATCAGGTGCGGCAGCTGAGCAAAGGGGTGCAGCTTGACCGGATGAACAGGATTCATGAGCTCGGCGTGCAGCTGTCCGACAGCACCGATCAGCGCGTTGCGACCGCCCTGCAGGGGTCCCGTGAGGCGCTGGAGGCCCAGCGCGAGCAGATGTTCCGTCTGTCCCTGTTACTGATCGGCGTCAGCGCCTTCCTGGCGTGGCTACTCAGCCGCCACATCGCCCAACCGCTGGCGCGCCTGACCGGCTGGGCAGAACGCATCGGCCGCGGCGAGATTCCCCAGGGCATCACCAGCAGTACCCGCCAGGATGAGGTGGGTCGCCTGTCCCAGGCGTTCGTCGACATGAGCCAATACCTGCGCGAGCTGGTCAAGGAGATGAACGAGGGCATCTCCGTATTGGCCTCTTCCAGTGAAGAGATCCTTGCGGCCACCAGCCAGGTGGCCACCAGCACCCAGGAAACCGCCACCGCCATCAGCGAGATCGTCACCACGGTCGAAGAGGTCAAGCAGACCGCGGTGCTGGCAGGCAGCAAGTCGCAAACGGTCGCCGAGAGCACCGAACGTACCCGCCAGGTGGCACTGAGCGGACGCGAGGCCGTGGAGGAGGCGCTCAAGGGCATGGGCCAGATTCGCGAACAGATGCAGGCGGTGGCGGAAAGCATCATGCGCCTGGGCGAGCAGAGCCAGACCATCGGCGAGATAGTCGCCTCGGTCGGCGACCTGGCGGAGCAGTCCAATCTGCTCGGGGTCAATGCCTCGATCGAGGCGATGAAAGCCGGCGAGGCGGGCAAGGGCTTCTCGGTGGTGGCCCAGGAGGTGAAGGCACTGGCCGACCAGTCCAAGCAGGCCACCGCCCAGGTGCGCGGCATTCTCGGCGAAATCCAGAAGGCCATGACCAAGGCCGTGCTGCTGGCCGAGCAGGGCAGCAAGACGGTGGAAAGCGGCTTCGAACGGGCACAATCGAGCGGCGAGGCGATCCGCACCCTGAGCAACAACATCGAGGCCTCGAGCGAGGTGGCGCTGCAGATCGCCGCCACCAGCCAGCAGCAGATGATCGGCATGGACCAGATCGCTTCGGCCATGGCGAGCATACGCCAGGCCAGCCAGGACAACGTCGGCGGCACCCAGCAGGTTGATTTGGCCGCGCGCAACCTGCACCAACTGGGCATGAAGCTCAAAACGCTGGCGAGCCGCTTCAAGCTATGAGCTGAACCAGGATGATCTTTACCCGGCCATGGCCGCTGGATCAGTCCCCCGGGACAAGGAGAAACACGCATGTTCAGAAGCATTGCCAACCTGAGTATCGGCAGCAAACTGGTGCTGGTTTTCGCCGCGCTCATCCTCGGCTTTGCGGCCCTGCTGCTCAGCTCGCTGCAGCGTTTCGCCAGCCTTCAGGAGAACCAGGCCGCCCTGTTCCAGCGCAGTTTCGAGCGGGTCGCCAAGGTAAAGGAGCTGCGCGTCAACATCATCACCCAGCGCGCCGAACTCCTTCAGGCGATGGCTGACGCCCACGGTGACGGTGGCACACGCCTGACACGGAGCGAGGGCGAAATCGAGGCGCTGTCGAAGGCCAATGACCGCCTGTTCAACGAGCTGCTCGGCGGATTGGGCGATGAAAGCGACACGGGCCGCCTACTCGATCAGTTGATTGACGTGCGCAACGCGTTCGTGCAGACCCGCGACCAGCAATTGTTGCCGATGATCCGCAACGGCCAGGTCCAGGCGGCCGAAGCGCTGGCATTGGGGGTTCAGTTGCAGCGCATGGAGAAGATCAACGAACTGGGACAGCAGCTGGCCGAGCTGACCGAGCAGAAGGTGCTGCAAACCCTGCTTCAGGCCAAGGCAGAGGTCGAGCGCCAGCGTCTGGAGCAGTTGCTGATGGGCCTGTTGATGCTGTTGTTCGGCATCGCCATGGCCTGGCAACTCAGCCGGCATATCGCCCAGCCACTGGCGCACCTGACCCTGATGGCCGAACGGATCAGCCGCGGCGAGATCCCCCGGGAATTGCGCAGCGAAACCCGCCGCGACGAGGTCGGACGCCTGGCCCAGGCCTTCAGTCAGATGAGTCAATACCTGCTGGCCCTGGCCGCCAAGGCCGAATACCTGGCCCAGGGCCATCTGAGCCAGGACAGTCAGCCGGTCTCCGACCAGGATGTGCTGGGCACTGCTTTCGCCACCATGCTGGCGAACCTGCGCAACCTGGTCGGCGAGCTCAACGAGGGCATCGCGGTTCTCGCGTCCTCCAGCGAGGAAGTGCTGGCGGCCACCAGTCAGGTCGCCACCAATACCCAGGAAACCGCCACCGCCATCAGTGAGATCGTCACCACCGTGGACGAGGTCAAGCAGACCGCGGTAGTGGCCAGCAGCAAGGCGCAATCGGTGGCCGACAGCACCGCGCGTACCCGGGAAGTCGCCCAGGGCGGCCGGCAGTCGGTGGAAGAGGCGCTCAAGGGCATGGGCCTGATCCGTGAGCAGATGCAGGCAGTAGCGGAAAGCATCATGCGCCTTGGCGAGCAGAGCCAGACCATCGGCGAGATCGTTGCGTCGGTCAGTGACCTGGCCGAACAGTCCAACCTGCTTGGTGTCAACGCCTCGATCGAGGCGATGCGCGCCGGCGAGAGCGGCAAGGGCTTCTCGGTGGTGGCCCAGGAGGTCAAGGCCCTGGCCGACCAGTCCAAGCAGGCCACCGCCCAGGTGCGCGGCATCCTCGGTGAAATCCAGAAGGCCATGACCAAGGCCGTGCTGCTGGCCGAGCAGGGCAGCAAGACCGTGGAATCGGGCTACGAGCGGGCGCAGAGCAGCGGCGAGGCTATCCGCGCGCTGGACAGCAGCATTACCGAATCCAACAAAATGGCCGTGCAGATCGCCGCCACCAGTCAGCAGCAGATGGTCGGCATGGATCAGGTGGCCAACGCCATGGCCAGTATTCGCGAGGCCAGCCAGAGCAACGTCAGCGGCACGCGGCAGATGGACCAGGCCACCCGCAACCTGCATGAGCTGGGCCGCACCCTTCAGGGCCTGGCGGCCCAGTTCAAGCTGTGAGCCGCCCATGAGCCTGGATCGCAAGGCGCTGCAGGAGCGCTTGCTGGAGAGCTTCAGGATCGAGGCCGGCGAGCGCCTGGGCGTGCTCGCCGACACCCTGGCCAACTGGCGCCAGACGGGGGCCGGCGGCGATTCGGTCGAGTCGCTGTTCCGCGAGGTACACAGCCTCAAGGGGGCGGCCCGTGCGGTGGGCCTGAAGTCCATCGAGCGGCTCTGCCATGCCTGGGAAAGCCTGTTGGGTGCGGCACGGGGAGGACTGCTGGAGCTGACCGCAGAGCGTGTCGAGCTGTGTCGCCATGCCCTGCACATGGTGCAGCAGCTGCATCAGGGGAAGGACCTCGAGACCGGGGTGTCCGAGCTGCTCTGTGAGCGCCTGGAAAATGCCGCTCGCGGCGAGGTGGTGGAGTTGCCAGTGTCTGCGCCGGCCAGGGCTTCGCCACCGCAGGACCCGGAAACTGTCCGCGTCGCGACCCGCCGGCTGGACAACCTGTTGTTCCACAGCGAGACCCTGCTGCAGCACAAGCTCGAGGCCCAGGCGCTGTCGCGGCGTCTGCGGGAACATGTGACCGCCTTCGAGCCGCAACGCGGCAAGCGCCTGCTCGGCGCCGGCAGTCTGAAGCGCCTGCACGCCCAGCTCGAAGAGCTGCCGTTGGCCAGCCGCGACGCCCTCAAGGGGCTGCTCGACTACCTGAACTGGAGCCAGGCGCAACTGGATCGCCTGCACTTCGAGTCGATCCAGCTGGCAAAGGCCGGCCAACACCTGGGGCAAGGCCTGACCCAGCTGTCCGATGCCCACGTCAGTGAGCTGCAGGCCGTCTTGCTGTTGGCCGGCAGCTCACTGATGGAAGGGTTGCCGGCTATGGTCCAGGACCTGGCCAGCCAGTCAGACAAACGCGTAGAACTGCGGCTGAAGGGAACGGATCTGCAGATCGACAAGCGCATTCTCGACGAGTTGCGCACGGTCCTCACCCACCTGTTACGCAATGCCGTGGATCACGGCCTTGAATCGCCGCAGCGCCGCGAGGCCAGCGGCAAGCCAGCAGTCGGCGTGATTCAGGTCGAACTGTTGCAAGAGTCGGCCGATCGTTTCGAGCTGCGCGTGCAGGACGACGGCGATGGAATCTCGGCGGCCTCGCTCAGGGCCAAGGCGGTTGCCGCAGGGCTGCTCAACCAGGAGCAGGCCGAGACGCTGGACGAGGCGGAAAGCCAGCGGCTGATCTTCCGCTCCGGCTTGTCCACCAGTGCGCTGATCACCGACCTGTCCGGCCGCGGTCTGGGCATGGCCATCGTGCAGGAGGTGGTCGAGCGCCTGGGTGGGCGCATCGAGCTGGAGTCGAGCCCCGGTCTAGGCACCTGCTTTCACCTGCACCTGCCGCTGAGCCTCTCGACCTTCCGGGCGGTGATCGTACGCAATGCCGAGCGCACCTTCGCGGTGCCCGCGCTGGCTGTGGAACGCTGCATGCGTCTGCCCAACGGTGCGGTCAAGAACCTCGAGAGCCGCCCATCGCTGGTCCTCGATGGCCTGGTCCTACCGGTCTGGACCCTGACCGATGTACTCGGCCTGAGCGCGCCGACCAGCCGCGACGCCGAGTTGACCCTGCTGTTGCTCAAGGTGCGTGGTGAGCGCTTCGTACTGTTGGTCGACGAGCTGCTGGGCGACCAGGAAATTACCGTCAAGAGTCTCGGCCGACAGCTGTTGCGGGTGCGCAACCTGCTGGGCGCGACCCTGCTCGGCGACGGTCAACTGGTGCCCATCCTGCATCCTGGCGATCTCTATCGCAGCGCCCTGGACGTCGGCGCCGGCAGCCTGCAGCGCAGCGATGGCGAAGCGCTTACCTCCGTTGCTCAGCGCCTGCTGATCGCCGAGGACTCCTTTACCTCGCGCGGTCTGCTCAAGGCCATTCTCGAGGGCGCGGGATACCAGGTCACCACGGCCAACGATGGCCTGGAGGCCTGGAACGCCCTGAAACAGGGCGCCTTCGACCTGCTGGTGTCGGATGTGGAAATGCCGCGCATGGACGGTTTTACCCTGACCGAACGGATACGCGCGGACCGCGACCTGGCCGGCTTGCCGGTGGTCCTGGTGACGGCGCTGCACTCGGCCGAGGACCGCGCCCGCGGGCTGGAGGTCGGCGCCAGCGCCTATCTGGTGAAAAGCGGCTTCGAGCAGGACAGCCTGCTGGATGCCATTCGTCGTTTGATCTGACCGAGAGCCGTCATGCGCGTACTGATAGTCGACGATTCACCCGTGTTGCGCGTGCTGCTGCGTTCGGTGCTGGAGCATGCGGGCTTCGAGGTGCGCGAGGCGGACAGCGGGGAACAGGCGTTGCGGGTACTGCAGAGCTACCAGCCTGACATCGTCACCATGGATGTCCACATGCCGGGTATGGATGGCTATGAAACCACCGCGCGGATTCTCGAAAAATATGCGTTGCCGGTGGTGGTGGTAACGGCCAGCGCCAATGCCTACGCGGCTGCCACGGCCATGCAGGCGCTGGCGGCGGGAGCCTTGAGCGTGCTGGAAAAACCCCAGGGTCCGGGTGCCGCCAACTTCGAGACGCGCGTCGAGGAGCTGATCAGCACCCTGCGCAGTATGTCCCAAGTCAAGATAGTGCGCCGCCCGCGCTCAGTGAAGAGACCCGTCGCGCCGCCCGCGGCCAGCCCCATTTACCCCGGACTTCCGCGCTTGGTGGCGATCGCCGCCTCGGCTGGAGGCCCGGTAGCGTTAAAGGAACTGCTATCACGCTTGACCGGCAAACTGCCCTGGCCGTTGTTGCTGGCCCAACACATCGCCGCGGGCTTTGTGGGCAGCTTTCGTGACTGGCTGACCAGCGTTTCCACGGTGTCGGTGGTGATCGCCGAGCACGGTCTGCGCCTGCAGCCCGGGGTGCTTTACCTGTCGCCGGACGGCAGCCAATTGGGCGTCAGCGCCGACCTGCGGGCCCAGTTGCAGGCCAGGAGCGGCGAGCCCTATTGCCCTTCGGCTGACCATATGTTCCGCAGCGTCGGTCGGAGCCTTGGCAACCAGGCCATCGGCATTCAGTTGTCCGGCATGGGCCGTGACGGCGCAGAAGGGTTGCTTGAGCTGCACCGCCTGGGCGCGCTGACCGTCGTTCAGGAGCCCACCAGCGCGGTGATCGATGCCATGCCTCTGGCCGCAATCAAGCTGCACGCCGCACGCCAGGTGCTCCAGCCGGAGGCGATTGCGGCGCTGCTCAATACGATTGCCCTGCGCGGCGTTGCCCGCAGCACCTCGCCAGGAGGAGAGTGACCATGTTCACGGATGCCGAAATTCTCATCGTTGAGGACAGCCCGACCCAGGCCACGGAACTGCAGTTCCTGCTCGAGGCGTCCGGTTGCCAGACACGCGTCGCCCGCAACGGCGTGGAAGCCCTGACCTGCCTGGCCGAGCGCCTGCCAACCATCGTCATCAGCGATATTGTCATGCCCGAGATGGACGGCTATGAGCTGTGTCGTCAACTCAAGGGCGACCCGCGCACGGCGAGCATCCCGGTGATTCTGGTCACCAGCCTCGCCGATGCCCGGGACGTGGTGCATGGCCTGGCCTGCGGCGCCGACAACTTCATCGTCAAGCCCTACGACGAGAAGTACCTGATGTCACGCATCCGCTACTTCCTGGTCAACCTCGAGTTGCGCAGCAACGAGCGGGTGCAGATGGGCGTGGAGGTGGTGCTCGAAGGCGAGCGCCACTTCATCACCGCCAGTCGTCAGCAGATTCTCGACCTGCTGATCTCCACCTACGAGCAAGGCGTGCGGCTCAACCACGAGCTGCTGGCCAAACACGACGAACTGACCCGCACCAACTCGCTGCTCAATTGCCTGTTCGAGTTCACCAGCGGTCTGACCGACGCCAATAGCGAGCGTCACGTGATCCAGACTGCCCTGGGACGCATTCTCGAATTTCCCAATGCGATTGGTGCCTGGCTGTTGCTCGCCGATGGCGAGGAGCGGGCCGGTAGCCTGCGGGTGGCCGCTGCGCGGGGCCGTGACGGCGACTACAGCCTGGAGCGCCTGACCGCCTGCTCCGTGGACTGCCCCTGCCGACACGCCTGGCTGCACGACCAGTTGAGCGTGCCGAGCAATATCTCGGGCTGTCCGGCTTTGACGCGGATGGCCGGGCAGAGCCATGCCAGCATCCCGCTGCTGCTTGGGGGCGAGACCATCGGCATGCTCAATGTCGTACGCAACAAGGGCCAGACCTGGCCGGAGGACGCACTGGTCGCCCTGGCCTCGATCGGCCGCCAGCTGGCCATGGCGCTCGGGCGGGTGCGGCTGTTCGAGAGTCTCGAGCAACTGGTGGCGCAGCGCACCCAGGCGCTGGCGCAGAGCGAGGCGTTGCTGCGCAAGATTCTCGACAACCTGCCGGTCGGCGTATCGGTCGCCGACAGCAAGGGCCGGTTGATTCTCAGCAACCCGGAGAACGGCTTGATCTGGGCCGGCCCCCAGCCAGTCCAGCTGAGCGACTACGCCCGCTATCAGGGCGCCTGGGCCGAACACGGCGAACCCCTGGGGGCGGAGGACTGGCCGTTGGCCCGGGCCGTGCGCGACGGTCGGGTGATGCGTAACGAGGTCATCGATATCCAGGCCTTCGACGAGACCCACAAGACCACCCTCAACTCGGCCGTGCCCTACCTGGATGAGCACGGCGTTGTGCAGGGCGCCATCGCGGTAATCCAGGACGTCAGCGAACAGCGCCAGCGTGACCTGGAGATTCGCATCCGCACCCGGGCCATGGAGGCGAGCGTCAACGCCATCGTCATCACCGACAACCAGCGCGAGGACCAGCCGATCGCCTACGTCAATCCGGCCTTCGAGCGCATCACCGGCTACCGCAGCGAGGAGGTGATCGGACGCAACTGTCGTTTCCTGCAGGGCCAGGACCAGGACCAGCCGGAGCTGGACAGCATTCGCCGGGCGCTGCGCGCAGAGGAGGAGGGCAGAGCGGTACTGCGCAACTACCGCAAGGACGGTTCGGCCTTCTGGAACGAGTTGCGCCTCGCCCCGGTGGTCAACGATCGCGGCAAGGTCAGCCACTTCGTCGGCATCCTGCACGACATCACCGAGGCCAAGGGCTACCAGGAAGAACTGGAGCACCAGGCCAACCACGACAGTCTGACCGGGTTGCCCAACCGCAACCTGCTCAATGACCGCATTCTCCAGGCCATCGCCTTCGCCAGCCGCAATCAGGGCCTGTTCACCCTGGCGTTCATGGACCTCGACAACTTCAAGGTGGTCAACGACAGTCTCGGCCACAACGCCGGCGACCAGCTGCTGGTGCAGGTGGCCGAGCGGCTGAAGGCCTGCGCCCGGGAGATCGACACCGTGGCGCGGCTGGGCGGCGACGAATTCGTCATCCTGCTGGCCGACGGTGGTCAGATGACCAAGCGCCTCGGTGGCCTGGAACGTTTCAAAAAGAGCGTCGCCGAGCCGCTGCTGCTCGACGGTCAGGAGGTGGTGGTCAGCTGCAGCATCGGCTTCTGCTGCTACCCCGAGGACGGCAGCGATATCAGCACCCTGCTGCGCAACGCCGATACCGCCATGTACCAGGCCAAGCACCAGGGGCGTAACCGCATCTGTGCCTTCACCCCGCAGATGAACGAACAGATGCAGCGGCGCCTGCTGCTCGAGCGGGAAATGCGCCATGCCCTGCAGCACAGCGAGTTCCAGGTGGTCTACCAACCGCAACTGGACCTGCACAACGGCCGCCTGTGCGGGTTCGAGGCGCTGGTACGCTGGAGCCAGGCGGGCAAGACGGTGATGCCCGACGAGTTCATCCCCCTGGCGGAGGAGACCGGCCTGATCGTCGGCATCGATTTCTATGTCTTCGATGCCGTGTGCCGTCAGCTGCAGGACTGGAAGTACCTGCTGCTGAACGGCAGCATCGCGGTTAACTTCTCGGCCATCAGCTTCATGGCGCCCGAGTTCGTCGAGCGTATCCAGCAGATCCTCAAGCAGCACGAAGTGGCACCGTCCCTGGTCAAGCTGGAGGTGACCGAATCCATGCTGATGACCAACGCCGACGAAGTGCTAAGCCGGATGCGCGCCCTGATCGCGGTGGGCATTCGTTTCTCGATCGACGATTTCGGTACCGGCTATTCTTCCCTGGGCTACCTCAAGCGCTTTCCCTTCAGCGAACTGAAGATCGATCGCAGCTTCGTCACCGATGTTCATCTGGATCCCGACAGTGCCTCGCTGGCCCGCTCGATGATCTCCATCGGCCACAACCTGGGCATCAAGGTGATCGCCGAGGGCGTGGAGAATGCCGAGCAGCTCGGCTTCCTGCGGGCCGCCGGCTGTGACGAACTGCAGGGCTACTACTACTCGCCGCCTTTGCCACCCAAGGCCTGCATGCAGTTCCTCGGTGAAGATGGCGAGCTGAAACTGCCGCCCCTGATGGACGGCGAGCCGGTATGCCATCTGCTGCTGATCGATGATGAGGAGGGGGTGCTCAACGCCCTGCAACGCGAGCTGCGCCTGGAGAATTACCGCGTGCTGGTCGCCAGCAACAGCGTCGAGGCCCTGAACCTGCTGGCGACCAACCCGGTGGACGTGGTGCTGACCGACCTGCGCCTGGCGGACATGAACGGCGTGGAGTTTCTGCGGCGGATCCGGATGATCTACCCGGAGATTATCCGCATGGTGCTCAGTGGCTCCACCGAAGTGCGCAACATCCTCAAGTCCGTCAACGAGGGGGTGATCTACCGCTTCATCACCAAACCCTGGGACGCCGACGACCTGCGCAGCCAGCTGCGCGACGCCTTCGCCCAGCGGCAGCTGGTGCAGGAAAATCAGCGCATGCGTGAACAACTGATGGCGCAGAAGCGCTGATCCCAGCATCACCCCGTTGAGGCCTGCGAACGGGCCGTCCAGGTGCGTCTGCAACCCGCGCCACAGCCACTAGACTGATAGGGAGACAGCTGGCTGGAGGTGCGCCATGAACCTGCGCGAAGGTTTTATCGGTGCGATCGGCAATACGCCGCTGATTCGTCTCGCCCGACTCAGCGAAGAAACCGGTTGCGAGATACTGGCCAAGGCCGAGTTCCTCAACCCGGGCGGTTCGGTCAAGGACCGCGCCGCCCTGGGGATCATCGAGGACGCCGAGCGCAGCGGCCGGCTCCGACCCCGTGGCACGGTGGTGGAAGGCACCGCCGGCAATACCGGCATCGGCCTGGCCCATATCTGCGCGGTGCGGGGCTATCGCTGCATCATCGTCATCCCCGACAACCAGTCGCCGGAGAAGCTCGAGCTGCTGCGCCACCTGGGGGCCGAGGTGCGTGCGGTACCGCCCAAGCCCTACAGTGACCCGCACAACTACCAGAAGATTGCCGGACGCGTGGCCGCGGAACTGCCCGGGGCGATCTGGGCCAACCAGTTCGATAACACCGCCAACCGGGAGATTCACTACCGGACCACCGGCCCGGAGATCTGGCGCGACACCGAGGGCCGCATCGATGCCTTCGTCTGCGCCACCGGCACCGGCGGCACACTGGCCGGAGTGTCGCGCTACCTGAAGGAGCACAACGCGGCGGTACGCATCGTCCTCGCCGACCCCATGGGCAGCGCGCTCTACCATTGGGTGCTCGATGGCGAGCTGCTCGCAGAAGGCAGTTCGATTACCGAGGGCATCGGCACCAGCCGGGTGACGGCCAACCTCCAGGACACCCTGATCGACTCGGCCCTGCGGATCGACGACCAGCATTGCATCGACATGGTCTACCGTCTGCTGCGCGAGGAGGGCTTGTTCGTAGGCAGCTCCAGCGGCATCAACGTCAGTGCCGCGGTCCGCCTGGCAGCCGACCTAGGCCCCGGCCACACCGTGGTAACCCTGCTGTGCGACCGCGGTGGCCTGTACGCCCGGCGCCTGTTCAATCCGAACTGGCTACGGGAGAAGGGCCTGACGCCACCGGTCTGACCTGGCAACGACCGCTCCATTCAAGGGGCGCTATTGCAATCCGTGTCGAGGAGCGGAGCCAGCAGGTCGCACATGTTGCGCCAATGACTGCCCTCCCAATACAGACGGTGACAGCCGGTGCAGTGCAGGAAGCGCGAATAGCTGTAACCGATGCGACTCGGCAGGCGCTCGCGCGCCTCTTCGAGGTCGAGCGGCTGCAGCGGCAGGTTGCAGTGCAGGCACAGGCTGAAGGGCTTGATGCTGCGGCCCATGTCGAGTCGCTCGAAGAGCTCGCGCAGTTGCTGGGCGGGCTTGAGTGCATGAACGTAACAGCCGTGGGTGATCAGGCTGCGCTTGAGCAGCTCACGGTCACGGGTCAGCACGATGCGCCCTTCGTGCGCCGCCAGCTCGGCGATGGCGGCGTCCTCGAAATGGTTGTCGTACAGCGTGTCGAAGCCGAGCATGCGCAGCAGGCGAGCCAGCCCGCCGAGGTGGGCGTCCGCGACGAAGCGCAGCACCCGCAGCGGCCGGTCACGCACCTTGAGCAGCGGACTGATGTCCAGACGCTCGAACTTCGGATAGACCGCCACTCGGTCGCCGTCCAGCAGCATGCGCTCGAAACCGACCGACTCGCCGTTGAGCAGCACCAGCTCGACTTCGGTGTGAGGCACACCGAGCGCCTCGATCATATGCTTGACCGTCGCCGCCCGCGCACATTCGCAGTCGAATGCCCTGCGCCGACGCGCAGGGGCCAGGAAATCGTTGAGCTCCTCGTAGAAGCGAAAGGTCGCGCGAACCATGCCTGTAAGCATAGCCGGGGGCTCCAGCACTCTCGACGCAGCAAGCGACGCGGGATGATCGCCACGCGCAGGAAAGGCCGTCATTACGTGCGTAATCACTGGAGCTTTTGTCAGCAAGTGATTGTCGGTGCTAATTTTTGGGTAACAGATCACAATTTTATTGGTTAACATCGATCGCGCGTGTCGCGGGACCGTAGCTGCAAGCGACCTGCATCGAATGGGGGTGCCCCGCTGGGGGACGCCTGCCGTGCCAGGACGCCGGTTCCACTCCAGAACACAACCGCCGGTTCCTGAGCAGTCGCCCGTCGGCGACTAGAGAAGTGCGATGTTGATTGCGAGCTACGACTTTTCCCTGGTATTGATCTCCCTGGCGGTGGCAGTGCTGGCCGCCTATACCGCCCTGAACCTGGCTGGGCGTATCGCCACGGCCAAGGGGCCAGCGCAGTCCCTGTGGACCTGTGGAGGGGCTCTGGCCATGGGCATCGGCATCTGGTCGATGCATTTCATCGGCATGCTCGCCATGAGCCTGCCGATCCCCCTGGGTTATGACCTGTCCATTACCCTGTTATCGCTGGCCATGGCAGTGCTCGCCTCCGGCTTTGCCCTGTGGCTGGTAAGCCAGGCGCAAATGCCACGCTGGCATTGGCTGCTCGGCTCCCTCGCCATGGGCGCTGGCATCAGCGCCATGCATTACCTGGGCATGCAGGCCCTGCGCATGCAGCCCGGTATCGAATACGATCCACTGCTGTTCGGGTTGTCCCTGTTGATCGCCGTGGCCGCCTCTGCGGCTTCGCTGTGGATCGCCTTCCGCCTGCGCTTGCCCGGGCCTTCGGTGCGCCTGGCCCGTGCCGGCGCGGCGCTGATCATGGGGGGCGCGATTGTCGGCATGCACTACACCGGCATGGCCGCAGCCGGCTTTCCGCTCGACAGTATTTGTCTGGCGGCAGACGCTGGCCTGGACACTGCCTGGCTGGCCAGTCTGGTCGTCATCGTGACTTTCGCGGTGCTGGCCATCGCCTTGCTCACCTCGGTGCTGGATGCGCGCATGGAGTCGCGGATCGCCCAGTTGAGCGCGTCCCTGGCGGAGGCCAACCGGGAACTGACCGAGCTGGCGCTGCATGATTCCCTGACCAAACTGCCCAACCGTCTGCTGCTGGAAGATAGGGTCGGCCAGAGTATTCACAAGATGGCGCGCAGAAACGGCCATTTCGCGTTGATGTTCATGGATCTGGATGGCTTCAAGCCGGTCAACGACGCCTATGGCCATCATCTCGGCGACCTGCTGTTGTGCGCCGTGGCCGACCGCCTGCGCCAGCGCTTGCGCGCGCAGGACACCCTGGCCCGGGTCGGCGGCGATGAGTTCGTGCTGTTGGCGGAACTGCGCGAGCCCGACGATGCGGTGAACCTCGCCGGCCAGATCGTCCAGCTGATCGGCCAGCCGTTTCTGGTGGGCGAACATGAACTGCGGGTCTCCACCAGCGTCGGCATCGCCCTCTATCCCGGCGACGGCGAAGACCAGCAGACCCTGCTGCTGAACGCCGACGCCGCCATGTACCACGCCAAGGGCGCGGGGAAGAACGGCTACAGCTTCTTCGAGGCGTCGATGAACGCCAACGCGCGCAACCAGTTGCAGCTGTTGCACGACCTGCGCATGGCGCTGGAGCGAAACGAATTCCGCCTCTACTACCAACCCAAGTTCGACGCTCTGGATGGCCGGCCGACGGGCGCCGAAGCCTTGCTGCGCTGGCAGCACCCGGAGCGCGGCATCGTGTCGCCGGCCGAATTCATCGAACTGGCGGAAAAGACCGGGATGATCATCCTCATCGGTGAGTGGGTACTCGACCAGGCCTGTCGGCAGATGCGCCAATGGTACGAGCAGGGCCGCCAGGACTGGCGCGTGGCGGTGAACCTGTCGGCACTGCAGTTCTGTCACGTCGGGCTGATCGACAGCGTCGCCGATGCCCTGCAGCGGCATGCCCTGCCGGCCAACTGCCTGACCCTGGAAATCACCGAGACCACGGCAATGAGCGATGCCGATGCGACCCTGCAGGTGCTCAATCGCCTGGCCGAAATGGGCGTCGACCTGTCCATCGACGATTTCGGTACGGGCTACTCCAGCCTGCTTTACCTCAAGCGCTTGCCGGCCAACGAGCTGAAGATCGACCGGGGCTTCGTCAGCGATCTGGTGCACGACAGCGACGATGCGGCGATCATCTCCGCCATCGTCGCCCTGGGCCAGGCGCTGAACCTGCGCATCGTCGCCGAAGGGGTGGAAACCCTGCAGCAGAAGAGCTTTCTCACAGAACTCGGCTGCAACGCGCTGCAGGGCTTTCTGCTGGGTCACCCACTGCCCGCCGAGCAGTTCATCCAGGCGCTGGCCGACAGCGTACCGATAACGGCCTAATCCGGCCGCTACCGGCGATTGGCAGGCTGCACGGGGTTTGGCTTGTCCGTGCGCCCGGGGTCCCAGGGCGGCGCATCCTTCTACCCGCGAAAGGCGACTCTAGGCCGAGCGTCCGTTCGGTTCGGGATGACCGGTCGGACAGAGTGACGCAAACACAGCTATACCAGAGCTAATGACGTGCACGGCTTTTGCCGCAGGACAGGCGAAGGCCATTGTGCCGCACGCTCAGGAGCGCTCATGTCAAAAGTAGCCATAGTCACAGGCGCCTCGCGGGGCATTGGCGCCGCCATCGCCAAGCGGCTGGCCGCCGAGGGCATTCGTGTGGTGGTGAACTACACCTCGCGCCCCGCCGATGCCGAGCAGGTGGTCCGCGACATCGTTGGCGCCGGTGGGGAAGCCTATGCGGTGCTGGCAGACGTCAGCGACCCGGTCGCGGTCGAAGCACTGTTCGACCAGGCCGAGGTGCACTTCGGCGCGGTCGACATCCTGATCAACAACGCCGGGATCATCCAGCCCGGCATGGTCAGCCTCGCCGACAGCGATGACGCGCTGTACCAGCGGCTGTTCGCGATCAACACCAAAGGCACCTTCAATACCCTGCGCCTGGCGGCAACGCGCCTGCGCCAGGGCGGACGCATCGTCAACTTCTCCTCCAGCGCGGTGGCCCTGGCGCTACCGGGCTATTCGCTGTTCGCCGCCTCCAAGGCCGCGGTGGAAAGCCTCACCCAGGTCTTCTCCAAGGAACTGCGCGGACGCTGCATCTGCGTCAACGCCATTGCCCCGGGGCCGACCGCCACCGACCTGTTCCTCAACGGCAAGAGCGCCGAGATGGTCGAACGGCTGGCCAAGCAGGCTCCCTTGGAGCGTCTCGGCACGCCCGAGGACATCGCCAATGTGGTGGCCTTTCTGGTCGGCGAGGAGGGCGACTGGGTCAACGGCCAGGTCCTGCAGGCCAATGGCGGTCTGATCTAGCCGTTGCCACGCCGGGCCGAACTTTTGCGCGGACAAAAAAAGCCCCAGGGTCAGGAGCGACGACCTGGGGCGCAAAAGGGTTGGCGAGCACCACCAACCTAGGAGAGCGTGCGGTTCAGGGCCGGGGCTGCCAACCGCCTCCCAGAGCCTTGTAGATGGCCACGATGCCACGGTAGAGCTCGACCTCGGCCTGGGCCTGGGCATCTTCGGCGGCCAGACGTTCGCGCTCGGCATCCAGCAGCACGAGGAAGTCCACCGTGCCTTCGCGGTAGCGGATCGCGGCCTGTTCGGCCGCCGCGCGGCTGGCCTCGGATTGGCGCAGCAGGGCGATCAACTGTTGCTGGGTCTTGGCGTAGTCGCTGAAGGCGTTCTCCGTTTCCTCCAGGGCCAGCAGTACCTGCTGTTCGTAGTTCGCCAAGGCGCCGTCGGCCTCGGCTTCGGCGCCGCGCAGACGGGCGCGCACGCTGCCCAGGTCGAAGGCCGCCCAGCCGAGGCTCGGCGCCAGCCCCCAGGCGCGCGCCGCCGAGGCGCCCAGTTGCGAGCCACGACCGGCGGTGAAGCCGAGAAAACCGCTCAGGCTGACACGCGGGAACAAATCCGCCGTGGCCACGCCGACGCTCGCGGTGGCGGCCGCCAGCTGACGTTCCGCCCCGCGCACATCCGGCCGGCGCCGCAGCAGCTCGCCCGGATCACCAATCGGCAGGGCCTTGGCGATGGCCGGCAGTGGCCTGGCCGACAGGTCCACGGCCAGCTGTTCCGGACGCTGGCCAAGCAGGGTGGCAATGCGATTGCGCGCGCGCAGCTGTTCGGCCTGAAGTTGCGGCACGCTGGCCTCGACGGCCGCCAAGCGGGCCTCACTGCGCAGCACATCCAGCTCGCTGCCGACACCGGCGTCACGCAGCTGCTCGACGATGGCCCGTGACTCGCGCTGATTGCTCAGGTTCTCCCGGGCGATGCCCTCGCGCAGCTGGGCACCGCGGAGCCGGCCGTAGGCCTCCACCAGTTCGGCGATCAGGCTGACCTGCAGCTGGAAATAGTCGGCTTCGACGACCTCGATCTGGGCGTCGCTGGCCTCCAGCTGACGCTGCAGGCGGCCGAACAGGTCCAGCTCCCAGGCCATGTCCAGGCCCAGGTCATAACGCTCGACGCTGACTCGCTGTTCGCTCACCCCGGGCTGCTGCGCCTTGCCCAGCGCGCTGCTGGCGCGGCCAGTGACGGTCGGCAGGCGGTCGTTGGCGACATCGTCGCGGATGGCGCGGGCCGCGCGCAGACGACTGAATGCCACCCGCAGCTCGCGGTTTTCCTGCAGCGACTGGCGGATAAGCTGGTTCAGGGTCGGGTCCTCGAACTGCTGCCACCAGCGTCGCTCGAAGCGGCTGCGGTCGTGCTCGACGGCCTCCAGGCTGGACAACTGGGCTGGCGAGGTGTGCGGCGCCCGGTAGTCCGGACCCACGGCGCAGGCGCTGAGCGCCAGGGCGAGCAGGGCAGGGGTCAGGGCCTTCATGCCTGCACCTCCTGTAGCCGCTGGGCTTTTTTCGCCTCGCGCGCCTCGACAAAGCCACGGATCAGCACATAGAACACCGGGGTCAGCAGCAGGCCGAAGAAGGTCACGCCGAGCATCCCGCTGAACACCGCCACCCCCATGGCGTGGCGCATCTCGGCGCCGGCCCCGGAGGACAGCACCAGGGGCACCACGCCCATGATGAAGGCGAAGCTGGTCATCAGGATCGGTCGCAGCCGCAGGCGGCAGGCCTCCAGCACCGCTGCCACGCGATCCAAGCCTTCTTCCTGTTTCTCCTTGGCGAATTCGACGATCAGAATGGCGTTCTTGCACGCCAGGCCCACCAGCACGATCAGGCCGATCTGGGTGAAGATGTTGTTGTCGCCACCGGTGAGAATCACCCCGGTGATGGCCGACAGCAGGGTCATCGGCACGATCAGGATCACCGCCAGCGGCAGGCTCCAGCTCTCGTACTGGGCGGCCAGCACCAGGAAGGCCAGCAGCACGCAGAGCGGGAAGACGAACAACGCGGTGTTGCCGGCGAGAATCTGCTGATAGGTCAGCTCGGTCCACTCGAAGCTCATGCCATTGGGCAGCTCCTGCTCAAGCAACCTGGCCATCGCCGCTTCGGCCTGGCCGGAGCTGTAGCCGGGCGCCGCGCCGCCGTTGATTTCGGCGGTGAGAAAACCGTTGTAATGCATCACCCGATCGGGCCCGGCGCTGTCACTGACCTTGACGAAGGTCGACAGCGGCACCATCTCGCCGCGCTTGTTGCGCACCTTGAGCTGGCCGATCTGCTCCGGTTCCAGGCGGAACCGCTGCTCGGCCTGGACGTTGACCTGGTAGGTGCGGCCGAAGCGGTTGAAGTCGTTGGCATACAGCGAGCCGAGGTACACCTGCATGGTGTCGAAGATGTCCTCGACGGCCACGCCATGACTCATGGCTTTCTCCCGGTCGATGTCGGCATCGACCTGGGGCACGTTGACCGTGTAGCTGGTGAACAGCCCGGTCAGCTCCGGCACCTCGCGGCTCTTGGCGATGACGTTTTGCACCTGCTTGTACAGTTCCTCGTAGCCGAGGTTGCCGCGGTCCTGCACCTGCACGCGGAAGCCGCCGATGGTGCCGAGCCCCTGCACCGGCGGGGGCGGGAAGATGGCGATGAAGGCGTCCTGGATCTCGGCGAACTGGCCGTTGAGCTGGCCGGCGATGGCGCCGGCGCTCATGGACGGATCCTGGCGCTGATCGAAGGGTTTGAGCGGGGTGAACACGATGCCGCTGTTGGGGCTGTTGGTGAATCCGTTGATCGACAGGCC
This sequence comes from Pseudomonas benzenivorans, assembly GCF_024397895.1. NCBI lineage: Bacteria > Pseudomonadati > Pseudomonadota > Gammaproteobacteria > Pseudomonadales > Pseudomonadaceae > Pseudomonas > Pseudomonas benzenivorans. The sequence goes on from NZ_CP073346.1 coordinate 122,786, forward strand.
GGGAAAGGCCACGGTGTTCTCCACCCCCAGGTGCTTGCCGGCGATTTCCGACATGCGCTTGATCACCGCCTCGGTACGGTCCAGGGTCGCGGCGTCCGGCAACTGGGCGAAGGCCACCAGGTACTGCTTGTCCTGGGGCGGCACGAAGCCGGTCGGAGTGTTGGCGAAGCCCAGGTAGGTCAGGCCCATCAGCCCGCCGTACACCAGCAGGGCGATCGAACTGCCGCGCAGCACCCGCTTGACGGTGCGGCCATAGCCGCGGCTGGCGCCGGCGAACAGACGGTTGAAGGGGGCGAACAGCCAGCGCCCGAACAGCCTGTCGAGCAGCCGCGAGAAAGCGTCCTTGGGTGCGTCGTGGCGGCGCAGCAGGGCGGCGGCCAGGGCCGGCGACAGGGTCAGCGAGTTGAATGCGCTGATTACCGTGGATATGGCGATGGTCAGGGCGAACTGCTGGTAGAACTGGCCGGTGAGCCCCGAGATAAAGGCCGTGGGCACGAACACCGCGCAGAGCACCAGGGCGGTGGCGACGATCGGCCCGGTGACCTCCTTCATCGCCTGGCGGGTGGCCTCGACCGGCGACTTGCCCAGGCCGATGTTGCGCTCGACGTTCTCCACCACGACGATGGCGTCGTCCACCACGATGCCGATGGCCAGCACCAGGCCGAACAGCGACAGGGCATTGAGGGAGAAGCCCAGCAGGTGCATCACCGCGAAGGTGCCGATCAGCGACACGGGCACCGCGGCCAGGGGAATGATCGAGGCGCGCCAGGTCTGCAGGAACAGGATCACCACCAGTACCACCAGCACGATGGCCTCAAGCAGGGTATGCACCACCGCCTCGATCGAGCCGCGGACGAAAATGGTCGGGTCGTAGACGATCTCGAAGTCCACGCCCTGGGGGAAGCTCTGTTTCAGCTCGGCCATGCGATCGCGCACCGCGTCGGAGATGGCGATGGCGTTGGAGCCGGGACGCTGGAACACCGGGATGGCCACCGCCGGTTTGTTGTTGAGCAGCGAGCGCAGGGCGTACTGACTGGAGCCCAGCTCGATCCGCGCGATGTCCTTCAGGCGGGTGATCTCGCCGTTGTCGCCGGCGCGGACGATGATGTTTTCGAACTCTTCCTCGCTGACCAGACGACCCTGGGTATTGATCGACAGCTGGAAGCTGTTGTCGCCGGCCGATGGCGGCGCGCCGAGGGCGCCGGCGGCGACCTGGCGGTTCTGCTGGCGGATGGCGGCGACCACATCGCTGGCGGTGAGACCGCGCGAGGCCACCTTGTGCGGGTCGAGCCACACCCGCAGCGAATAGTTGCCCAGGCCGAACAACTGCACGTCGCCGACACCGTCCAGGCGCGCCAGCTCGTCCTTGACGTTGAGCGCGGCGTAATTGGACAGGTAGAGCATGTCGTAGCGGTCGTCCGGCGAGGTCAGGTGCACCACCATGGTCAGGTCCGGCGAGGCCTTGTCTACGGTCACGCCGAGGCGCTGCACCTCGGTGGGCAGGGTCGGCATGGTGCGGGTGACGCGGTTCTGCACCTGCACCTGGGCGCTGTCCAGTTCGGTGCCCAGGGCGAAGGTGATGGTCAGGGTCAGCTTGCCGTCGGCCGTGGCCTGGGAGGACATGTAGAGCATGCCCTCGACGCCGGTGATCGCCTGCTCCAGTGGCGACGCCACGGTTTCGCCGATCACCTTGGGGTTGGCGCCGGGAAAGTTGGCCCGCACCACCACGGTCGGCGGCACCACCTCCGGGTACTCACTGATGGGCAGCTGGAACAGCGAGATGGCGCCACCGATCAGGATCAGCAGCGACAGCACCGCGGCGAAGATCGGCCGCTGAATGAAGAACTGGGAGAAATTCATGGTTGTCTACCTTCAGCCGCGCGGCGCCGCAGAGGGCGCCTTCTGTTCGGCCAGGCGCGGCGCGTCTCGCTCCTCCACGGCCTGGCGCAGGCGGGCTAGGCTCGAAAGGGTCTGCTCATCGGCCATGGGCACCGTTTGTGGGTCGACCGCGGCGCCGGGCAGCACGCGCTGCAAGCCGTTGACCACGATCTTCTCGCCCTTGGCCAGGCCGCTGCGCACGATGCGCAGCCCGGCCACCTTGGGGCCCAGTTCGATGGCGCGGTAGCTCACCTGATTACCCTCGCCGAGCACCAGGACGAACTTGTTGCCCAGATCGGTGCCCACTGCGACGTCCTGGATCAGGGCGGCCGCGTAGGTGCTGCTGCCGACCAGCTTCAGCCGCGCGTAGAGGCCGGGGGTGAAGCGGCCATCGCGATTGTCGAATACCGCGCGGCCACGGATGGTGCCGGTCTGCGGGTTGACCTGGTTGTCGAGGAAATCCAGCTGGCCCAGGTGCGGATGGCCGTCCTCGCTGGACAGACCGAGGTACACCGGGCTTGAAGCGCGGGGGTCGCGCCCGGCCTGACGTGCCAGCTCGAGGTATTTGAGAAACACCCGCTCATCGGCATCGAAGTAGGCGTAGACCTTCCCGGTGCTGACCACTGAGGTCAACAGGGTCTGCCCGGCTCCCACCAGGTTGCCGGCGGTGATCTCGGCGCGGCTGACGCGGCCGTCGATCGGCGCGGTGACGCGGGTGAAGCTGAGGTTCAGGCGGGCGTTGTCCAGTTCGGCCTGGGTACCGGCCACCGCCGCCTGGGCCTCCTGGGCGGCACTGGCACGGGCGTCGGCCAACTCCGCAGAAATGGCGTTGCTCTGGCGCAGGCGCTCGCCACGGCGGGCCTCGCTGGCCGCCCGGGCCAGGTTGGCCCGGGCTTGTTGCAACTGGGCTTCGAGACGCTTGACCTCGGCCTGGAACGGCCGCGGGTCGATCTGGAACAGCAGGTCGCCGCGCTTGACCAGGCCGCCTTCGGCGAAGGCCACCCGGTCGATGAAGCCGGAAACCCGCGGACGAATGTCCACCGATTCCGGGGCCTCGAGGCGCCCGGTGAGCTCGTCCCACTCGTTGAGCGGTTGTTCGATGACTTCGGCGACGCTGACAGTCGCCGCCGGCATCTGCTGGGTGGCCTGCGGAGACTCGCCGCAGGCGCTGAGGGCCACTATCGCAGCAAGGGCCAGAGGCAAGCGCCAAAGGTTGTTCAGCTGTTCCATGTGAGGTTCCGCCACTTATGTTCTGAAGTGGGCGGAGTCTGCGGCGCCAGGTGGCGCAGAACGAATCGAACGCTGCGAAGGTGACTATCAGCGGCATTGATGAATAGCGCTTTTGTATCGACAGGGGCGATAGATGTGTCCGCGCCCGGCGTCTAGCCTGGCCGGTTCAGTCCAGACTGTCCGGATCGCCGACGAACATCTGGATGCGCGAGCGCAGCCAACGCTCGGCGGGATCGTTGTCCTGGGCCCCGCGCCAGGCCATGTGCAGCTCGAAGGTCTGGGCATCCAGAGGCAGGTCCTCGGTGCGCAGGCCACCGGCGGCGGTCAGGGCGGCGGCCGTGTAGTCGGGTACCGTGGCGATAATGTCGGTGCCGCTGAGCAGCGGCCCCAGACCATTGAACTGCGGCACGGCCAGCACCACGCGGCGCTGACGGCCGAGTTTTTCCAGTTCCCTATCGATAAAGCCGCCGAGGTCGCCGGCAAACGACACCAGGGCATGGGGCCGGGCGCAGTAGTCGTCCAGGCTCAGGGGGCCGGGCACGCTGTCGGCGCGCAACAGCTTGGGCTTGCTGCGCCGCATCACCTTGCGCTTGGCGTTGGCGGGCAATTCCTCGGTGTAGCTGACGCCCACCGAGATTTCGCCGGATGCCAGGAGCCCCGGCATCAACAGGTAATTGGTGCGGCGAATCACCAGCACCACCCCGGGCGCCTCGGCCCGCAGGCGCTTGATCAGTGGCGGCAACAGGCCGAACTCGACGTCATCGGAAAGACCGATGCGAAACACCGTCTTGCTGGTCGCCGGATCGAAATCGGCGGCGCGGCTGACGGCGGTGGAGATCGAGTCCAGTGCCGGGACCAGCAGGCCGAAGATTTCCTCGGCCCGCGCGGTGGGCTCCATGCTGCGCCCGGTGCGGACGAACAGCGGGTCATCGAACAGGCCGCGCAGGCGGGAAAGGGCGGCGCTGATCGCCGGCTGACCGAGAAACAGCTTCTCCGCCGCGCGGGTCACGCTGCGTTCGTGCATCAGTGTTTCGAAAACGATCAACAGATTGAGATCGACTCGACGCAGATCGTTGCGGTTCATCCGGTGTCCATGCTGGAGTGAGGGCGTGAAGACAGCCCGACTCAGGCTAATGCCAAGTGCTGCCGGGAGGCAACACACCTGTGGCCGCAATTGATAGTTGTCGGCCGTTCCATCAGCGCCAGGCATGGTGAATATCACTGCCAGCCGCTGGAATTGCGCACAAAGCCCGGATAAAGTCCATGGCCATAAGGGGTCAACCGGTGAGGTTTGCGATGTCCCGCATCATCCGTTTCCATCAGTTCGGCACAGCCGACGTTCTCAAGATCGAAGAGCGCCCGCGTCCTTCGCCGGCTGCCGGCGAGGTATTGATACGCACCGAGGCGATCGGCGTCAGCTGGTATGACGTGCTCTGGCGGCAGAATCTCGGCAACACGCCGGCGCAGTTGCCCTCCGGGCTCGGCCAGGAGCTGGCCGGTGTGGTCGTGGCCGTGGGCGAGGGCGTAGAGGACCTGGCGGTGGGCGACAAGGTCGCCAGCTTCCCCGGCCACAGCGTCAACCAGTACCCCTGCTGCGCCGAGGAGGTGGTGCTGCCGTGCAGTTCACTGACCACCTACCCCGAGCAGCTGAGCGCGCAGCAGGCCAGCGTGCACTACCTGCCTTCACTGGTCGGCTGGTTCGGGTTGGTCGAACTGGCGCGAATCAAGCCGGGTGAGACCGTGCTGGTCACCGCCGCCAGCCGCTGTTGGGGCCCCTACATCGTGCAGCTGAGCAAGGCGCTCGGGGCCAAGGTGATTGCCGCGACTGCAGACGCCGAAGACAGCGAACTGCTGCGTGAGCTGGGCGCCGATCAGGTGATCCTCACCGAGGAGCAGGATCTGGTCAGTCGGGTCAACAAGCTGACCAACGAGCGCGGCGTCGATATCGTCATGGATTGCCTCGGCGGGCCACAGATGTGCCTGCTCGGCGATGCCCTGGCACCCCGCGGACGCTTGGTGCTCTATGGCCTGCAGGGCGGTAATGAAACGCCGTTTCCCGCCTGCGCCGCGTTCCAGAAGAACATCCAGTTCTTCGTCCACTGCATCGGCAACTTCACCGGCAAGCAAGAGCTGGGCATCCCCCAGGACAAGGAAGCGGTGGCCAAGGCGCTGCAGGGCATCAACCAGCTGACCCGTGACGGCCTGCTGCGCCCGCAGATCAACCGCGTATTTCCCTTCGACCAGGTGGTCGAAGCCCATCGCCTGATGGAAACCTGTCCGAGGGGAGGGCGCGTGCTGCTGGCGCTGTAAATCGTACGGTGCACTGCGCGCGAAAGCTCCGCGCGACCGTCCCTCAAGGGCATCCATCCGACCTGCGCCCTGGTCCTTCAGGGTCGACGGAAGCCGCGCAAACCCTGCGCGACGCTCTCGCGACGCGCCAGTCCACTGGTCACCTCAGCCAGGTGCCGCCCCCTCGGCGCTGGAATGCCCTGGTTACCGGGAGCATAGTGAACAGTGCCTTGTTGCAGAGGACCCTGAGATGACGCAGGAAGCCTCCATACCTGTTCCCATCCCGGACCGGGTTGCCGCCGGCCAGGCGTTGGCGCGATTGCTATCGGCCTACCGGCGGCGCCCGGATGTCATCGTTCTGGCCTTGCCGCGTGGCGGCGTACCGGTGGCCTACCAGATTGCCGATGCCCTTGAGGTGCGCCTGGACCTGATGCTGGTCCGCAAACTGGGCGTGCCGGGCCACTCGGAACTGGCCATGGGCGCCATCGCCAGCGGCGCAGTGCGGGTCATGAACCCCGACGTGCTGGAATATGCCCGGGTCGATCAAGCCGCCATCGCCGCCGTGGCAGCCAAGGAGAACCAAGAACTGCAGCGTCGCGACCGGGTGTATCGCGGACAGCGCCCGCCACCCGAGCTACGCGGCCAACAGGTGATACTGGTCGACGATGGCGTGGCCACCGGCGCAACCATGATGGCCGCACTACAGGCGGTGCGGCAGCAGGCCCCGGCACGCATCATAGTCGCCGTTCCGGTGGCGGCACCGGAGAGCGCCGCGCAGCTGCGCAATCAAGTCGACGAACTGATCTGCCCCTGCATGCCGCCGATGTTGATGGCCATCGGCCATTGGTATGCGGATTTCGGGCAAACCCCCGATCAGGAAGTGATCGACCTGCTGCAGCGGGCCTGGCAGCGCGAAGCCGATCAGCCGGGCTGACACGGGGCCAGCAGATGAAGAACACCATTTGCCGAACACAGCCCCTGTCCTTGGGTGATGTGGCGCTGGCCGCGGAGTTGACTGTGCCGGCCACGGCCAGGGGACTGGTGGTGTTCGTGCATGGCAGCGGCAGCAGCCGGCTCAGCCCGCGCAACCGGGCGGTGGCCAGCGGTTTCAACTGGCGTGGTCTGGCGACGCTGTTGTTCGATTTGCTTACCGAGGACGAACAGCGGCGCGATGAGGTCAGCCGTGCCCTGCGGTTCGACATCCCTCTTCTTAGCGGCCGACTGGTCGAGGTGATCGACGGGCTCAACAACGACGCCGAGCTGCGTTACCTGGGTTACGGCCTGTTCGGCGCCAGTACCGGGGCGGCTGCGGCCCTCCAGGCCGCGGCGAGCCGGCCGCAAGCGATTCAGGCACTGGTCTGCCGTGGCGGGCGCAGCGACCTGGCCGGTGCTGCCCTGGAGGCGGTGGCCGCGCCGACCCTGCAGATCGTCGGTGGCGAAGACCCGGTGGTACTGTGCTTGAACCGCGAAGCCAGCCGCCAGTTGCACTGCGTCCACCAACTGGCCGTGATCAGCGGTGCCACGCACCTGTTCGAAGAGCCGGGAGCACTTGAGGAAGTGGCCAGGCTGGCCGGGGACTGGTTCGAGCGCTATATCGGCGGGTCAGCCGGCTGAGCGACGGTTATCCGTGCGCCGCAGCATGCCGCAGCACCTCGATGCGAAAGTCGCGTTCATAGAGCTGCAGAGGCGGGTCAATGACGCGGATCCCTCCAGACCAGGGCGAAGCCGTTCTCACTGGTGGGCCGCAGCGAACAGCCGAAGCGGGCGGATTCGCGCCTGAGTGTGTCGTGCAGCCATTGCCGGTCCGCACCCTCGGCACGCTGGATGCTCAGGCGCTGTTGACGCGTGGGCAGCAGTTCAAGGCCGAGCAGGCGTCCGTCCGCATCCAGATCGGCGAAATACAGCAACCCCAGATCGCCCCGATAGGCCCCATAGCCGTCGATACCCTCGTAGTCGTCCAGCAGGTCGCCACAGCCATAGAGAATCAGGCGCTGTCGATACACCTCGATGGCCTTGATGTGGTGCGAGGAGTGGCCGTGGACCAGATCGACACCCGCGTCGTCGATCAAGCCATGGGCGAAACCGACTTGCTCGTCAGGGATTGCGAACCCCCAGTTGCCGCCCCAATGAATGGAGGCCACGACCCTGTCGCCACGGCGCTTGAACCTGCGGATACGCTGCGAGACCAGTTTCAAGGTGCCCGCAGAGAGGTTTTCCAGGCGGGCGACGCCCGGACGCTGGGCCTCAGCCACCCAGCTCGCCGGAACACTGCTGTCCTCGGTGGCGAAGGCGAACAGCAGCAGTCGGCCGCCAGGCAGGGGCAGGGTGGCCGGTGCTTCGGCGCCGTCCTTATCGAGCCCGGCGCCGGCATGCTGCACCCCATGACCGTCCAGATGGGCCAAGGTGTCGGTCAGACCAACCTCGCCCCAATCCAGCACATGGTTGTTGGCCAGCGCGCAGCCGTCGATACCCACCACGGCCAGCAGCGGCAGGTTGGCCGGGTTCATCCGGTAATTGATGCCTTTGGGCTGCGGCCAGCCGCGACGGGTCACCGCGGTTTCCAGGTTGACCAGGCGAAGGTCCGGGGCGCGTCGCCTGAGTTCCGCCAGCGCCACACCCCATACATAGGCGAACTCCGCGGGCCGCGGAATCGGGCCATTGCGGCGCTCGGCCAGCTGCACGTAGTCGCCGGCATCCTTGACGTAGGCCTCATGCAACAACGGGTCGCCAGGGCAGGAGAGGATCTGGTCGATGCCCCGTGCGCACATCAGGTCGCCGCCGAGAAACAGGGTGATGGGCAGGTTGCGGCGATGCATGGCAGGCTCCCGAAAACAGTGGTTCTCCCTGCGCCGCTGGATCGACTCCCTAGGCTTAAAACCGGCGCCGGCATTCGAGGTCGGCGGCACTGCTCAGGTGCGCGCACCGGCCAGGGCCAGGCGATAGTCATCGGCCAGACAGTTGGCCACGGCGGCACTGGTGTCGAGGATATCCAGACGCCGCGTCACGACTGCCGGCTCGAGGCGAAACGGTGGCACGCTGTCGCAGACCACAATCCGCTCGAACAACGGACGCTCGAGTAACGCGCTGCCGCCAGTGAACAGGCCGTGCACGGCGGCGGCATAGAGACACCTGGCACCCGCCGCGCGGCATGCCTCACCGGCGCGCAACAGGGTGTCGCCGGTGCTGATCAAATCATCGACTATGATCACCGTCCGGTCGCGGACCTCACCGACCAGCAGGCAGCCGCTGATCTGGTCGTTGTCACGGTGTTTCTCCATCAAGGCGCTGCCGACCGGACGCCGAAGTCGGGCTTCGAGGGCCCGGCGAAAGGCTTCGGCCCGTTTGACGCCACCGGCGTCCGGAGAGACCGCCACAACCTCGTTGCCCTCAACTAGGCCGGCGAAATGCGCGGCGAACAGTTCGGCTCCGCACAGGTGCTGGGTGGGAATGCGGAAGGCGTTGTCGAACGCGGCGCGATCATGCACCTCCAGCGTCAACAGCCGGTCGACACCACAGGCTTCGAACAGCGTGGCGACATAGCGGCTGATGACCGGATCCTGAGGCTGACAGCGCCGTTCGTTGCGGGCATAGCACAGATACGGCGCAACCACCTGCACGCGACGGGCACCGGAATCCTTCAGTCCCGCGCAGAAGAACAGCAGCTGGCAGAGCTTGTCGTGCACACTTTGTTGCCCATCGGCGTAGAGCCCATGAAACACCAGGGTCTGCCGACCGTTGACCGGCTCCAGGGCCCGGCATTTGCGTTCGCCGTCTTCGAATTCACGCTCCTCATGTTCGGCAAGCCGAAGCCCAAGGCGCAGTGCCACACGTGCGGCGTAGTCCTGGCTGCCATTCAGCGCAAACAGCAGCGGTTGATCGCAAGCCATGACGCATGCTCCAGCGGGGCTGGCGTCCTTATCCGGCACATTGATGCGATTGGGTCCTTAGGTAAGATTAGCCGAGCCCAGGTGCTGGCATTCCATAACTACGCATAATGTATATTATGTTAAATTGTATATTGGCATGTGGTCGGAACCAGCCCGCCGTCAGCCCGTCTGCTCCAGATAGCGACTCACCTCAGGTGTCGGTCGCCGCGCCTTGGGCTCGAACTCGCGGCCGGCCTGGTGCAGGTTGAGCTTCTGCTGGCCGAACGCCAGCGCACTGCGACCGCCACCAAAACGTTCGTGACGCATGCCCAGCACGCGCTGGTAAAAGCTCACGGTTACGTCGAGGTCGGCAACGGTCAGCACCAGGTGATCCAGACGCTCGATCATGTTCAGTCCCGATCGAGCAAGTGAAAGCGCGGCAGCGAAAAACTCCAGCGAATCGCCGCCATGCGAATGCCCAGCACGGTGAGCATGGCGATTCCGGTGTCGAGCCAGTGCGGCGTGTTGAGCAGGCGCAGGCCGATGAACACCAGCGCGCCGGCGATGCAGGCGGTGGCGTAGATTTCCTTCTTGAAGATCAGCGGTATTTCGTTGCAGATGACATCGCGCATCACCCCACCGGCGACACCGGTCATGACCCCCATGATCACCGCCGTACTGAAGGGTACGTCGTGCTGCATGGCTACTTCAGTGCCGATCACGGTGAACACGGCCAGGCCGAAGGCGTCGGCGATCAGCAAGCCGGTTTCATGGATGGGCTGGGTCAGGCGAACCCAGACCACGGTGCCGACTGCCGCCAGGGTCGCCACCGCGATATAGGTGTCGTCGCGAATCCAGCTGACCGGGTGGTTGTCCAGAATCAGGTCGCGCAGCGTGCCGCCACCCAGCGCGGTGATCACTGCGATGACCATCACGCCGAACAGGTCCATGGACTTGCGCCCGGCCATAAGGGCGCCGGTGATGGCGAACACCGCCACGCCGAACAAGTCGGCCAGATAGAAAAGCTGCGTCATGCTGCCTTCAGGATGCGACGGGAGCGCGCATGGTAACAAACTCTTCGGCGGCGGTCGGATGCACGCCTATGGTGTCGTCGAACACCTGCTTGGTCGCACCCGCTTTCAGGGCAACGGCCAGTCCCTGCACGATTTCGCCGGCCTCCGGCCCGACCATATGGCAGCCCAGCACGCGATCGCTGTCGGCATCCACCACCAGTTTCATCAGGGTGCGCTCCTGGCTTTCGGTGAGTGTCAGCTTCATGGGGCGGAAGCGGCTCTCGTAGACCTTCACCTGGTGCCCTGCCGCCCTCGCCTGCTCCTCGGTCAGGCCGACGGTGCCAATGTTCGGCAAGCTGAATACGGCGGTGGGGATGGTCTGGTAGTCGACGCCACGGTACTCGTCCGGCTTGAACAAGCGGCGGGCCACTGCCATGCCCTCGGCCAGGGCGACAGGCGTCAGCTGCACCCGGCCGATCACGTCGCCCACGGCGAGAATCGATGGCGAGCTGGTCTGGAAGTGCTCATCGACCTGGATATAGCCCTTCTCGTTCAGTGCCACCGCAGTGTTTTCCAGGCCCAGGTCGTCCAGCATCGGCCGCCGGCCGGTGGCATAGAAGACGCAATCGGTCGCCAGTACGCGGCCATCCTGCAGGGTCGCCAGGAGGCTGCCATCGGCCTGCTTGTCGATGCGCGTGATGTCGCTATTGAACTGCAGGTCCATTCCACGCTTGCTCAGCTCTTCGCGCAAATGCCGGCGAACGGCGCCGTCGAAGCCGCGCAGGAACAATTCGCCGCGATACAGCAGCGAGGTTTCGGCGCCCAGACCCTGGAAGATCGACGCGAACTCGACGGCGATATAGCCACCGCCGACGACCAGCACACGCTTGGGCAGTTGCTCGAGGAAGAACGCCTGATTGGAGTTGATCGCATGCTTGCAGCCCGGAAAATCCGGAATGTAGGGCCAGCCGCCAGTCGCGATGAGGATGTGCTTGGCGCTGTAACGCTGGCCATCGAGCTCCACGCTGTGATCGTCGAGCAAGCGCGCATGCCCTTCGAGCAGGGTCACGCCGCTGTTGACCAAGAGGTTGCGGTAGATGCCATTGAGCCGCTGGATCTCCCGGTTCTTGTTGCCAATCAGCGTCGACCAATCGAACTGTGCACCGCCGAGGGACCAGCCGAAGCCGCTGGCCTGCTCGAAGTCTTCGCTGAAGTGGGCGCCATACACCAATAGTTTCTTCGGCACACAGCCCACGTTGACGCAGGTACCGCCCAGGTAGCGGCTTTCCGCCACGGCCACGCGCGCGCCATAGCCTGCGGCAAAGCGCGCCGCGCGCACGCCACCCGAGCCGGCGCCGATCACAAACAGGTCGAAGTCGTAATTCATGCTTAGCCTCCTTAGCAGTTCGCCAGCATACTCCATAGATCACATAATCCTGAGTGCGGCACCTATGCTTTTAGGGCGTTCTACGGGAGAAATGTCATGCGCCCCACCCTCACCCACCTGGCCCTGCATGTTCCGGACCTGGAAGCCTGCGTGGCGTTCTACACCGATTTTTGTGGCATGCGGGTCATCCACGAGCGCGCGGGCAAGGGCTCGCGCATCGTCTGGATGGCCGAACCCGGCAAAGAGCACACGTTCATCTTCGTGATCATGCCAGGCGGCGAGGATCGCCAGCTGGCGGCGGACGATTACAGCCACCTCGGCTTCGCCCTGGAGAGCCGCGAACAGGTCGATGCGGTTGCCGCCAGGGCGAAGGACGCCGGCTGCCTGATCTGGGCTCCGCGCGACGAACCCTATCCGGTCGGCTATTACTGCGGCTTGCGGGACCCGGCGGGGAATTACGTGGAGTTCAGCTTCGGCCAGCCCCTGGGGCCGGGCTCAGAGGCAATGCCCATTCCGTGAAGGCAAGAAAGCCACCCGCAGGTGGCCCTTTGCTCAGCGATGGCTCAGTAAGCCTTGCCGGTCTTGTAGAGGTGCTCGAAGCAGAAGTTGGTGGCGTCGATATAGCCTTCTGCACCGCCACAGTCGAAGCGCTGGCCCTTGAACTTGTAGGCCAATACGCAGCCATCCTGGGCCTGCTTCATCAATGCGTCGGTGATCTGAATCTCGCCACCCTTGCCCGGCGGAGTGTTTTCGATGATGTCGAAGATATCCGGGGTGAGGATGTAGCGGCCGATGATCGCGAAATTCGACGGCGCGTCTTCCGGCTTCGGCTTTTCCACCATGTTGTTCACCCGGTAGATATCATCGCGGATCATTTCACCGGCGATCACCCCGTACTTGTGGGTTTCTTCCGGCGGCACTTCCTGGATCGCGACGATCGAGCAGCGGAACTGATTATACAGCTTGACCATCTGGCTCAGTACGCCGTCGCCCTCCAGGTTCAGGCACAGGTCATCGGCCAGCACCACGGCGAAGGGTTCATCGCCAATCAAAGGACGGCCGCTGAGAATGGCATGGCCGAGGCCTTTCATCTCCACCTGACGGGTGTAGGAGAAGGTGCATTCATCGATCAGGCGGCGGATGCCGACCAGGTACTTCTCCTTGTCGGTGTCGCGGATCTGGTGTTCCAGCTCGTAGCTGATATCGAAATGATCCTCCAACGAGCGCTTGCCGCGACCGGTGACCATGGCGATTTCGCTCAGGCCAGCGGCTAAGGCCTCTTCGACGCCGTACTGAATCAGCGGCTTGTTCACCACCGGCAGCATTTCCTTGGGCATGGCCTTGGTTGCAGGTAGAAAGCGCGTGCCGTAACCGGCGGCTGGGAACAAGCATTTCTTAATCATGGGACTCCTTAACAGGGAACAAAATGCCGACGCAGTCTATCAGGCTGCGCGGACCATACAACGGCCGAGCACCGGCCGACCAATGCCGCGGTAGAGAAACCCGAGCTCGGCAAGCTGCCTGCCGTCGTAGATATTGCGCCCGTCGAACACCACGGGCATGCGCATCAGCGCGCGAACCCGAGTGAAGTCCGGCTGGCGAAACTGCTTCCACTCCGTCACCAGAACCAAGGCATCGGCCCCCTCGACAACGCTGTAAGGGGATTCGCTCAGGCGCAGCTGACCGCTCGCTACAGCCTGGCCATAACGGGCGGCGACGCCTGCAGTGGCGACAGGGTCGCAGGCCTGGACGGTAGCGCCGGCAGCGAGCAACGCGTCCAGCAGGACCAGGCTCGGTGCCTCACGCAGATCATCGGTACCCGGCTTGAAGGCCATGCCCCAGAGCGCCACCACTCGCCCCTGCAGGTGGCCGGAAAAATGCTCGCGCAAGAGCTGGAACAGCCAGGTTTTCTGCAGGGCATTGCGGGCCTCGACCGCGCGCAGGATGCCCGGCTCCAGACCCTCCTGCTCCGCCGTGCGGATCAGCGCGCGCACATCCTTGGGAAAGCAGGAGCCGCCGTAGCCGCAGCCGGCGTAGATAAAATGGGTGCCGATGCGACTGTCGCTGCCGATGCCGCGACGGACCTCCTCGATGTCCACGTCAAGGCGCGCGCAGAGCCCGGCCATTTCATTGATGAAGGAAATCTTGGTGGCCAGAAAGGCATTCGCCGCGTACTTGCTGAACTCCGCTGCGCGCGCACTCATGCACAACAGGCGCTCATGATTGCGCAGGAACGGCGCGTAAAGACGGCGCAGCAACTCGGTGCTGGCCAGGTCATCGCAACCGATGATCACCCGGTCCGGGCGCATGAAGTCATCGACCGCTGAGCCCTCCTTGAGAAACTCCGGGTTGCTCGCCACTGCAATCTGGAAACCCTTGCCACGCTGCTCCAAGCGCCTGTTGATCCGCTGCGCGACTCGTTCGGCGGTGCCGACCGGCACCGTGGACTTATCGACCACCACGCAAGCACGCTGCAAGATCTCGCCCAGTTCCTCGGCTACCGCCAGGACGTGGGACAAGTCCGCCGACCCATCCTCCCCGCTCGGCGTACCCACGGCAATGAAGACCACCTCACACTCCGCCACCCCCTCGGCCAGATGCTGACTGAAACTCAGATGCCCGCTGGCCAAGTGCGCCGAGAGCATCGGCTGCAACCCCGGCTCATAGATCGTCGCCTCACCGCGGTTGAGCCGAGCGACCCGCAACGGATCGCGCTCGACGCAAATCACCCGGTTACCCATTTCCGCAAAACACGCCGCCGCTACCAGACCGACATAGCCTGCCCCGATAATGCAGATCCTCATCGCCGCCCCTCCGAATGTACTGCATCGATTGCAGCCAAAGGGTGTGGCAGGGATGTGTCGCTCAAGTGACGATGTGATGACCTGGCTTTAGCCGCCGTCACCTAGCTGGTGTGACCAATGACACTCTGGCCTAGCTGAGAACCTGTCAGCGGCGCCGCGCTCAGCCCTGCCATTCGACGAATGCAGGGAGTGGCAACATTCCAGCAGCAGCTATAGTCATATGCCAGTAGCCTTGGCCTATAATCGATCATGGCCTATAGCCAGTTCCGCAATCTGTTTTCCGGAGAGGTGTCATGGATACACGTTCGCTGCCACACACTATCGAGGTAGCGGTTGATGATCTGAGCATCGGCATGTACGTCGCCAGACTGGATCGTCCCTGGACGGAGACCCCCTTCCTTTTCCAAGGTTTTCTCATTCGCGAACAGCAGGAGCTGCGTCTTCTCAAGGAGCACTGCCAGTCTGTCTGGGTCGACGCGAAACAGTCGATCAGCGGGGTGAAGCAACTCGGCCAGGCGGATGACCTCGCCGCGCGACGGGCGGCTATCGCCAAGGTCAATTTCGACAATCGCATGAAGCAGGCGCAGCCTATCTGGGACGCGGCCCGCGAGTCGTCGCTGCGCATCCTCAATGCGGTCAAGTTCGGTCAGACGCTCGATGTTGCGACGGTCAAGGAAGTGGTCAAGGAATGCGTCGACCACATCCTCGAGAGCCCCTCTGCCATGCTCTGGCTTGCCCGGATCAAGGACAGCGATGAGTACACCGCCGAGCACTGCCTGCGGGTCGGAATCCTCTCGATCGCCCTGGGCCGCGAACTCGGCCTTATGCCGCTGGAGCTCGAACAGGTCGGCATCTGCGGCATGCTGCACGACGTGGGCAAGCTAAAGGTCCCCGACGAGATCCTGAACAAACCCGGCCGACTGACCGAGGAAGAGTTCAAGATCATGCAATTGCACTCCATCGAAGGGCGAAAGTTGTTGCTGGCGAACGGGCAGGTTCCCGCGGCGGCGGTAGACGTGGCCTACGCCCATCATGAGCGCATGGATGGCGGCGGCTACCCCCGAGGACTGAAGGCCAATCAGATCCCCTATTTCGCCAAGATCATTGCCGTGGTCGATGCCTACGACGCCATCAACAGCGACCGCGTCTACAGCAAGGGCAGATCCACCATGGAGGCGCTGCGCATCCTCTTCGACGAAGTCAACACCCAGTTCGACGAAGAAGTGGTGCTCGCGTTTATCCGCATGGTCGGCATCTTCCCGCCGGGCGAGATAGTCGAGCTGACCAATGGCCAGGTGGCCATCATCACCGCCTGCTCACCCGACCACAAACTCAAGCCTCGCCTGCTGATGGTGCTCGACAGCGATAAGAAGCCCTGCAAGCCCAAGGTCATTGACCTGATGAGGAACCCCACTGACCCGAGCGGACAGCCCTACCGGGTCGGCGAAGTTCACCCCACCGGCGCCTTCGGCATCGATATCGAGGCTTATCGCCGCGAGGGGTTGATCATCCCCGGGCACCTTTAACGCTCCTTCCTATTTGTCGCGCCGACGGCGGGCTGACCGCCACGGCGATCTACGCGACCACTACTCCATCGTGAACAACGAGGCGTTGCCGCCAGAGGCGGTGGTGTCGATGCTCACTGCGCGTTCGAGCACGAAACGGTGGAGATAGGCCGGGCTTCCGGCGAGCGGGCAACCTGGCGCGCCGTCCGCGTGCCCGTCCAGCGCGAACGGAATCAACGGCCGAATCGCGCCGTCGCATTCGGCAAGGGTACGGTTGAGCGCCTTGGCCAGCGTATGCGGGCCGGCCAGGGCGACAGCATCCACGCGCGCGTCTTCGACCAGCTCCTTGAGCGTCGCATCGTCGCCGGTCGCCAGCGCGCCAAGCGCTTCCTTCGGCACCCCGGCTTCAAGCAATAGGCGCTGCAGCTCGCTGGCCACCCGTTCGACCTCATGCCACAGCACCACGGTATTGCCGGCAGCCAGGGCCGCGCCGCACTGCGCGGCGAGCGCGGCGAAGCCGCTGCCGGCGGCCGCCAAACAGACGACCAGTCCGCGCGGCGGCGACCTCAGTTCATTGCGCTCGCCGGTAGGCCCGGGCAGCTCCACGGGTTCGGCCAGCTCCGCTTCGGCCTGGGCGGCGTAGAATCGCAGCGCCTCGGCGGCGCGACCGATACCCTGCACGCCGTCCGGATCGTGTATGCCAAGCGCTTGTACCGAGGCCTCGATCGCCGCCGCCGCCTTCTCCAGCAAGGCGGCACGCTCGCCGACCGCGAGCGCAGACCAATCTTCCGCGGCGGATCGTGCATCCCGGAGCGCACGGTCGAGGCGCTCGCGCGATACCCCCGCCATCACCGGCGTCTCACCGCCGGAAGCAACGGCTGTTTGTAGCGATGCGCCATCCACCACCTCGCTCGCGAAGCGCTGCAGATAGTGCGGCCCGCCCGCTTTCGGGCCGGTGCCCGAGAGGCCTTCGCCACCGAAGGGTTGCACGCCGACCACTGCGCCGATCTGATTGCGGTTCACGTAGGCATTGCCTGCCCGCACCTGGTCGAGGATGAGATCGCGGGTTTCGTCGACGCGGGTGTGGATGCCGTGGGTCAGTCCGTAGCCTGTCGCGTTGATGGTCTCGACGACCTTGCCGATCTGCTCGCCGGGAAAGCGGATGACGTGCAGCACCGGACCGAACACCTCGCGCTTCAGCCGCGAGATGCTGTCGAGCTCGAAGGCGATCGGCCCGACGAAGCTACCCTTGCCACTGCTCGGCCCCGGCTTGACCTGCTTGAGCAGCTTCGCCTCGCCGCGCATGCGCTTGATGTGCCTGTCGAGCAACCCCTTCGCCTCATCGTCGATGACCGGCCCGATATCCGTGGACAGCTGGGCCGGGTCGCCGACGTTAAGCTCCTCCATCGCGCCACAGATCATCTTCAGCATCTTGTCGGCGACGTCCTCCTGCACGAACAGCACGCGCAGCGCCGAACAACGCTGGCCGGCGCTCTGGAAGGCCGACATGACCACGTCGCGCGCAACCTGCTCGGGCAGTGCGCTGGAGTCGACGATCATCGCGTTCAGGCCGCCGGTCTCGGCGATCAGCGGGCAAAGCGCGCCGTCACGCCGCGCGAGCGTGCGGTTGATGAGCTGGGCCACCTCGGTCGAACCGGTGAAGCACACGCCACTGACCCGCGCATCGGCAACCAGCGCGCCGCCGACACGGGCACCGTCGCCCGGCAACAGGTGCAGCACGCCGGCGGGGATGCCGGCGCGGTGCATGAGCCGCACACCGGCTGCAGCAATCAACGGTGTCTGCTCGGCGGGCTTGGCCACCACCGCGTTGCCCGCGACCAGCGCCGCGGTGATCTGGCCGGTGAAGATCGCCAGCGGGAAGTTCCACGGGCTGATGCAACAGAACACCCCGCCACCCTGCAGGCGCGCCTCTCGGCCCGCGTCGGCCGGCAGGCGCAGGCGCACCGGCTGACCGAAATCGAGTTCGGCGCGCTGGGCGTAGTAACGGCAGAAATCAACCGCCTCGCGCACCTCGGCGAGCGCATCCGCAAGCGTCTTGCCCGCCTCGCGCACGGCCATGGCCATCAACTGCGGTGCCTCCTCCTCCATCAGCTCGGCGAGGCGGCGCAGGGCCGCAGCCCGCTCGGCGACCGGGGTGGCGGCCCAGTCGGCGGCATGACGCTGGGCGCTGGCCAGCGCCTGCTCGACGTCCTCATCCGTTGCCTCGCTTGCCTGGCCGACAATGCGCCCGCGGTCCGCCGGACTCAGCACGTCGCGGACGTCGCGCTCGCGCTCCTGGCCATCGATGATCGGGCCGGCGCGCCAGCTGTCCTGATCGGCGGCCGCCATCGAGCGGGCAAGTTCGCCTAACGCAGCGCGATCGAACAGGTCGCGCCCGGCGAAGTTCGCCCGCCCGGGGCCGTACAGGTCGCGCGGCTGCGGGATGTGCGGATGGGGGATGTAGGACAGCGCCTGCACCTGGGCGACCGGATCCGCGATGATCGCCTCGACCGGCAGCGACTCGTCCTGAATGCGGTTGACGAACGAGCTGTTGGCGCCGTTTTCCAGCAGCCGGCGCACCAGGTAGGCGAGCAGGTCCTCGTGCCCCCCGACCGGGGCATAGATGCGGCACGGCATGCCGATACGCTTGTCTTCGACCACACCCTCATAGAGTTCCTCGCCCATGCCGTGCAGGCGCTGAAACTCGAAGCCGCCCTCGCCACCGGCGTACTCCAACACGCTGGCAATCGAATGGGCATTGTGGGTGGCGAACTGCGGATAGAAGACATCGCGGTTCGCGAGCAGTTTGCGCGCACAGGCAAGGTATGCCACGTCGGTGTTCATCTTGCGCGTGTAGACCGGATAGCCGGGCAGCGCCAACTCCTGGGAGAGCTTGATTTCCGCATCCCAGTAGGCGCCCTTGACCAGGCGCACCATCAGCCGGCGACCGTGGCGGCGGGCCATGTCCGCCAGCCAGTCGATGACGAAGGGCGCGCGCTTCTGATAGGCCTGCACGACGACGCCGAAGCCGTCCCAGCCCTTGAGGTCCTCGGCCCCAGAGACCGCCTCGATGACGTCGAGGGAGATGTCCAGCCGCGCCGCCTCCTCCGCATCGATGTTGAGCCCGATGTCGAGCCGCGCGGCCTCGAGCGCGAGGGCGTGCATGCGCGGCACCAGCTCATCCATGACCCGCTGCTCCTGCCACAGCTCGTAACGCGGGTGCAGCGCCGACAGCTTGACCGAAATACCCGGCCCTTCGTAGATGCCCTTGCCGCCCGAGACCCGGCCGATGGCGGCAATCGCGCTGCGGTAGGACTCGAAGAAACGGTCGGCGTCGGCCATGGTCCGCGCAGCCTCGCCCAGCATGTCGTAGGAGTAGCGGTAGCCCTTGCGCTCGAATGCCTTGGCGCGCTCGAGCGCCTCGCCGATCGTGCGGCCCATGACGAACTGCTTGCCCATGATGCGCATCGCCTGGTTAACGGCCTCGCGGATCATCGGCTCGCCAACCCTGGCGACCAGCCGGCGCAGCACGGCCCCCGCCGTCTGCCCCTTGACGCCGCGCAGGCCTACGACGCGCCCGGTGAGCATCAAGGCCCAGGTCGAGGCGTTGACGAACACCGAATCGCTTTGCCCGAGGTGGGCGTCCCAGTTGGCGGCCGACATCTTGTCGCGGATCAGCGCCTCCTGCGTGGCGTCGTCGGGGATGCGCAGCAGCGCCTCGGCAATGCACATCAGCATCACCCCCTCCTGGGTGGACAGGCCGTACTGATGGAGAAAGGCGTCGATTCCGCCCTTGGAATGGGCGCGCACCCCCTCGACCAGCCAACCCGCAGTGTCCTGGATACGCGCCTGGGCTTCGGACGACAGATCGAGCTGACCGAGCAGCGCCGTCACGCAATCGGTTTCGTCAGCACGGTAGTGGGCGTCGATCTCGCGCCGCAACGCATCGGCTTGCAAGGGTGAAGTCTCGGAGCTCATCGTCTCGTCCTCGCCTGGAGTCTGGGGCGGCCAGCGGCGACCGGCCTGCTGGGGCCGGCCATCGGCAAATGCGCGACCGCCGCGTTACAACCGGTCTCACTCGTGAAGGGCTTTCTCGAAAGCCTCGAACTCTTTCTGGATCGCCGCCACCGGCGGCTGGCTCATCAGGCTGACCACCACCACCGTGAGCGCACACAGGATGAAACCGGGAAGGATCTCGTACATGTCGAAAATGCCGCCACTCACCTGCTTCCACAGGATCACGGTAACCGCGCCGACAACCATGCCGGCGATGGCGCCGTTGCGGGTCATGCGCTTCCAGAACAGCGACAGGATCAGCACCGGCCCGAACGCCGCGCCGAATCCCCCCCAGGCATAGGAGACCAGCCCGAGTACCGTACTGTCGGGATCGCGCGCCATGAGCACGGCGATCAGCGCGATCAGGATCACCGTGCTGCGGCCGATCCACACCAGCTCGCCCTGGCCGGCGTTCGGCCGGATCATGGCCTTGTAGAAGTCCTCGGTGAGTGCACTTGAGGACACCAACAGCTGCGAGTCGATGGTGCTCATGATCGCCGACAGGATCGCCGCCAGCAGCACGCCCGCCACCCAGGGGTTGAACAGCAGCTGCGACAAGGTGATGAACACCGTTTCCGGGTTCGCCAACGGCTTGTCGGCGAAGTAGGCGATGCCGGCGAAGCCCGTGAAGATGGCGCCATAGAGCGCCAGAACCATCCAGGTCATGCCGATCAGCTTGGCCATGGGCATGTCGCTCGAGCGGCGCAGCCCCATGAAACGCACAACGATATGGGGCTGGCCGAAATAGCCAAGCCCCCAGGCCATCAGGGACACGATGCCGAACAGGGTCATTTCGTGAAAGATGTCCAGCCGCGCGGGATCGACAGCCGCCACGTTGGCCACCGTGCTGCTCCAGCCGCCGTCGGCAGCGATCACCGCGATCGGCACCATGAGCAACGCGGCGAACATCAGCAGGCCCTGCACGAAGTCGGTCCAGCACACCGCCAGAAAGCCGCCGAGAAAGGTGTAGGAAATGATGACGATCGCCCCGACCCAGAGGGCTGTGCCGTAATCCATGCCGAAACTCTTCTCGAACAGGGTGGCGCCGGCGACCATGCCCGACGAGGTGTAGAAGGTGAAGAACAGCAGAATCACCAGCGCCGAGATCATCCTCAGTACCTTGCTGCCGTCATGGAAGCGGTTCTCGAGGTAGTCCGGCACGGTGATCGCATCACGCGCGACCTCTGTGTACACGCGAAGTCGCCGCGCGACGAACTGCCAGTTCAGGTAGGCGCCAATCGTCAGGCCCACGGCAATCCACACCTGATTCATGCCCGCGGCGTAGAGCGCGCCGGGCAACCCGAGCAGCAGCCAGCCGCTCATGTCGGAGGCGCCGGCACTCAGCGCTGCCACCCCCGGACCGAGGCGGCGTCCGCCGAGTACGTAGTCGGACAGGTCATCGGTGAGCCGGTAGGCCGCGAAACCGATGACCAGCATGCCGATCAGGTAGATGACGAAAGTAACGAGGGTCGGGGTGCTCATGTTCATGGTTGCCGCTCCTCATTTGCCCATTAGGTAAGTAACCAGCGACAACAGCACGACGGTGCTCATCGGCACGATCAACCAGAACCATGTTGCGAAACTGAGTGCATGTTCCATGGGAATCCTCACGTTCTTGCTGCACATGGCGACTGCGCCGGTGACTCCAACCGATTCCAGAGTCGCCTCGCAGCCCTTGCGGACCGACCGGCACTGCAACACTCAGTCCAGTGCAGATGACCGACGGACCGTCCGACGCCCAAGGCGCACCAGAACAGTGCCTCGACGTTGGCTAGCGTTTTAACTATAGGAAAGATTTGCGGCTTACCCCCTGCCCCTGCTTGCAACAGTGAGCAAAGGTGCGGTGCGGGGCACGGCGAGAGTCCTGCCGGAGCGAGGCCCAGGCGCTGAGCCGAGACGGCTCAGCAGCCCGACTGCTACGGGCCAATCAGGCAGAATTGCGGCCACAAAAAACCGGCCATGGAGGCCGGTGTGGATATCTTTTGCCGCTTTCGCGGGCGAGCCCTGGACTGATTGGACCCGCGTAATTGGTGCCCGAGCCGGAATCGAATACTGGCCTGCACGCCGCGTGATTGCTCAGATCACTACCGAATGGACTGGCTCCATATACCTAAACGTATACCTAAACCTGAAAGTACCCCTCAGTGGCCGCCAGATTCTGGCCGGCATTTTACGTTGTGCGGTTGAATCCCTACCGCAGGTCATGATGCCAAGGTGTTGTGGACGCCAAGTCTCGTCGAGGTGTGAATACCTGCAGATCACTACGCGAGGTCGCTGGATGCTGGCGCTGTCGGGCGTTCCATCGCGCCAACTTGCCGTGATTCGCAGGGCTGCCGTGGGGTTGGGCTGTTGCCATGGGGCGGTGGTTGGCCGCCCCACATAGTGAATCAGATATCCAGTGCAGGCAGGCTGTTCACGATTTTTTGGGTTTCTAGACTCACGGTAATAACGCGCTGGAACAGCTCCAGCGGATACTTGGGGTTGCCCATGGTTTCGACGGCCCAGTCGTTGGCGTCGTTGACGATGCCGCTGGCCTTGTCGGTACGCACAGCTTGGCGCTCCATCACCCAGTCGAGCGCGGCCTTGCCGTTGACCACGTAATCCCAGGCCGCCTCGGGGATGCCCTTGAGGGTGATGCGGTGGTTGTAGATGACAGTGTTCTTGTCGCCCTTTTTGGCGAACTTCATTTTCTCTACCCGGTAGTCTGCGTTGGTCAGCGAGCCCTTGGCCTCGATGGTCAGCGGGTACGGCTCGACGGTTTCATAGTTCAGGTGAAGGTCGGCCAGGGCGCGGCCAGCTTTGCTGAAAGCCCAGAAGTCGGCGGCCTTCTTCACTGCCGGGATGCGCGGTAGCTCCTTGCTCAGGTTGTCGGCGTAGCGCTCGCGGTAGTCTGATGAGTGAAAAACGCCATAAATGTAGTAGAAAAGGTCTTCTTTGCTGATCTTCTCCGTTGGATAGGCGGTCTGGAAATGTATAAGACCTTCGTCTGAGATTGCGTCACGCTTTTTGCGCGGTAACTCTGTTGAGCGGGCAAACAGGTCATCCGCGCTAGCCTTGGTCTCCGCTTCCTCATCATAAAGGTAGAGAGGGAAGCACTGTGCTCCACCATCGGGCTGATCACAGCCACAGATGTTGGTGATCAGCGCAAAGTGGCCATCGCCTCTCCAATTACCCTTTACCATGATCATTAGATTCACTGAGCCTAGCGCTGGGAAGATGCGTGGCATTTGCAGCACCCTCTCGTTGAAGGTGCGATTGAAGTACAGCCATTGCTTGGAAAAAGGTCGGTAAAGCGCAGTGACAGCGGATGCTGATTCGTACTCGAAGGTTCGATTTCTGGCTAACTCTTGCTTCAGATTGACTGACCAACTTATGTGTTTGGGGTTGGTATCAATAAAACCCTCAACCAACGACTCGCGCGCTTTCTTATCCAGCATTGAGTACGTGCGATTGAAGCGCATAACTTCCTCGTTATAGAAGTCAATCATCTGCTCCATATTGCCCCGAAGCTTGTCTTGGCTGCTGTTGAATGCCCAAGCATCGCGGTTTGTCATTACACCCCGTGAGAAATTATCAAACAGCTGACCCCCATTCCCCTTCTTATCGCCCAGAACAATAAAATCGCTAAAGTCGTCGCTACGTTGGCGCAGCCAGTCACCATGGGCGTCAGGGGTTATACTCGACCAGTCAGCAATGCCAGCTACGCTGCCGTAGCCGGCAATCCTTTCCAGCTTATCTTCGCGACTGAGATAGTCGCCAATGTCATGGAAATAGATCTGGCCGCGGGCTGGTGCGCTGGGATTCTTAACCAGTAACGAGATGGCGATGGGGGCGCGACTACCGCTGCCGAAAACCTTGCCTCCTTCTTTACGCGAGGTTTCACCACTGGTGCGCTGATTGCCGCGCAGATGGAACACGTAAAGGCTGGAGAACTCGTCAACCAGACACTTGCGGAGACCGTCTGCGGTGTTGGCCTCAACAAAACCCGCATTAGTTACAAAACCGATGATGCCGGCATCACCAATGCGGTCGCTAGCCCAGCGAATGGCGCGGATATAGCTGTCATAAAGGGCGTTTTTAAGCGTGGCTTTTGAGCCCGCCGCATAGGTAGTGCGAATGCGCTCATCAAGCGTTGGGTACTGGATATTGGCATTGTTATCGTTGGCGCTTGTCTGCCCTGCTGAATACGGCGGGTTGCCCACAATTACCCGAATATCCAACGCCTTCTGCCGCTTGCGCCGGGCACTGTTGTCCACTAACAACTCATCGACTAGATCGTCCTTCTCATACATCTGAAAAGTGTCGGTCAGACAGATGCCTTCAAACGGGGTGTACTCGTCGAAGACTTCACCGTGATAGGCCGCTTCGATATTGATGGCGGCAATGTAGTAGGCGAGCAGTACCAGCTCGTTGGCGTGGATTTCATGCTTGTACTTGTGCGGTAGCTCTTCCGGTTTGATCAGGCCCGACTGGATCAGGCGGGTGATAAAGGTGCCGGTACCGGTGAAGGGGTCGATGATGTGAACGCCCTTGCTGCCCAGGGTCTGGCCGAACTCCTGTTGCAGCAGGTGGTTGACGCTGTGGAGGATGAAGTCGACCACTTCGACCGGGGTGTAAACGATGCCAAGACGCTCCGTCATCTTTGGGAAGGCGTTGCGGAAGAATTTGTCGTACAGCTCGACGATGATCTTCTGCTTGCCTTGGGCATTGTCGATACCGGCGGCACGCTGACGCACGCTGGAGTAGAACTTCTCCAGGGTGTCGGCTTCCTTGGCCAAGTGATGCTCGTGGAGCGCGTCCAGCACACCTTGCATGGCCTTGGACATGGGGTTGTGGCTGGCAAAGCTGTACTCGTCGAACAGCGCATCGAATACCGGTTTGGTTACCAGGTGCTGAGCTAGCATTTCGACAATCTCACCATCGCTGATGCTGTCGTTGAGGTCGTCACGCAGCTCGGCGGCAAAGGCGTTGAAAGCGGCCTTCTCGTGGGTGTTGGTCGGGTTCTCCAGAATGCCCTGGATGCGGTCGATATGGGTGCGGGCGATTTTGGCGATGTCGTTGGCCCAGTCTTCCCAATGGTGGCGGTTGCCGCACTTCTCGACGATCTTGGCGTAGATGGCCTTCTCGATTTCGCCGACCTCGTAGGTCAGTTCGGCCTGCTGAGTCATCTGCCCGGGAGCATCATGGTTCTTGCTACCGATGCCGTACTGGCCTTTACCGGCCTTGCCATTGCTCGTGCCGGTGGCTTTCTTCGCCCTCTTCTCGGCCTTGTCGGTGATGGCGATGACTTCCATCTTGCGCGGATCGGAGCCGATCAGGTCGAGCTTGTTGACCATGGCGTCGAAGCTGTCGTCGTGCGAACGCAGCGCCTGGAGTACCTGCCAGACCACCTTGTAGGTCTGGTTGTCATTGAGCGCTTCGTGAGGCTCCATGCCGGCAGGAATGACCACCGGCAACACGACATAGCCGCGCTTCTTGCCTGGTGCGTTGCGCATCACGCGGCCAACGGACTGCACAACATCTACCTGGGAGTTACGCGGGGTGAGGAAGAGCACGGCGTCCAACGCCGGCACGTCTACACCCTCGGACAGGCAGCGTACGTTGCTGAGGATGCGGCAAGTGTTGGCCGGAGGAGCTTGCTTCAGCCAGTTGAGCTTGGCTTCCTTGGCACTGGCATTCATGCCGCCATCCACGTGCTCGGCCTCGCAGATTAGTCGCGAGGCTTCGTCGATCTCTTCGGATTTCTGGTAGGCCTCGACCACCGCCTGGAACATGCTGGCGATGTTGATCGAGCTGACCTTGTGCTTGGTGCCCTTGTAGTTGGGCGAGATGACCTGGCAGAAAGCCACAGCACGCTTCATTGGCTCGTCATCACCTATAAGCTGCTCGTGAAGGCCCTGCTTGGCCAACGCCTTCCAGCAACCGACGATCTTGGCCGCATCATCCACTTTGAGCTGGTTGTTCTCGTCTTTCAGCATGTCCTGAAGACGGCGGCTGATGGTGCTCTCCTCGACGGTGAGTACCAGCACCTTGTAATCGGTGAGCAAGCCGCGCTGGACGGCCTCGGAGAAGTTGATGACGAACATCTCTTTGCCGTACAGCGACTCGTCATCCATCGAGCAAAGAGTGACTTCGCCGGACTCAGCTTTGATCTTGGCGTTGTCACCGTAGATGCGTGGCGTGGCGGTCATGTATAGACGCTTGGCCGCGCGGATGTAGTCGGCATCATGAACGCGCACGAAGTTGCTTTCGTCATCGTCGCCAAAGGTAGCGCCGGTAGTGCGGTGCGCTTCGTCGCAGATCACCAGATCGAAAGCGGGCAGGCCATAATCTGCCTGGGCACGGCTGATCACGTCGATGGAGTGATAGGTGGAGAACACCACACTCATGTGGTCGGCATCGTGGCGCTTGAGCATTTCCGCTGCGAGGCGATCCGCTTTGGTGGTGGCCGGGTAGCGCAGCTCATGAGTGAACACCTGAACCGCGTCATCCTCTGCTTTGCGCTTCTTGCCTACGTCGCTGTCGGAGCAGACGGCAAAGCTGTGGAGCGGGGTGGCACTTTCCTGAGTCCACTCGGTGAGGGTCTGCGACAGCAGCGAGAGACTGGGCACCAGGAACAGCACTCGCTTGCCCTTGCCGGCCTGCTGCTCGGCGATCTTCAGGCTGGTGAAGGTCTTGCCGGTGCCACAAGCCATGATCAGCTTGCCACGCTCGGCATCCTTCAAGCCGGCAGCCACGGCGTTTAGTGCTGTCTGTTGGTGATCGCGCAGCTGCTTGCGCGCCTTGAGCACCACCGCCTGGTTGGGCTGGTACTTGGCCCAGTCGATCTGGCTGTCTTCCAGGGCTTGCAGGTCGATCTTGCTGACCGGGGGCTGCTGGCCCTGCAAGGCGCCCTCGGCGTGCTCGCTCCAGTTATTGGTGGTGGTAACGATGATGCGGTGCGAGAACGGCGCCTTGCCCGAGGCTGTGAAGAAGCTGTCGATGTCCTTCTTCTGGACTTTGTAGTCCTCGGCGAACAGCTTGCACTGGATCGCGTGGTACTCACCGGTGCCCTGGGTACGCGCTACCAGATCGATGCCGGTGTCGCGACCGTCCAGCCCTTGCTCCTTGGCCCAATCGGCGTACATCCAAACCTTGTCGTAGAGGTCGCGGTAGGTGGCCTCGTTACGCAGGTAGGTGCAGATCAGCTCCTCGAAATAGGTGCCTTTTTCGCGTTCGGTGACAGAGGCACTACGGTAGGTGTTGAGCAGAGCAGACAGGGTGGGCATTGGGTAATCCTTGGCATGGGGTACGGCGCACGCGTTACCGCCACTTCCATCTGGCACAGTGGCCGGGGGCAACGGTCGGCAATTATGCCGACTGGGCGGCACCGGGGGAATGCGCAAGGGAGGTGTCTGTCTGCCGGTATGGCCCGCACCTTGGTGGGGCTGCCGCTTGGTGGTCTTGGGCAACTAGGAGGGTCGGGTTGTCAAGGGGGCTGGGACTTCCATATAGGTCGGGATGTGGAGCTACTTCAGTACTCAGCGGCTGCTCAGTTGCTTGTCGATGCGGCGCAGGCGGCGTTCCAGCCCGGCTATCTGCTGTTGCCAGCTCTCCTGGGCACGGGCGTCTACCTGTTGCAGACGGGCTAGCTTGCGGGCAAAGGTGCGCAGGTGCATGCCTTTGGGCCGGGGTATGCACTCAGCTGGCAGATCCATCAGGCCCAGTTCACAGCCAAGGGCGTGGCGTAGCTTCCACGACAGGTCAAGAGCCAGGTCACGCTTGCTGGCCTGCTGGCTGGCGTAGTTGAGGCGCAGGCAGTGGCGGCAGGCAAAGTAGCGCCTCAGGTACAGCACAGCCACTCGGCGACCACAACAGGGGCACAGGAACCAAGGGCGATGGCCGCCGAGCTGACAGGGTGTCCAGGTGATGGGCACCGGGTAGTCCAGCATTTCGGGCTTGTCGTCACGGCTCAGATGGTAGTACAGACGCAGTGTGCTGGCGTTGGGCATGGTCATCCCGATACTGGCTGTACGGTCGCCATCACGCCACCAGGCCCAGCTGCCAGAGTAGCCGGGCTGCAGGGCGCCGGCCTTGTACAACCTGCGCACATCCAAGTGACGATGGTGCTCCAGGGTATTTTTCTGCTTCGGTCGGCTCATTGGGGCAACCTAAATCAATTGGGAAATCAACAGGTTTTCGGTAACCCGCGAGAACTTCCCGGCTTGGTGTCTGACGGCTCGCTATAGCGTGACTGCGGAGGCGAACTCTCGGTTACTAGCGTTGACCTCCTGGCACGTTGATTTACGCTGATGCGCTCGGGCTGTCGTAGTCGGCCAGCCATTCGTCCACGGTCTGTTCCTGCGGTGGCTTGCGGGATGACTGGGGGAACGAGGCGACCGTATGGCCATGGTTCCTGATTACCGTTTTACCGTGGGTATTTTCACCCGTACCAGAGAAAGACCGCAGGCCGCATGGTTGCTGAGTTGGAGCGATTTCCTTGTCCGACGTTCTTGTCCGGGAGTTGTCCGGGCCTTGTCCGACGATTGTCCGGGAGTTGTCCGGCAGAACAGCCAGGCGAACTACTGGTGCCGGGATGTTCAGTGCCAGCAGAGTACGGGTGTCCAGCCGAGCATCAGTGCGATACGCGGTCAGACTGGCGGTGAACAGAATGCCCTTCAACTTGCCCATGTAGTCGTGCAGGGCAGACAGTCGCCTTGGCATAGGCAAACAGGTGGCTTGCCAGAAGTGGTACAGCTGGTAGTCCTTGCTAATACGGAATTGCCCTGCCGGAAGTGGGCTGCCCTTCTTGCCTGCAGCAGTATCACGGGCGCGGGTTAGCTCCACGTTGAAGATGGTGTAAGCATCTGCCCGGCCAATAACAGACTGAAACTGCAGGGTCAGCCCTCCCTGCTTGTGCCTGCCATAGCGGCCTGTTGCATGGCTACGGTACAGATAGGCATCTACTCCGACAGCGGACAGGATTTGCAGGGTCAACGTCAGGTTGTGCTGTGCCATCCAGTTGGCCGGAACTGGTTTGCCGCTGGCCGGATGGATGACCAGCTGGCCGCGCTCGATGCTGACGCTATCGCCCTGCGCCAGCAGCCTATGCAGCAGCTCAGAAGGCTCCTGCGTGGCTACAGTGACGGGACTGGTGTGGATGGCCATAGCTGCCAGTCCCCTACTCACGCGCCCTTACGGCTTTCCAGGCGGGCCTGCAGGTAGGCTTCCACTTCGCTGCGCACAAAGTAAACGCGGCTGCGGCGGTCGCTACCATCCTTCAGCGGCTTGGGGAACTCGGGATCACGGGCACGCAGCTTGTCAACACCGGAGCGGGTACGGCGCAGAACAGCGGCCAGGTCGGCCATGGTCAACAGTTCGGGAAAGGTGCTGGTGGGTTCGGAGGCGTGGTGCGTGGTCATATTGGGTGCTCCTGTTTGGGGACAGGGCACACGATAGCGATGCAGTTGAGGCGACCGCCAAGCAGTGGAACTAGACAGCAGGTATGCACCTGAACACTAGGGCTGGTGGGCACCTACAAGATGGGTAGGTGCCCAGTCACAGGCCGGCCTTAGGTGGGCACCTTTATGTACTCAATTGATTTTATTAACTTTTATTGGTGGCGGCTGATCTATTTTTACGGTTGCCGGGGCTTAAGTGTCTCGGCCGAAGAATCAGGTTGACGGCTTGGGCCATGTTTGCACCAGCGCCACGCCCCTTCAGGTATTCAACCACTTCAGTCTGGCTAGGAGCGGTGCTTGGATCATCTGGATCATAAGTTGACCAGAGCTGCTTGATGGCATCCTCGACAAATTCCAGGCCTTCAGAGGTGTGGCCGCGATAAGGCAGTGCCAAAGGTGTTGCTTCAATAATCTCAGCCTGTTTCTGATCCAACTGCGTCAGCTTGGCGGGCGATGCTGGCTTGGTAACCTGGACGCGTTCTGTCTCTATCCAGTTCAGGAGGGCCGCGCGAGAAATGACGGTGTGGGCGGGACTGATGTCGTATGTACGATCAGAGGGCTTGATATTCATTGCATATGGCTGCTCGGAGTAGTTTTCGGGCAAGACCCATGCACAACAAATGACAGGGCTGATCATGCCTTGGCGGATGGCTGAGACAATAGAGAGACAGTGGGCGTGCGCCTTCTTCCAGCGGGGGAACTGCTGCTCTTTGGCTTGTGCCAGCGTTTCCACATCGAGTGGATCAATCATGGCCATCAGGAGAGCAGCCTGCTCCACCGTGAACTCCATGACGGCTTTCCAGTGACTCAGGTCCGGCAGGTCGTTTTCGTAATCCATGGCTGTGCTCCTGTGCTCCTGGCTGCATTGATTTCTATCAGGCTGGCCGCCTGATCGTCACGACATTGCCAGCATCTTGGCTCCGGTTAGCGAACTCGTAGGGTGTCAGGTACTGCTGCCGGCAGGCGTCCAGGTAATCGGCCCACCACTGGCACATCAGTCGGCGCTCGTCCAAGTGTTCAGCCTTGTGAATGTAGGCGGCTCGAACCCCGTTGCGCTCCTGATGGCTCATCTGCCGCTCTACGGCGTCACGGCTCCAGAGACCCGATTCGATCAGGGCTGAACAGGCCATTGCGCGGAATCCATGACCACATACTTCGGTCTTGGTGTCATAGCCCATACGACGCAGGGCGGCGTTGACGGTATTTTCACTCATTGGCTTCCAGTGCTGGTGGTCACCGATGAAGATCAGGTCGAAGCGGCCGGTCAGCTGGTGCGCGGCTCCCAGCGTGGCCAGCGCCTGCCGACTGAGGGGCACCAGATGTGGGGTCGACATCTTGGCGCCTCGGGTGGCGTGCTTTACGCCTTCGATGGGCTGCCGCTCGCCGGGGATAGTCCAGAGGGCACGTTCAAAGTCGATTTCTTCCCAGCGAGAAAATCGCAGTTCACTGGAGCGAATGAAGACCTGCAAGGTCAGCATGACGGCGAGCCGGGTCAGCGCTCTGCCATTGTAGGCATCTAGGCGCGCCAGCAACTCCGCTAGGCGTTCCAGTGGAAGGGCTGGCCTATGGGCAGCCTTGCGCGTGGCGGTGGCCCCCTGCAGGTCGTTGGCGGGGTTGGTCTCGATCAGGCCATGCTGGACGGCGCGGCGCATGATGGCGGTGACGTACTGGCGCAGGCGGCTGGCCAGCTCCAAGGTGTCACGCTGCTCGGCCAGCTTCAGCGGCGCCAGCAGGTCGCGTGCCTTCAGTTCGGCAATGGGGTGCCCTCCCAATAGCGGGAACAGATGCTGCTCCATCCGGCGTAGCACGGTGGCGGCATGGCCGGGCTTCCACTTAAGGGCGCAAGCGGCGTGCCATTCGCGGGCCTGTGCCTCGAAAGTATTTGCTGCTGTGGCACTGGCTTCGGCCTTGGCTTGCCGGGCCTGCTCTATGGGGTCTTGGCCCTGCGCCAGTAGCTCTAGGGCTTCGGCGCGGCGTTCACGGGCGGCTTTCAGGCCAAGGGATGGGTAGTTGCCGAAGGTGGCCAGTCCCGGACGCCCATTTGGCTTGGTGTATTTGAAGCGCCAGGTCTTCACTCCTGTGGGCTTCACCAACAGGAACAGCCCCTGCCCATCGAACAGGGTGTAGTCCTTTTCCTTAGGGCGTGCGGCCTGGCATTTGGGATCGGTCAGAGGGGTAACAGTGCGCGCCATTGGTATACGCCATCCATATCGAATCGGGATATACCTAAACGTATACCTAAATCACGGGGTTATCTAGATGAAGGCGGGAATACGCAGGCACAAAAAAACCGGCTAAAGCGCCGGTTTAATTGGTTATTCCGCACATTCAGGGTCTCCCGGGAGTACCCGGAAAAACGAAAATGGTGCCCCGAGCCGGAATCGAACCGGCAAGACCTTGCGGTCGGCAGATTTTAAGTCTGCTGTGTTTACCAATTTCACCATCGGGGCGCTTTGGCGACTCGCTTGACGCTACCAAGCACTTCGGCACTGCACCAACCTCAGCGGTTATGCCAGGGTCGTGCTGTGATGCTTGGGTGCGAGGCCGGGACTATATACAGCCCTCAGCGGCCCCGCAAGCCTTACAAAAGCCATTAAAAAAGCCCTGTAGATCGCTGATCTACAGGGCTTTTTAATTGGAGGCTGAGGTCGGAATCGAACCGGCGTTCACGGATTTGCAATCCGGTGCATAACCACTCTGCTACTCAGCCTTTAAACCAAACGGGCCGTCATAAACGGCCCGTTGAAACTGGAGCGGGAAACGAGACTCGAACTCGCGACCCCGACCTTGGCAAGGTCGTGCTCTACCAACTGAGCTATTCCCGCTTGTCTTGGTGACGGGCGCCATTCTATAGGTTCAGAACGCCCCGTCAACCCCTTGATTCAAAAAAGCTTATTTCTTTTCGGCGGTGGTGCTGAGGTGCGGCCAGGCGGCCAGCAGGTACTGCAGCATCGACCACAGCGTCAGCACCGCGGCAACGATCAGCAACCCATAGCCGAGCAGAACCCATAAGGTAAACGCAGGCGGATTGGCCAGCAGAATGACCAGCGCGGCCATCTGCGCAGCGGTCTTCCACTTGGCCAGGTTGGACACCGCGACATGGGCGCGGGCGCCCAGCTCGGCCATCCACTCGCGCAGCGCCGACACCACGATTTCTCGGCCGATGATGATCGCCGCCGACAGGGTCAACCACAGGTTGGCGTGCTCGGCCACCAGCAAGACCAGGGCGACGGCCACCATCAGTTTGTCGGCCACCGGATCGAGGAAGGCACCAAACGGCGTGCTCTGCTCCCAGCGCCGCGCGAGGTAGCCGTCGAGCCAGTCGGTGACGGCGGCGCACGCGAATACCCCGCTGGCCGCCCAATAGCTCCAGGAGAATGGCAGGTAGAACAACAGAATGAAGATCGGGATCAGCAGGACGCGGAGCACGGTAAGCAGGTTGGGGATATTCATCGGCACAACTGGGCTGCGAGGTGAGCCGGCATTCTACTCGCTGTGCAATGCGGCATAAATCAACTCGGCGAGCTTTTTGCTAATCCCAGGGGCCTTGGCGATCTCCTCGGCGCTGGCGCGGGTCAGTTCCTGCAAGCCGCCGAAGTGATTGAGCAGTTCGCGCCGGCGCTTGGGCCCTACCCCGGCGACCTCTTCCAGGCTGGAGGTGCGGCGCGCCTTGCCACGGCGGGCACGGTGCCCGGTGATGGCGAAGCGGTGCGATTCGTCGCGGATCTGCTGGATCAGGTGCAGCGCCGGCGAATTGCCCGGAAGGGTGAACTCATGGGCGGCGTCGTTGAGGTAGAGGGTTTCCAGGCCCGGCTTGCGGGTCGTTCCCTTGGCCACGCCGAGCAGGATCAGATCGGGGACCGCCAGCTCCTCCAGCACCTCGCGCGCCATGGCCAGCTGCCCCTTGCCGCCATCGACCAGGAGGATGTCCGGCAGTTTGCCCTCGCCGTCCTTGACCTTGCTGAAGCGCCGCGTCAGCGCCTGGTGCATGGCCGCGTAGTCGTCGCCGGGGGTAACCCCTTCGATGTTGTAGCGGCGGTAGTCCGATTTCAGCGGCCCCTCCGGGCCGAACACCACGCAGGAGGCCACCGTGGCCTCGCCACTGGAGTGGCTGATGTCGAAGCACTCCAGGCGCTGCGGCAACTCGTCCATGTCGAGTGCCTCGGCCAGGGCCTCGAAACGGGCGGCGACGTGCTGGCGGTTGGCCAGGCGTGCGCCGAGCGCCTGTTCGGCATTGGTCACGGCCAGCTGCTGCCAGCGCGCGCGGGTGCCGCGCACCCGGTGACTGATGCTCAGCTCGCGGCCACGGGCCTCGGCGATGGCGTCGATCAGGGTTGGGAAGTCTTCGTGCAGCACGTTGACGATCAGCTCGCTGGGCAGGTCGCGTTCCTGGCTGCTGAGGTAATACTGGGCGAGGAAGGCCAGCATCACCTCGTTACCCTCCTCCTCGATCCCCACCTGGGGAAAGAAGTTCTTGCTGCCCAGCACGCGGCCGCCGCGCACGCTGATCAGGTGCACGCAGGCGCCGCCCGGGTTGACCATGGCGGCGACTATGTCGACATCGCCGCTGCCGCCTTCCATGCTCTGCTGGTCCTGCACCCGGCGCAGCAAGGCGATCTGGTCGCGCAACTCGGCGGCGCGCTCGAAATCCAGGGCCATGGCGGCCTTCTGCATACTCGTCGAGAGCTCATCGCTGAGGGCGTTGCTGCGTCCCTCGAGGAACATCACCGTGTGGCGCACATCCTCGGCGTACTCGGCCGGCTCGACCAGGCCCACGCAGGGCCCCTTGCAACGCTTGATCTGGTATTGCAGGCAGGGCCGCGTGCGGTTCTTGAAGTAGCTGTCCTCGCACTGGCGCACCAGGAAGGTCTTCTGCAGCAGACCGAGGCTTTCGCGAATCGCCCCGGCGCTGGGATAGGGCCCGAAGTAGCGGCCCTTGAGCTTCTTCGCCCCGCGATGAATGCCCAGGCGTGGGAACTCGCCATCGGAGAGGAACACGTAGGGGTAGGACTTATCGTCGCGCAGCAGGATGTTGTAAGGCGGCCGCCACTGCTTGATCAGGGTCTGCTCGAGCAGCAGGGCCTCGGTTTCGTTGGCGGTGATGGTGGTTTCGACCTGGGCGATCTTGCCGACCAGCGCCGCGGTCTTCGGCGCCAGGCCGGTCTTGCGAAAGTAGCTGGCCAGGCGATTCTTCAGGTTCTTCGCCTTGCCGACGTAGAGCAGCTTGGCCTCCGCATCGAACATGCGGTAGACGCCGGGCCGGCCGCTACAGGTGGCGAGGAAGGCGCTGGGGTCGAACGCGGTGGTCATCTCAACTGACGGCATCGACCATGCCGTGGCGCACCGCCAACAGGGCCAGCTCGACATCACTGGTGATCGACAGCTTCTCGAAGATGCGGTAGCGGTAGGTGTTCACCGTCTTGGGCGATAGGCAGAGCTTGTCGGAAATGCTCTGCACCTTCTGGCAGCCGGCGATCATCAGGGCGATCTGGATTTCCCGCTCCGAGAGCAGGTCGAACGGCGAGGCATTGCCCTGGGGCTGGAAGGGCTTCAGGGCCAACTGCTGGGCGATCTGCGGGCTGATGTAGCGCTGGCCGGCAAACACCTGGCGGATGGCCTGGACCATCTCGGCCAGGGCCGCGCCCTTCGTCAGGTAGCCGGCCGCGCCGGCCTGCAGCAAACGGGTGGGGAACGGGTCTTCCTCGCAGGCGGTGACGGCCACCACCTTGAGGTCCGGATGGCTGCGCAGCAGCTTGCGGGTCGCCTCGAGACCACCGATGCCCGGCATCTTGACGTCCATCAGGACGACATCGGGCTTCAACTCGCGGCATTTGTGCAGGGATTCCTCGCCGGACTCGGCCTGACCGACGACCTGCAGGCCGTCGATGTCTGCCAGCATACGCGTGATGCCTGTTCGAACCAGATCGTGGTCGTCGACCACCAGCACCCTAATCAAGCGGACTCCCCATGCGCATCACATCTGCGGTCTGAATTGGTGTTGTTATTCGGCGCTCACAATAGCAAAAAGCGCCTCACAGACCTAGTTTGGTGCAGGGCAGTCAAATAGCAACCGTAAAAAAACCAGTGCAGGCCCAGGGCCCAGCGCAGACTAACGTTCGCGCCTGCGCTTGCCCTTCGAGTTCCTGCCGCTGCCGCCGCCATCTTCCGGCGCTGGCGCCTCCTCGGGGTCAAGCGCAGTGGGGCCTATCGCCGGCGCAAAGGGCACCACGTCGAAGCGCAACATCATGGCGTGGTCTTCATGGACCAGGTTGTGGCAGTGGATCACATACTTGCCGCGGAAGTCGCGGAAGCGCACCAGCACCTTGATCCGGGAATTAGGCTGCAGGACAAACACGTCCTTGCGCCCCTGTTCGTGGGGCGGCACCGGCACCTCGTCGT
This sequence comes from Pseudomonas benzenivorans, assembly GCF_024397895.1. NCBI lineage: Bacteria > Pseudomonadati > Pseudomonadota > Gammaproteobacteria > Pseudomonadales > Pseudomonadaceae > Pseudomonas > Pseudomonas benzenivorans. Next base: position 158,653 of record NZ_CP073346.1, read on the forward strand.
CATCCTCGACGCCGTCCTGGAACTTGGCGATGGTCCGCCCCTCCTCCAGATGCATGTGGATGGGGTGCGACCAGCCGCCGTGGTTATTCACCAGATCCCAGACCTCGAACTCCTCCTGAGGCACATCGAGGGCACTGCGCAGCGGATTGAAGAACTTGTCGTTGATCGCCCACATGCCGTTGGTGCGCTCGAACTCGAAGCGGCGCACCCGGGCATTGGCGATGACCTCAGGGTCTAGCGGGGCCAGTTCACGCAGCGCCGCCGGCACCCGACTGAGGTCCTGCCGCGGCGGGAAGCGATCGACAATCAGCTTCAAGACCCGCACGCCGGGCGCCTCGACGTCCTCGGGTCGACGGGTCTTTTCCTGTTTGAGTCGGTTGACCAGGTAGAGCTCGGTGCCGATCGGGTAGCGGGCGAAGTCCACTACGATGTCGCCGCGTTCGGCCGCGCTCAGGCGAACCCGGTGCTGGTTGAACAGCGGCGCCGGCAGCAGGTTGCCGTCGTTGGCGATGTAGGTGAAGGTCTGCACCCGGTCTTGCAGGTCGACCAGATAGAACTCATAGGCACGGCTTGGTCCGCCATTGAGCAGGCGCAGACGGTACTTGCGCGCCGCCACCCGCAACACCGGCTCGATATAACCGTTGACGATGACCTTGTCGCCCAGGGTGCCGTCCGGATCGACCTGGTCGTAGAACAGGATGCCATTGCGGTCGAACAGGCGGTCGGCGAACGCCAGGGGATAGTCGTAGGGGTAGCTGGGCAGACGCAGCGCCGCCGGATTGGGGTCGCGCTCGTCGCCGGAGTCGATATCGTCGAACAACAGATAGAAGCCCATCAGCCCGCGCACCAGATTCGGCGAGGTGAAGTCCAGGGTGTGGTCGTGGTAGAACAGCGTGCCCAGGCCCTGCTGAGGGTCGCCGATGCCGTTCTGCTGCTCGTCGTAGCCGGCGTAGATGTTGGCGTAGAAGTGATCCTTGAAGTGCCCGGGCGCGGAAAGGTTCGGCCCGGCCTTGTTCGCGCTGTAGAAATCCCCGGGGAAGCCATCGCTTTCCGATCCCGTGTGCGCGTTGTGCAGGTGGGTGGAGATCTGCGGCGAACCAAAGCCCTTGTGGTCTTCGGGCAGGCGATTGTAGATACGCACGATGGTCGGCTGGCCGTAGCGCCCGAATATGGTCGGCCCTGGCGAGATCGCGGCGTTGCCACCGTAGGCAAAGCCCCAGATAGGCTGGGGCGGATAGGCCGGGTTGAACACCCAGCTGGGGTTCTCCTCGACGCTCATCTCGTAGTGGACAGGTGGATACTCGCGGGGGCGCTCGTAGAGTTCGTCCCAACGCTGATGGGCATCGCGCCCGGCTTCGCCGGCGGCCGTATTGGCCACCACCATTGGCGCTGGATCGAGCGCCACGGGCTCGAGCGGGGTATAGGCCAAAGGCAGCTCGATCTGCCAGGGTATGGTCGGCGGGCTCTTTTCTGGCTCGTCGCCCAGTTTGACCTCATCGTCGTCCCGGCGCTCGCGCCGCTTGCCGCTGCCGCTTGTGGCGTTCAGCAGCAGCGGCACCGCCAGGCTCAAGGCCGCGCCCTGTACAAAGAGGCGCCTGCTGGCGCCTTCGGCAGGCGTCTCCGGCGAGCAGCTGGCGCTTGGTGCCTCAACGTCGCTGCGCGGCTCGGTGCCCCCCTTCGCCTTGTCGCGCCGGGTCGATGTGGATTTCATGTCGCTTGCCCTCTTGGCGGGGCCCTCGCACTTCCCTGCTCCTGTTGCCAGAGCCCTCTATTTGATCCCTCCCTTCTCCAGTACGGCTTTGGAAGGTGCGATTACGGCGCCCTAGCCGAGGCGCGCCGCATCCTGCTCGCTGCGGTACACGGTGTGCACCATGGCGTTGTCGACATGGTTGATGGTGGTGATGATGCGTTCCGGGTCGGCCAGGGCCGGGGCCATGGTCCAGCGCTCGTTGCGGTCGTTGCCGACGCGCAGCATGCCGGTATGGGTGGTCAGGTTGCGGTCGACTTCCGGGTCCGGGTCGTAGAAGCCCAGGGCATAGCGCAGGCGCTTGATATCGGCCGGCTCGCCGGTCAGGAATTTCCAGCCCGGCAGCAGGCGTTGCTGTCTCACGTACTCGGCCAGGTGCTCCGGCCGGTCGAGCTCGGGCTGCAGGGTAATGGAGTACATGAACACGTCCCGCCCCAGGCGATCGCCCAGTAGTTCCTGGACCCTGCGCAGGTTCGAGGTCATGGTCGGGCAGGCGCCCGCGCAATCCACGTACATCATGTTGACCGTGATGATCTTGCCGCGCACCAGATCGTCGTAGAACAGCACCCGCTCGCCCTCATGGGTGTAGAGCGGCACGTTGGGGAAGTAGCCGTCTTGCGGGGCAGAACCTTGGTCGGCGACATCGATGATGTTCTCGGCCTCGACCGGGAAGCGCTGCCAGAGCAGCCCGCCTAGCGCCACCGCACCCAATCCGGCCAGTAACTTTCTTCGGGTATTCATTGCATTACCTCCAGTCTCGGCGACTAGTCGTCTTCCTTGATGTCCCAGCGCAGCATCATGGCGTGATCCTCATGGATCAGGTTGTGGCAGTGCATCACGTACTTGCCGACGTAGTCGCGGAAGCGCATGAACACGCGGAAGCTCGAGTTGCGCTCAAGCACAAAGACGTCCTTGCGCCCCTGCATGTGCGGCGGCACCGGCACGTTGACCCCGTCCCGGGTCATGCTGAGAATGCGCCCCTCCTCGAAGTGAATATGGATGGGGTGGTCCCAGCCGTTGTCGATGTTCACCAGCTCCCACACCTCTGCGCTGCCCTTGGCGATCACCGCACGGGGCTGATTGGGGTTGAAGAACTGATCGTTGATCGCCCACATGCCGTTCTTGCGCTCGAATATCCAGCGGCGCACCGGCGCCGCGGCGATTTCCGCCGGATCCAGCGGCCGCATTTCGCGCAACACGTTCGGCACCTGACTGAGGTCCTGCTCGTCCGGCTCACGGTCGACGATGAACTTCAGCACCGGGGTGGCGGCGCCAAGCCCCTCGAACCGGCGCGTCTCGATTTGCTGCAGACGGTTGGACAGGTACAGCTCGTCGCCGACGTTGTACCTGGAAAAGTCGATGACGATATCGGCCCGCTCCGCCACTGCGATTTTCACGCTGACCTGATTTCTGAGCGGTGCGGGGAGCAGATTGCCGTCGTTGGCGATGTAGTCGAAGGTCTGCGAAACGCCGTTGGTACGGGTCAGGAACAGCTGGTAGATCCGACTCGGACCGATATCCAGCAGGCGGAAGCGGTACTTGCGCCGCGCGACGCGCAACACCGGCTCGATCAGGCCGTTGACCGCGATCTTGTCGCCGAGGGTGCCATCCGGGCCGACCTGGTCGTACACCAGCATGCCGTTGGCGTCGAAGCGCCGGTCGCCAAAGCTCAGCGGGTAATCGTAGGGGTAGCTCGGCAGGCGCAGGGCCGTCGGGCTCGGGTCGCGCTCATCGCCCGAGTCGATATGGTCGTACAGCAGGTAGAAACCGGCCATGCCGCGGTACAGGTTGGGCGCGGTGAAATCGAAGGTGTGATCGTGGTACCACAGGGTGCCCAGGGCGTTGCGCGGGTCACCAATGCCGTTCTGCATCTCGTCGTAACCGGCGTAGATGTTCGAATAGAAGTGGTCCTTCCATCGTCCCGGCGCGGCCAGGGTCGGGCCGGCCTTGAGTGGGCTGAAATAATCGCCGGGGAAGCCGTCGCTCTCCGAGCCGACGTGGGCGTTGTGCAGGTGCATCGAGATTTCCGGCGAGCCGAAGCCCACATGGTTCTGCGGCAGGTTGTTCTTAAAGCGCACCACCACCGGCTCTCCGTAGCGAGCCAGGATGGTCGGCCCGGGGGTGGTGGCCCTGCCGGAGTCGCCGGTGAAGCCCCAGATGCGCTGCCGCGGGTAGGCCGGGTTGAATTCCCAGTCGTCGTTTTCCTCGACACTCAGCTCATAGTGCGCCGGCGGGTACTGACGTGGCGCCGCGTAGAGTTCGGCCCAGCGTTGATGCTTGTCGCGGCCGCACTCGCCCAAAACGGGTTGCGGGTCCCCCGTCGGATAAGGATCGAGTTCGGTGGACTCGAGAATAGGCGGCTCCTCCGGCAGCTCCATGACCCAGGGAATGCTCGGCGGGCTGGGCGGCACGGCCACCGGGCCTGGTTCTGGTTCTGGTTCCGGCTCAGGCTCGGGCTCCGGATCACGCCCACGGCGCCGGCGCCTCGCTTCGCTGTCGCTGGAGGCGAACAGCAAAGGCGCGGCCATGGCCGCGGCCGTGAGCTGGAGGAACGAACGCCTGCCGTGATCCTGTGCCAGTTCGTCGGGGAGATCCGGGACCGACTCCCAGCCTCCCGTACAGATGGAAACCTTCCACTGCCCGGGAGTGAGTTTCTCAACGCTGTCCTGTAATCGGGTCTTCATGGCGTTGCCCTCATTCGCGTTCTTAAAACGGCAGCCCAACCTATTTCGAGGGGCATAAAGCACCCCTCCGCTGTTAACGCAGAACACGGATGCTTGTGAGTTAATTCGTGGCCAAACCCAGCCTCATTCGCGACAGCTCACAGCCACGACCTTGTCGCGAAACTGCGAGGCCTTACGGGATGGCACCCTGGCGCGTTAGCGCGAGGGATCAGGAAGAGGGAGGCCCATGCAGGCTCACCGATAGAACGAGTCTCCGGAAAGACTGCCGGCTGTTCAGGATGTGTATGGCCCTGCCCATGACAATCTCCCCTAGCGTTGCTCCGAGGCCTCTTCGCGCCCTCTCCTTCGCGAAAAAACCTGATGAAACATCCCTCTCCCACTGTTCACTAAAGAATCGCTGCAAATCATTGTCAAGGATTCGTCGCAGGCACTTTGCCCTTACACGAAACGTCGCTATCTAATTGTTTTTGTGTGTTTTATTAAAACTAAATAGAGTATCGAGACAGCCCTGGCTATCGAGTTTGGCCGGACAATTACCGTTAGCAGGTCGATTCCTCGCGTGGCGTGTGCACAACACGGCCGATCCGATGCCGGCATGCCGCAGCAAAACTGACGCCGCTGCCCGCTCGGGCTGCCCCGGAACCCCGCGTGCACTTTACCCAGCCTTTACATCCACCTGACGGCCATTTACACCCTGCTGCGTTCTCATGAATGCCGGGGAAACCGTCCCCTGCACCACGGAGGCAACCATGCTAACTCGCATCGCGTTTCTGGCCCTGGCCGCAGCGGCTCTGCTGCTGAGCGGCTGCGCCTATCACAGCCACACCCACCACAGTCAGCCCCACCACCGCGTCGTGCATCATCAGCATCAAGGCCCGGGCCATCACGCACCGGCCCGACACCGGGCCAAACACCGCCGGGTCCACCGCCACGCTCACCATTGAGAAAGAGTGACCGGCCTTACGGGCGGGCGGGATGGATTGCGCACTGGCAGGAAAGCGGCGGGGCCGACGGGACCAGATAAAGAATGAAGGCGCCAGAAACGAAAAACCCCCTGAGCCATGAGGCATCAGGGGGTTCTCGATGATTTGGCGGAAGCGGTGAGATTCGAACTCACGGAAGAGTTTCCCCTTCGACGGTTTTCAAGACCGTTGCATTCAACCGCTCTGCCACGCTTCCGGCGTCGTGCGGGCGGCAATCTTACCCGAACGCAACACACTGTCAAACTCTCCGGGTTGGCACAGTGCAATGCTCTGTTATGATCAGACCCAACGCTTATCACGGAACCACCCGGACCAATAAGGAGTGTCGCCATGCGCGAACAAGATTACGCACTCAGCCACTCGCAGGTTGAGCAACAAGAAGTCAGCCGAGTGCTACGCAACACCTACGGGTTGCTGGCCATCACCCTGGCCTTCAGCGGTTTGGTCGCTTTCCTGGCGCAGCGCGCCAACGTGCCCTACCCGAATATTTTCGTGGTCCTGATCGGGTTCTATGGCCTGTTCTTCCTTACCGCGAAGCTGCGCAACTCGCCCTGGGGCCTGGTGTCCACCCTCGCCCTGACTGGCTTCATGGGCTACACCCTGGGTCCGATCCTCAACCGCTACCTGGGTATGGCCAATGGCGCGGAAGTGGTCAGCTCGGCGTTTTCCATGACCGCCCTGGTGTTCTGTGGCCTGTCCGCCTACGTACTGACCACGCGCAAGGACATGAGCTTCCTCAGCGGCTTCATCACCGCCGGCTTCTTCGTCCTGCTCGGCGCCGTTGTGGCCAGCTTCTTCTTCCAGATCAGCGGCCTGCAACTGGCAATCAGCGCCGGTTTCGTGCTGTTCTCCTCGGCCTGCATTCTGTTCCAGACCAGCGCGATCATCCACGGTGGCGAGCGCAACTACATCATGGCGACCATCAGCCTGTATGTATCGATCTACAACCTGTTCGTCAGCCTGCTGCAACTGTTCGGCCTGATGGGCGACGACTGATTCATCGTTGTTAGTGGAAAGCCCGCTTCGGCGGGCTTTTTTCATGCCTGCGGCGAGCATCTTTTGCGCGCAGGCTTTATCATTCCGGCAGATTTCCGCTCGGCCCTCCTATGAAATTCGCCATCGCCCTGTTTGCCGCCCCCCACGCGCCCTCCTCGCGCCGCGCCTTGCGTTTCGCCCAGGCCGCCTTGGACGGCGGCCACGAGATCGTTCGCCTGTTCTTCTACCAGGACGGTGTGCACAGCGCCTCCAGCAACGTGGTCAGCGCCCAGGACGAACTGGACCTGCCCGCCGAATGGCGCGCGTTCGTCCAGGACCAGCAGCTGGACGCGGTGGTGTGCATCGCCGCGGCCCTGCGCCGCGGCGTGCTGAACGAGGAAGAAACCCAGCGCTACAACCGCAGTGCCGCCAACCTGGAAGCCCCCTGGGAGCTGTCCGGTCTGGGCCAGTTGCATGAGGCGGCGCAGACGGCCGACCGCCTGGTCTGCTTCGGAGGGCCATGACATGAGCAAGTCCCTGCTGATCATCAGCCGCCAGGCCCCCTGGGCCGGCCCCGGCGCACGCGAGGCCCTGGACATCGCCCTGGCGGGCGGCGCCTACGACCTGCCGATCGCCCTGCTGTTCCTCGACGATGGCGTGTTCCAATTGGCGCCGGGACAGCGGGCCAAGGCCCTGCAGCAGAAAGACCTGGGCGCCAACCTGCAGGCCCTGCCGATGTTCGGCATCGAGTCGCTGTATGCCTCCTCCAGCAGCCTGCAGGAACGCGGCCTGGCCGCTCAGCAGCTGGCGCTGGCCGCGGAAAAACTGGATGACACCGCCCTGACGGCGCTGATCGACCGCTACGACCAGGTGATTACCCTCTGATGGCCACCCTGCACGTTCTTTCCCATTCGCCGTTTGCCGATAGCCGCCTGCAAAGCTGCCTGCGCCTGCTGGGGCGGGCCGATGGCCTGCTCCTGAGCGGCGATGCGGTCTACGCCCTGCAGCCGGGCAGCGCCCCCAGCGATGCCCTGGCGTCGCTACCGGAGAGCGTCGGTCTGTTTGCGCTGAGCGAAGACCTCGAGGCCCGCGCCATCACCCCACCCGCGCGGGTGCAGGGGGTGGATTACCCGGGCTTCGTCGAGCTGAGCTGCCGCTTCGACAAGGTCAACAGCTGGCTATGACACAGTTGCTGATCGAGGGTCGCACCATCGCCCTGGACAAGGATGGCTACCTGCTCCACCTGCAGGACTGGTCCGAAGCCGTGGCCGAGGCCCTGGCGCGGGAGGAGAATCTGCACCTGAACGCCGAGCACTGGGAAATCCTGCGCCTGTTGCGCGCCTTCTACGCCGAATTCCAGCTGTCGCCGGCCAATCGGCCGCTGATCAAGTACGTGGCGCTCAAGCTGGGGCCGGATAAAGGCAGCAGCCTGCACCTCAACCTGTTATTCAAAGGCGCCCCCGCCAAACTCGCTGCCAAGCTGGCGGGCCTGCCCAAACCGACGAACTGCCTATGAACCTCGTAGCCCCACCCGAACACCCCTTCGCCCAGTTCGTGCGCATCCTCGGCAAAGGCAAGCGCGGCGCACGCAACCTGACCCGCGCCGAGGCCCGCGAGGCGATGGGCCTGCTGTTGGACGGCAAGGTCGAGGACACCCAGCTCGGCGCCTTCCTGATGCTGCTGCGGCACAAGGAGGAAAGCGCCGAGGAAATGGCCGGTTTCGCCGAGGCGATCCGCGAACGCCTGCAGGTCCCATCGATCCCCGTCGACCTGGACTGGCCGAGCTATGCCGGCAAGAAGCGCCACCTGCCCTGGTTCCTGCTGGCGATCAAGGCCCTGGCCCAGAGCGGCGTGCGCATCCTGCTGCACGGCGGCGGCGCCCATACGGCCGGACGCCTGTACAGCGAGCAGTTTCTGGAACTCCTCGACATTCCCCTGTGCAGCGACTGGGCGCAGGTGGAGCAAGCCTTGGCAAAAAAGGGCCTGGCTTTCATGCCCCTGGGTGCCTGGATGCCCGCACTGCAGCGGATGATCGATTTGCGCAACACCCTGGGCCTGCGTTCGCCGATCCACTCCCTGGCGCGAATTCTCAACCCGCTGAATGCCCGCTGCGGCCTGCAGAGCATCTTCCACCCCGGCTATCAGGCGGTGCACCGTGAAGCCAGCCAGCTGCTCGGCGATAGTGCCGTGGTGATCAAGGGCGAAGGCGGCGAGATCGAGGTCAATCCCGATGCCACCAGCCACCTCTACGGCACGGCGGATGGGCTCGATTGGGACGAAGACTGGCCGCCGCTGTCGGCGCAACGCCACGTCAAACCCGAACGTCTGGAGCCTGCGCAGCTGCAGGCCTTCTGGCGCGGCGAAGCCGACGACGCCTACGGCCGGCTGGCCGTGTTGAGCAGCATGGCCCTGGCCCTGCGAGCGCTGGGTATGCCCCGCGATGAAGCCTTTGCAGAGGCGCAACGCCGCTGGGATGGGCGCGACACATCTAAATAGTTGATTATTGGTGCCGGCTATTTGCGTTTTTCTATCGCCCCGACATCCCTAGACTGAACCGACACGCACAGCAGTGAAGGAGTAGGAAATGGGATTGTTGATCGAAGGACGCTGGCGAGACCAGTGGTACGACACGGGCGAAGACGGCCAGTTCAAGCGCGAAAGCGCCCAAAGGCGCCATTGGATCACCACCGATGGCACACCCGGCCCGAGTGGCGAAGGCGGCTTCGCCGCCGAAGCCGGTCGCTACCACCTGTATGTATCGCTGGCCTGCCCCTGGGCCCACCGCACCCTGATCCTGCGCAAGCTCAAGGGCCTGGAGCCCCTGATCGGCCTGTCGGTGGTCAGCTGGCTGATGGGGGAGGATGGCTGGACCTTCGATCAAGCCCTCGGCTCGACCGGCGACCCCCTGGACGACCACCGCTTCCTGCATCAGCGCTACACCGCCGATGAGCCGCACTACAGCGGCCGGGTGACCGTGCCGCTGCTGTGGGACAAGCAGCGCCAGCGCATCGTCAGCAACGAGTCGGCGGAGATCATCCGCATGCTCAATTCGGCGTTCGACGAGCTCACCGGCGATCGCCAGGACTTCTACCCGCAGGCGCTGCGCGGCGAGATCGACGCCCTCAACGAACGCATCTATCCGGCGATCAACAATGGCGTGTACCGCGCCGGCTTCGCCACCACCCAGCAGGCCTACGACAAGGCGTTTGCCGAGCTGTTCGGCGAGCTGGATCGACTGGAGGCCCTGCTAGACGAGCGACGCTACCTGGCCGGCGAATACCTCACCGAGGCCGACTGGCGCCTGTTCACCACGCTAATCCGCTTCGACGCGGTGTACCACGGCCACTTCAAGTGCAACCTGCGGCGCATCGAGGACTATCCCAACCTGTCCCACTGGCTGCGCGAACTGTATCAGTGGCCGGGCGTTGCGCAGACCGTGGACTTCAAAGACATCAAAAGCCATTACTACGCCAGCCACACCACCATCAACCCGTCCGGCATCGTGCCAGAAGGGCCCTTGCTGGACCTGGCGCGCAGCCATGACCGTGCACGCCTGCCAGGCCGTGGAATATGGCAGCGGCCCTGACCCGGTATCAGATCAGCCCGGCTCAGACCAGCGCCTGAGCCCCTTCGAACCAGGCCAGCTTGTCGCGCAGCTGCACCACCTCGCCGACTATCACCAGGGTCGGCGCGTGCACCTCGTGGTGGGCGACCATATCCGCCAGGTTGGCCAGGGTGCCGGTAAACACCCGCTGATTGCTCGTGGTGCCCTGCTCGATCAGCGCCGCCGGAGTGCTCGCCGCCCGGCCATGGGCAATCAGCTGCTCGCAGATCAGCGGCAGCCCGACCAGGCCCATGTAGAACACCAGGGTCTGGCGCGGCGCCGCCAGCTCGCCCCACGGCAGGTCGCAGCTGCCATCCTTGAGGTGACCGGTGACGAAGCGCACCGACTGCGCATGCTCGCGGTGAGTCAGCGGAATGCCGGCATAGGCCGCACAACCGCTGGCTGCGGTGATGCCAGGCACGACCTGGAAGGGGATGCCCTCGGCCGCCAGCTGCTCGATTTCCTCGCCGCCACGGCCGAAGATGAAGGGATCGCCGCCTTTCAGGCGCAGCACCCGCTTGCCCTCCTTGGCCAGGCTCACCAGGCGCTGATTGATCTGCTCCTGGGGCACGGCGTGGGCGGCGCGCTGCTTGCCGACGTAGATCCGCTCGGCATCGCGCCGGCACAGCTCGATGATCGCCGGCGCCACCAGCCGGTCATACAGCACCACGTCGGCCTGCTGCATCAGACGCAAGGCACGGAAGGTCAGCAGATCGGGATCGCCCGGACCGGCGCCGACCAGGTACACCTCACCCAAGGCTTGAGGCGCCGCGCCGGCGATCTTCGCTTCGAGCAGTTGCTCGCCTTCGTGCAGTTTGCCGGCGAACACGCTCTCGGCGACCTGGCCCTGGAATACGTCCTCCCAGAACACCCGGCGCTGCTGCACATCCGGGAACAACCCCTTGACCTGAGCGCGGAAACGCTTGGCCAGGCCGGCTAACTGGCCGTAAGTGGCGGGAATCCAGGTTTCGAGCTTGGCGCGCATCAGGCGTGCCAGGACCGGCGCATCGCCGCCGCTGCTGACCGCTACGATCAGCGGCGAACGGTCGACAATTGCCGGAAAGATCACGCTGCACAGCTTGGGCGCATCGACCACATTGACCGGAATGCCGCGGGCCTGGGCCTGCTCGGATATCTGGGCGTTGAGCGGCTCATCGTCGGTCGCCGCGATGACCAGCGCCACACCGTGCAGATCGTCCGCCTGATAGCCGCGCTCAAGCAACTGGTGCGCGCCCTTGCCGGCCAGCTCGCGCAGCTCGTCTCGTACCTGCGGGGCCACCACGCGCAGGATCGCGCCGGCGTCCGCCAGCAGGCGCCCCTTGCGCAGGGCGACCTCGCCGCCGCCCACCAGCAGCACCTGGCGATCCTGCAGCTTGTGGAACAGGGGTAGGAAATCCATCGCAGCCTCAACGTGCAAGAAAGGTAGGGTGGAAAACCGCGAAGCGTTTTCCACCGGAGAAGCCTTGGTGGAAAAGACCAGGGGCCTTCCCACCGTTAAAGATCAGCCGATGACTTCGATGCCGCCCATATAGGGCTTCAGCACCGTCGGCACGCGGATGCTGCCGTCGGCCTGCTGGTAATTCTCCAGCACCGCCACCAGGGTGCGGCCCACGGCCAGGCCGGAGCCGTTGAGGGTGTGCAGCAGCTCGGGCTTGCCGGTTTCCGGGTTGCGGAAACGCGCCTGCATGCGTCGCGCCTGGAAGTCGCCGCAGTTGGAGCAGGAGGAGATTTCCCGGTACTTGTCCTGGCTCGGCACCCAGACTTCCAGGTCGTAGGTCTTGGTCGCGCCGAAGCCCATGTCGCCGGTGCACAGGGCCAGTACCCGGTACGGCAGCTCGAGCAGCTGCAGAACCTTCTCGGCGTTGCCGGTGAGTTCCTCCAGGGCCTGATAGGACGTGCTCGGCTCGACGATCTGCACCATTTCCACCTTGTCGAACTGGTGCTGGCGGATCATGCCGCGAGTGTCGCGCCCCGACGCACCGGCCTCGCTGCGGAAGCACGGGGTGTGGGCGACGAACTTCAGCGGCAGCTGCTTGGCATCGAGAATCTCGCCGGCGACTATGTTGGTCAGCGACACCTCGGCGGTGGGAATCAGGTACAGGTCGGCCTCGTTCTCGCGACCGATCTTGAACAGGTCTTCCTCGAACTTCGGCAGCTGACCGGTGCCCTGCAGCGCCGGCGCCTGCACCAGATAAGGGGTATAGGCCTCTTCATAGCCGTGTTCGGCGGTATGCAGGTTGATCATGAACTGCGCCAGGGCGCGGTGCAGCCGCGCGATCGGCCCGCGCAGCAGGGCGAATCGCGCGCCGGACAGCTTGGCGGCGGTCTCGAAGTCGAGCCAGCCGTGCTGCTCGCCCAGGCTGACGTGATCCTTGATCTCGAAATCGAAGGTCTTCGGCGTGCCCCAGCGGCGCACCTCGACGTTGTGGTCTTCATCCTCGCCGACCGGCACCGATTCGTGGGGCAGGTTGGGGATGTTCAGCAGCAGGCTGTCCAGCTCGCCCTGGATGGCGTCGAGCTCCTGCTTGCCGGCGTCCAGCTCGTTGCCCATGCGATCGACGTCGGCCAGCAGGGGCGCGATATCCTCGCCACGCTGCTTGGCCTGGCCGATGGCCTTGGAGCGGCTGTTGCGTTCGGCCTGCAGTTGTTCGGTGCGGGTCTGTACGGTCTTGCGCTGGGCTTCCAGCGCCTCGAAACGCGCTACATCCAGCTCAAAGCCACGGGTGGCAAGGCGCTGGGCAATTTCGTGCAGTTGGGTGCGCACCAGTTTGGAGTCGAGCATGTCAGGTTCTCGTCGTTCAGAGTTTGGTGAAAGATAGGCCGGCCCAGGTCGCGAGCAGGCCACCGGACACGCTGAGCACCACGTAGCCGATGGCCAGTGGCGCCTGGCCGCTGTCGAGCAGGCGCAGGGTGTCGAGGGAAAAGGAAGAAAAGGTGGTCAGGCCGCCGAGGAAGCCGACGATCAGGCCGGCGCGCACCTCCACCGGTACCTCCGGGCGCAGCAGGAACAGCCCGTAGAGGTAGCCGATCAGCAGGCAGCCCAGCAGGTTCACCACCAGGGTGGCAATGTTGAAGTGCTGTGGCCAGTGGCTGTTGATCCAGTTCGCGGTGGCGAAACGCAGCAGGCAGCCCGCCGCGCCGCCGGCCGCCACGGCCAGGGTCGCGCCAATCATGGCTTTCTCCGCTGGCGCGCGCTGGACCGATCCTGCTCGGCCAGGTGCCTGAGCTTGTCGCCGATCTTCAACTCCAGGCCGCGCGGCACCGGTTGATAGTAGCGGCGCGGTGGCAATTGCTCGGGAAAGTAGTCCTCCCCGGCGGCATAGGCATCGGGCTCGTCATGGGCGTAGCGATACTCGTCGCCGTATCCCAGCTCCTTCATCAGCTTGGTCGGCGCATTGCGCAGGTGCAGCGGCACCTCCAGCGAGCCGTGCTCGGCGGCGTCGCGCAGCGCTGTCTTGAAGGCGCTGTACACCGCGTTGCTCTTGGGCGCGCAGGCCAGGTAGACGATGGCCTGGGCCACCGCCAGTTCGCCCTCCGGGCTGCCCAGGCGTTCCTGCACGTCCCAGGCATTGAGGCACAGCGTCAGCGCGCGCGGGTCGGCGTTGCCGATGTCCTCGCTGGCCATGCGCACGACGCGACGGGCGATATACAGCGGGTCGCAGCCGCCATCGAGCATGCGCGCGAACCAGTACAGCGCGCCGTCCGGGCTGGAGCCACGCACCGACTTGTGCAGCGCGGAAATCTGGTCGTAGAAGGCCTCGCCGCCCTTGTCGAAGCGCCGGCGGCTGTCGCCCAGCAGGTCCTGGAGCAGCTCGACGCTGATCTCGCCGCCGTCGTCGGCCAGGTCCGCGGCGTTCTCGAGGAAATTGAGCAGGCGACGGCCGTCGCCGTCAGCGGCCGCCAGGAGAATCTGGAAGCTGGCGTCCGGCAGGCTCAGGCGCCGTTCGCCCAGGCCCTTGGCGTCGGTCAGGGCGCGCGTGACCAGCTTGCGCAGCGCCGTTTCGTCGAGGCTCTTGAGCACGTAAACGCGCGCCCGGGAAAGCAAGGCGTTGTTCAGCTCGAACGACGGGTTCTCGGTGGTCGCGCCGATGAAGATCAGCGTGCCGTCCTCCACATAGGGCAGGAAGGCGTCCTGTTGCGACTTGTTGAAGCGGTGCACTTCGTCGACGAACAGGATGGTCCGCCGGCCGTACTGCGCGGCGTGCTGCTGGGCGACCTCGACGGCCTGACGAATCTCCTTGACCCCGGAGAGCACCGCGGAAATCGTCTCGAAATGAGCATCGGTGACCTGAGCCAGAAGGCGCGCCAGGGTGGTCTTGCCGACCCCCGGCGGGCCCCAGAAGATCATCGAGTGCAGCGCGCCCTGCTCCAGCGCCTCGCGCAGCGGCTTGCCGCGCGCGAGCAGGTGTTCCTGACCGACGTACTCGTCCAGGCTGGCGGCGCGCAAGCGGGCGGCCAGGGGTTGGGCGACGGGAGCCTTGCTGAACAGATCCATGGAGCCGGGTCGTGGCCTCTTACTCTTGAATGACGTCCGCGCCCTCGGGAATGTCGAATGTGAACTGCCCATCCGCCAGGCTTTCGTTCATCTTCACATTGAGGAACAGGATATTGGTGCGCTGACCGATGCTGTCGATCAGCTGCATGTCGTTGAGCACGCCGCTGCGAAACGACAGGCGCAGGCTGTCGAACAGGGTGTCCTTGGATTTGGGCTTGAGGATGAAGTCCACCACACTGCCGCCCTCCTTGTGGCTGATCTCGAAGTTGTCCTGGATCTTCGACACGTCGCCGGACAGCAACAGCGCCGGGGTGTGGGTCAGACGCTGGTCGAGGGTCTGGATGGTGACCTGCTCCAGGTCCGGGTCATACAGCCAGACCTTCTTGCCGTTGGAGACCAGCAGCTGCTCCATCGGCTCGTCGGTATGCCAGCGGAACAGCCCGGGACGCTTGAGCGCGAGCTCGCCGGCGGTTTCCTGCAGCTGGGTGCCGCTGTCATCCAGGGTCAGCTGGGAGAAGCGCGCGGTAATGGTCTGGGCCTGGTTGAGCAACTGGGTCAGGCGCTGCACCGAGGCTTGCTCATCGGCCAGGGCGGTACTGCTGGCGATGCTCAGTACTGCCAGCAGCATCATGCGAATCATGCGCATGGAATTCCTCATTAAGTCGGTTTCCCGTATCAGTCGCGAATGGGCCCGGGCGCTATCACTTCGCGCGAGCCGTTGGTGTTCATCGAGGTCACCACGCCGGCCATCTCCATGGCCTCGATCATCCGTGCCGCGCGGTTGTAGCCGATCTTCAGCTTGCGCTGCACGGCGGAGATCGAGGCACGCCGGCTCTCGGTGACGAAGCGCACCGCTTCGTCGTACAGCGGGTCTTCCTCGCTGCCTTCGCCGCCCCCCTCGCCGCCCCCCTCGAAGCCGCTGCCGGCCTCTTCCACGCCGGCCAGTATGTCTTCGATATAGTCCGGCGAGCCGCGCTGTTTCCAGGCCTCGACCACCCGATGCACCTCCTCGTCGGAGACGAAGGCGCCGTGCACACGGATCGGCAGGCCGGTACCGGGCGGCAGGTAGAGCATGTCACCATGGCCCAGCAACTGCTCGGCGCCGCCCTGATCGAGGATGGTCCGCGAGTCGATCTTGCTGGAGACCTGGAAGGCCATGCGCGTCGGAATGTTGGCCTTGATCAGGCCGGTGATCACGTCCACCGACGGCCGCTGGGTGGCCAGGATCAAGTGGATGCCGGCGGCCCGCGCCTTCTGGGCGATACGGGCGATCAGCTCCTCGACCTTCTTGCCGACGATCATCATCATGTCGGCGAACTCGTCGACCACCACCACGATGGTCGGCAAGGTCTGCAGCAGCGGCGCCTCGTCTTCCATGCTCTGGCGCTTGTAGAGCGGATCGGGCAGCGGCGTGCCGGCGTCGATGGCGTCCTTGACCTTGCGATTGAAGCCCGCCAGGTTGCGCACGCCCATGGCCGCCATCAGTCGGTAACGCCGCTCCATCTCGGCCACGCTCCAGCGCAGGGCGTTGGCCGCCTCCTTCATGTCCGTGACGACCGGGCACAGCAGGTGCGGGATGCCTTCGTAGATCGACAGCTCGAGCATCTTCGGGTCGATCATGATCAGCCGCGCGTCTTCCGGCTTGGACTTGAACAGGATAGACAGGATCATGGCGTTGACCCCGACCGACTTGCCCGAGCCGGTGGTACCGGCCACCAGCAGGTGCGGCATCTTCGCCAGGTCGGTGATCACCGGCTTGCCACCGATGTCGTGGCCCAGGGCCAAGGTCACCGGCGACTTGGCGTCATCGTACTCGCTGGACGACAGCACCTCGGAGAAACGCACGATCTGCCGATCTTCGTTGGGAATCTCGATACCGACGGTGGTCTTGCCGGGAATGACCTCCACCACCCGCACGCTGATCACCGCCAGCGAGCGCGCCAGGTCCTTGGCCAGGTTGGAAATGCGGCTGACCTTGACCCCCGCGGCCGGCTGAATCTCGAAACGGGTGATCACTGGGCCCGGGTGCACCGACTCGACGATGACCTCGACCCCGAATTCCTTCAGTTTGATCTCCAGCAGCCGCGACATGGCCTCCAGCGACTCCGGCGAGAACTGCTTCTGCTTCTTCTCCGCCACATCGAGGATGGAGATCGGCGGCAGCGATCCCTCCACCGCGGTATCGACGAACAGCGGCGCCTGCTTTTCCTTCAGCACCCGCTTGCTCGGCTCAGCGGGCTTGGGCGCGGCGGGCGGCGTGATGATCGGTGCCGGTCGCTTATCGCGCTCGCTCATGTGCTTGCTGAGCGCTTCCTCGCGCTCGATCAGGCGTTCCTTGACCTTGGCCTGCTCGCGGCGGTCACGGACCACCGGCGCGGCGACTTCACTGACCCGCTCGTCGGCCTCGCGCAGTTGCGCGGCCAGTTGCTTGCGCTCCTGGCGGGCGCTCCACCAACGATTGACCAGCCCCTGGATCAGCTCGGCCAGATCCAGGGTGATCTTGCCGGTCAGGTCCATGACCTTGAACCAGGACAGGTCGGTAAACACTGTCAGGCCGAACAGGAACAGGGCAATGAACAGCAGCGTGCTGCCCTGCACGTTCAGGGCATTGATTGCCAGCTGGCCCAGGCTCTCGCCCAGGGCGCCGCCCGCCGAAGCCGGCATGCTGGCGCCGGCCTGGAAGTGGATGTAGGCCAGCGCGGCCCCGGACAGCACCAGGAACACCAGGCCGATCAGGCGCCAGGAGAACAGCCAGCCGCTCCACTGCCAGGGCTGGTGGCGGGCGCGGAAAACCTGCAGGGTCTTGACCCCCAGCAGCAGCGGGAACAGATAGGCGAAGTAGCCAAGAGCCATGAACAGGATGTCGGCGAACCAGGCGCCGGCGCGCCCGGCGGCATTCTGCACCTGCTCGACGTTGCTGGTGTGCGTCCAGCCCGGATCGGCGGCGTCATAGGTCAACAGCGCCATCCACAGGTACAGGCACAGCGCGCCCAGGGCAATCAGGGCACCTTCCTTGAGCCGGTACGGCAACTGCTGGCGCCAGACTGGCGCCTGGGCGGTAGAACTAGAATTCTTCAAACGCATCTATTCCTGCGTCGGCATCTGGCCGAGTCATAGGTTAACGGCGAAAAGTGGCCTATTGTACGGGTTTGCTGGGGGGATGCCACGCCACCAAACCCGTACCACAAGGCCTCGTCCGGGCCTCCGGGCCAGCGGCTCCCGTTCGCCCCCCGCTTCGGTGTAGCATAGCCCGCAACAACTTCCGTGCGGCTCAATTGGAGCATGCATTCTCTTTTGTGACAAAGGCTTATGAGGTGTTTTTATGAGCGAAGTCAAGCATTCGCGCTTGATCATTCTGGGCTCTGGACCGGCCGGATACAGCGCTGCGGTGTACGCCGCGCGCGCCAATCTCAAGCCCGTGATCATTACCGGCATCCAGCCCGGCGGCCAGCTCACCACGACCACCGAAGTGGACAACTGGCCCGGTGACGTCGAAGGCCTGACCGGCCCCGACCTGATGGTGCGCATGCAGAAACACGCCGAGCGCTTCGATACCGAGATTGTCTACGACCACATCCACACCGCGGAGTTGCAACAGCGCCCCTTCACCCTCAAGGGCGACAGCGGCACCTACACCTGCGACGCGCTGATCATTGCCACCGGGGCCAGCGCCCAATACCTCGGCCTACCCTCGGAAGAGGCCTTCGCCGGCAAGGGCGTCTCGGCCTGCGCCACGTGCGACGGGTTTTTCTACCGCAACCAGGTGGTCGCGGTAATCGGTGGCGGCAATACCGCCGTTGAAGAAGCGCTGTACCTGTCCAATATCGCCAAGGAAGTCCACCTGGTTCATCGCCGCGACAAGCTGCGCGCGGAGAAGATCCTGCAGGACAAGCTGTTCGACAAGGCCGAGAACGGCAACGTGGTGCTCCACTGGAACCACACCCTGGACGAAGTGCTGGGCGACGCCAGCGGCGTGACCGGCATTCGCCTGAAGGAAACCATCAGCGGGGCCAGCAAGGAGCTTGCGCTGTCCGGCGTGTTCATCGCCATCGGCCACAAGCCCAACACCGACCTGTTCCAGGGCCAGCTGGAGATGCGTGACGGCTACCTCTTGATCAGGGGCGGCAGCGAGGGCAACGCCACGGCAACGGCCATCGAAGGCGTGTTCGCCGCCGGCGACGTGGCCGACCATGTCTACCGTCAAGCCGTGACCTCGGCCGGCGCCGGCTGCATGGCGGCGCTGGATGCCGAGAAGTTCCTCGACGACATCTGATAGCCTAGCGGCGGGCGCAATGCGCCCGCCCTACCCTTCTGCGGTTCTGCTCGATGCTGACCTGGCTGCAACGCGACTCTCTGAGTTTCCCCCCACTCGAACGCGCCCTGCGCGAACCCAACGGACTGCTGGCCGCCGGCGGCGACCTGAGCGCCGAACGCCTGATCCAGGCGTACCGGCATGGCTGCTTTCCCTGGTTCCAGGATGGCCAACCCATTCTCTGGTGGTCCCCCGACCCGCGCACCGTGCTGGTGCCCTCGGAACTGCACATATCCCGCAGTCTGGCCAAGCTAATGCGCCAGGGCCGCTACCAGGTAACCTTCGACCGGGCTTTCGCTGACGTCATCCAGGCCTGCGCCGCGCCGCGAGCCTATGCCGACGGCACCTGGATCACCACGGACATGCAGCGCGCCTACCTCGAGCTGCATAGCCGCGGCATCGCCCACTCGGTCGAGGTCTGGCAGGACGAGCGCTTGATTGGCGGCCTCTACGGACTGGCGATGGGTCAGCTGTTCTTCGGCGAGTCCATGTTCAGCCGGGCCGATAACGCCTCCAAGGTCGGTTTTGCCACCCTGGTCGAGCACCTGCAACGCTGGGGCTTTGCCCTGATCGACTGCCAGATGCCCACCCAGCACCTGCAGAGCTTCGGTGCCCGCAGCATCTCCCGGACCGAATTCGCCAGCCACCTGCGGCGGCACCTGGACCAGCCGAGCGGCGCCGACTGGCTCGCCTAGGCGAGCACCACAGCCTGGCATACACTTACTCAAGGCTTACCCCGAGAGTTCACCATGACCGAGCTGGCCCGCTTGAAGTTCTACGCCACTCAACCCCATCCATGCAGCTATCTGCCCGAAGAACAGGCCACCACCCTGTTTCTCGATCCCAGCCAGCCAATGGATGCGCAGGTCTATGCCGAACTTTCTGAAATGGGTTTTCGTCGCAGCGGCGACCATCTCTACCGCCCTCACTGCCAGAACTGCAACGCCTGCATCGCGGCCCGCATCCCTGTCCACCAGTTCCACCCGAATCGGCAACAGCGGCGCATCTACAAGCGCAACCAGGACATTCAGGTGCACCCGGTGCGCCCGGTATTCAGCGAGGAGTATTACGCCCTCTACGTCCGTTATATCGAGCTGCGGCACGCCGATGGCGACATGTATCCGCCCAGTCGCGAACAGTTCTCGACCTTCCTGGTGCGCGACCTGCCATTCTCCCGCTTCTATGAGTTCCGCCTCGAGGGCCGACTGCTGGCAATCGCGGTTACCGACGTGCTGCCCAACGGCCTGTCGGCGGTCTACACCTTTTACGAGCCGAGCGAGGAGCGTCGCAGCCTGGGTCGCTTCGCCATTCTCTGGCAGGTCGCCGAGGCCGCGCGCCTGGGCCTTCATGCCGTTTACCTCGGCTACTGGATAAAGAACTGCCGCAAGATGAACTACAAGACGCAATACCGTCCGATCGAGCTGTTCGTCAATCAACGCTGGATAACGCTTACCTGAAGGCCTTGGCGGAAACCTCTGTTTTCGTGCACAATGCACGCCGCTTTTGCCTGGGGCCAGTTGCGCCGGGCCATTCTTTGGATACCGAGGGCTTTACTGCATGTCGAAAGAAGACAGCTTCGAAATGGAAGGCACTGTCGTCGACACCCTGCCCAACACCATGTTCCGTGTGGAGTTGGAAAATGGGCACGTCGTTACCGCGCACATCTCCGGAAAGATGCGCAAGAACTACATCCGCATTCTGACTGGCGATAAGGTTCGCGTAGAGCTGACACCTTATGACTTGAGCAAGGGTCGCATCACCTACCGCGCCCGCTAAGCCAAGCACCAGAAAAAACGCCCGGCATTGCCGGGCGTTTTTTGTGTTGCCGCCAAAACTCAGGCCATCTCGGCCGTTGTCTCGAAGCCGAAGGTCAACTCACCCTCAGCCAGCTCTACGTGCACGACACCACCGTGCTCGGCCAGCTCACCAAACAGGATTTCCTCCGCCAGCGGACGCTTGATCTTGTCCTGGATCAGGCGCGCCATCGGCCGGGCCCCCATCTGCACGTCGTAACCCTGCTCGGCCAGCCAGTTGCGAGCCTCGTCGCTGACCTCAAGCATGACGCGCTTGTCCTCCAGCTGCGCCTGCAGCTCGGTGAGGAACTTGTCGACGATGCTCTTGATCACCTCATGACTCAGGCGACCGAACTGGATCACGGTGTCCAGGCGGTTGCGGAACTCAGGAGTGAAGCTCTTCTTGATTACCTCCATCGCATCCGAAGAATGATCCTGATAGGTGAAGCCTATCGATGCCCGGGCCGCAGTCTCGGCACCGGCATTGGTGGTCATGATCAGGATAACGTTGCGGAAGTCCGCCTTGCGCCCGTTATTGTCGGTCAGGGTGCCGTGATCCATCACCTGCAGCAGCAGGTTGAAGACCTCCGGGTGCGCCTTCTCGATCTCGTCGAGCAGCAGCACGCAATGCGGCATCTTGGTGATCGCCTCGGTCAGCAGACCGCCCTGATCGAAACCGACATAGCCTGGCGGCGCACCGATCAGTCGCGACACGGTGTGCCGCTCCATGTACTCGGACATATCGAAGCGCACCAACTCGATACCCAGCGCCTTGGCCAGCTGACGCGCCGCTTCGGTCTTGCCGACGCCGGTCGGACCGGCGAACAGGAAGGACCCCACAGGTTTGTCGGGCGCCTTGAGCCCGGCGCGCGACAACTTGATCGCGGTGGAGAGCGAGTCGATCGCCGCATCCTGACCGAACACGGTGAGTTTCAGGTCCCGCTCCAGATTGCGCAGCAGCTCCTTGTCCGAACTGCTGACATGCTTGGGCGGAATGCGCGCGATCTTGGCGACAATGTCCTCGACCTGAGCCACCTCAATACGCTTTATGCGCTTGTCTTCCGGCTGCAGACGCTGATAGGCGCCCGCCTCATCGATTACATCGATGGCCTTGTCCGGCATGTGCCGATCATTGATGTAGCGGGCCGCCAGCTCGGCCGCAGCGCGCAACGCCTCATCGCTGTACTCGATGCTGTGGTGCTGCTCGAAGCGCCCCTTCAGGCCGCGCAGGATGCCGATGGTGTCCTCGACGGAGGGCTCGACCACATCGACTTTCTGGAAGCGCCGCGCCAAGGCGCGATCCTTCTCGAAAATACCGCGGAATTCCTGGAAAGTCGTCGAGCCGATGCAACGGATCTCACCCGATGAAAGCATGGGTTTGAGCAGGTTGGACGCATCCATCACCCCACCAGACGCCGCGCCGGCACCGATGATGGTATGAATCTCGTCAACGAACAGGATGGCATGAGGGCGCCTGCGCAACTCATTGAGCAGCGCCTTGAAGCGCTTCTCGAAATCGCCTCGATACTTGGTGCCGGCCAGCAACGCCCCAAGATCCAGGGAATAGACCACGCTGTCCGCCAGCAGGTCGGGCACCTGCTCGTCGACGATGCGCTTGGCCAGCCCTTCGGCGATGGCGGTCTTGCCCACACCGGCCTCGCCGACCAGCAGCGGATTATTCTTGCGCCGACGGGCAAGAATCTGCGCCACGCGCTCCACTTCCAGCTCGCGCCCGACCAGCGGATCGATACGGCCAAGGCGTGCGAGTTCGTTCAGGTTGCTGGCGTAGGCATCCAGCGGGTTGCCCGAGGTGGACGATTCGCCACCCTCTTCATCCTGCAGCTCCTGATCCGCTTCCGGATGACCGCTATGCCCAGGCACCTTGGAGATGCCGTGGGCAATGAAGTTGACCACGTCGATGCGGGCAACACTCTGCTGCTTGAGCAGAAATACCGCCTGGCTTTCCTGCTCGCTGAAGATCGCCACCAGCACATTGGCCCCGGTGACCTCACGCTTACCGGAGCTCTGCACATGGAACACCGCGCGCTGCAGCACGCGCTGGAAGCCCAGGGTAGGCTGAGTTTCGCGCTCCTCGTCATGCTGCGGAATCAGTGGTGTGGTGGAATCGATGAATTCCTGTAGGTCATGCCGCAATTTGTCCAGATTGGCGCCGCAGGCGCGCAGCACGCTGGCGGCGGCCTCGTTGTCCAGTAAAGCCAGCAGGAGGTGCTCAACCGTCATAAATTCATGACGCTTGGTGCGAGCCTCTTTGAAGGCCATATTGAGGGTGACTTCGAGCTCTCGATTTAACATAGCTTCACCTCATGCCCAAGCGGCCGGCGTTAACCGTCCTTCTCGATCTCACAGAGTAATGGATGCTGGCTTTCTCTTGCGTATTGGTTGACCTGCATAGCCTTGGTTTCGGCAATATCCCGGGTAAACACTCCGCATACGGCCCGCCCCTCTGTATGGACGGTAAGCATGATCTTGGTCGCAAGCTCCCGGTTCAGATTGAAGAACACTTCGAGCACCTCGACCACGAAATCCATGGGTGTGTAATCGTCATTGAATAAGACCACCTTATACAGCGGTGGTGCCTGCAGCGCCGGTTTGGATTCCTGTACGGCAAGGCCGGTGGAGTCGTCCTCGTGCGTTGCAGGGCGGTCCTGATTGAATGTTAGTCGAATCTGGCTACTTGCATGCATGCTGAAATTTAGCTTCGCGGTTGGACGAATTCGGATGCTAGACGGAGTTTGAACGGCTTCTCAGCCGGTTGCAGCATTGCCTTGACTATCGGCAAAACGGTGTTACAAACAATGAATACCCACTATGGGTAGAGGGATTCCGCGCCTTCGCCCAACCTGGTCGATTCAAGCGCGGAGTCGAAGTGGATGATACTCCAGTGATGGAGTCCTTTGCAGAGGGATATGAGCATGCTTAGCGGTAAGGTCAAGTGGTTCAACAACGCCAAAGGCTACGGATTCATCCTCGCCGATGGCCGAGATGAGGACCTGTTCGCCCACTACTCGGCTATTCAAATGGACGGTTACAAAACGCTCAAGGCCGGCCAGCCGGTAAACTTCGACATCATTCAGGGTCCCAAAGGGCTCCATGCCGTGAACATTTGCGCCACCTCGGTCACCGCCGAAGCGCCTGCTGCCGCCAGTCAGCCACAAAGCACGGCAATAGAAGCCTGATACCCGGGCCAGCCACTCGCCCATAAAAAGGCCGGTCAATTGACCGGCCTTTTTCTTGCCCCTGATCAGCTCACATGTGCGCGATCATGGCGTCGCCAAACTGCGAACAAGACATCAGCGTGGCGCCCTCCATCAGGCGCTCGAAGTCATAGGTCACGGTCTTCGCTGCGATGGCCCCGTTGGTGCCCTTGATGATCAGGTCAGCCGCCTCGGTCCAGCCCATGTGACGCAGCATCATCTCGGCAGAGAGGATGACGGACCCCGGATTGACCTTGTCCTGGCCGGCATACTTGGGCGCGGTGCCGTGAGTCGCCTCGAACATGGCAATGGTGTCGGACAGGTTGGCGCCAGGGGCGATACCAATCCCCCCCACCTCGGCCGCCAGGGCGTCGGACAGGTAGTCACCATTGAGGTTGAGGGTGGCGATCACATCGTACTCGGCCGGGCGCAGCAGGATCTGCTGCAGCATCGCGTCGGCGATCGCATCCTTGACCACGATGGTCTTGCCAGTCCTGGGGTTCTTGAACTGCATCCAGGGGCCGCCGTCGAGCAGCTCGGCGCCGAACTCATCACGCGCCACCTCGTAGCCCCACTCCTTGAAGGCACCTTCGGTGAACTTCATGATGTTGCCCTTGTGGACGAAGGTCACCGAGCTGCGATCATTGTCGACGGCATACTGCAGCGCCTTGCGCACCAGGCGCTTGGTACCTTCCAGGGAAACCGGCTTGATGCCGATGCCGCAATTTTCGGTGAAGCGGATTTTCTTGACGCCCATTTCCTCGGTGAGGAACTTGATGACCTTCACGGCCTCCGGGGAGCCGGCCTTCCACTCGACGCCGGCGTAGATGTCCTCGGAGTTCTCGCGGAAGATCACCATGTCGACATCGCCCGGCTTCTTGACCGGGCTCGGCACGCCTTCGAACCAGCGCACCGGGCGCTGACAGACATACAGGTCAAGTTCCTGGCGCAGGGCCACGTTCAACGAGCGGATGCCGCCGCCGACGGGCGTGGTCAGCGGCCCCTTGATGGACACCACATAGTCGCGAACAGCTTCGAGGGTTTCCTTCGGCAGCCAGGTGTCCTGATCGTAGACCTGAGTGGCCTTTTCGCCGGCGTAGACCTCCATCCAGGAAATCTTGCGCTGGCCCCCGTAGGCCTTTTCCACGGCCGCATCGACGACCTTGATCATCACCGGGCTGATATCTACCCCGATGCCATCCCCCTCGATGAAGGGGATGATCGGATTGTTTGGCACATTGAGGGACATATCGGCATTGACGGTGATTTTGTCACCGGTTTCTGGCACCTGGATCTTTTGGTATCCCATGCTGGACTCCGTCTTGTGGTTAAACAGCGGTCAACGACCGAGAGTAGCGCACTTGAATCGGCTGAAACCATATGTTCGTTGGTCTCATGCACAAGAGCGTTCTGCGGCACTACGCCGCAGTGATATACTCCGCGGATGACTAATGAGTCAGAAGGGTCTGCTTGTCTCGAACGAGGTGAGCGTCTCTTGGAACTGGCGACTGGCTATCGCGATTCGCCGGATCGAAATGCTCGACACTCTACTGGTGCATCCATCATCACTGCGGCGAGTTCTCGACCCCTGACCCTAAACGGAGGGTCTTGGCGCCTACCTGCGCACGTCGAGATTCTGTGTACGCTCAGCAAAGAAGAGAGTTAACTCTAAATGTCCAACCGTTCGAAGATTATCTATACCTTCACCGACGAAGCTCCAGCCCTCGCCACCTATTCGCTCCTACCGATTGTAGAAGCCTTTGCAGCCTCTGCTGACATAGCCGTCGAAACTCGCGACATCTCTCTTGCTGGACGCATTCTTGCCAGCTTTGCCGATCAGCTGGATGCCGGCAAGCAGGTTAGCGACGACCTCGCCGAGCTGGCCGTGCTGGCCACCTCGCCGGACGCCAACATCATCAAGCTGCCGAATATCAGCGCCTCCGTCCCCCAGCTCAAGGGCGCGATCGCCGAGCTGCAGGCCCAGGGCTACAACATTCCCAACTTTCCGGAAGACCCGCAGACCGACGCCGAAAAAGATGTCCGCGCCCGTTACGCCAAGGTGCTCGGCAGCGCGGTAAACCCGGTTCTGCGTGAGGGCAACTCCGATCGCCGCGCCCCGGCGGCCGTCAAGGCCTATGCGCGCAAGCATCCGCACTCGATGGGCAAGTGGAGCATGGCCTCGCAATCCCACGCCGACTACATGCGCGGCGGCGACTTCTTTTCCAGCGAGCAGTCCATCACCATGGGCAAGGCCGGCGATGTACGCATCGAGTTCGTCGGCAAGGACGGCCAGGTCGAGGTGAAGAAACAGCTCGCCCTGCAGGAAGGCGAAGTGTTCGACAGCATGTTCATGAGCTGCCGCAAGCTGCGTGACTTCTTCGAGAAAACCCTGCAGGACTGCAAGGAAACCGGCGTCATGTGGTCGCTGCACGTCAAGGCGACGATGATGAAGGTTTCGCACCCCATCGTCTTCGGCCACGCCGTCAGCGTGTACTACAAGGAGGTCTTCGATAAGTACGGCGAGCTGTTCAAAGAACTGGGCGTGAACCCGAACAACGGCATCAGCAGCGTCTACGACAAGATCAAGGTGCTGCCGGCGTCGCAGCAGGAAGAGATCCTGCACGATATCCACGCTTGCTACAGCGGCCGCCCGGAAATGGCCATGGTCGATTCGGTCAAGGGCATCACCAACCTGCACATTCCGAGCGATGTGATCGTCGACGCCTCCATGCCGGCGATGATCCGCAGCTCCGGGCAGATGTGGGGCAAGGACGGCAAGCTCAAGGACACCAAGGCCGTCATGCCGGAAAGCACCTATGCGCGCATCTACCAGGAGATGATCAACTTCTGTAAGACCAACGGCGCCTTCGACCCGACCACCATGGGCAGCGTGCCAAACGTCGGCCTGATGGCGCAGAAGGCCGAGGAGTACGGCTCCCACGACAAGACCTTCGAAATGACCGTCGACGGCACCATGCGCGTGGTCCTGGCTGACGGCACCGTGGTGATGCAGCACGAAGTGGAAGCCGGCGACATCTGGCGCGCCTGTCAGACCAAGGACGCGCCGATCCGCGACTGGGTCAAGCTGGCCGTGACCCGCGCCCGTCAGTCCAACACCCCGGCGATCTTCTGGCTCGACCCGGAGCGCGCCCACGACCGTCAACTGCAGAAGAAGGTCGAAGCCTACCTGCAGGAGCACGACCTGTCGGGCCTGGACATTCGCATGATGGGCTACAACGAAGCCATCCGCGTGAGCATGGAGCGCATGATCCGTGGCCAGGACACCATTTCGGTGACCGGCAACGTGCTGCGCGACTACCTGACCGACCTGTTCCCGATCATGGAGCTGGGCACCTCGGCCAAGATGCTGTCCATCGTCCCGCTGATGGCCGGCGGCGGCATGTACGAAACCGGCGCCGGCGGCTCGGCGCCGAAACACGTCCAGCAACTGATCGAAGAGAACCACCTGCGCTGGGACTCGCTTGGTGAATTCCTGGCCCTGGCGGTATCGCTGGAAGAAACCGGCATCAAGACCGACAACCCGAAAGCCAAACTGCTGGGCAAGACCCTCGATGCGGCCACCGGCAAACTGCTCGACAACGACAAGTCGCCGTCGCGCAAGACCGGCGAACTGGACAACCGTGGCAGCCATTTCTACCTGGCACTGTACTGGGCCCAGGAGCTGGCCGCGCAGAGCGAAGACCTCGAGCTGCAGGCGCGCTTCGCGCCGCTGGCGAAGGCCCTGAGCGACAACGAGGAAGCCATCGTCGCCGAACTCGCCGCGGTCCAGGGTCAGCCGGTGGACATCGCTGGCTATTACCGCTCCAATCCGGAGCTGACCAGCAAGGTCATGCGTCCGAGCACCACCTTCAACGCCGCCCTGGCAGCACTGGCGTAAGGCGCAACACGCACCACCCCGCAGAGACCCCGGCCAAGTGCCGGGGTTTCTGTTTCTGCGCTCAGGTAACCCGTGGCGTCGCGGTTGCTATGATCGCCCCTCCTTGACGAGGCTAGCTGCTATGGATTGGAACCCACACATCACCGTTGCCACTGTTATCGAAGACCGAGGCCGCTTCCTGTTGGTGGAGGAGCGCAAAGGCGGTCGCCTGGTGCTCAATCAGCCTGCCGGTCACCTCGAGGCCAATGAAACCCTGCGCCAGGCCGCCGTGCGCGAGACCCGTGAAGAAACCGGCTGGGATGTCGAGCTCATCGGCGTCGTCGGGGTTTACCTGTATACCGCGCCGAGCAATGGCGTGACCTATCAGCGCGTGTGCTTTGCGGCCAGAGCCCTCGCCCATGACCCGAAACGCCCGCTCGACACCGGCATCGTCGGCGCCCCCTGGTTGAGCCGCACCGAACTGGCCGCCCAGCCCGAACGCTGGCGCAGCGAACTGGTGCTGCGCTGCATCGACGACTACCTCGCCGGTCCCCTGCACGACCTGGACGTGATCCGCGACTGAACGCCACCTTCGCCTTGCCACAGCCGGCCTGTTAGAATTTCGTCCTTTTGCAGACTTGCGCCGAATCCCTATGCCCGATCCAGTCCTGCCATCCTCAGAAAAGCCACGCGTCATAGTCGGCATGTCCGGCGGCGTCGACTCGTCCGTTTCCGCCCTGCTGCTGCTGGAACAGGGCTATCAGGTCGAAGGCCTGTTCATGAAGAACTGGGACGAGGACGACGGCACCGAATACTGCACGGCCATGGACGACCTGGCCGATGCCCAGGCGGTGTGCGACAAGATCGGCATCAAGCTGCACACCGCCAACTTCGCCGCGGAATACTGGGACAACGTGTTCGAGCACTTTCTCGCCGAGTACAAGGCCGGCCGTACGCCCAACCCCGACATCCTGTGCAACCGCGAGATCAAGTTCAAAGCCTTCCTCGACTACGCCCTGGCCCTTGGTGCCGACCTGATCGCCACCGGCCACTACGTGCGCCGCCGCGATGTCGATGGCCGTACCGAGCTGCTAAAGGGCCTGGATCCGAACAAGGATCAGAGCTATTTCCTGCACGCCGTCGGCGGTGAGCAGATCGCCAGGACCCTGTTCCCGGTAGGCGAGCTGGAGAAACCGCAGGTGCGCGCCATCGCCGAGAAATACCAGCTGGCCACGGCGAAGAAAAAGGACTCCACCGGCATCTGCTTTATCGGCGAGCGCCGCTTCAGCGACTTCCTCAAGCAGTACCTGCCGGCCCAACCCGGCAACATCGAAACCACCGCCGGCGAGGTGATCGGCCGCCACCACGGCCTGATGTACCACACCATGGGCCAGCGCCAGGGCCTCGGCATCGGCGGCCTGAAGGATGCCGGGGACGAGCCCTGGTACGTGCTGCGCAAGGACCTGCAGCGCAACGTCCTGGTGGTCGGCCAGGGCAACGATCATCCCTGGCTGTTCTCCCGCGCGCTGCTGGCCTCCGAGATCTACTGGGTCAACCCGATCAACCTCGACAGCCCGCGCCAATTGCACGCCAAGGTCCGTTATCGCCAGGGCGATCAGCACTGCGCCCTGGAGAAGACCGCCGAGGGCTATCGCGCGGTGTTCGAGCAGCCGCAGCGCGCCGTGACGCCCGGTCAGTCGGTGGTGTTCTATGACGGCGAGGTGTGCCTCGGTGGCGGCGTGATCGAAGCGGCAGAACCCGCATTTCCCGAGGATGGACGCCCATGAGCCCGATCCAGGAGCAACTGGTCGCCCTCGGCGCCGTCTTTCAATCCGCGGTGCTGGTCGACAAGCTGGCCAGGACCGGCCAGATCGGCGAACCGGCACTGACCTGCATGCTGGGCAGCCTGCTGGTGCGCGATCCGCAGAGCACCCTTGAGGTCTACGGTGGCGACGATCTCGGCCTGCGTGACGGCTATCGCGCACTGGTCGGCGCCCTGGAGCGCGACCCGAGCAGCCTGCAACGCGACCCGCTGCGCTATGCCCTGGCCCTGCTTGGGCTGGAACGGCAACTGGAGAAGCGCGGTGACCTGCTGCAGATCATGGGCAGCCGACTGAACCAGATCCAGCAGCAGACCGAGCATTTCGGCCTGGTTCACGAGAACGTGATTGCCTCCTGCGGCAGCCTGTACCAGGACACCATCAGCACCTTCCGCCAGCGCATCCAGGTGCAGGGCGACATGCGCCACCTGCAGCAGCCGAGCAACGCGTCGAAGATCCGCGCCCTGCTGCTGGCGGGCATTCGCGCGGCGCGCCTGTGGCGCCAGCTGGGCGGACACCGCTGGCAGCTGGTATTCAGCCGCGGCAAGCTGCTCAAGGAACTCTATCCCTTGCTGCGCGGCTGAACGATGCAGCCGCGCCTGGTCAAACCCCTGCAAGGCGCCGCCCTGCTGGCGTGCTCGACGCTGCTGTTCGCGCTGATGGGCATGGGCATTCGCGAGGTGTCCGTCAGCGTCAACAACGAGTCGGTGGTGTTCTTCCGCAACCTGGTCGGCGTGCTGTTCTTCCTGCCGCTGATCCTGCTCAAGGGCTGGCGCCCGCTGCGCACCGAACGCCTGCGCTCGCACCTGTGGCGCTCCACCTACGGTCTGGCGGCGATGTACTGCTTCTTCTACGCCATCGCCCACCTGCCCCTGGCCGATGCCATGCTGTTCACCTATTCGGCGCCGCTGTTCACCCCGCTGATCGCCTGGTGGTGGCTGAAGGAGCCAATCACCCGGCGCATGCTACTGACCAGCGGTGTCGGCCTGTGCGGTGTGCTGCTGGTCGCCAAGCCCTCCGCGGCGCTGTTCGACGCCCAGGCGCTGGTCGGCCTGGCGGCGAGCATCCTGGCCGCCTTCGCCTTCGTCTCGATTCGCGAGATGAGCGACACCGAGCCGGCCTTTCGCATCGTCTTCTACTTCGCCCTGTTCGCCAGCCTCGCCTCGGCGATCCCGCTGACCTGGGCCTGGCAGCCGCTGAACGAGCGAGAACTGGGCGCGCTGTTGGCGATCGGCCTGCTCGCCACCGTCAGCCAGATCATCATGTCCAAGGCCTACGGCCTGGCGCCACCTGGACTGATCGGCCCCTTCGCCTACCTGGCGATCGTCTTCGCCGGCCTGCTCGCCTGGCTGCGCTGGGGCGAAACGCCGGACCCGACCTCGCTGTCGGGCGCCGCACTGATCTTCGTCGCCAGCCTGCTGTCGATCCGCCGAACCGGCCGCTGAACGGTGTCACGCCGATCGCGGCCCGGGCCGCGATTTCATGTATGATATGCGCCCTTTTCAACGCCCGACTGTCCGAGAACGCCTCCCATGCAGCTTTCTTCGCTCACCGCGGTTTCCCCCGTCGATGGCCGCTACGCCGGCAAAACCAGCGCCTTGCGCCCCATTTTCAGCGAATTCGGCCTGATCCGTTTCCGCGTCCTGGTCGAAGTCCGTTGGCTGCAACGCCTGGCCGCCCATGAGGGCATCGGCGAAGTCGCGCCCTTCTCCGCCGAGGCCCAGGCGGTTCTCAACGAGCTGGCGGACAACTTCGCCCTCGAGCACGCCGAGCGGGTCAAGGAGATCGAGCGCACCACCAACCACGACGTCAAGGCCGTGGAGTACCTGCTCAAGGAGCAGGCCGCCAAGCTGCCGGAGCTGGAAAAGGTCAGCGAATTCATCCACTTCGCCTGCACCAGCGAGGACATCAACAACCTGTCCCACGCCCTGATGCTGCGCGAGGGCCGCGACAGCGTGCTGCTGCCGCTGATGCGCCAGACCGCAGGCGCGATCCGCGAGCTGGCGGTGAAGTTCGCCGACGTGCCGATGCTCTCGCGTACCCACGGTCAGCCGGCCTCGCCGACCACCCTCGGCAAGGAACTGGCCAACGTGGTCTACCGTCTGGAGCGGCAGATCGTTCAGGTCGCGGCGGTACCGCTGCTGGGCAAGATCAACGGCGCCGTGGGCAACTACAACGCCCACCTCTCGGCCTACCCGCAGGTGGACTGGGAAGCCAACGCCCGCGACTTCATCGAGGGCGACCTGGGCCTGCTGTGGAACCCCTACACCACCCAGATCGAGCCGCACGACTACATCGCCGAGCTGTTCGACGCCATCGCCCGTTTCAACACCATCCTGATCGACTTCGATCGCGACGTCTGGGGCTACATCTCCCTCGGCTACTTCAAGCAGAAGACCATCGCCGGCGAGATCGGCTCCTCGACCATGCCACACAAGGTCAACCCGATCGACTTCGAGAACTCCGAAGGCAATCTGGGCATCGCCAATGCGCTGTTCCAGCACCTGGCCAGCAAGCTGCCGATCTCGCGCTGGCAGCGCGACCTGACCGACTCCACCGTGCTGCGCAACCTCGGTGTCGGCTTCGCCCACAGCGTCATTGCCTACGAGGCAAGCCTCAAGGGAATCAGCAAGTTGGAGCTCAATGCTCAGCGAATTGCTGAAGATCTGGACGCCTGCTGGGAAGTCCTCGCCGAGCCCATCCAGACCGTGATGCGCCGCTATGCCATCGAGAACCCCTACGAGAAGCTCAAGGAGCTGACCCGTGGCAAAGGCATCAGCCCGGAGGCCCTGCTGAACTTCATCGACGGCCTGGACATGCCGGCTGCGGCCAAGGCCGAGCTCAAGCAGCTGACCCCAGCCAACTACATCGGTAATGCGGTGGCCCAGGCCAAGCGCATCTAAACGGCGACAGCCCATTGGACGCCCGGCTGTGCCGGGCGTTTTTATTTATGGGTATTTATTACTTTCAAGGGCTTACCGATGAATCCTGATACTCCGCTGCAACTGCTGGGCGGCCTCACGGCCCGCGAATTCCTGCGCGACTACTGGCAGAAGAAACCCCTGCTGGTGCGCCAGGCCATGCCCGGCTTCGAGAGCCCGATCTCGCCGGACGAACTCGCCGGCCTGGCCCTAGAAGAAGAAGTCGAATCTCGCCTGGTCCTCGAGCACGGCGAGCACCCCTGGGAGCTGCGTCGCGGCCCCTTCGCCGAAGATGCCTTCGCCGCCCTGCCGGAGCGCGACTGGACCCTGCTGGTGCAGGCCGTGGATCAATTCGTCCCGGAGGTCGCCGAGCTGCTCGAGCAGTTCAAGTTTCTGCCCAAGTGGCGTATCGACGACGTGATGATCAGCTTTGCCGCCCCCGGCGGCGGTGTCGGCCCGCACTTCGACAACTACGACGTGTTCCTGCTGCAGGGACATGGCAAACGGCGCTGGCAGGTCGGCCAGCTATGCAATTCCGACAGCCCGCTGCTGGCCCACGCCGACCTGAAGATCCTGGCCGAATTCGAACAAACTGAAGAATGGGTACTGGAACCCGGCGACATGCTCTACCTGCCGCCGCTCCTGGCCCACTGTGGTACCGCTGAGGATGACTGTATGACGTATTCCGTAGGCTTCCGCGCGCCAAGCGCCGCCGAAGTGCTGACCCATTTCACCGACTTCCTGGGCCAGTTCCTGCCCGAGGAAGAGCGCTACAGCGACGCCGGCGCCGAGCCGGCCAGCGACCCGAACCAGATTCAGCGCGATGCCCTGGATCGCCTCAAGGCCCTGCTCAACGAGCACATGGGCGATGAGCGCCTGCTGATGACCTGGTTCGGCCAGTTCATGACCGAGCCCCGCTACCCGGAACTGGTCAACGGTCTGGACATCGACGAGGCGGCCCTGCTCGGCAGCCTGGATGACGGCGCCGTGCTGGTCCGCAACCCCAGCGCCCGCATGGCCTGGTCCGAAGTCGGCGAAGACCTGGTGCTGTTCGCCAGCGGCCAGAGCCGCCTGCTGTCGGCGAGCCTGCGCGAATTGCTCAAGCTGGTCTGCTCGGCCGATGCCCTGCACATCGACAACCTTGGCCAGTGGCTGAGCGTCGACGAGGGGCGTAATCTGCTCTGGGAACTGGTCAAGCAAGGGAGCCTGGAGTTTGCCGATGAATGAGATCCACGTTCGCCTGGCCGACTGGCACAAGGACAACGCCGAGCTGCGGCGCATCCGTGAAACCGTGTTCGTCGCCGAGCAGGCCGTGCCACCGGAGCTGGAGTGGGACGCCGAAGACGCCGAGGCCCTGCACTTCCTCGCCTATGAAGGCGACTACCCGATCGGCACCGCGCGCCTGCTGCCGGACGGGCACATCGGCCGAGTGTCGGTGCTCAAGGACTGGCGCGGCCTGAAGGTGGGCGATGCGCTGATCCGCGCGGTGGTCGCCGAGGCGGAAAAACGTGGCCTGCGCCAACAAATGCTCAGCGCCCAGGTGCACGCCACGGCCTTCTATGAAAGGCTAGGCTTTAGCATAGTCAGCGACGAATACCTCGACGCCGGCATTCCCCACGTGGACATGGTGCGCCATAGCCCAACCCCCTGAGGTCCGCATGAACGACGCAGACGCCCTGCCCGGCATGACCGACAGCGACGAGCCACAGGAGCTTCCCGCTATCGAGTTCGAGTCACCGGGGCGTTTTGCCGTGCACAACCCGGCGCCGCCAGCGGCAGATGGCCAACGCTGCGAGCCGGCACCCTTCAAGCTGGGCGAGCACCTCGCGCTGGAGCGCTTCAGCCAGCCCGAGCAGGCCCGCGCCCACGCCCTGGCCCTGCTGCAACAGGCCCGACGCAACCTGTGCATCTTCAGCGACGACCTCGAGCCCTGGCTCTATCACCACAGCAGCGTGCAAGACGCCTGCGCCCGCTTCCTCCTGGCCAACCCGAAGAATCGCCTGCGCATCCTGCTGAGGGACGTAACCCGCGCGGTCAAGGACGGCCATCGCCTGCTCAGCCTGTCACGCCGCCTGTCGAGCAACCTGCAGATACGCAAGCTGCACCCGGATTACCCGGCCGAAGACCTTGCCTTTCTGCTGGTCGACGACTGCGGCCTGCTGCTGCGCCCGGAACTGGACCAGTTCGCCGGTTATGCCCTGTATCAGGACCCCGCACGGGTTCGCCTGCGCCAGGCACAGTTCGACCAGGCCTGGGAGACCAGCATCACCGACCCGGATTTGCGGAGCTTTCTGCTATGAACATGCGCAAGCTGATGGCCGGCCTGCTGCTCAGCGCCAGCCTCGCGGCGAACGCCGCCACCGAAGTCATCGCCCTGAACTACCGTAGCGCCGACGAGGTACTGCCGGTGGTGCAGTCGGTACTGGGCAACGAGGGTCGCGTCAGCCCCTACGGCAACCAGCTGGTGGTCAACGCGCCGGCGAGCAAGATCGCCGAGATCCGCCAGCTGCTCGAGCAACTGGACACCCGCCTGCGCCGCCTGCTGATCAGCGTCGCCAGCAGCGAATCGAGCTACCAGACCGATCGCGGCTACCGCGCCGACGGCTCGATCAGCGCCGGGGGCGCCGAGGTGGTCATAGGCCAGGGTGAAATCGACGGCCGCGATCAGCTGCGCATCATCCGTCGCAGCACCGACAGCCGCGGCGGCGGCACCCAACAGGTGCAAGCCACCGAGGGCTATCCGGCGCTGATCCAGGTCGGCCAGAGCGTCCCGCTCACCACCCACGACCGCGACCACTACGGACGGGTCTACAGCAATACCCAGTACCGCGATGTCACCCGCGGCTTCTACGTCACCGCCAGCCTGAGCGGTGAAATCGTGCATATCAGCATCAGCAGCAACCGTGACCGGCTCAGTCCCGGTCAGCCCGGGGTGATCGACCTGCAGAGTGCCGATACCCGGGTCAGCGGTCGGCTCGGCGAATGGATCAGCATCGGCGCGGTCAACGAGCAGAATCAGGCCGATCAGGCCGATTTCCTCCAGCAACGCTCGACCCAGGGACGCGAGGACATGAGCCTGCGGGTGAAGGTCGAAGTGGTCGAGTGAGCCCCGCAAAAAGATGACCAAACGGTCGTTTCGAGAATATGTAGTAGTAAAAAAAAAGCACTACAAAACGTTTGACGAACCCTTCCCTCGGAGGCATGATGGCCTCGCTCCCGCTAATCAGAGGCCCTAGACAGGGCCTCCGGATCGCTCTCCAGACTTACCGTCCGAGACGATGCGTGTTGTGAAGCCCACAAGGCAGTTCGACGAGATTGCGACTGGAACGAAGTTGTCCTGAGGGACGGGGAAGCGTTAAAGGCATCAACCAGCCAGACAGTCATAGTCAGTCTGCCCAACGGCATCCACGAGCCGGCAAGCAGCGTCACTGTAGGTCTTGGCACGGTGCATCTCGTCACCCCCTCCTCCCGGTTTCAACGCCGTCCTGGTCAATATCTCGCCGCCTTGCCGTGAGCCCCGCAACCATAGCCTCAGCGATGCAGGTTCTGAGTGGGAACGCCGGTGCTCAACCAAACACATACATTGAAGGATTGACCATGTCCGCATATCAAAACGACATCAAGGCAGTCGCTGCGCTGAAAGAAACGTTCGGCAGCACCTGGAGCGCTATCAACCCGGAATCCGTGGCTCGTATGCGCGCTCAGAACCGCTTCAAGACTGGTTTGGATATCGCCAAGTACACTGCGGCCATCATGCGCAAGGACATGGCCGAGTATGACGCCGACTCCTCCGTCTACACCCAGTCCCTGGGCTGCTGGCACGGCTTCATCGGTCAGCAGAAGCTGATTTCGATCAAGAAGCACCTGAAGACCACCAACAAGCGCTACCTCTACCTGTCGGGCTGGATGGTCGCCGCCCTGCGCTCCGACTTCGGCCCGCTGCCGGACCAGTCGATGCACGAGAAGACCGCCGTTTCCGGTCTGATCGAAGAGCTGTACACCTTCCTGCGCCAGGCCGACGCCCGCGAGCTGGATCTGCTGTTCTCTGATCTGGACGCTGCCCGTGAAGCCGGCGACAACGCCAAGGCTGCCGAGATCCAGGACAAGATCGACAACTACGAGACCCACGTGGTCCCGATCATCGCCGACATCGACGCCGGTTTCGGCAACCCGGAGGCCACCTACCTGCTGGCCAAGAAGATGATCGAAGCCGGTGCCTGCTGCATCCAGATCGAAAACCAGGTATCCGACGAGAAGCAGTGCGGCCACCAGGACGGCAAGGTGACCGTGCCCCACGAGGACTTCCTCGCCAAGATCAACGCAGTTCGCTACGCCTTCCTCGAGCTGGGCGTGGATGACGGCGTGATCGTTGCCCGTACCGACTCCCTGGGTGCCGGCCTGACCAAGCAGATCGCCGTGACCAAGCAGCCGGGCGACCTGGGCGACCAGTACAACGCCTTCCTCGACTGCGAGGAAATCTCCGAGGCCGAACTGGGCAACGGCGACGTGGTGATCAAGCGCGAAGGCAAGCTGCTGCGTCCCAAGCGCCTGCCGAGCAACCTGTTCCAGTTCCGCAAGGGCACCGGCGAAGACCGCTGCGTGCTGGACTGCATCACCTCGCTGCAGAACGGCGCCGACCTGCTGTGGATCGAGACCGAGAAGCCGCACGTTGGCCAGATCGCCGGCATGGTTGACCGCATCCGTCAGGTGATCCCGAACGCCAAGCTGGTGTACAACAACAGCCCGTCGTTCAACTGGACCCTGAACTTCCGTCAGCAGGTGTTCGATGCGTTCGCCGCCGAAGGCAAGGACGTTTCCGCCTACGACCGCGCCAAGCTGATGAGCGTCGAGTACGACGAGACCGAGCTGGCCAAGGTGGCCGACGAGAAGATTCGCACCTTCCAGCGCGACGGTTCGGCCCAGGCCGGCATCTTCCACCACCTGATCACCCTGCCGACCTACCACACCGCGGCCCTGTCCACCGACAACCTGGCCAAGGGCTACTTCGCCGACCAGGGCATGCTGGCCTACGTGAAGGGCGTTCAGCGCCAGGAACTGCGCCAGGGCATCGCTTGCGTCAAGCACCAGAACATGGCCGGCTCCGACATCGGTGACAACCACAAGGAGTACTTCGCTGGCGAAGCCGCTCTGAAGGCCGGTGGCAAAGACAACACCATGAACCAGTTCCACTAAGCGTAACCGCTGTACTCGGTGAGAACCCCGCATTCCCACCGAACGCGGCACCGGAAAACCCCAGCAGAGATGCTGGGGTTTTCTTTTTTTGACGCCGGTGGCCTTCCCATGGTCCAGTGCCGGGGCGTCGGCCGGCTGTGTCGACTGAGGCACGCCCCCTGTCATCGTTTCGTCGTTTTCCTTGGTTAGCGTCGTGGCTTCCTCGATTAGCCCCAAGGAGCCACCATGCATCAGAAGGATGACAACAGCGTGCTGTTCGGCAGTGGCGATGAGCTGCCCAGCAACCACTCCCGCAACCCGCACTTCAATGAACTGATCGAGACGCCCCTTGCCCGTCGCCAAGTCCTCGCCGGCGGCGCGGCACTCGGCACCCTGGCGTTTCTTGGCGCCGCCCTGCCGCGCGTCAGCCTCGCTGGCGAACACGCCGGCCAGGCGCAGGGGAAGCCGGCATTCCGGTCGCGCAGAAAGCTGCCCTTCACCCCGGTGGCGATCAGCCGAGCTGACGGCATCAGCGTGCCCGACGGCTACAAGGCCAGCCCCTTCATTCCCTGGGGCACCCCCATCACCGGCAGCTATCCGGCCTTTCTCGAGGACGCCAGCAACAGCGCCGAAGATCAGGCCCAGCAGACCGGCATGCACCACGACGGCATGCACTTCTTCCCGATCGACGCGCAGCGCGGCCCCGGACGCAGCAGCGACCACGGCCTGTTGGTGCTCAACCACGAATATATCGATGCCGGACTGATCCACCCCAATGGCCCGACCGTGGTGGACGGCAAGCGCGTGAGCGCCGACGAGGTGCGCAAGGAGATCAACGCCCACGGCGTCTCGGTCGTGGAGATCCGCCGCAACCTGCAGGGTGGTTGGGACGTGCTGCCGAGCGCCCGCAACCGTCGCATCACCGCTGCCACCCCGATGGAGATCCGCGGCCCGGCCCGTGGCCATGCCCTGCTGCGGACTCGCTACAGCCCGCAAGGCACAGCCACCCGGGGCACCCAGAACAACTGCGCCAACGGCTTCACGCCCTGGGGTACCTACCTGACCTGCGAGGAAAACTGGGCAGGCTACTTCGCCGCCCGCGATTCCGAACTACCGCGCGAACTGAGCCGCTATGGCGTGCGCGGCAGCAGCCGCTATGGCTGGGAAACCCTGGCCGGCGACGAGTTCGAGCGCTTCGATGCCAGCCGCAAGGCCAGCAGCGCCGAAGACGACTACCGCAACGAACCCAATCACTTTGGCTGGATAGTCGAGATCGACCCCTTCGCGCCCGAGTCGGTGCCGGTCAAGCGCACCGCCCTGGGACGCTTCGCTCACGAAGGCCTGGTCTTCGCACCGGTCAAGCCGGGCCGTCCGCTGGTGTGCTACTCGGGCGACGACTCGCAGAACGAGTACATCTACAAGTACGTCAGCCGCGACAAGTACCGCCCCGGGCGCAGCAACGGCAGCCTGCTGGACGATGGCACGCTCTACGTCGCCCGCTTCGATGCCAATGGCAAGGGCAAGTGGCTGCCCCTGGCTATTCAGGACAAGGCCTTCCAGAAAGCCTGCGCGGCGGCTGGGGTGACCTTTGCCGACCAAGGCGAGGTGCTGATCAATACGCGCCTGGCGGCCGATATCGTCGGCGCCACCAAGATGGACCGTCCGGAATGGGGCGCCGTGAACCCCGACAGCGGCGAGGTCTACTTCACCCTCACCAACAACAAGTCACGCAGTGAGCCGGACGCCGCCAACCCGCGCCCGGCCAATGCCTATGGTCACATCATCCGCTGGCGCGAGCGCAGCTGGAACCATGCCGGCCGCAGCTTCTCCTGGAGCCTGTTCCTGCTTGCCGGTCCTGAAAGCGACAGCGTCGGACCCAACGGCCAGCCGCTGGGCGCCCACAGCCTGCTGGCCAGCCCCGACGGCCTGTGGTTCGACCCGGAGGGTCGCCTGTGGATCCAGACCGACATGAGCGGCAGCCAGCTGAGCAGCGGCCCGTTCGGCAACAACCAGATGCTGGTGGCCGACCCCAGAAGCGGCGAGCTGAAGCGCTTTCTGGTTGGCCCGCAGGGTGCCGAGGTCACCGGCATCAGCGCCACTCCGGACTTCCGCACGCTGTTCGTCAATATCCAGCACCCCGGTGAGGGCTCGACGGCCGATAACCTGCTCAGCACCTGGCCAGACGGTCCCGGCAAGCGGCCACGGTCATCCACCGTGATCATCAGTCGCGAAGACGGTCGCCGCCTCCTCTGATCCGAGGGCAAGCGACGCCGGGTGCGCAGTGGCCATCCACTGAGCCCCCGGTAATTGCCCAACTACACGCCATCTTTCTTTTCTATATCAAATACTTGGCCGAAATTATCGGGCACAAACAGGAGAGTTAGAGCGCCAAGAATATAAAGGCTCGACACCCTGTAGCGGGGTTAACAATAAGGTTTTTCCAGTAGCTGACTGGCAGATGCCAATCAGCTACGCGCGCTCAAATAGGCGAATTGCGCAGAAACCATCTAATCTTGGCGTATTAACCAACATATATTTCGCTTGGGAAATTTACTTGACACCGGGGGCAGGCATAAGATCCGCCCATCATTTCAGGCGACCGCTGGCTAATCGCCTGAATACGACAAGTCTAATCATCTGCGAAAGAACGCCGTTCCTTTCCATGGGGGTACCGGCATGTCGGAAGCAAGCACGATTCTGTCCCATAACTGGGCCCTGGCCGTCTTTTTGCTCGGCATTGCCGGCCTCTGTGCATTTATGCTCGGCCTTTCCAGTCTGCTCGGCGGCAAGGCTTGGGGCCGCAGCAAGAACGAACCCTTCGAAGCTGGCATGCTGCCCACCGGCAGCGCCCGCCTACGCCTCTCCGCAAAATTCTATCTGGTCGCGATGCTCTTCGTGATCTTCGATGTCGAAGCCCTCTTTCTCTTCGCCTGGGCCGTCTCCGTTCGCGAAAGCGGCTGGGCC
Source organism: Pseudomonas benzenivorans (assembly GCF_024397895.1). Lineage (NCBI taxonomy): Bacteria > Pseudomonadati > Pseudomonadota > Gammaproteobacteria > Pseudomonadales > Pseudomonadaceae > Pseudomonas > Pseudomonas benzenivorans. The sequence continues at coordinate 199,215 of NZ_CP073346.1, forward strand.
GGTTTTGTCGAAGCTACTATTTTTATAGCGATTCTGTTGGCCGGTCTTGTCTACCTTTGGCGGATCGGGGCGCTCGATTGGGCACCTGCGGGACGTCGCGAGCGGCAGGCGAAGCTAAAACAATGAGGCTTTGGCGATGCAATACAAACTTACTCGGGTCGACCCGGATGCGCCGAATGAGCAGTATCCGATCGGCCAGCGGGAGACCGTTTCCGATCCGCTGCTAGATGATCAGGTTCACAAGAACATCTTCATGGGCAAACTCGAAGATGTGCTCAATGGCGCGGTGAACTGGGGGCGCAAGAACTCCCTGTGGCCTTATAACTTCGGCCTGTCCTGCTGCTACGTGGAAATGACCACGGCCTTCACCGCCCCCCATGACATCGCCCGCTTCGGCGCCGAAGTCATCCGCGCCTCGCCCCGTCAGGCCGACTTCATGGTCATTGCCGGCACCTGCTTCATCAAGATGGCGCCCATCATCCAGCGCCTGTACGAGCAGATGCTGGAACCCAAGTGGGTCATCTCCATGGGCTCCTGCGCCAATTCCGGCGGCATGTACGACATCTATTCGGTGGTCCAGGGCGTGGACAAGTTCCTCCCCGTCGACGTCTATGTACCGGGCTGCCCACCTCGCCCCGAAGCATTCCTGCAGGGCCTGATGCTGTTGCAGGAGTCCATCGGTCAAGAGCGCCGGCCACTTTCCTGGGTCGTCGGCGATCAGGGCGTCTACCGCGCCGACATGCCTTCGCAGCGGGAGCAGCGACGCGAGCAACGCATCGCCGTCACCAACCTGCGCAGCCCCGACGACGTTTGAGTCCAGCCTTCAACAAGAACAGCCGGCTCTTTCTTTACGTTGACCGATAGCGACCGAGACCATGACTGCAGACACCGCTGTGTCATTTGCGCCCCACCAGGCTGACGGCCAGGACGTCGTCGCCGAGCTGCAATCCCGTTTCGATGCCGAGACGCTGACCGTGCAGGCGACCCGTACCGGCATGCCAGTGGTGTGGGTTCCCCGGGAGAAGCTGATCGAAGTCCTTGGCTTTCTGCGCGGTCTGCCGCGCCCCTACGTCATGCTCTACGACTTGCATGGCGTCGACGAACGCCTGCGCACCCAGCGCCGCGGCCTGCCGCAGGCGGACTTCACGGTGTTTTATCACCTGATGTCCATCGAACGTAACAGCGACGTGATGATCAAGGTGGCGCTGAGCGAAGGTGACCTGAACCTGCCCACTGCCACCTCGATCTGGCCGAACGCCAACTGGTACGAGCGCGAAGTCTGGGACATGTTCGGCATCACCTTTAAGGGCCACCCCCATCTCAGCCGGATCATGATGCCACCGACCTGGGAAGGCCATCCGCTGCGCAAGGACTACCCGGCCCGCGCGACCGAGTTCGATCCGTTCAGCCTCACCCTGGCCAAGCAGCAGCTGGAGGAGGAAGCCGCCCGTTTCAAGCCGGAAGACTGGGGCATGAAGCGCCACAGCGAGCACGAGGACTACATGTTCCTCAACCTCGGCCCCAATCACCCGTCCGCCCACGGGGCGTTCCGCATCATCCTGCAGCTCGACGGCGAGGAGATCGTCGACTGCGTGCCGGAGGTCGGCTATCACCACCGCGGCGCGGAGAAGATGGCCGAGCGCCAGTCCTGGCACAGCTTCATTCCCTATACCGACCGCATCGACTACCTGGGCGGGGTGATGAACAACCTGCCCTATGTGCTGGCGGTCGAGAAGCTGGCCGGCATCAAGGTGCCGGACCGGGTCGACTTCATTCGGGTGATGCTGGCGGAGTTCTTCCGCATCACCAGCCACCTGCTGTTCCTCGGCACCTATATCCAGGACGTCGGCGCCATGACGCCGGTGTTCTTCACCTTCACCGACCGGCAGCGCGCCTACAAGGTGATCGAAGCCATCACCGGCTTCCGCATGCACCCGGCCTGGTACCGCATCGGCGGCGTCGCCCACGACCTGCCGCGGGGCTGGGATGGCCTGGTCAAGGAGTTCGTCGACTGGCTGCCCAAGCGCCTGGACGAGTACGAGAAGGCGGCGCTGAAGAACAGCATCCTGCGCGGCCGCACCCTGGGCGTGGCCCAGTACAACACCAGGGAGGCCCTCGAATGGGGGGTCACCGGTGCCGGGCTGCGTTCCACCGGGCTCGACTACGACCTGCGCAAGGCCCGCCCCTACTCGGGCTACGAGCACTTCGAGTTCGAGGTGCCGCTGGCGCACAACGGCGACGCCTACGACCGCTGCATCGTGCGGGTCGAGGAAATGCGTCAGAGCGTGCGCATCATCGAGCAGTGCCTGAAGAACATGCCGGCCGGTCCCTACAAGGCGGACCACCCGCTGACCACGCCGCCACCGAAGGAACGCACCCTGCAGCACATCGAGACCCTGATCACCCACTTCCTGCAGGTCTCCTGGGGCCCGGTCATGCCGGCCAACGAAGCCTTCCAGATGATCGAGGCGACCAAGGGCATCAACAGTTACTACCTGACGAGCGACGGCAGCACCATGAGCTACCGCACCCGGATTCGCACGCCGAGCTTCCCGCACCTGCAGCAGATTCCCTCGGTGATCCGCGGCAGCATGGTCGCCGACCTGATCGCCTACCTGGGCAGTATCGACTTCGTCATGGCCGATGTGGACCGCTGATATGAGCCAGAGCGACCTGATTCAAACCGACCGTTTCGTCCTCAGCGCCAGCGAACAGGCGGCCATCGAGCACGAGATGCAGCACTACGAGGACCCTAGGGCGGCCTCCATCGAGGCGCTGAAGATCGTCCAGGAGGCGCGTGGCTGGGTGCCCGATGGCGCGGCCGACGCCATTGGCGCGGTCCTCGGCATTCCGCCCAGCGACGTCGAAGGTGTCGCCACCTTCTACAGCCAGATTTTTCGCCAACCGGTAGGCCGGCACATCATTCTCGTGTGCGACAGCATGACCTGCTTTATCGGCGGCCATGAGTCGGTGCTGTCTAGTATTCAACAACAGCTGGGCATCGGCCTCGGCCAGACAAGCGCCGACGGCCGCTTCACCCTGCTGCCGGTGTGCTGCCTGGGCAACTGCGACAAGGCCCCGGCCCTGATGATCGACGACGACACCTTCGGCGACGTGGGTCCCGAGTCTGTCGCCGCGCTGCTGGAGGACTATCCATGACTGGGGGTACCACCACGACCGGCAAGGTCCTGACCTCCGTCGGCCCGGCCAATCGCATCGAGCGCCCCGAGCAGACCCACCCGCTGACCTGGCGTCTGCGCGACGACGCCCGGCCGGTGTGGCTCGACGAGTACCAGCGCAAGAATGGCTACAGCGCCGCGCGCAAGGCCCTGGTCGACATGGCCCAGGCCGACATCGTGCAGACGGTCAAGGAGTCCGGCCTCAAGGGCCGCGGCGGTGCCGGCTTTCCCACCGGGGTGAAATGGGGGCTGATGCCCACCGACGAGTCGATGAACATCCGCTATCTGCTGTGCAACGCGGACGAAATGGAGCCCAACACCTGGAAGGACCGCCTGCTCATGGAGCAGCTGCCGCACCTGCTGATCGAGGGCATGCTGATCAGCGCCCGCGCGCTCAAGGCCTACCGCGGCTACATCTTCCTGCGCGGCGAATACGTCGACGCGGCGCACAATCTCAACCGTGCCATCGACGAGGCCAAGGCCGCCGGCCTGCTGGGTCAGAACATCCTGGGCAGCGATTTTTCCTTCGAGCTGTTCGTGCACACCGGCGCCGGGCGCTACATCTGCGGCGAGGAAACGGCGCTGATCAATTCCCTGGAGGGGCGTCGCGCCAATCCACGCTCCAAGCCGCCCTTCCCGGCCGCCGTCGGCGTCTGGGGCAAGCCCACCTGCGTCAATAACGTCGAGACCCTGTGCAACGTGCCGGCGATCATCGGCAATGGCGTGGACTGGTACAAGACCCTGGCCCGTCCCGGCAGCGAGGACCACGGCAGCAAGCTGATGGGCTTTTCCGGCAAGGTGAAGAACCCAGGCGTCTGGGAGCTGCCCTTCGGCATCAGCGCCCGCGAGCTGTTCGAGGACTACGCCGGCGGCATGCGCGATGGCTACCGCCTCAAGTGTTGGCAGCCCGGCGGCGCCGGCACCGGTTTTCTGCTGCCCGAACACCTCGAGGCGCAGATGTACGCCGGCGGCATCGGCAAGGTCGGCACCCGCATGGGCACCGGCCTGGCCCTGGCGGTGGACGACAGCGTCAGCATGGTGTCCTTGCTGCGCAACATGGAGGAGTTCTTCTCCCGCGAATCCTGCGGCTGGTGCACCCCCTGCCGCGATGGCCTGCCCTGGAGCGTCAAGCTGCTGCGCGCTCTGGAGCGCGGCGAGGGCCAGCCGGGCGACCTGGAGACCCTGGAGCAGCTTTGCAACTTCCTCGGCCCCGGCAAGACCTTCTGCGCCCACGCGCCGGGGGCGGTGGAGCCGCTGGGTAGTGCACTCAAGTATTTCCGCGAGGAGTTCGAGGCCGGCATTGCCCGCCAGCGCGCTCCAGCAGGTGGGGGCCAGTTCACCCCCGCATGAAGTTTTGCGTCGCGGCGGCCACCGACCTGGCCCTGCGACAACCGAGATTCCATTAGCCAAGCCCGCTCCGGCGGGTAAGAAGACACTCGACCATGGCCACTATCCACGTAGACGGCAAACATCTGGAAGTCGATGGCGCAGACAACCTGCTGCAGGCCTGCCTGTCCCTGGGGCTCGATATCCCCTACTTCTGCTGGCACCCCGCCCTCGGCAGCGTCGGGGCCTGCCGCCAGTGCGCGGTGAAGCAGTACAGCGACGAGAACGACACCCGCGGTCGCCTGGTCATGTCCTGCATGACACCGGCCAGCGACAACACCTGGATCTCCATCGACGATGAAGAGGCGCGGCAATTTCGCGCCAGCGTCGTGGAGTGGCTGATGACCAACCACCCCCACGACTGCCCGGTGTGCGAGGAAGGCGGCCACTGCCACCTGCAGGACATGACGGTCATGACCGGGCACAACGCCCGCCGCTATCGCTTCACCAAACGCACCCACCAGAACCAGGAACTGGGCCCCTTCATCGCCCACGAGATGAACCGCTGCATCGCCTGCTACCGCTGCGTGCGCTACTACAAGGACTATGCCGGCGGCACCGACCTCGGCGTCTACGGCGCCCATGACAACGTCTACTTCGGCCGGGTCGAGGACGGCACCCTGGAGAGCGAGTTCGCCGGCAACCTGGTCGAGGTCTGCCCGACCGGCGTGTTCACCGACAAGACCCACTCCGAGCGCTACAACCGCAAGTGGGACATGCAGTTCGCCCCGAGCATCTGCCACGGCTGCGCCGCCGGCTGCAACATCAGTCCCGGCGAGCGCTACGGCGAGATCCGCCGCATCGAGAATCGCTTCAACGGCTCGGTGAACCAGTATTTCCTCTGCGACCGCGGCCGCTTCGGCTACGGCTATGTCAACCGCAAGGACCGTCCGCGCCAGCCGCTGATGGTGCTGAGCAAGATGAAGATGGGCCTCGACTCGGCCCTCGACCAGGCCGCCGCGCTGCTGAAGAAGCGCAAGGTGATCGGCATCGGCTCGGCCCGTGCCAGCCTGGAAAGCAACTTCGCCCTGCGCGAACTGGTCGGCGCCGAGCAGTTCTATGCCGGCGTGGCCGAAAGCGAACTGCAGCTGCTGCAGCTGATCCGTGACCTGCTGCAGAACGGTCCACTGCCGGTGCCCACGCTGCGCGAGGTGGAAGCCCACGACGCGATCTTCGTCCTCGGCGAGGACCTGACCCAGACCTCGGCGCGCCTGGCCCTGGCGCTGCGCCAGGCGGTCAAGGGCAAGGCCAACGAAATGGCCGCCACCCTGAAAATTCAGGACTGGCACATGGCCGCGGTGCAGAACGTCGCCCAGGATGCGCTGAGCCCGCTGTTCATCGCCAGCGTCTGCGCCACCCGCCTGGACGACGTCGCCAGCGAGTGTGCCCACGCCGCCCCCGACGACCTTGCCCGCCTCGGCTTTGCCGTGGCCCACGCCATCGACCCGAGCGCGCCGGCCGTGGCCGGGCTCGACGCACAGGCCGCCGAGCTGGCTCAGCGCATCGCCGAGGCGCTGCTGGCGGCCAATCGCCCGCTGATCGTCGCCGGCGCCTCGCTGGGCAATCGCGCCCTGATCGAAGCGGCCGCCAACATCGCCAGCGCGCTGAAGAACCGCGAGAGGAACGGTTCCATCAGCCTGGTGGTGCCGGAGGCCAACAGCATGGGCCTGGCACTGCTGCAAGGCGCCGACCTCACCAAGCAGTCACTGGACGCCGCGCTGCACGCCCTGACCGCAGGCGAAGCCGATGCCCTGGTGGTACTGGAGAACGACCTGTACCGCCATGCCCAGGCCGACAAGGTCGATGCCGCACTGGCGGCCGCCAAGGTGGTGATAGTCGCCGACCATCAGCACACCCCGACTGCCGCCAAGGCCCACCTGCTGCTGCCCGCCGCCAGCTTCGCCGAGGCCGACGGCACCCTGGTCAGCCAGGAGGGGCGCGCCCAGCGTTTCTTCCAGGTCTTCGATCCGACCTATCACGACGCCGACAACCTGGTGCGCGAAGGCTGGCGCTGGCTGCATGCGCTGCACAGCACCCTGCAGGACAAGGCGGTCGACTGGAGCCAGCTGGACCAGGTCACCGAAGCCTGCGCCACAAGCGTGCCGGCGCTTGCCGGCATCCGCGCAGCCGCGCCCTCCGCCAGCTTCCGCATCAAGGGCCTCAAGTTGTCCCGCGAGCCCCATCGCTACAGCGGTCGCACGGCCATGCGCGCCAACATCAACGTGCATGAGCCCCGTCAACCTCAGGATCAGGACTCCGCCTTCGCCTTCTCCATGGAGGGCTACTCCGGCTCCGCCGAGCCGCGTCAGCAGATTCCCTTCGCCTGGTCGCCGGGCTGGAACTCGCCCCAGGCCTGGAACAAGTTCCAGGACGAGATCGGCGGCCACCTGCGCGCCGGCGACCCCGGCGTGCGCCTGATCGAGGCCGCCGCGCAGCCACTGCCGTGGTTTGCCGCCTGCAGCGCCTTCAATCCGGCCCCGGGCAGCCTCGCGGCGGTGCCCCTGCACCACCTGTTCGGCAGCGAGGAAACCTCGGCCCGCGCCGCGCCTATCCAGGCACGCGCCCCGCAAGCCTATGTCGCCCTGGCGCGGGAGGAGGCGGCGCGCCTCGGGGTCCATGACGGCGCCCTGCTCAGCCTGACGCTCAGCGGCCAGACACTGCGCCTGCCGCTGCAGGTGCGCGATGACCTGGCCCTCGGCCTGGTCGGCCTGCCCGCCGGCCTGCCCGGAATCCCCGCGGCAATCGCCGGCGCCGTGGTCACTGCGCTCCAGGAGGCTGCGCAATGAACTGGCTGACCCCCGAACTGAACGAGATCCTGGTGGCCGTGCTCAAGGCCGTGGTGATTCTGCTGGCCGTGGTGGTCTGCGGCGCCCTGCTCAGCTTCGTCGAACGGCGCCTGCTGGGCTGGTGGCAGGACCGCTACGGGCCGAACCGGGTCGGCCCGTTCGGCATGTTTCAGATCGCCGCGGACATGATCAAGATGTTCTTCAAGGAGGACTGGACGCCGCCCTTCGCCGACAGGGTCATCTTCACCCTGGCCCCACTAATCGCCATGAGCGCCATGCTCATGGCATTCGCCATCATCCCCGTGACCCCCACCTGGGGCGTGGCGGACCTGAACATCGGCATCCTGTTCTTCTTCGCCATGGCCGGCCTGTCGGTCTATGCGGTGCTGTTCGCCGGCTGGTCGAGCAGCAACAAGTACGCCCTGCTCGGCGCCCTGCGGGCCTCGGCGCAGACGGTGTCCTACGAGGTGTTCCTGGCCCTGGCGCTGATGGGCGTGGTGGCCCAGGTCGGCTCCTTCAACATGCGCGACATCGTCGATTACCAGGCCCAGCACCTGTGGTTCATCATTCCGCAGTTCTTCGGTTTCTGTACCTTCTTCATCGCCGGCGTCGCGGTCACCCATCGCCACCCCTTCGACCAGCCGGAAGCCGAGCAGGAGCTGGCCGACGGTTACCACATCGAGTATGCCGGGATGAAATGGGGCATGTTCTTCGTCGGCGAATACATCGGCATCATCACCATCTCGGCGCTGCTGGTGACCCTGTTCTTCGGCGGCTGGCACGGTCCCTTCGGCCTGCTGCCGCAGATCCCGTTCATCTGGTTCGCCCTGAAAACCGCCTTCTTCATCATGATCTTCGTCCTGCTGCGCGCCTCGATTCCGCGGCCGCGCTATGACCAGGTCATGGCGTTCAGCTGGAAGTTCTGCTTGCCGCTGACCCTGATCAACCTGCTGGTGACCGGCGCCCTGGTGCTGGCCGCGGCCCAGTAAGGAGAATCACCATGTTCACCTACATCCGTCACATCATCCATGGCACCTTCACCCAGCTGCGCAGCCTGGCGATGATCTTCGCCCACGGCTTTCGCAAGCGCGACACCCTGCAATACCCGGAGGAAGCGGTCTACCTGCCGCCGCGCTACCGCGGGCGCATCGTCCTGACCCGCGACCCCGACGGCGAGGAGCGCTGCGTGGCCTGCAACCTCTGTGCGGTGGCCTGCCCCGTCGGCTGCATCTCCCTGCAGAAGGCCGAGGCCCAGGACGGTCGCTGGTACCCGGAGTTCTTCCGCATCAACTTCTCGCGCTGCATCTTCTGCGGCATGTGCGAAGAGGCCTGCCCGACCACGGCGATCCAGCTGACCCCGGACTTCGAAATGGGCGAGTACAAGCGCCAGGACCTGGTCTACGAGAAGGAAGACCTGCTGATCGCCGGCCCCGGCAAGAATCCCGACTACAACTTCTACCGCGTCGCCGGCATGACCATCGCCGGCAAGCCGAAAGGCGCCGCGCAGAACGAAGCCGAACCGATCAACGTGAAAAGCCTGCTGCCTTAAGGAAGGAAAGATGGAATTCGCTTTCTACTTCGCCGCCGGCGTCGCCGTGATGTCCACCCTGCGCGTGGTCAGCAGCAGCAACCCGGTGCACGCCCTGCTGTACCTGATCATCTCGCTGCTGGCGGTGTCCATGGTGTTCTTCAGCCTCGGTGCGCCCTTTGCCGGCGCCCTGGAGATCATCGTCTACGCCGGCGCCATCATGGTGCTGTTTGTCTTCGTGGTGATGATGCTCAACCTCGGCCCGGCCGCCGTCGAGCAGGAACGCAACTGGCTGACCCCGGGCATCTGGTTCGGCCCGGCTCTGCTCAGCGCGCTGCTCCTCGCTCAGCTGCTCTACACCCTGTTCGCGGCGCCGAGCGGCGCGCTCATCGGCGAGACCACCGTGGACGCCAAGACGGTCGGGATCAGCCTGTTCGGTCCCTACCTGCTGGCCGTCGAACTGGCCTCGATGCTCCTGCTGGCCGCGCTGGTCGCCGCCTATCACCTCGGTCGTCACGAAGCGAAGGATGCCACCCCATGAGCGGAATCCCGATGGAGCATGGCCTGGCCCTGGCCGGCGTGCTGTTCAGCATTGGCCTGGTCGGCCTGATGGTGCGCCGCAACATCCTCTTCGTGCTGATGAGCCTGGAAGTGATGATGAACGCCGCCGCCCTCGCCTTCGTGGTCGCCGGTGCGCGCTGGGGCCAGGCCGACGGCCAGGTGATGTTCATTCTGGTGATCAGCCTGGCGGCCGCCGAGGCCAGCATCGGCCTGGCGATCCTGCTGCAGCTGTACCGCCGCTTCAACACCCTGGATATCGACGCTGCCAGCGAGATGCGCGGATGAACCTACTATTTTTGACCTGCCTGTTTCCCTTGCTCGGTTGGCTGGCGCTGGCCTTCAGCCGCGGGCGACTCTCGGAGAATACCGCGGCGCTGATCGGCGTCGGTTCGGTCGGCCTCTCGGCGCTCACCGCCGCCTGGACCATCTGGCAGTTCAACGTCGCGCCGCCGCCGGGCGGCGTCTATACCCAGCTGCTCTGGCAATGGATGGCGGTGGACGGCTTCACGCCGAGCTTCACCCTCTACCTGGACGGACTGTCGCTGACCATGCTCGGGGTGGTCACCGGGGTCGGCTTTCTCATTCACCTGTTCGCCAGCTGGTACATGCGCGGCGAGGAAGGCTACTCGCGCTTCTTCGCCTACACCAACCTGTTCATCGCCAGCATGCTGTTCCTGGTGCTCGGCGATAACCTGCTGTTCCTGTACTTCGGCTGGGAAGGCGTGGGCCTGTGCTCCTACCTGCTGATCGGTTTCTACTTCAAGCACAGCGCGAATGGCAACGCGGCACTCAAGGCCTTCATCGTCACCCGCGTCGGCGACGTGTTCATGGCCATCGGCCTGTTTATCCTGTTCTTCCAGCTCGGCACCCTGAATATCCAGGAGCTGATGGTGCTGGCGCCGCAGAAGTACGTCGCCGGCGACACCTGGCTGTGGCTGGCGACCCTGATGCTGCTGGGCGGCGCCGTGGGCAAGTCGGCCCAGCTGCCGCTGCAGACCTGGCTGGCCGACGCCATGGCCGGCCCGACCCCGGTCTCGGCGCTGATCCACGCCGCCACCATGGTCACCGCCGGGGTCTACCTGATCGCCCGCACCCACGGCCTGTTTTTGCTCACCCCGGAGATTCTCGAGCTGGTCGGCCTGGTCGGCGCCGCGACCCTGGTGCTGGCCGGGTTCGCCGCCCTGGTGCAGACCGACATCAAGCGCATCCTCGCCTACTCGACCATGAGCCAGATCGGCTACATGTTTCTCGCCCTGGGGGTCGGCGCCTGGGACGCGGCCATCTTCCACCTGATGACCCACGCCTTCTTCAAGGCCCTGCTGTTCCTCGCCGCGGGCAGCGTGATCAACGCCTGCCACCACGAGCAGAACATCTTCCGCATGGGCGGCCTGTGGAAAAAGCTGCCGCTGGCCTATGTCAGCTTCATCGTCGGCGGGTCGGCCCTGGCCGCGCTGCCACTGATCACCGCGGGCTTCTACTCCAAGGACGAGATTCTCTGGGAGGCCTTCGCCAGCGGCAATCAAGCCCTGCTCTACGCCGGGCTTACCGGTGCCTTCCTGACCTCGCTCTACACCTTCCGCCTGATCTTCATCGCCTTCCACGGCGAGGCCAAGGTCGAGGCCCATGCCGGGCACGGCGTCGCCCACTGGCTGCCGCTGACGGTGCTGATCGTCCTCTCGACCTTCATTGGCGCCCTGATCACCCCACCCTTGGCCGGGGTCCTGCCGCAGAGCGTCGGCCATGCCGGCGGCGAGGCCAAGCACAGCCTGGAGCTGGTATCCGCGCTCATCGCCCTGTCCGGCATCGCCCTCGCCGCCCTGCTGTTCCTCGGCCAGCGCCGCCTGGCCGGCGCCGTGGCCGGCAGCGCGCCGGGGCGATTGCTCGGCGCCTGGTGGTTCGCCGCCTGGGGTTTCGACTGGCTCTACGACAAGCTGTTCGTGCGCCCCTACCTGCTGGCCTGCCGGCTGCTCGGCCGCGACCCGATCGACGCCAGCATCGGCGTGATCCCGCGCCTGGCGCGCGGCGGCCACGGCGTCCTCAGCCGCAGCGAAACCGGGCAGCTGCGCTGGTACGCGGCGTCCATCGTCGGCGGCGCCGTGCTGGTGCTCGCCGCCGTGCTGTGGGCCTGAACCGACCATGACTCTATCGCCTAAGGAACCCCGCCCATCATGATTCTGCCTTGGCTAGTCCTGATTCCCTTTATCGGCGGCCTGTTGTGCTGGCTGGGTGAGCGCTTCGGCAGCACGCTGCCGCGCTGGATCGCCCTGCTGACCATGACCCTGCTGTTCGGCCTGGGCCTGTGGCTATGGTCCAGCGCCGACTTCAGCCTGGCGCCGGCGCCAGGCGCAGATCCGGTCTGGGCCTACGAGTTCCAGATGCAGTGGATCGAGCGCCTGGGCATCAGCGTGCACCTGGCCCTCGATGGCCTGTCGGTGCTGATGATCAGCCTCACCGGACTGCTGGGCGTGCTCTCGGTGCTCTGCTCCTGGCACGAGATCCAGAACCGCGTCGGCTTCTTCCACCTCAACCTGATGTGGATCCTCGGCGGGGTGGTCGGGGTGTTCCTGGCCATGGACCTGTTCCTGTTCTTCTTCTTCTGGGAAATGATGCTGGTGCCGATGTACTTCCTCATCGCGCTCTGGGGCCACAGCGGCAGCGCCGGCAAGACCCGCATCACCGCCGCCACCAAGTTCTTCATCTACACCCAGGCCAGCGGCCTGATCATGCTGGTGGCGATCCTCGCCCTGGTGTTCGTCCACTACAACGGCACCGGCGTGCTGACCTTCAACTACGCCGACCTGCTTAAGACCGAACTGGCGCCGGGCACCGAATACCTGTTGATGCTCGGTTTCTTCATCGCCTTCGCGGTGAAGTTCCCGGTGGTACCCTTCCATTCCTGGCTGCCGGACGCCCACGCCCAGGCGCCGACCGCCGGCTCCGTGGACCTGGCCGGCATCCTGCTGAAGACCGCCGCCTACGGCATGATCCGCTTCGCCCTGCCGCTGTTCCCCAACGCCTCGGCGGAATTCGCCCCCGTGGCCATGGCCCTGGGCGTGTTCGCCATCGTCTATGGCGCCTTGCTGTCCTTCGCCCAGACCGACATCAAGCGCCTGGTGGCCTACTCCAGCGTGTCGCACATGGGCTTCGTGCTGATCGCCATCTACTCCGGCAGCCAGATCGCCCTGCAGGGGGCGGTGGTGCAGATGCTCGCCCATGGCCTGTCAGCCGCCGCGCTGTTTATCCTTTGCGGCCAGCTCTACGAGCGCCTGCACACCCGCGACATGCGCGAGATGGGCGGGATCTGGGCGCGCATGCCCTGGCTGCCGGCCCTCTGCCTGTTCTTCGCCGCCGCGGCGCTGGGCCTGCCCGGTACCGGCAACTTCGTCGGCGAGTTCCTGATTCTCATCGGCACCTTCCCCGGTGCGCCCTGGATCACCGTCCTCGCCGCGTCGGGTCTGGTATTCGGTTCGGTGTACTCGCTGATCATGATCCACCGCGCCTTCTTCGGCCCGGCCAAGGCACAGGGCGCGCTGCTCGGGCTCAAGCCCCGCGAGCTGAGCATGGTGCTGGGCCTGGCGGTGCTGCTGACGCTGCTCGGCATCTACCCGCAGCCGGTGCTCGACACCTCCGCCGCCAGCATGCAGGGCGTCCAGCAGTGGCTGCACAGCAGCCTCAGCCAATTCGCCTCGGTTCGGTAACCGATCTATGGAAAGCAGCGCTATGCAATTTACCCTTGAACACTTCATCGCCCTGCTGCCTCTGCTGGTGACCGGTGCCACGGTCATCGTGGTGATGCTGGCCATCGCCTGGAAACGCAGCCACGGCCTGACCTTCGTGCTCTCGGTGATCGGCCTCAACCTGGCCCTGCTGTCGATCATCCCGGTGCTCGAGATCGCCCCCCTGCAGGTCTCGCCGCTGCTGCTGGTGGACCGGTTCGCCTGCTACTACATGGCCCTGATCCTGGCCGCCACCCTGGCCTGCGTGACCCTGACCCACGCCTACCTAGGCGAGGCGACCCTGAGCGCCGGCGAAACCAGCCGCCAGGGCTATCCGGGCAATCGCGAGGAGATGTACCTGCTGATGCTGCTGTCGGCCGCCGGCGGCCTGGTGCTGGCCAGCGCACAGCACCTGGCGGGCCTGTTCATCGGCCTGGAATTGCTCTCGGTGCCGGTCTACGGCCTGGTGGCCTATGCCTTCTTCGACAGGCGCTCGCTGGAGGCCGGCATCAAGTACATGGTGCTGTCGGCTGCCGGCAGTGCCTTCCTGCTGTTCGGCATGGCCCTGCTCTATGCCGAATCCGGCAGCCTGGGCTTCGACCAGATCGGTGCCAGCCTCGCCGCCAACGGCAGCGGCCTGCTGGTGCAGACCGGCATCGCCCTGATGCTGATCGGCCTGGCCTTCAAGCTGTCGCTGGTGCCCTTCCACCTGTGGACCCCGGACGTCTACGAAGGCGCCCCCGCGCCGGTGGCGGCCTTCCTGGCGACGGCCAGCAAGGTGGCGGTGTTCGCCGTGCTGCTGCGTCTTTACCAGATATCCCCGGCCACGGCCGGCGGCTGGCTGAACGACCTGCTGACCTTGATCGCCATCGCCTCGATCCTGTTCGGCAACCTGCTGGCGCTGTTGCAGAGCAACCTCAAGCGCCTGCTGGGTTACTCCTCGATCGCCCACTTCGGCTACCTGCTGGTGGCGCTGGTCGCCAGCAAGGGCCTGGCCGTGGAAGCCATCGGCGTCTACCTGGCCACCTACGTGCTGACCAGCCTCGGCGCCTTCGGCGTGATCACCCTGATGTCGACGCCCTACAACGGCCGCGATGCCGACGCCCTGTACGAGTACCGCGGGCTGTTCTGGCGCCGCCCCTACCTGACCGCGGTGCTCACGGTGATGATGCTGTCCCTGGCCGGCATACCGCTCACGGCCGGTTTCATCGGCAAGTTCTACGTCATCGCCGCCGGCGTGCAGGCGCAGCTCTGGTGGCTGCTGGGCGCCCTGGTGCTGGGCAGCGCCATCGCCGTGTTCTATTACCTGCGGGTGATGGTCACCCTGTTCCTCAACGAGCCCAACCTGCGCCGCCACGATGCGCCCTTCAACTGGGGCCAGCGCGCCGGTGGCATCATGCTGCTGTTCGTCGCCGTACTGGCATTCGTCATCGGCGTCTACCCGCAGCCGCTGCTGGCCATGCTCAGCACCATCAGCCTGGGCTGAACGAAAACGGGGTTGCCGAATCCTCGGCAACCCCGCTGCAGCGCTCGCCCACCCGAGGCGCTTACAACACCATCGCCGCCAGCCAGCCGAACGCCAGCAGCGGCAGGTTGTAGTGCAGGAAGGTCGGCACCACGCTGTCCCAGATATGGTTGTGCTGACCGTCGATGTTCAGGCCCGCGGTCGGCCCGAGGGTCGAATCCGAAGCCGGCGAGCCGGCATCGCCCAGGGCGCCCGCGGTGCCGACTATGCAGACGATGGCCAGCGGACTGAAGCCCAGCTGCAGGCCCAAAGGCACGAAGATCGCCGCGATGATCGGCACGGTGGAAAACGACGAGCCGATGCCCATGGTCACCAGCAGCCCGACCAGCAGCATCAGCAGCGCGCCGATCGCCTTGTCGTGACCGATCAACTCGGCCGCGCCATCCACCAGGGTCTTCACCTCGCCGGTGGCCTTCATCACCTCGGCGAAGCCGGCGGCGGCGATCATGATGAAGCCGATCATCGCCATCATCTTCATGCCCTCGGTGAACAGGCCATCGGCCTCCTTCCAGCGCACCACCCCGGACAGCGAGAAGATCACGAAGCCCACCAGCGCGCCGATGATCATAGAGTCCAGCCACAGCTGCACGAAGAAGGCCGCGGCGATGGCCACACCGGCCACCAGCAGGCTAAGCGGGTTGTAGGCCACGTCCACACGCTCGACCTGCTCGATCTTCGCCAAGTCGTACACCCGCTTGCCGCGGTAACTGAACAATACCGCCACCAGCAGGCCGCACAGCATGCCCAGGGCCGGAATCGCCATGGCCTGGCTGACGCTGATGCCACTGGTATCCACCCCGGCCTTGGCCACGTTGGCCAGCAGGATCTCGTTCAGGAAGATTCCGCCGAAGCCCACCGGCAGGAACATGTAGGGGGTGACCAGGCCGAAGGTCAGCACGCAGGCGATCAGCCGCCGGTCCAGTTGCAGCTTGCTCAGGACATAAAGCAGCGGCGGCACCAGCAGCGGAATGAAGGCGATATGGATCGGCAGGATGTTCTGCGAGGCGATGGCGACGGCCAGCAGCAGCGCAAGCAGCAGCCACTTCAGCCAGAAACCGCCCGAATCCTGTTGCTGGCCGACCATTGCCAGCGCCTTGTCGGCCAGGGCATGGGCCAGGCCCGACTTGGCGATGGCCACGGCGAAGGCGCCGAGCAAGGCATAGGACAGGGCCACGGTAGCGCCGCCCCCCAGGCCCTGGTTGAACGCGGCCAGCGTGCCCTCGACGCCCAGGCCGCCAAGCAGGCCACCGACCAGCGCGCCGACGATCAACGCCACCACCACGTGCACGCGGCACAGGCTGAGGATCAGCATGATGCCGACCGCTGCTATTACTGCATTCATGAAGCGCTCCCAAGAAGCTTGCGGATGAACCGGAAACTCGCCTGTCGCCGGGCGCCCGGAAAAAAGTCGCGTACTCTGCCGCACACGCCAGGAACTGTCAAAAAATAGCCGTGCGAATTATTGATCACCGTGTGCATAATTCAGTCCGCGCCACCTGGGGCCGCCTAAACCGACCGGCGGCCCTGGCGCGACGCTCCATTCGGGTCAAGAAAGCCCGAGGCGAGCCGATAGTGGACCCATAAGTCGTTTTTAGAATAAAAGGAGCGCCGCATGTCGCCCAGCCGCCTGTCCATCCAGCTGAAGATCACCCTGCTGGCGGGCCTCTGCCTGACCTTCATCGTTACCCTGCTGGTCGGGGCTTCGCTCTACCAGTCCACCCGCAGTGCCGAACTGGTGCGCAACGCCAGCAGCGACATGCTCAAGAACAGCGCCAAGCTGCGCCTGCAGGCCCGTGGCGAGCTGCAGGCGATCCGCATCCAGCGCTACTTCATGGACACTTACCAGTACGGCAAGGGCTTGTCCAAGCAGATCCTGTTCCTGCGCGACCAGGCCCAGAAGCGCTTTCTCGACGCCTTCGACCTGCGCGAGGACCTGACCCGGCAGGTACGCAGCAGCCTGGAAGCCAACCCGGCGCTGCTCGGCCTCTATCTGGTGTTCGAGCCCAACGCCCTGGACGGCAAGGACGAGCTGTTCGCCGACCAGCCGGATCTCGGCAGCAACGACCACGGACGCTTCTCCCTCTACTGGTCGCAACCCTCGCCGGGCACGCTGGAGTCCGAGTCGATGAACGAGGAGATGCTCGGCGACACCAAGGTCGGCCCCAGCGGCGATCCCTACAACGCCTGGTACACCTGCCCGCGCGACAGCCGCCAGACCTGCGTGCTGGAGCCTTATTTCGACGAGGTCGGTGGCAAACAGGTACTGATGACCAGCATCGCCTTCCCCCTCGAACTGGGTGGCAAGGTCATTGGCGTCATGGGCGTGGACATCAGCCTGGACAGCCTGCAGCAGTTGAGCCTGCAGGCCAACCGCGAGCTCTACACCGGCGAAGGCCACATCAGCATCTTCAGCCCGGCGGCCCTGATGGCCGGCCACAGCCGCGACGCCAGCCTGCTCAGCGCCTCCGTCGACAAGGCCTATGCCGAGCATGCCGCCGAGTTGCGTCCCCTGATCAACAAGGGCGAGGCCGCCGAGCTGCAGCACGGCGAGATGATGCGCGTGGTGCAACCCTTCAAGCCGATTCCCGACGCCAAGCCCTGGAGCGTGCTGCTCGAGGTGCCCGAACAGGTCCTGCTCGGCCCCGCCCTGCAACTGGAACAGCAGCTCGACAGCCGGCGCACCACCGACAGCAGCCTGAGCCTGCTGATCGGCCTGGTTGCCGTCATCGCCGGTCTGCTGCTGATGTGGCTGACGGCGCGCGGGGTGACCCGCCCCATCCTCGGCGTCGCCGCCATGCTCAAGGACATCGCCAGCGGCGAAGGCGACCTCACCCGCCGCCTGGATTACGCCAGGCAGGACGAACTGGGCGAACTGGCCGGCTGGTTCAACCGCTTCCTCGACAAGCTGCAGCCGGTGATCGCCGACGTCAAACGCAGCGTGCAGGACGCCCGCGGCACCGCCGATCAGTCCGCGGCCATCGCCAGCCAGACCAGCGCCGGCATGCAGCAGCAGTTCCGCGAGGTCGATCAGGTGGCCACCGCCTTCCAGGAGATGAGCGCCACCGCCCACGATGTCGCGCACAATGCCGCCCAGGCCGCCGAAGCCGCACGCAGCGCCGACCAGGCCAGTCGTGAAGGCCTCGGGGTGATCGGCCAGACCACCGCCTCCATCGAACTGCTGGCCAACGAAATGAACGTGGCCATGCAGGAGGTCGAAGGCCTGGCCACCAGCAGCGAGCAGATCGGTTCGGTGCTGGAAGTGATCCGTTCGATCGCCGAGCAGACCAACCTGCTGGCGCTCAACGCCGCCATCGAGGCGGCCCGCGCCGGCGAGGCCGGTCGCGGCTTCGCCGTGGTCGCCGACGAAGTGCGCAACCTGGCCAAGCGCACCCAGGACTCGGTGGAGGAAATCCGCCAGGTGATCGAAGGCCTGCAAAGTGGTACCAAGGAAGTGGTCAGCACCATGCACAGCAGCCACCGCCAGGCCCAGGGCAGCGTGGCCCAGGTCGAACAGGCGGTCGCGGCGCTGCAGCGGATCAGCCAGGCAGTCAGCGTGATCACCGACATGAACCTGCAGATCGCCAGCGCCGCCGAGGAACAGAGCTCGGTGGCCGAGGAGATCAACCGCAACGTGGCCTCGATCCGCGACGTCACCGAGGCCATCTCCAGCCAGGCCGAAGAGTCGGCGCAGGTCAGTCAGAACCTCAATCGCCTGGCCAACCACCAGCAGGGTTTGATGGATCAGTTCCGCGCCTGATCCAGCGGCTCCTGCCCGGCTCAGTGCCCCGAGCGCGGCATCAGCCCTTGCCGCCCCGGCGAGGCGCCGCTAGCCTGGGGCGTTTCAATGTCAGGGACAGCGCAATGCTGAATATCGCAGTCGTGGCCGGCTCCGGCCGCAACAACTGCCAGTCGGGCAAGGTCGCCCGCTTCCTCCGCCAACGCCTGCTGCAGCTGGGGCTGAGCGATGCGGAGTCGAGCACCCTCATCGACCTGGGCCTCGCACCGCTGCCGCTGTGGCCCGCCGACGACCAAGGCCCCTGGGAGCTCTACCGGCAACAATTGAAGGCCGCCGATGCCGTGCTGATCATCTCCCCGGAGTGGAACGGCATGGCCTGCCCGGCCATCAAGAATTTCTTCATCTATGCCAGCAAGGCCGAACTGGCGCACAAGCCCGGGCTGCTGGTCGGCGTTTCCGCCGGCGTCGGCGGCGCCTACCCGATCAGCGAACTGCGCGCTTCCAGCTACAAGAACTGCCGGCTCTGCTACCTGCCGGAACACCTGATCGTGCGTCGCGTCGAAAGCGTGCTGAACGGCCCTGAACCTTCAGGCGAAGATGACCAGCGTCTGCGCGCCCGCATCGACTATGACCTGGATATCCTGGCCAAGTACGCCCAGGCCCTGAAGCCGGTGCGCGAAAGCATCGACATGGACAATCGGGCGTTCGCCAACGGCATGTGAGACGGCGGTGAAACGCCCCTGGCGGCCGTCGGGCATCGCCCCCTGATCTGGAACAAAACCTTGGCCCGCCGACCCCGCAGCCTATAATCGCGCCTTGCCGGCCGGAGACGAACATGAGCGCGATCCAAATCAAAACCAAGGCATTGACGATCAGGGCCGGCGCGCGGGCCATGGCGCGCATTCGTGAGCGTGGCCTGCGGCCGGCGGATGTCGGCATCCTGCCCGGAGCCGCCGGCGGCCCCAAGGCGCTGGGTATTCAGGGCCTTGACCTGGCGCTGTTTGGCGACTGGCTGCCCCGCGCGCCGCGCGAACGGGCGCTGATCGGCGCCTCGATCGGCTCCTGGCGCTTTGCCAGCGCCTGCCTGGACGATACCGGCGCCGGCATCCGTCGGCTGGGTGAGCTGTACACCGAGCAGCAATTCGCCAAAGGCGTGAGCATGGCCGAAGTCTCGCGCAGCTGCCGGCTGATGCTCGAGCAACTGCTGGAGGGACGGGACGCCCAGGTGCTGAGCAATCCGCACTATCGCCTGAACGTCGTACTGGTGCGCAGCCAGGGGCTGCTGCGCCACGACCATCGCGGTGTGCTGGGCCTGGGCCTTTCCGCGGTAATGGGCAGCAACCTGATGGGTCGCCCGCGCCTCGGGCGTCACTTCGAGCGCATAATACTGCACGATGTTCGCCAGGCACCGCCGCTGACCGCCCTGCGCGACTTCCCTTCGCGCTGCCTGCCGCTGGACCAGCACAACCTGCGCCATGCCCTGCTCGCCTCCGGCTCGATTCCGATGATCATGCAGGGGGTGCGCGACATTCCCGGGGTGGGCCCCGGCACCTATCGCGACGGTGGATTGCTCGACTACCACCTCGACCTGCCCTACAACGGTGGCGACATCGTGCTCTACCCACACTTCACCGATCGCGTCATCCCCGGTTGGTTCGACAAAGGCATGCCCTGGCGCCGCGGCGACGGCGGGCGCCTGCAGGACGTGCTCCTGCTCGCCCCCTCTCCCGACTATCTGGCCCGCCTGCCCCATGGCAAGTTGCCGGACCGCAAGGACTTCAGCCGTTACCTGGGCGACGACGCCGGACGCCGCCGCTACTGGCGCCAGGCCATGGACGAAAGCCGTCGACTCGGCGACGAGTTCCTCGAGCTCACCGATGGCGGCGGTTTGGCCGGACGCCTGCTGGCGCTCTGAGCGTCGACGCGATTGCCAGAGCCGCCCGCCGGCGGCTAGCTTAGTCGACAGGCAACCAAGGAAGGATCCGCATGAAACTGGCAGTGGCCATTATCCACGGCATTGGCACCCAACCTGATATCCGCGATGGCGACGGCCAGCACCTCTTCGCCCAGGAGCTGATCGCCGGACTACGCCTCCGCCTCGGCACCGAGGCCGACCAGGTGGCCTTTCAGAGCCTCTACTGGGCCAGCGTGCTGGACAAGCGCCAGCTGGCGTATCTCGAGCGACTGCGCGACCAGCCCGTGCGCTGGCGCTGGCTGCGGCGCCTCGTCACCCTGTTCCTCGGTGATGCCAGCGGTTATCGCCAGGTCAGTCAGGCCTATGACACCACCTACGAGGAAGTCCACCAGTGCCTGCGCAACGGCCTCAACCGCCTGCGCGCCAAGGTCGATCCCCAGACCCCACTGGTGGTGCTGGCCCACTCGCTCGGCGGCCATATCTTTTCCAATTTTGCCTGGGATCAGCAGCGCATCAACCTGACGCCCTCCTGCTCCAACGACCCGTTCCTCGGCCTGGAGACCCTGGCCGGGCTGGTCACCTTCGGCTGCAACATCCCGCTGTTCACCTTCGCCTACGACCCGGTGGTGCCGATCCGCTTTCCTGGCCACTGCCTGAGCGACCCGGTGCGCGCACAGGCGCGCTGGCTCAACCTCTATGCCCCGGCGGACATTCTCGGCTATCCGCTGCGGCCGATTCCAGGCTACGCCGCCGTGGTCAGCGAAGACCGCGCCATGCCCGTTGGCCCCTGGTATAAACGCCACACGCCGCTGAGCCACCTCACCTACTGGCAGGACCACCATTTCCAGCGCTATGTCGCGCAGTACCTGCAGCGCGTCTTGTCCGCCTGCGCCAGCTCCGCCACCCACAACTGACGGACCACCAAGCAAAACGCCCCGGAACCCATAACAGCATCTGTTGCTGCCAGTGTTCCGGGGCGCCTGCCCTGAACCCTCAGATGATGCAGGGTGCAGCGACTAATGCCAGGTTCGCGCCAGGCGCGTTACCACGCGGCCAGTGCCGGGTTACGCGGCGCTTTCACCTGGGCCATTTCCACAGCCTTGGCCTCTTCACGCTTCATCGCCCACTGGGTGAGCAGCACCATCGCGGCGAAGCCACCGACGATCATCACCGGGTAGGCGGCGAGGATTTCGGTCAGCGAATACTTCCAGGACAGCGGGCGACCGACGCCGAGCATCGCGGCATAGAACCAGGACACACCCGACAGGGCGCCGGCGAACAGGGCGAACATGCGCATGCTGAAGTTCAGCTTGAGCAGCGATCCGGCTTTCTGCAGGGCCGGCAGGACCAGGCCGTGCAGCAGCATGCCGTTGAAGGTCAGCAGCATCACGATGGTGATCTTGGCCTGCAGCTTGGGGTTGAGCAGGTAGGACAGGCCGTTGGCATTGATATCCAGCCAGATGATCGCCACGCCGCTGACCCAGAGCACTGCCAGGGCGGCGGAAACGGACTTCTGCAGGCTTTCCATATGCTGGCTGTCCTGCAGGTGGGATTTCCCACCCTTGAACAATTCTTTGATCATCGCGAAATCGCTGGTCAACACCATGCCGATGGCGACACAGCAGGCAATCAGGTGCGCGTAAACAATCCCTAGGCGCATAAACTCCATGGTTACTTGTTGCTCAAAAAACGAAATGAAAATGCTCAGGTCCATGGGGGCCTCTTTCTTAGTTGGAAGAACCGCTCAATGCTGCCGAGTCGGTTCGACTGTGCTGTTTATATATGCAATGAAGACATGGCTTCAGTGCGTCCTGGGATTCAGCGAAGAAACCTCAGATACGCAGCCGCCGGGCGAATGAAGTCCCCATCATTCGATTTCCTCTTCAAAAAGCAAAAAGCTCCCCCTGCACATGGCGCATGCCTGTGAGGTGAAGCTCCTGATTAGATGGAGGGCGAGGCTAAGGCCGCCGCCCTCAACTGGCTATTCTCTGAGCAGACGAACATGAATTCGTTCACTTTCTGCACAGCGCTGGCGACGAACGGCGGTATCCCTTGACCTCCTCGAATAGCGGCCATCGGCCATGAGCCTGACTCGGCGCCCGGAGCGGGTTATTTCTGACCGACATCGCCGAGCATCTATGCGACAGCTTCTGTGAACCAGTGGAACTTTTCGTCCAGGCCATGTGACTTACTAGTCAGGGTCGGTCATCAACAGCTATGACCGGCCAGCGCGCCACTGCGCCGCTGGCCCTAAACACTTTGGGATCACCTCGGAGAACCCCATGAACGCCCCGCTGCGTTTCAACGAAGCACTGCTCATCGCCGATCGCGCCTTCAAGCCCTTCCAATGCGTCGCCTGGTCCCCGCAGGACAGTACCGGCGAACTGAACCTGACGGTCATCGATCGCACCAGCACGCGCCTGCTTGGCCGTACTCGGCTGCCCAGCAGCATCTACAGCGACCCGGACAAGCTGGCCCAGGAACTGAAGAAATCCCGTGACGAGCTGAGCCGTCAGGGTTTCGACCTGGCGCCCTGGAGCATGCCGGAGTAATAGACCCGGCTGGACGCTTCCGCGCGAGCGCGGCGCCAGACGCCGCGCAGCCGCATCCAGAGATGTCGCCCGTGGCATTATCTGTGGGCATTGTGTCCTTGTTGCCACTTCCTCGCTGAGCGCACACTGCATCCATCGCTCATCGAGACCTCGCTATGGATGCGCTTAAAACCATTGCCTGCCTGATCTATCCGGACGTCATGAGTCTCGACGTCACCGGACCGCTGCAGGTGTTCGCCTCGGCCAACGACGAATGCCGGCGTCAGGGGCTGCCCGCCAGCTACCGCTTGCTGCTGCTGGGCCAGCACGCCGGCGCCATCGCCACCTCGGCCGGGTTGCAGCTGATGACCGACCAGACCTGGGGCGAGGCTGACCTTACCCAGATCGATACCCTGCTGATCCCCGGCGGTGCGGGCGACCAGCTGCAATGCCAGGATCCGCACCTGCTGGCCTGGCTCCGCGCAGCCGAGCCTCAACTGCGACGCCTCGGCTCGGTCTGCTCCGGCGCGCTGATACTCGCCGCTGCCGGACTGCTCGACGGCCACCGCGCCACCACCCATTGGGCGGACGTAGAGAGGCTGCGCCGGGCCCATCCTCAGGTAGAAGTGCTGGGAGACTGCCTGCACACCTATGCCCCCAAGGACCCGAGCGGCGCCGCGCATATTTTCACCTCGGCCGGCGTAACCGCCGGCATCGACCTGGCCCTGGCGCTGGTGGAGGCCGATCTAGGCCGCGCCATGGCCCTGGCGGTGGCACGCCGCCTGGTGATGTTCCTGCGTCGCCCCGGCGGCCAGGCACAGTTCAGCGCCCTGCTCGCCCCCGAACCCAGTCGCATACCGCGCCTGGCCGCCCTGCTCGAGTGGATTCCCGTTCATTTGGCCGACGATCTATCAGTGGAGGCCCTGGCGGCCCAGGCCTGTATGGCGCCGCGCACGCTCTCCCGGCTGTTCGTCGAGGAACTGGGCATGGGGCCCGGCCGCTACGTCGAGCGTATCCGCCTGGAAGCCGCCCGGCACCTGTTGCACGACGCCAAGGCCTCGATCGCGACGGTGGCCCGCCTGACCGGGTTCGGCCACCCGGAAAACCTGCGCCGGGCCTTTCACAAGCACCTGTCCGTCAGCCCCCAGGCCTATGCGGAGCGTTTCGCCTGAAGCCGACGGCCTTGCCGCGCGCCGTAGTGACGACACCAAGCGCAGTACGACTGGCGCACGATGACTGAGCTACACCTGCGCCGGGCCGAGCTCAGCGCCTGAGGCAGAGCCGACGGTCGTCGCCGAGGCTAGGCGGGAACCTGGTGAAGGCTGGTGCGGTTGCGTCCGCCTTTCTTGGAGCTGTAGAGGGCCTGGTCGGTCCACTCGATAAGCTGCTCATGGCCACTGCTGGGCTGACCGAGGTCGGCGACCCCGAGGCTGATGGTCACCGGAATCACCACGCCTTCGTGCTCCACCCGCATGGCCTCGACTGCCAGCCGCAGGCGTTCGGCGAACAGCCTGGCGCCCTGGATATCGGTATCCGGCAGCAGCACGGCGAACTCCTCACCGCCATAGCGACCGGCGATATCATTGGTACGCACATGGGCCAGCACCAGATCCGCGACGCCCTGGATCACTTTGTCGCCAGCCTGATGGCCGTAGGTGTCATTGACCTTCTTGAAATGATCGATATCGAACATCACCAAGGCGGCCATGGTCCGGTAACGCTGGTGGCGGGCATATTCGAGGCGCAGGGCCTCTTCCCAGTGGCCGCGATTGCTCAGGCCGGTAAGCCGATCGGTGCTGGACAGGCGTTTGAGCTCAAGGTTGGCGGCCTGCAACTGGCGTTTGTTGGTCGCCACCTCGGTCACGTCGTAGATGATCACGCAGATGTGCGCGACTTCGCTGTTGGTGGCCCGCAGCGGTATCAGCGTGACGTTCTGGTACATGTGATCTTCCTGCCCGGTGATGGGCTGGTAGTTCTTGAATCGCACCAGATAGGGCCGCTGCTCCCAGAGGGTGAAAGCCGGCGTACCGAGCAGGGCAACGGTCTCCAGCTTGTTGCGGAACCACTCCTCCTCGACCTCCGGGAAGACCGTGAAGAAGGACTGCTGATGAACCTCGTCGGGTGTGCGTCCGGAGTGGTTCTCCATGAAGCTGTTCCAGATCTCGACCCGGTACTCGCGGTCGACCATGACCACCCCGACGTCGATGCTCTGCACGATCGCCATCAGCCAGTGAAACTCGTTGAGATCCAGCAGTGCGCTCATGTTCAGCTCATCAGGTAGGCGGTTTTAAGGGAAAGCCTGGCCACCGAGTCCTCGGTGAACAGCAGCAGCAGGTCGAAATGGATGTCGTGCCCTTCCAGGCTGTAGCTGAGTTCGACCGCCAGGGTCTTCTTCCAGCGACGCTGGTTGACCCGAATCAGCTCGTCGATGGAGGAGTGCTGGCCGAGCACCACCGGATGGCCTTGGGAGAAGCTGACGTCGAGCTGCTCGGCGATGCCGCTCAAGCAGGCACCGATCAGGATGCTGGCCAGGTCCAGGAGCATTTCCAGCTCGCCCTCGCGGTTTGCAGGTTTCCAGCGCATCAACTTGGCCATGTCGCGCACTTCGGAGTCGTGGAAGATCAGCAGCGCCTCCCCCGCGATGCCACTGCCGATATAACCCTGACACACCGCCGACAGCTGATCGCCCTGCTGTGCATGCGCCAGGGCCATGTGCAGTTCGCCGACTTCGAGAATATTGACGTTGGGGATGGGTAGGCGGACGAACACGTCCAGCTGCCTGGCCAACAAGGCGGCCGCCTGGCCCATCGCCACGTTGACCACTTCGCGAAAGGCATCGCGAAACTGCACGTTGGGCTCATCCGCTTCGATGCGCGCTCCGGTCTCGGCCGAAGGCACCCCCAGCAGACCGTGCTCGAGCAAGGTATGCCGCAGCAGTCCCGGTTCGACGGGCTTCTTCAGGAAGGCCAGCGCGCCAAGTTCGGCCACCCGCTTGATCGCCTCATCCTGCACGTCGCCTGACACCACGATGACCTGGGTGTCGAGTGCCTCGGCACGAATGGCCGCCAGGACCTCGTAGCCATCCATCTCCGGCATGGTCAGGTCGAGCAGGACCAAACCTACGTCGCCCCGGCGAATGGCGTCGAGCCCTTCACGGCCATTGGCGGCCTGGACAACTGCGACCGGCCAATCCTCGGGCAAGGCCCGGATCAGCTGCTTGCGCGCCATATTGGAGTCATCACACACCAGCAACGAGGAAATCGACAAGGTCGCGGACTCTTTCTAGTGAGCTAATTGTTATTTTCGCGCAGCATAACAGCACCTCGGAGGAAGATGCACAGCTGGTGCGGACTACAGGCGCAAAAACAAAAAGGCGACCCTCGGGTCGCCTTTTTCATCGCTAGCCGCCTCAGTAGTAGGCGTTTTCCCGATTGCTGTGGTCGGTCACGTCGCGCACGCCTTTCAGCTCCGGGATGCGTTCGAGCAGAGTCTTCTCGATGCCTTCCTTGAGGGTCAGGTCGGCCTGGCCACAGCCCTGGCAACCGCCACCGAACTTCAGCACGGCGATGCCATCGTCGACCACTTCGATCAGGCTGACCTGGCCGCCATGGCTGGCCAGCCCCGGATTGATCTCGGTCTGCAGGTAGTAATTGATACGTTCGTTGATCGGGCTGTCTTCGTTGACCATGGGCACCTTGGCATTCGGCGCCTTGATGGTCAGCTGGCCGCCCATACGGTCGGTCGCGTAGTCGACAACCGCATCCTCCAGGAACGGTTCGCTGACGGCATCGATCCAGGCCGTGAAGCTGGCCAGGGCCAAGGCGGTGTCCTCGGCCTTCTCCTCGCCCGGCTTGCAGTAGGCAATGCAGGTTTCCGCGTATGGGGTACCCGGCTGGGTAATGAAGACGCGGATGCCGATGCCGGTGGTGTTCTGCTTGCTCAGCAGATCGGCCAGGTAATCGTGTGCCGCGTCAGTAATGGTGATAGTGCTCATGGCAACTCCTCGCAAACATGGGCGCAGTGTACGCCAACCTGCGCACTGCGATAAAGCCCGAGCGTTTCTGTCGGATAAGCCGCGCTGTAACAAGCACCTTGGCGGCGGGTCAACTGACTAGGCCACCTCCAGAGAGCCCGACCATGCACCCGTTAGCGCAGGTAATAGCCGCACTGCTTCTGCTGCTGTATTCCCTCCTTTCACAAGCCGGGGACCGGATCAATATCAGCAGTGGCCCGTCGCCCACCCCCGTGTTGGAGTTGTTCACCTCGCAAGGCTGCAGCTCCTGCCCCCCGGCCGACCGCTGGCTGTCGGGACTGCGTGAGCATCCACAGCTGTGGCATGGGTTGATTCCCCTGGCCTTCCATGTCGATTACTGGGACCGCCTGGGATGGCCCGATCCCTTCGCCAACCCAAGCCACAGCGCCCGGCAGCGTGGCTATGCTCGCCGCGGCGCCAGCGGCGCGGTCTACACCCCCGGCTTTATCCTGGCCGGGCGCGAGTGGCGCGGCTGGTTCCGGGGGCTGCCGCTGAGTCTGCCCAAGAGCACCGAGGTGGGCAGCCTGACCCTGCAGCTGGACGGTGACCGCCTGACACTGACCTTCCTCCCCAGCACCACCGCGCCGACGGACCTGACTGCCCATGTCGCCCGCCTGGGCTTCGGCCTGCACACCGAAGTCGCGCACGGCGAAAATGCCGGACGCGAGCTGCGGCATGATTTCGTGGTGCTGAGCCTGCAGCAGATCGCCCCGAGCAAGCGCCATCACTGGCAGACCCGCCTGCTGCCCGATACGCGCGGCGAGCGCCAGGCCATAGTCGTCTGGCTCAGCGCGCCGGGCCAGCTTGCGCCCTATCAAGCGGTAGGTGGCTGGCTGCCGGCCTCGGCACCTAGTGAGTCGAACAGTCAACGCCGCTAGAACCAAGATGCGCGAGCATTTCGGCCACCGCGGGCATCCCATTCAGGCCTCGGCCGCGGGTTCGCCAATCGTCTGCAATACTTCTGGGAGGATCGAAGCATCAAGTAGGAAACTCCACCTGCCCTCAGAAGGAGCGCCAGATGTATCGTCAAATCATGATTCCCGTTGATCTGGACCATATCGACCGGCTCGAAAAGGCCCTGAAAACCGGTGCCGATCTGGCCAAGTTGTATGCCGCGCCGGTCTGCTATGTGGGCGTGTCGGGCAACACCCCCAGCGCGGTCGCCCACAACCCGAGCGAGTTCACCGCCAAGCTGCAAGCCTTCGGCGAGGCGCAGGCGCAGAAGTACGGCCTGAGCAGTATCAGCACCGCCTCCTATATCAGCCACGACCCGGCGGTGGACCTGGACAAGACCTTGCTGAAGGCCGCCAAGGCGTGCGGCGCCGACCTGGTGGTCATGGCTTCCCATGTGCCTGGCCTGGCGGAACACCTGTTCGCCTCCAATGCCGGTTATTTCGCCTCCTATTCCGAGGCGTCGGTACTGGTGGTGCGTTGAGCCCATGCAGCCTGCGAGGGCCGACGGCAGATACCGGCCTAGAGGTTCTCGTAGCGGTTCATATCCAGCACCCCGGCCTCGAGCGGCTCGTGCTCGCGGATATGTGCGGTCAGGTCGTGGAAGTAACGCCAGAATTCGGGGTGACTGCGGCGTACGCCCCATCGCTCGACCACCCGTTCGAAGTCAGGGGCGTCCCGCACCCGCTCCAGCCGCTCGACGAATTCGGGCACCTGCGCCGCCGTCAGGTTGAACAGGAAGTTGGGGTAGCTGGTCAGCACCCCGGGATAGAGGGTCAGGGTATCCAGGCCGGGCTGATGGCGCAGCGCCTCGCCCAGCATGAAGGCCACGTTGCTGTGGGCGCGGTTGCGCAGCAGGCTGTACACCTCGCGCCGACCATCGGCCAGCTCCACGCGCAGCAGGGTCGCCTCCGGCAACTGGCGGACCACTTTGAGTTCGTCGGCTGGCTTGCTCACAAGACGGCTAAGAGCCCGCTCGGCGGCCTGCAACTCGGTGCCGACGCCCTCGCGGTAGCAACGGGAATCGCCACAGCGATTGAACGGATCCGGCCGCGCATTGAGACCGGCGTAGCGCGCCAGCAGGGCCTCGGCAAAACTGCGCTTGGGGTCGGGGCCGTCCAGGGCCAGCGCGCTGGGGCTGCGCGTGTCGATGCCCGGATAGTCCAGCCATAGCTTGAGTTTTCCGCTGTCCTGGTACCAGTCGGCGAGCAAGCCCTGACGCGACTCGGCGGGCATCAGGCGCAGGAAGTTCTGCTCGGCGCCGTTTCGAATCAGGTCGAAATACAGGCGCGTCTGCGCCTGGTGCGAGACGTTGCCGTACACGTCGAAATTCACCACCAGCTGGTAATAGGTCCGTTCGAACAGCGGGTAATCCAGCCACCACAGGGTCTGCGGCACTTCACCAATCAGCCCCTTACGCACCGAAGCGCTGTCGTGCTGGCGAAAGATCGACAGCAACGCATTGTCATTGTCACTCCAGATATGTCCCCAGTCCGCCGGCGGTGCCCCGGCATAGGCGTCGATGCGCAGCTTCTCGTAGGCATTGCGCTTGTCGCGGTAGTCGAGCCACAGACCGAGCAAGTCGCCGATGGCGTCGAACTGCCCCGGCATGGCCAACAAGGGCGTGGCCTTGGCGCGGTATTCGGCATCGGTCAGGTAAAGATCGTGGCGAGGATCCTGGAACAGGGTCCAGAAGTTGTCGCGGATCACGTCGGTGGCGATCTGCCCACGACAGACCGGGCCGCGGATAAAGGTGCGCACGAAGTATTCGGCGTCATCCAGCATGAACTGGTAGCGCGCCTGAGGCGGAATCGCGGCGAATGTCTCGAAGGGGTTGGCCCGGCGCTGGGCGCCATAGCCCGGCAGGCTGCCCACCTGCCAGTCGCCGGAAAGGAACAGCTGCTTGACCCGTGCCAGCTTCCGGTCGCTCAGGCCATAGGTGATATGGGTCTTGTGCACGATCACGTCCTGAACCCGCGTCAGGCGGTAGTAGAAGCGGGTGCCAGGGTCTTCGTTGGGCCGCCGCGTGGCAATCGGATCGACTGGCAGGCCCCGTGGGGTGCGTGAGCGCACCAGCTGGAAGAAGTGCCCGGGCTCGCCCCCTTGAAAATGCAGGTGGGCGAGAAACAGGTGTTCGTACAGCCAGCGCGCCACCAGACTCTCGCGCAGCCCCTCGGCATTCAGCAGGCGCTCCCACTCGGCAATCTGGCGCCTTTCAGTGGCGCTTTCGCGCAGCACCGGCGAATCGATCGGCGCGCCCTCGGCCAGCCAGCGTTGCAGGGTCTGGTAGTCGGCGTCGGTGAGGCCGGTCACGGCAAAGGGCATCCCGGCCTGCGGGTTGTCGGCGGCGAAGCCGGCAAACGCCTCGGGCAAGGGGCACTGATTGTCCCGCTTGATGCCGATCTCCAGCGCCTCTGGCAGTTTCGCATTGACTGGCAGCGGCTCGCCATGGCCCAACTCGAGCATGCGGGTCATCAGTGCAGCGTGACTGCCCTGACGCTCCAGCACCGAGAAGAAACCCTCGCGCCGCCAGGCATCAGCGCCATGGGCATCGAGAAACAAACGGGTGGTGGCCTGGGCCTCGGTGCGCACGCCGTCATACACCGGCAGCTTGTGGGCACCGCGCGCAGCGCCTTCGCCGCTGCCCAGGTTGAGCTGGCAGGGGGAGTCGTAACAGGCATGGCAGGCCACGCAATACCGGGTGAAGATCGGCTGGATGTCGCGGCTATAGGAAACCGGCTGCGCAACCAACAGTGGGCTGATGAACAGCAGGCAAGCACTGAGCAGCGCGCGATACGGCATATCGCCGATCCTTGTATGACAATGGGTCGATTCTACGCCCTTCGCCGAGGAGCGGGCCGAGGCGTCAACATGAGCATCATTCATGCAAATGGCCACCCTGCTCCAAAAGCGTACAGCTTTGCTATGATCGCGTCCCCATTGTTTGTGCTTTGCTCAGGTAGTTCGCCCCATGTCTTCGTCCGATCGCAGTGCCCGCCTCCAAGCTCTCCAGCAAGCCCTGAAGGAGCGCATCCTGATCCTCGACGGCGGCATGGGCACCATGATCCAGAGCTACAAGCTGGAGGAAGAGGATTACCGCGGCGAGCGCTTCGCCGACTGGCCCCAGGACGTCAAGGGCAACAATGACCTGCTGATTCTGAGCCGCCCCGACGTCATCGGCGCCATCGAGAAGGCCTACCTGGACGCCGGCGCCGACATTCTCGAGACCAACACCTTCAACGCCACCCGCGTGTCCCAGGCCGACTACGGCATGGAAGAGCTGGTCTACGAGCTGAACGTCGAGGGCGCGCGCCTGGCCCGTCAGGTGGCCGACGCCAAGACCGCCGAGACGCCGCACCGGCCCCGCTTCGTCGCCGGGGTGCTGGGCCCGACCAGCCGCACCTGCTCGATCTCCCCGGACGTCAACAACCCCGGCTACCGCAACGTCACCTTCGACGAGCTGGTGGAAAACTACGTGGAAGCCACCCGCGGCCTGATCGAGGGCGGCGCCGACCTGATCCTGATCGAAACCATCTTCGACACCCTCAACGCCAAGGCCGCGATCTTCGCCGTGCAGGAAGTCTACGAGCAGCTCGGCGTCGAGCTGCCGATCATGATCTCCGGCACTATCACCGACGCCTCGGGGCGCACGCTGTCCGGGCAGACCACCGAAGCATTCTGGAACTCGGTGCGCCACGCGGGGCCGATCTCCGTGGGCCTGAACTGCGCCCTCGGCGCCAAGGAGCTGCGCCCCTACCTGGAGGAGCTGTCGACCAAGGCCGAGACCCACGTCTCCGCCCACCCCAACGCCGGCCTGCCCAACGCCTTCGGCGAGTACGACGAGACACCGGCGGAGATGGCCGCGGTGGTCGAGGAGTTCGCCGCCTCGGGCTTCCTCAATATCGTCGGCGGCTGCTGCGGCACCACCCCGGGGCACATCCAGGCGATCGCCGAGGCCGTGGCCAAGTACCCGCCGCGCGCGCTGCCGGACATCCCCAAGGCCTGCCGCCTGTCGGGCCTGGAGCCCTTCACCATCGACCGCAACTCGCTGTTCGTCAACGTCGGCGAGCGCACCAACATCACCGGCAGCGCCAAGTTCGCCCGGCTGATCCGCGAGGAGAACTACACCGAGGCCCTGGAAGTCGCCCTGCAGCAGGTGGAAGCCGGCGCCCAGGTGATCGACATCAACATGGACGAGGGCATGCTGGACTCGCAGAAGGCCATGGTGACCTTCCTCAACCTGATCGCCGGCGAACCGGACATCTCCCGCGTGCCGATCATGATCGACTCCTCCAAGTGGGAAGTGATCGAAGCCGGTCTCAAGTGCATTCAGGGCAAGGGCATCGTCAACTCAATATCCATGAAGGAAGGGGTCGAGGCCTTCAAACACCACGCCAAGCTGTGCAAGCGCTACGGCGCCGCCGTGGTGGTGATGGCCTTCGACGAAGCCGGCCAGGCCGACACGGCCGCGCGCAAGCGCGAGATCTGCCAGCGCTCCTACGACATCCTGGTAAATGAAGTCGGCTTCCCGCCGGAAGACATCATCTTCGACCCGAACATCTTCGCCATCGCCACCGGCATCGAGGAGCACAACAACTACGCGGTCGACTTCATCGAGGCCTGCGCCTTCATTCGCGATCATCTCCCGTTCGCCCTGTCGAGCGGCGGCGTGTCCAACGTGTCCTTCTCGTTCCGCGGCAACAACCCGGTGCGCGAGGCGATCCACTCGGTATTCCTCTACTACGCGATCCAGAACGGTCTGACCATGGGCATCGTCAACGCCGGCCAGCTGGAGATCTACGACGAGATTCCCAAGCAGCTGCGCGACGCGGTCGAGGATGTGGTGCTCAACCGCACCCCGAACGGTACCGAGGCCTTGCTGGCGATCGCCGACCAGTTCAAGGGCGACGGCAGCGTCAAGGAAGTGGAGAACGAGGAGTGGCGCTCGCTGCCGGTCAACCAGCGCCTGGAACACGCCCTGGTCAAGGGCATCACCGCCTTCATCGTCGAGGACACCGAGGAGTGCCGCCAGCAGTGCGCGCGACCGATCGAGGTGATCGAGGGGCCGCTGATGAGCGGCATGAACATCGTTGGCGACCTGTTCGGCTCGGGCAAGATGTTCCTGCCCCAGGTGGTCAAGTCGGCGCGGGTGATGAAGCAGGCGGTGGCCCACCTGATCCCCTTCATCGAGGCGGAGAAAGGCGACAAGCCCGAGGCCAAGGGCAAGATCCTCATGGCCACGGTCAAGGGCGACGTGCACGACATCGGCAAGAACATCGTCGGCGTGGTGCTGGGCTGCAACGGCTACGACATCGTCGACCTGGGCGTGATGGTGCCGGCGGAGAAGATCCTGCAGACGGCCAAGGAGGAGAAGTGCGACATCATCGGCCTGTCCGGGCTGATCACCCCCTCGCTCGACGAGATGGTCCACGTCGCCCGCGAGATGCAGCGCCAGGGTTTTTCCCTGCCGCTGATGATCGGCGGCGCCACCACCTCCAAGGCCCACACCGCGGTGAAGATCGAGCCCAAGTACCACAACGATGCGGTGGTGTACGTCACCGATGCCTCGCGCGCCGTCGGCGTGGCCACCCAGCTGCTGTCCAAGGAGCTCAAGGCCGGCTTCGTCGAGAAGACCCGCGCCGACTACGTCGAGGTGCGCGAGCGCACCGCCGCCCGCGGTGCCCGCACCGAGCGCCTGCCCTACGCCAAGGCGGTGGAGAACAAGCCGAAGTTCGACTGGGCCGGCTACCAGCCACCGGTACCGAGCTTCACCGGGGTCAAGCTGCTGGACGACATCGACCTGGCGACCCTGGCCGAATACATCGACTGGACGCCCTTCTTCATCGCCTGGGACCTGGCCGGCAAATACCCACGCATCCTCACCGACGAGGTGGTCGGCGAAGCGGCCACCGCGCTGTTCGAGGACGCCCAGGCCATGCTCAAGAAGCTGATCGACGAGAAGCTGATCCAGGCCCGCGCGCTGTTCGGCTTCTGGCCGGCCAACCAGGTCAACGACGACGACCTGGAGCTGTACGGCGACGATGGTCAGCCCCTGGCCACCCTGCATCACCTGCGCCAGCAGACCATCAAGCCCGACGGCAAGCCGAACCTGTCGCTGGCCGACTTCGTCGCCCCCAAGGACAGCGGCGTTCGCGATTATGTGGGCGGTTTCATCACCACCGCCGGCATCGGCGCCGAGGAAGTGGCCAAGGCCTACCAGGAAGCGGGCGACGACTACAACTCGATCATGGTCAAAGCCCTGGCCGACCGCCTGGCAGAGGCTTGCGCGGAGTGGCTGCACGCCGAGGTGCGCAAGCACTGGTGGGGCTACCAGCCGGACGAGCAGCTGGACAACGAGGCGCTGATCAAGGAGCAGTACGTCGGCATCCGCCCCGCTCCCGGCTACCCGGCCTGCCCGGATCACACCGAGAAAGGCACCCTGTTCGACCTGCTCGACCCGACCGCCGAAGAAGGCAAGCCGGGACGCAGCGGGGTATTCCTCACCGATCACTACGCCATGTTCCCCGCCGCTGCCGTCAGCGGCTGGTACTTCGCCCATCCCCAGGCGCAGTATTTCGCCGTCGGCAAGGTGGACAAGGATCAGGTGCAAAGTTACACCGCGCGCAAGGGCCAGGAGCTGGCGGTCTGCGAACGCTGGCTGGCGCCGAATCTGGGTTATGACAACTGAGTAAACCCAGGAAGAAACCAAGGCCCGCCCCTGCGCGGGCCTTGTCGTTCAACGGCGTCTTGAAAGAAGCGCCACGCCAAGGCACCCTGCCCGCCCAGGCGTTATCAGGCCCTTCACAGCCTATTCAGAGTTAGCCGGCAATTACCTAGCAGAGGAAGGTATTCATGAAAATCCATCGCATCAACCCGACAAAGCGCTGGTCCGACATTACCGTGTTCAATGGTATCGCCCACTTCGTCGAAATAGCCGACACCGACACCAAGGCCGACATCCGGGGACAGGTCGAGCAGATCTTTGCCCAGGCCGAACAGTCGCTGGCCAAGATCAACAGCGACAAATCGCGCATCCTGTCGACCACGATCTACCTCACCGACTTTGCCAATCTCGCGGCGCTGAACGAACTGTGGGATGCCTGGTTTGCCGAAGGCACAGCGCCGAGTCGGGCGTGTGTGAAAGCGGAGCTGGCAAACCCGGACTACCTGGTCGAGATGACCTTTGTCGCGGCGGCCGGGGATGGCTTTGCCGAGTAATGCCCCGGCACACTTGCCCTGTGATCTAGCCGTTTGGTCACAGGCATCGGCCCAAATGACTAGCCAACGGTCAGTACTGCGAGGGCATAATGCGGCTACCCCCCCAGTTCGCCGCCCGATAGACCATGCTCCTGACTCTTCTCACCAGCGCCGGCATGCTCTCGTTCCTCGCATTACTGGCCATGCTGATGCATCGCGAGCGCCACGCCCGCAAGCAACTGGCGCAATACCAGGCACTGGCCGAGCGGCTGCACGAAGGCGTATTGCAGGTTGAGCGCGACGGCCGGATCAGCTGGCACAACTCGGCGGCCGCACGGTTGCTGGGGCATGGCAATGCGGCACTGGTTGGTAAACACTTGGCGGATTGCCTGCCGCAGCTCAGTGGAATGGTTGCGTACACGCCGCAGCGTTGCGGCCTGAGTGACAGCGGCCAGAGCAACCGCCCGGCAATGGAGGCCCTGCGTATCGGCCCGGCCGCTGGCGACAGCGGCATCCTGCTTGTCCAGCCGGACACCAAGGCCAGCAGGTCATCGGAAGACGCCGAGCGCTTCAAGCGCAGCCAGTACTTCGCCCGCATCGGCACTTGGGACTGGCGCATCGACAGCGACGAGCTCTACTGGTCGGATGCCATCTACGGCATGTTCGGCTATCAGGTGGGCCAGGTGACGCCCTCTTACCCACTGTTCTGCGCGAGCGTGCACCCGGATGACCAGGCACAGGTCCGCGCCGGCGAGTTGCGCTGTATCGAAACCGGCGAGAACCATGACGAGGAGTACCGGGTCGTCTGGCCCGACGGCACCCAGCGCTGGTTACGCGAAACCGGCAATGTGGTCAAGGACGCCGACGGCCGCGCAGTGCGCATGATGGGCGTGGTACGCGATATCACCGAAGAAAAAGCCTGGGCCCGTGAGCTGTACCAGCTGGCCCACCATGATCCGCTCACCGGACTGCCCAACCGTCTGGTGTTCGAGGCGCACCTGGCCAAGTCGCTGGACCGGGCGCGACGCCATAACGCCCGCGTAGCTCTGGTGTTCATCGACCTCAACGGTTTCAAGGCGATCAATGACCAGTACGGTCATGCCGTCGGGGATCGGGTGCTGGTCGCCACTGGCACGCGCCTGAGCCGCACGCTACGCCAGTCCGATACCCTGGCGAGAATCGGCGGCGACGAATTCGTCGCCATCCTGGAGGACTTCGCCGAGAGTCGGCCCCTGGAGGACGAGGCCCGGGCTGTGGCCGAGAAAATCCTCACGGCCCTGAGCAAAGCCATACAGATCGGCAGCACAGCGCACCACACCGGTGCCAGCCTGGGCATCGCGGTGTTTCCAGAGCATGCGTCAAACATGGACCGGCTGATCCATACCGCCGATATGGCGATGTACGAAGCCAAACGCAGTGGCAACAATCAATACCGCCTCGGCGGCGACCTGGTGACTCAGCCGCAGACAAGCTGAGGGGCAAGGGTTTCGGTCTCCCGCTTATCTCAACCGCGAATCCGAACGGCGAATGATCTTGATGGAGTGCTTCAGCGTGGGCTTGCGGGTCACGCTGATGGCCTTGCGGGTCACCGTATCGATGGTGATGTTCCAGAAGCCGGAGCTGGGCACGGTGATCCTGGCCGGAAACTTATCGAAGGCACCGCCGTGATAGCTGTGCCGACCGCCGTTCTTGAAGCTGCGAAAGTTCGCATCGTTCATCAGGCGGATATTGCAGGTCTGCGAGCACTCGATGACGACGATGTCGTCCTCGTTGAGGTGTTCGCGCTGGTGTATGTATTTCATCTACCGCTCCACACAGTGTGTAAGCCAAATCAAAACGACAGGAAGTACCCGTGGGGTCGCAGTGATCGAAGGAGGTCGCACGATCCGGCCCGAACCGACGCCGGTGCGACTGCTCAGCCCCCAATTCGAATGGGGACTGCGCTTGCCGCGCATTATAAACTCAAGCCTCGCGCACTCCGGAACGCCAGGCAGCATGTTCGCAAAAGATTTCCAGACCCTGAGGCTGCCGACCAGCGGCGCCAGCATCCACCTCACCCACGGCGGCATGGGCCCACCCCTGCTGTTGCTGCACGGCTACCCCCAGACCCACTTCATCTGGCATGGGATCGCCGGGCGTCTGGCACAACAGTTTCACCTTGTCTGCCCGGACCTGCGCGGCTACGGGGACAGCAGCAAGCCACCAAGCTCCGCGGACCACGCCGCCTATTCGAAGCGCGCGATGGCGCAGGACATGGTCGAGGTCATGGAGCAACTGGGCCATCGGGAGTTCTATGTGGCCGGACACGACCGCGGAGCCCGGGTGGCGCACCGCATGGCGCTCGACCACCCGCAACGGGTCAGGAAACTTTGCGTCATGGACATCGTGCCGACCCGGTACATGTTCGAACACACCGACCAGGCCTTCGCCAGCGGTTACTATCACTGGTTCTTCCTGATCCAGCCGGACGGCCTGCCGGAACAGATGATCGGCGCCGACCCGGGCTATTACCTCAAGGAAAAGCTCAACCGCTGGGGCGCGCCGGGGGCGAGATTCAGCGACGAAGCCGTGGCCGAGTACCTGCGCTGCTTCAGCCAACCGGAAACCATCCACGCCACCTGCGAGGACTATCGAGCGGCCGCCAGCATCGACCTGCAACACGACGCGGCGGACCAGACCCGCAAGGTCGCCTGCCCGCTGCTGGCCCTGTGGGGCAGCCAGGGTTTCGTGCACCGCAGCTACGACGTTCTCGAGGTGTGGCGCCGGTACGCCGAGCAGGTGCGCGGCGCGGCCATCGACTGTGGACACTTCCTCCCGGAAGAGGCCCCTGACGACGTGGCCGAACAACTGCTCCAGTTCTTTCACGAGCGGCATGAGTCGACCTAGGCACTGGCCGGCACGGCCGGCAAGCGTTGAGTTCACACGAGCGTGCCGCCATTCGCCCCAGCACGGGTTACCCGCTGTAACACCTCCCTACAGCAACCACTCAGCAATTGCCGGCCTCTGTGCTGCGCAGCCCGGCCCTGCGCACGAGCAGGGCCGCGCAGCACCATGCCGCGACCGGCACGCCGGCTCAGCAGACCGACGGTAATAGAAACCTGACTCCATGGCCAAGTTATTGCATTCCAAGGGCCAGTCATTTCAAAGGAGTCAATTCCATGGCTATCAGCGTCAAGATCAGTTGGTATGACCGGCTGTTGATGAACATCTCTCTGCAGCACAAATTGTTGCTGCCGGCCTACCTGAGCGGCCTCCTGCTGGTCGCCCTCTTCTTCTGCGCCTCGGGACCCGAGCCTGTGCTTTCCGGGCAGCAACTGATCGCCATGGCGGCCGTCGGCTGGGTAGTGATCGTTCTGGTCGCCCTGGCGGTGAGCAACAACCTGCTGCCGTTGCTCAGGCACATCGAGAACGTCATGTCGATCATCGCCAAGGGCGATGTGGGCCAGCGCATCGGTTTCTCCGGCAATGACGAGTTCGGCAAGATCGGCAGCGCCATCGACACCACCATCAGCGATCTGACCCAGCTGATCGGCATCATCGCCAACACCGGCGAGCAGCTGCAACGCGAGGGCGCCACCATCGAGGGTGAAAGCCTGTCCACGCGCCAGGGCCTGAAGCACCAGCACGAACTGATCCTGCAGTGCGCCCAGGGCATGCACGAGATGACCGAATCGGTGGCCGAGGTGGCACGCCATTCCGCCGATGCGGAACAGATGGCCGGCGACACCCGTGGGCAGATGCGCGACATGGCCGGGCTGCTGGACGACTGGCTGAGCCGGGTGCGCAAGCTGAACGCCGACATGGCCGAGTCCTCGCGCGCCGGCCAGGCGCTGCAGGATACCAGCGAGCGCATGGCCAGCATGCTCGGGGTGATCCAGAGCATTTCCGAGCAGACCAACCTGCTGGCGCTCAACGCGGCGATCGAAGCCGCCCGAGCCGGCGAGGCGGGCCGCGGATTCGCGGTGGTGGCGGACGAGGTGCGGCAGCTGTCGATCCGCACCAGCAGCGCCACCGTGGAGATCCGCACCATGCTGGACAACCTTCAGCAGACCTCCAACGCCATGCTCGCGCGGGTGGGCAACAGCGTCGAAGCCACCGCCCAGATGACCGGCCATGCCGAACATGTGCAAAGCGAAGTGCATGGCCTGGTCGACAGCATGGAGCAGATCTCCAGCCGCAACCAGCTGGTCGCCGCTGCCACCACCGAGCAAGCGGCCACCTGCCGCAGCATGCGTGACGATCTCGCCGCCATCCTGCAGACCTCCGAGGCCTCGGTCGGGCAGATCGGACGCGTCTCCGAAGGCAACGCCGGCATACTCGCCACGGTCGAAACCCTGACCGCAGCCCTGCACCGCTACCGCCGCTACAGCTAAGACCAGTATCGGGGCAGCCCGCAGAGCCGGGCTGCCTCGCGGCGCCCAGTCGATCCCCGCGGTGTCCTGTGCCAACAGCCCCCTACGCGCCAACGTTGCCCGGTGGTAGCATGCGCGCGCCATGCAAATCCAAGACTTGACCCAACAGCTCGCCGCACTCGGCGCCAAACCCCAGCACTCCGGGCGAATCATCCGTGCCTGGCTGCAGGGCAAGGCGCTCGACAGCGGCACCCGCAACCAGCCCAGCGAACACTTCCTGCCGCTGAGCGTGCGTCAAGCCCTGCCGGAGCTGACCCGCAACCTCGAGGGCCTGGCCCGGCTGAGCGCCGAGCACCCGGGGGGCGATGGCTCGGCGCGACTGCTGGTGGAGCTGGGCGACGGACAGATGGTGGAAAGCGTGCTGCTGCCGCGTGACGGCCTGTGCGTATCGAGCCAGGTCGGTTGCGCGGTCGGCTGCCTGTTCTGCATGACCGGCAAGAGCGGCCTGCTGCGCCAGGTCAGCAGCGCCGAAATCGTCGCCCAGGTCGCACTCGCCCGGCGCTTTCGCACCGTGAAGAAAGTGGTGTTCATGGGCATGGGCGAGCCGGCGCACAACCTCGACAACGTCCTGGAAGCCATCGACCTGCTCGGCACCGAGGGGGGCATCGGCCACAAGAACCTGGTGTTTTCCACGGTCGGCGACCGGCGGGTGTTCGAGCGCCTGCCCCTGCAGCGCATCAAGCCGGCTCTGGCGTTGTCGCTGCACACCACCAACGCCGATCTGCGCCGCCAGCTGCTGCCGCGTGCCCCGCAGATCGATCCCGACGAATTGATGGAGTTGGGCGAGGCCTATGCCCGCGCCGTCGACTATCCAATCCAGTACCAATGGACGCTGCTCAAGGGCATCAACGACAGCCAGGAAGAAATGGACGCCATCCTGCGCCTGTTCAAGGGCAAGTTCGCCGTGCTCAATCTCATCCCCTACAACAGCCTGGAAGCCGATGAGTTCCAACGCCCCGACGGCGACCGCATCGTAAAGATCGTGCGCTACCTGCACAGCCGCGGCGTATTGACCAAGGTGCGCAACTCGGCCGGCCAGGATATCGACGGCGGTTGCGGTCAGCTCCGCGCCCGGGCGGCTGCGCTGGCTGCCCCCCGCCAGCGGCGCACCCGTTAAGCCGCCTCGCCTGGCCGCCCGACCTCAGGACACCTGTTGTTCCAAGAGCCGCCCTCGCTCAACAGGGATCGAGCACCAGCGCCTCCTCCCTCAGCCAGTCGCCCAGTGGCCGCGGTCGCTGCACCCCGAACCCCTGCACGTAATCCACGCCCATTTCCGCCAGGCGCGCACGAATCGAAGGGGTTTCCACATACTCGGCGACGGTTCGACGCCCCAGCGCATGGGCGATCTCGTTGATCGAGCGGACCATCGCCAGGTCGCTTGGCGAGCGCTCGATTTCCTTGACGAAACTGCCATCGATCTTCACGTAGTCCACTGGCAGGCGCTTGAGGTAGTCGAAGGACGAAAACCCAACGCCGAAGTCGTCGATCGAGAAGGTGCAACCAGAACGCTGCAGGTGACGCACCAAGTCCGCCGTCTTGGCCAGGTTGGCCACGGCGGCGGTCTCGGTCAATTCGAAACAGATGTGCCGAGGATCGACGGCATAACGCTCGAAGAGACTTTCGATAAACCCCAGCAACCTGTCGTCGTTTAGGCTGCTACCGGAAAGGTTTATCGACAGGCCGGAACAGCGTTCCCAGAGCTGCGGGTGCCGCTCCAGCTCGATGAAGATGCGCCTGAGCACCCAGCGATCGACCTTGGTCATGCGGTGATAGCGCTCGGCGGCGGCGATGAAGTCCTGCAGCGGCAACTCATTTTGCATCACCAGCAGCAGCTCATAATGCGGCAGCTCGGCAGAGTCGGGCGAAGCCGGGGCAATCTGCTGCACGCGCAGCGAAAGGTCCTCGCGCTCGACGATATCGTCGACCCTGGCGGCAATCGCCATCAGCCCGGCGCGGCCATCGTCGGCTGCGGCGCTGAAGCAGTGAACCCGGTTGCGTCCACTATCCTTGGCGGCGTTGCAGGCACTCTGCAGGTCGAAGAACAGATTGGCGACATCGTGTCGCTCGGCGGCCTCGACCACGCCTATGCTGAGGGTCAGGCCATGACGGTGCCCCTGCCATTCGAAGCCTTCGGCCTCGATGGCCAAGCGCAGCGTTTCCGCCATTTCTGCGGCGCGCACCTCGCCGCAGGCCGGCAGGACCGCGGCGAATTCCACTCCCCCGACCCGCGCGACGCAGCTGGCAGAGGGCAGCCACTGCTGCAACCGGCTGGCGACCTGACGCAGGCAGGCGTCTCCGGCGACCGGTCCGGCATGGCCATTGATCAGGCTGAATTGGTCGATATGCGCCATCAGGAACGCCGGCGCATCAGTGGCCGAGAGACTCTCCGCCAGCGCACCCTCGAAGCTGCGGCGATTGATAAGGCCGGTCAGCTCGTCGTGGCTGCGCGCATGGGCAATTTCCCGGTACAGCCGGCCGACCATGTCCTGCAGTGTGCGCTGCACCAAACTTTGGCCTTCTCCGCCCGTGTCACCGATCAGCAATGTGCCGTCGGCCAGCTGACCGGCCAGCTCGGCCATCCCATAGCTCCCCACCTCGCCCCCCTGGGCGTCGACGAGGACGTAATGATCCATTTGCGGATTACGCCAAATCAATTGCCGGGGTTGGCCGTCGGCTGTCTGCAACCAGTCGCCTTGCTTCAGCTCTTCGATCTGCTCACGCCAACGCTGCAACCCCTCCGTGACAGTGGCTACAGGCGCAGGCAGGGAGGGTGGCTCAACCAGCTCCACCGGCTTGATGCCAAGCAGTTGCTCACGCATTCCCAGCACCACCGACGCATGCTGAAAATGCCCGGCGCTGAACTCGTCCATGCGCCGGCGCAGAATCTTCAGCAAGTGTTCGATCTCGTAGGCCCACCCGCCCTCAGCACCGGCATGACCTTCGGCGGCTTCGCGCAAA
Organism: Pseudomonas benzenivorans; assembly: GCF_024397895.1. NCBI lineage: Bacteria > Pseudomonadati > Pseudomonadota > Gammaproteobacteria > Pseudomonadales > Pseudomonadaceae > Pseudomonas > Pseudomonas benzenivorans. The sequence continues at coordinate 241,629 of NZ_CP073346.1, forward strand.
CGTTGCGCAAGCAGCTCGGTGAGGGCCCAGTCACCGCGCCACGAGTCTTTTTCCTCGCGCGTGCTGAGCTGCTCGTGCACCAACAGGTCTCGCCAGCCGACGTCCAGCCACTCCAGCAGCAGTTTCGGCACACGCTCGCCAAATAGCCGGGCCAACTTGCCAGCCACCATACGTTGGGCGGTCTCCAGGATGTCGCGACCGCGGTGGGACTGCATCACCCGCTCGGCGCTGCGCCGGTAGGCGCGCTGCTGCATGTTCAGCAGCTCGTCCAGCTCCGCATCACAGGCACTGAATACCGAGACATCCCCGCGGAACTCGCCGACGATGCGCCCGACAAGCTGCTCAAGGCGCGACTCGAGCACCTTGTTCGGCGGTTCGCAGTAGTCGCTTAGGCGCAAAATGCGGTCGAGGGACGCCCGCACCGGGTGGCCTGCGTCGCTGATAGCGCCCGGTTCCTGCAAAGTGGCGGTGAGCACGGGCAGCAACAAGCGCTGCAATACCGGGCGTAGGGTCGGCGCCAGCTCCGCCTGACGATTGAGGGCCTGGAACACCTCGCTCACCAGATGAGTCTCCTCATGCTGGCGCGGCGTCAATCGACACCCCTGCTGGCTCAATTTTGACAGCAGGGTCTCGGCGTCCCAGCCGTTGACGGGGGCCGGTCGCGCTAAAAGCGCAGTCAAGGCCTCGTTGACCGGCAGCAGCCCCGCCCCTTGCTCCCCATCAACTGAAGCCGGCACGCCGCCCGGTACCGCTTGGCGCAACTGCAGAATCGCACGGTAGGCGGCCGCTGAATCCACTGGCGCGGGCGTGCGCGGCGAGCTTCGAGTGCGCATCAGCAGCTTGGGCAGTGGCAGCGGTTCCACCCGCGCGGCTTCGAACTCGGCCGCCAAGGCCTCCAGATAGGGCACCAGAGCCGTAGACAAGACCCGAATGGCTTCTGCCTGAAACAGGCTGCGTACAGCTACTGGCTGTTTGCGCAGGTAGAGCCCTGTCTGCAGCTGGCGTATTAGGAACTCCAGCGATAGCGGATGCTCCGCGTCCGCCACATAGTGACCAAGCAGGCGATTGAAACAGGCGCAGACTCGACCCTCTAGCCCACCCACGTGCTCACGGAGGCGGTTCACGATACGCCGCGCCAGCAGCAGGTCCTCGACCTCCTCGTCATCCACCAGACGCCAAGCGCTAAGGTTCTTGAGAATCTCCGGCCGATCTACGGCCTCCTGCGAAAGGCTGCGGCCAATCACCTCGCAAGTGCGGGACAATAACCGGTCGCCATTGACCGCACAGTACCGGAGAAAGTCTTCGCACTCCTGCATTTCCTGATTGGACAGCGCCCCATGATCTTGCTCGACCAAGGCCTGCCTGAGCGCCTGCATCAATTCGCCCAAGGCACTGGGAAGTTGGCGGCGAATGATCGAGTCAAGCGCTGGCGCTAGCGGAGTGGAAATCAAACGCACGCCTCCTGCATGTCATAGCGTTCCAGCTGAGACTATAGCTGCTTCCCGGCGTCTAGCAGAGCCCTTTGGCGCAGCCTAACCGGTCCTCGACTTGCCAGCGACCCGCTAACAATTTCCGTTGCCGACACCTGCCCATACAGACCGACTGCGCAGCTCGGACGCTGGCCGAGCAACTTCCGGCTCTGAATACAAAGCGCCATGAAAGCTACTCTATCGTCAGCTCAATTGGGTGGGAGGCTCTTTGCTTACAAGTACCCGCAACGGTCTATGAGCGCCAACATGTCGTCTGAATGGACCGCAGCGGCACGCTTCCGAGGATGCAAAGGAAACAACTCCAGCGCTAACCAGCAATGCCGAATACACGGAGGGGCTATGGCCGACAAACATGAGCAGGACGAGCAACCGCTGAGCCTATGGGCCACGCTGCAAAGCGTGTTGGCGGCCGCCTTTGGCGTGCAGAGCAGTAAGCGCCGGGCGCGCGACTTCAGCCGCGGCAAACCGAGTCACTTCATCGCACTCGGTGTGCTATTCACCCTCATATTCGTGTTGGTACTGATCGCCGTGGTCAAGCTGGTGCTGCACTTCACCGCCCCATGATCACTCCAGCAACGGCTCGACCGAGAAACCGTAGTTGGTCATACCCGGCTGGTAGAGGGCACTGAACTTGCGAAAATCGAGCCCGTAGCCCGGCACCTGCAATCGCTTCGACAAGACCGCTGCCTGCTCGGCGTCGAGCAGGCTGAACACCGGATCGACACGATCCTTGCCACCGCGCTGCGCGAAATCCTGCCCGCCATGGTAGTCATGCAGCAGCACCATGGCCCAGCCGCCCAGGGTGAAATGTCCGCCCACAAGCGCCGCCAACTGGCCCGAAGCCCGTGCCTGGAGCACCTCCTGGGAGTTGTTCAGCGCGGAAAAATGCAGGTCCTTGCCTGGCTCCCTGCCAAGTTCCTGCGCCGCCCGCATCGCGCCAAACGCCATTTCATCATTTGCGGCCCACACCAACTGCGTATCGGCGTAACGCGGCAACAGCAATAGAGCCTGCTGGTAGGCGCGTTGACGGGCCCACTCGCCGTAGACCAGTTGCTGCAGCTTGACCTCTGGATGCTCCGCCAGGGCCCGGTGCAACCCCTCCTCCCGCAGGGCGGCGGAAGGTGTATTGCGGACACCGGAAAACGCCAGCATCTGCGCGGGACGGCCATCGAGCTTGGCGATCAAAGCCTTGCCCATGAGGTAGCCGGCCTCCCGATCATTGGGGATCAGGCTGCCGATCCAGTGCCGGTAACGCTCTCGCGTACCGCCCGTCAGCCCCTGTTGCTCAGGTGTCAGGGTACTGTGCAGGGAAAACAGCCTGACAGGACTGCCTGCGAACAGCCGCAGCAGCTCCGGTCCGGTATACATTTCATTGACGAAGATCAGGTAGTCCGGCTGCTCGGGTTCTGCCAGCACCCGCCGCGCATTGTCCAGCAGTCGCTCGCGATCTCGTTCGCCGTAGATCACGCGCAGGCGCATGCCGAGGCTGTCGGCAGCCGCCTGCATGAAATCGCTATAGCCGACCCAGAACGGTTCGTTGGAGTAGCCCGGATTGAGAAACACGACGGAAGCGCCAACGGCTCCCGCGCGATCTTTCTCGGACGCGGCCTGCACCACTCCCATCAACGCAGCGAGCACTGCGGCGAAGAGAACCCTGACCCCTGACTTGACCATGCGGCGCGCGCCTCCTAACTAAGCGCGCCCAGTATATGCGGGGATAGGTGGCGGCAGCTCCACCACCGATCTACCGCTCAGACAAAACCGGCGTCTCTTGGTACCCAGCCCTGCGCCCGGCACACCTACTGCTGACTGACCCAGAAAACCGCCGTAGAAACGACAATCAGGATCAGGGTGAAAATGGCCCGGGCGTCGACAACGCTGTCACGGTTGTCTGGTTGAGAGTGTTCGGTCATCGGCTAGCCCCTTTTTTTTGGTTATGATCGGTTTGCCAGTGCAGTTAAGACCAGCGCAAGGGCATGCTCAAGCTGAGGTGTCATGCTTTGCGCTTTATTTAGCGCTAATGGTTCTTTCCATATGCTCAAACATCACTTTTGCGCATAACCCTGAACTGGTATCTTCCCCCGGCTCCTCAGGGAGCGCGCGGCCGTGCGCTGATTAGCTGCAAGCAGCCTGATAACAGGACCCTTCATGTACGTATACGACCAGTACGACCAAACCATCATCGAGGACCGCGTCAAGCAGTTCCGTGATCAAACCCGCCGTTACCTGGCTGGCGAGCTGAGTGGCGAAGAGTTCCGCCCACTGCGCCTGCAGAACGGCCTGTACATTCAGCGCTATGCGCCAATGCTGCGCGTCGCCGTGCCCTACGGCCTGATGTCCTCGGCCCAGGTTCGCATGATGGCCAAGATCGCTCGCGACTACGACAAGGGCTATGCCCACATCAGCACCCGGCAGAACGTCCAGTTCAACTGGCCGGAGCTGGAAGACGTGCCGGAGATTCTTGCCGAACTGGCCACTGTGCAGATGCACGCGATCCAGACCAGCGGCAACTGCATCCGCAATACCACCACCGACCAGTTCGCCGGTGTGGCCAAGGACGAGATTGTCGACCCACGCCCCTGGTGCGAGATCATTCGCCAGTGGTCGACCTTCCACCCCGAGTTCACCCACCTGCCGCGCAAGTTCAAGATTGCGGTGAACGGCGCTGTCAGCGACCGCGCCGCGATCGAAGTGCACGACATCGGCCTGGAAGCGGTGAAGAATGACGCCGGCGAGCTGGGCTTCCGCGTATCGGTCGGTGGCGGCCTCGGCCGTACCCCGGTGGTTGGCAGTTTCATCAACGAATTCCTGCCGTGGCAGCACCTGATCAGCTACCTCGACGCCATCCTGCGGGTATACAACCGCTATGGTCGTCGCGACAACAAGTACAAGGCGCGCATCAAGATTCTGGTCAAGGCCCTGACGCCCGAAGTGTTCGCCGAGCGCGTCGACGCCGAATGGACGCACCTCAAGGACGGCCCGACCACCCTGACCGAAGCCGAAGTGAGCCGCGTCGCCGCCCATTTCGTCGACCCGGACTATCGGGTCCTGCAGGATCAGGATGCCGCCCTCGCGCAACTCGATAGCGAGCATCCGGGCTTCGCCCGCTGGCGTCAGCGCAACACCTTCGCCCACAAGAAGCCCGGCTATGTCGCGGTGACCCTGTCACTGAAGCCAACCGGCGTCGCGCCGGGCGACGTCACCGACAAGCAGCTCGACGCCATCGCCGAACTGGCCGATCGCTACAGCTTCGGCGAGGTGCGCAACAGCCACAACCAGAACATCATTCTCGCCGACGTCGAGCAGGCGCAGCTGTTCACCCTCTGGGGCGAACTGCGTGAGCAAGGGTTTGCCACGCCGAACGTGGGCCTGCTCACCGACATCATCTGCTGCCCGGGCGGCGACTTCTGCTCCCTGGCCAACGCCAAGTCGATCCCGGTGGCCGAGGCGATCCAGCGCCGCTTCGACGACCTCGACTACCTGTTCGACATCGGCAACATCGACCTCAACATCTCTGGCTGCATGAACGCCTGCGGTCACCACCATGTCGGCCATATCGGCATCCTCGGCGTGGACAAGAAGGGTCAGGAGTTCTATCAGGTCTCCCTCGGCGGTAGTTCCGGCCGCGATGCCAGCCTGGCACAGATTCTCGGCCCGTCCTTCGCCCAGGACGACATGCCGGATGTGATCGACAAGATCGTTAACGTCTACGTCGAGCAACGCACCGAAGAAGAAAGTTTCCTCGACACCTTCCGCCGCATCGGTGTCGACCCGTTCAAGGAGCGCGTATATGCAGCGAATCATTAAGAACGACCAGGTAGTCGACGAAACCTGGCACCTGCTGCCCAAGGATGCGAGCTTCGACGAGCTGCCCAACTGCGACGACCTGATCGTGCCCCTGGCCATGTACGTCGACCACGCGCATGCCCTGAAGGCCCGTGACGGCGGCCTCGGCGTCTGGCTGGAAGCCGGCGAGGAGATCGAGGAGATCGCCGACCAACTGGACAACTTCCAGGTGGTCGCATTGAACTTCCCGGCCTTCACCGATGGCCGGCACTGCTCCACTGCCTACTTGCTGCGCACCCGCTATGGCTACAAGGGCGAGGTGCGCGCCATCGGCGACGTGCTGCGCGACCAGCTGTTCGCCCTCAAGCGCTGCGGTTTCGATGCCTTCGCCCTGCGTGAAGACAAGGACCCGCATGATGCGCTGAAGGCGTTCACGGAGTTCGGAGAGGTCTATCAGGCCTCCAGCGACCAGCCTTTGCCGCTGTTCCGTCGCCGCGCCTGATCGACCGCCCCAACAAAAAAGCCCCGCATTGCGGGGCTTTTTTGTTTCAGCTGTCTCGCTGGCTCCGAGCCAGTGGCGCCAGAGGCCTTAAGAGGTGTTCCATTAGGCTCTCAATCGAGCCTGACCAACACGCGGCCGGTCAGTTGTCCGGCGAGTATTTTCGCGATCGCCTCCGGCAACTGCGCCAGGCCGACCTCGGTCACCAAGCGCTCCAGGCCCTCGAGCCTCCATTGCAGCGACAGCTTGTCCCACATGGAGGCTTTGACCACCAGGGGCAACTCCACCGAATCGACCCCCAACAGGTTCACCCCGCGCAGGATGAAGGGCAGTACGTTGCCCTTGAAGGGAACGCCGGCGGTCAGGCCGCAGCAGGCCACACTGCCGCCGTAGCGCAGGGATTTGACCACGTTGAACAGGATGTCGCCGCCCACCGTATCGACCGCGCCAGCCCATTGTTCCTTGAGCATCGGCCTTTCGCCCCCTTCCTGCAGCTCACCGCGCGGCACGATGCGCTCGGCCCCCAGTTCCTGGAGAAACGCGCCCTGCTCCACCTTGCCGGTGGAGGCCGCCACCTGGTAACCCAACTTGACCAGCAGGGCTACCGCAACGCTGCCCACGCCACCGGTGGCGCCGGTAACCAGGATCGGGCCGGCATCGGGGCTGACCCCGGCCTGCTCGAGTTTGTCGACGCACAGCGCGGCGGTCAGGCCGGCGGTTCCGAGCACCATGGCGTCGCGCAGCGACAGACCCTGGGGGCGCTTGATCGCCCACGCCGCCGGAATGCGGATGTATTGGCCGAAACCGCCCGCGGTATTCATGCCCAGGTCGTAGCCGGTGATGATCACCTCGTCACCAGCGGCGAACTCGGCGACGCTGGACTGCTCCACCACGCCGGCGGCATCGATGCCCGGCGTGTGGGGGAACTGCTTGGTCACCCCCCGATTGCCACTCGCCGACAGCGCATCCTTGTAGTTCAGCGACGAGTAGCGGACCCGAATCAGCAGCTCGCCGGCGGGCAACTCACCGGTGTCGCGCTCGACTATTGCCTGCTCGAATTCGCCCGCCACGCCTTCGCGGGCCTGCAGTGCCATGAACTTACCCATGTCGATCCCCCTGTGACAGAAAATGCTTTACCAGAAGCGCTGCTGGTTGAGGCGGCTCAGCCAACTCAGCACGAAACGATCCAGGGCCACGCTAGCCGCCAGGCCAACGCGCTCCTGAAGGCTCTTCCTGGTAGCGAAATGCAGGTGATACAGCTCCGCCTCCCTGGCCCGCCCGGCGAGGTATTCATCGCTAGTCTTCAGTTCGTCGACCAGCTCTTTCTCCAGGGCCGCCAGCCCCAGCCAGACTTCACCGGTGGCGACCTCGTCGATCCGCAGCTGCGGGCGGTAACGGGCGACGAAGCCCTTGAACAGCTCATGGATGCTCTCCAGGTCATCCTGGAACTTCTCCCGGCCCTTGTCGGTGTTCTCGCCGAAAACCGTGAGGGTGCGCTTGTACTCGCCGGCCGTGAGCACCTCGAAATCGATGTTGTGCTTCTTCAACAGCCGATGCACGTTGGGCAGCTGCGCCACCACGCCGATCGAGCCAAGGATGGCGAACGGAGCGGAAATGATCTTCTCGCCAATGCAGGCCATCATGTAGCCGCCGCTGGCGGCGACCTTGTCGATGCACACGGTCAAGGGCACCCGCGCCTCGCGGATCCGTGCCAGCTGAGAGGCGGCCAACCCGTAGCTGTGCACCATGCCACCACCGCTTTCCAGGCGTACCACCACCTCGTCCTGGGGCTTGGCCATGCTCAGCAGCGCCGTGACTTCGTGACGTAACTGGTCAACGGCCGATGCCTTGAGGTCACCGTGGAAGTCCAGCACGAAGACCCGCGGCTTGTGCCCCGAGGACTTCTTCGCCAGCTTCTCGGCCTTGGCTTCGGCCTTGTGCAGGCTCTTGAGCTGGTCCTTGTCCAGCACCGCCTGCTCCAGCCGGTGGCGCAACTCCTTGTAGAAATCGTTGAGCTTGTCGACCTGCAACTGCCCGGGCGCCTTGCGTCCCTTGCTTCGCAACGCCACCCCTGCCGCCAGCAACACCAGCACGGCCACCACCAGCGTCACCACCTTGGCCAGAAAGCCCGCGTAATCAGCCAGAAAGTCCACGCTCATCCCCCTTGTTGTCCATGCCGGCGCCCAGCTGCAGCCCGCGCCCGTGAGGCTCAAGCATACCGACGCCGCCGAGAGCCGGCCAGCCGCCTTGCCACTGAATCCGGGCCAGGCAGACATTTCAAACAAGCGTATGTTTTTTCGTTGACAGCCCTCCGCGTTCCTCATACCCTCGCGAAACTTTCACCGCACCGGGACTGCAGCGGACGTGGGCAGCATCTACCTGATCCGACATGGTCAAGCCTCGTTTGGCGCCGCCGATTACGACGTGCTGTCGCCCACCGGCGTCCGCCAGGCCGAGGTGCTGGGCGCGCACCTCGCGCAGCTCGGTCTGCATATGGATCGCAGCATCAGCGGCACACTGCGCCGTCAGCAGCACACCGCCACTACGACCATGTCTCAGCTGGGCGACGCGGGCCTCAAGGTACCGGCACTGGAGCTCGATGCGGCATTCAATGAATTCGACGCCGACGCGGTGATCCGCGCCCTGCTCCCCGGATTGCTCCCTGAAGAACCGGGCGCCCTGCAGGTGCTGCGCGACGCCGCACAGAACCGTGCAGAATTCCAGCGCCTGTTCGCCCTGCTGATCAGTCGCTGGCTCTCCGGTGAGTACGACCAGCCCGGCCTGCAGAGCTGGCAGGGCTTTGTCGAACAAGTCCAAGAGGGATTTTCCCGCCTGCTGGAAAAGGCCGAGCGCGGACAGAACATCGCCCTGTTCACCTCCGGCGGCACCATTACCGCCCTGTTGCACCTGGTTACCGGCGTGGCGCCGACCAAGGCCTTCGAGCTGAACTGGCAGATCGTCAACACCTCCCTGAGTTGCCTGAAATTTCGCGGCACACAGGTGAGCCTGGCTTCCTTCAACAGTCATGTGCACTTGCAACTGTTGAGGGCGCCGGAACTCATCACCTTTCGCTGAGTCCCGGCCCACTGCGCCCAACCGGGCGCGAGAAAAATCTGAAACCAAAGGAAGAAACCATGAGCGTTGCAGACATCGTCCAAACCATGCAGTCCAAGTTCAACGCCGGTGCCGCTGCGGGCCTGGACCTGGTATTCCAGTTCAATATCGAAGACGGCGAGAACCACTACCTGGTGGTCAAGGACGGCACCTGCGACGTCCAGAAAGGCGATGCCGAGAACGCCAACGTGACCCTGATCATGGACACCGAGACCCTCAAGGGCATCACCAGCGGCGAGACCGATGGCATGCAGGCCTTCATGGCCGGCAAGCTGCGCGCCGAAGGCGACATGATGCTGGCCATGAAGCTCGGCGAGCTGTTCCCGGTCTAAGCCTCGACGCCTGATCGGCCAGAATAACCGGAGTCCAGTGCTCCGGTTTTTTTTGCCCGGCAACTCAGCTCAGCGATGAATCAGGCCGCTTGATTGCGCGGCAACACGCGCGCCTATAACGGCGCAGCGCGCTTGAGGCGACCGAGGTGCAGCATTAGATTAGTCAATAATCCAGGACAACGATCATAAGCAAAAGGGATAAACATGGCGCTTACCGACCAGTCGACCCGTATCCGTGAAGGCGAGGAGCTCGACGCTGGCATCATCGACCCTTATCTCAAGGCGCATATACCGGGCCTGAGCGGCACGCCGCAGATCAGCCAGTTTCCCGGCGGCGCCTCGAACCTCACCTACCTGCTGCAATACCCGGAAAAGGAACTGGTTCTGCGTCGCCCGCCTTTCGGCCACAAGGCCAAGTCGGCCCACGACATGGGCCGCGAGTTCCGCATCCTCAACCGCCTCAACGCGGGCTTCCCCTACTGCCCTAAGGCCTATGTGCATTGCACCGACGAAGCGTTGATCGGCGCCGAGTTCTATGTGATGGACCGGGTCAACGGCATCATCCTGCGCTCGGACATGCCGGCCGAGCTCAATCTCGACGCCGAGCAGACCCGCGCCCTGTGCAAGAGCTTCATCGACAAGCTGGTCGAGCTGCACAACGTCGATTACCAGGCCTGTGGCCTGGCCGATCTGGGCAAGCCGCAAGGCTATGTGCAGCGGCAGATCCTCGGCTGGAGCGAGCGCTACGAGAAGGCCCTCACCCCCGACGCGCCGCTGTGGCAGCCGGTGATAGCCTGGCTGAAGGACAAGATGCCCGCCGACCATGCCAAGCCCGCCATCGTGCACAACGACTACCGCTTCGACAACGTCATCCTCGACCCACACAACCCCATGCAGATCATCGGCGTGCTGGACTGGGAACTGACCACCATCGGCGACCCGCTGATGGACCTGGGCAACACCCTCGCCTACTGGATCGAAGCCGCCGACCCGGCGCCGGTGCAGCTGATCCGGCGCCAGCCGAGCAATGCGCCCGGCATGCTCACGCGGGAGGAGTTCGTGGCCTACTACGCCGAACGCGCCGGCATCGAGATCGCCAATATCGATTTCTACTACACCTACGGCCTGTTTCGTCTGGCCGCGATCGTGCAGCAGATCTACTACCGCTATTACCACGGCCAAACCCAGGACAAGCGCTTCGCCCAGTTCATCCAGATGAACAAGCTGCTGGAGCACATGAGCCTGCAGGTCATCAACAAGTCGCAGCTGTAATCCGCCTCGGCACTCTCAGATAAAGGGAACGCGCATGTCCAAGACCCAACTGTTCGACCTCGACGGCAAGATCGCCTTCGTCTCCGGCGCCAGCCGCGGCATCGGCGAAGCCATCGCCAAGCTGCTCGCCCAGCAAGGCGCCCACGTCGTCGTCTCCAGCCGCAAGATCGAAGGCTGCCAGGCTGTCGCCGACGCCATCATCGCCGACGGTGGCCAGGCCACCGCGATCGCCTGCCACATCGGCGAAATGGAGCAGATTCAGGCGGTCTTCGCACAGATCCGCGAGCAGTTCGGCCGCCTGGACATCCTGGTCAACAACGCCGCGACCAACCCGCAGTTCTGCAACGTACTGGATACCGACCTGTCGGCCTTCCAGAAAACCGTCGACGTGAACATCCGTGGCTACTACTTCATGTCCATCGAGGGCGGCAAATTGATGAAGCAGAACGGCGGCGGCAGCATCATCAACGTCGCCTCGATCAATGGCGTATCGCCAGGCGAGTTCCAGGGCATCTACTCGGTGACCAAGGCCGCAGTGATCAGCATGACCAAGGTGTTCGCCAAGGAGTGCGCGCAGTTCGGCATCCGCTGCAACGCGCTGCTGCCGGGCCTGACCGACACCAAGTTCGCCTCGGCCCTGACCAAGAACGACGCCATCCTCAATATCGCCCTGCAGCGCATCCCGCTCAAGCGTGTCGCCGACCCAAGCGAGATGGCCGGCGCGGTACTCTACCTGGCCAGCGAGGCCTCCAGCTACACCACCGGCGTGGCGCTCAACGTCGATGGCGGCTTCCTGTCCTGAGTGGCTCCCATGCCACAGAAAAAGGGACCCTCGGGTCCCTTTTTTGCTTCATTGACCGAGTATTACTGCCAGTCTTTCAGCGCCTGATTGGCCGCCTGATTCATGGGCTGGGCCAGCAGGCCCGTCGGGGTCAGGCTGACGGCGTACACCGCACCGTCGGCCACCGGCAGGTAGGTCACCCGTAACGCCTGAGGGTCGAACATGAACAGGTCATGCTGGCCCAGTCGCAGCCAACGCCACAGGTCCACGCCGTAGGGACTGTGTGCCAGTTCGACCCGCGCATGCTGAGCCAATGCCTGCTGTTCGATGGTGAGAAAGCGGCCCGAGAGCTTTTCCAGGCGATAGCCCGGCTGCAGGCCGATCAACGAGGCCAGGCCCTTCCACTGCAGCAGGCGCGCATCCAGCTGCCACAGATCGCCCTGGAAGGTGAAACTGCGCTCGCGACGCCCCTCCAGCAGGCTGGCCCTGTAGGCCGAGCCGTCGGCCTGGAAGGTCAGGGTCACGAGGGGCTTGCCTTCGGCCAACGGCTCGTAACTGGACAGGTCGTAGGCCACCAGGCCGATCAAGCCGGCCAGGGCTACGAATGCCAAACCGCAGGTGCCGCGCAACCAGCCGAGAAACCAGCGGCCACTGAACAGGATGCGTGCGGCAACCGCTATCGCCAGCAGCGCTAGTATTGCGGTCGCCCAAGCCAGACCGTCGTACTGCATCGACTCCATTCCTTCTACTGGTAAATGCCGGCATTATGCGCTGCCACACCGCTTTGCGAACAGCGAGAGCGCCGCACAATAGGACACAGGTCGTCTTTTCATGCCCCTTCCCTTCGAGCTGGCCGTGGATCCGGCAGTCCTGGCCATATTGGCCCTGGTGGCCTTTACCGCCGGCTTTGTCGACGCCATTGCCGGCGGCGGCGGCCTGCTGACCATTCCGGCCCTGCTGACCGCCGGCCTGCCGCCCCATCTGGTGCTCGGCACCAACAAGCTGTGCGCCACCTTCGGCTCTGCCACGGCCAGCTACACCTTCTATAGGCGCAAGTTGTTCGCCCCGGCGCAGTGGCGCAATGCGCTGATCGGCACGGCGATCGGCGCCCTGCTCGGCGCGGCCGTCGCCCATTGGATGCCGGCGGCCTGGCTGAACCAGCTGCTACCGGCGGTGGTGTTCGCCTGTGGGCTCTATCTGCTACTGGGAAGGCCGCCCGAGGCGCCGACGGACTCGGAGGCGCAACCGGCCAAGGGCCGGCAGTGGCCACAGAGCCTGGGACTGGGCTTCTACGATGGGGTGGCCGGTCCTGGCACAGGCGCCTTCTGGACCGTCAGCACGCTGCTGCTCTATCCCCTGGATCTGGTGCGCGCCAGCGGCGTGGCCCGGACCATGAATTTCGTCAGCAATGCCTGCGCGCTGGTGGTCTTCATCGGCACCGGACAGGTGGCCTGGGTGCTCGGCCTGAGCATGGGCATGGCCCTGATGGTCGGCGCCTATCTCGGCGCGCGCACGGCGATCGGCGGCGGCTCGAGGTTCATCCGCCCGGTGTTCATCCTGGTGGTGCTGGCGCTGACCGTGCGCCTAGCCTGGCAGCACTGGTTCGGGCAGGCCTAGGCGTCGGGCGACGTAGAGGTCGATCAGGTAGCGGGCGATGGAGCGCGGCGCCGGCAAGGGCGGCAAGCGGTGCACACTGAACCACTGCGCATCTTCGATTTCCTCCGCCTGCATGACGATGTCGCCGCCGGCGTATTCGGCATGGAAACCCAGCATGAGCGAATGCGGGAACGGCCAGCCCTGGCTGCCCAGGTATTGCAGGTTCCTGACCTCGACCCCGACCTCCTCGCGCACCTCGCGGGCGACGCACTGTTCGACCGACTCGCCGGTTTCGACGAAGCCTGCCAGGGTGCTGTAGACGCCGCTGACGAAGCGTGGCGATCGGGCCAGGAGGATCTCGTCGCCACGGGTGACCAGCACAATCATGCTCGGCGACAACCGCGGGTAATGCTGCAGCTCGCAACGCGGACAGCGCATCGCCCGCTCCCCGCGCACCTGCTCCATGGTGCCGCCGCAGCTGCCGCAGAAGCGGTGCTGGCGCGCCCAGGTGCCAATCTGGGTGGCATAGCTGAGCAGGCGGAAGATATCCGCCTCGCCCTGCAGCATGACCTGGCGCAGGCTCTGCCAGGCGCAACCGGGCAGTGACAGCGGCTGCTCCAGTTCGAGCAGGTAGACCGCATCGCCGTCGAAGTGGCCGATGCCCTGTTCGGCGAGCACCGACAACTCCTGCTGCTTCAACCACTCACGGGGGAACAGCAGGCCGTTGCTGTCGGCAAGAAACTGTTGATTGCAGTGCACCAGCGCCCATCCACCGGGTAGCTGGCTGTCGAGCAGGGCCGGTTGCCAGTGCCGGGCCATCTACACAGCCACCTTCATGCCAAGGGCGCGAACGCTGTCGGCGGCCAGGTCGAGCACGCTCGGCTGGGTCTCCGGAAGCAGCACCGCGCCAGCCTCCAGGTAATATTCCAGGCTGCTCAGGGCATCGGCCAGGGTTTCCAGCATCTGCTCGGAGGGCATCTGCGAGACGTCGAGCATCTGCCGCTGGATATAGTCGGCACAGGCGCCCACCAGCAGCGCGGCGCGCGCCTGGTCGAGGAACCACAAGCCGCCACGCACCGCCTGCAGGCTGAACGGCACGTTGGACAGGTGCATGCGGTCGCCACCGGCCTCCAGATAGGCGGTGATCGCGCGCTTGGCCAGCGCCAGGCCGGCGCGGGCCTCATCGACCACGACAATGCGCGCCTCATTGAGTTGATGCTGAGCGAAGGATTCGGCCTCGTGCCCCGGCTGCGCCTGGGCCGGTCGAACATCGCGGCGCTCGCCGCTCTCCAGGCTGGCGACCATACCTTCGACGTAGAGCACCGCCTCGGCCAGCCGGTTCAGCTCGGTCGCCCCTGGCACCACCTCTTCACGCCAGTCGGCGACAGTCTGCAGCTGCGCCGCCAGGGAGTTGCCGGCCGAGCTGAGGCCGACCATGCCGAGGGTCTTGCTCAACTTGCCGAGCAAGGCGTGCAGGCTGCCGAGGGTCTCCGCCTGCACCGTGCCGCGCTCGATCAGATCGAGCATGTCCTTGAGTCCAGTCAACTCTTCGCGGATCGCCGAACTCAGCGAGCGCATGACCGACTGGCCGGGGCCGGCCAGACGCCGGTACTCCTCCTCCAGCAGGTGATCGGTGAATGGCAAGGGGGTGAGTCCGAAGACTTCCCGCACCGGGGTGACGCTTGGTCCGCGGCTGTCGCCCAGGGCAACCAGGTAGAGCAGCTCCTTGAGCAGGCTGCGCGAGGTTTCGTGCTGGGCATTGCCGAGCATCTGCTTGAGTTCGCGATCGATCCTGGAGAACAGCTGCTTGCGCGATTTGCGCGCCAGCATCCGGCCGTCGATCTGGGACTCCAGGGCCGCGGCGGCGATCCAGCACAGGCGCCCGCGCGGCTCGTTGCCGTACAGGCCGTCCAGACGATTCATCGCACGGGCCATCAACTTGAGGCTGGCCTTGGGATTCTGCTCGCGAAGGAAGCCGAGCAGCCCCACCTGATACATATGCCGCAGGCGCTTGGCCTCGACGGCCTTGGCCGCCGCATCGAGGGCTGGCGCGGCGCGGTGCGGGCGCTGCTGGTCGAGGCGCACGCTGAAGAAGAAACTCTCGGGCAGTCCGGGCTGACCGCCGGCCTGACGCAGGTCGTTGATCGCCGGCAACAGCAGCTCGGGCATTTCCTGGCGGTTGGCGTCGACGCTTTCCAGATAGCGGCGCAGCACGTGCAAGGCATTGCTCAATGCTGAAAGCTGCACGTCGCGCTCGTTGCCGGCGCCGGCGGGAATGTCGGTGGCCTGGTCGAGCACTTCCTGGGCCAGCAGCTCCGCGCCGGTCAGCTCGATCAGGTTGAGCGCGCCGCGCACCTGCTGAAGTCCCTCCACGGCCTGTTGCAGCAGGCTGCCGTTGTCACGCTCGGCGATGAACTGCTCCAGGCTGGCCTCGGCCTCCTCCATGGTGGTGAACAGCTCATCACGCACCAGGCTCAGCGACGTGGCTCCAGAAACCATGGGCTAAAGCGCCTCCCGCGCCGGTAGAGAAGAGGTTCGCGGGCAGCGCATCAGTCGGCGAACTCCGGCTTCTGCTTGCTCATATGGGCGGCCATGGCCACTCGCAGATCGGCCGACTGGAGCATCGCGGCATTCCAGGTGGCGACGTACTCCAGGCCGTCGTCGACCCGATGGTCGCGCATGTAGCGAATCATTTCCTTGGTGCCGCGCACGGCGATCGGCGACTTGGCGGCAATCTCCCGGGCGATTTCCATTACCCCGTCGAGCAACGCCGTGGCATCGCTGAACGTACGGTTGACCAGGCCGATGCGGCGCGCTTCTTCACCGTCGATGGTCTGCCCGGTGAAGGCCAGCTCGCGCATCATGCCATCGCCGATGATCCGCGGCAGGCGCTGCAGCGTGCCAACGTCCGCGGCCATGCCGATGTCGATCTCCTTGATCGAGAACTGCGCATCGCCGGTGGCGTAACGCATGTCGCAGGCCGAGATCAGGTCGATTGCGCCGCCCAGGCAATAGCCCTGGATCGCTGCCAGCACCGGCTTGCGGCACTGGTCGACGGCATTGAAGGAGGCCTGCAGTTCGAGGATCTTGCGGCGCAGGGCCTCGGCATTGCGGCCGACGTCCTTGCCCAGTTGACTGCCCACCTGGGCCAGCATCATCAGGTCGATGCCCGAAGAGAAGTGCTTGCCGGCCCCCGACAGAACCACCACCCGGGCCTCGTCCGTGGCATCGACCCAGCGGAAGATCTCGATGATCTCCGACCAGAAGTCGGCGTTCATCGCATTGACCTTTTCCGGACGATTGATCGCGACATGGGCAATTTTATCTGCCAACTCGACGCGAAAGGCTTTGTAGTCGGACACGGCAGTCATCCTCAGGCAGAGCGCGCGGGCGCGCTTAGATAGATTCTTGGGATTAGAATCGGGCAACTATAACAAGGACGCGGTCAATGTCGATGCCGGTCACTGTGACGCAGGACACGTCACGCAACTTCAGTCGCCGTTTGAGTCCCGGCGGTAAGCGTTTGATCTGCCGAAGATACCAGTGTCGTGATTTCCCTGTGCCCGCCCCCGGCGGGTCCAGCACCTGGGGGCAGCAGAGCGCCTAGACCTTGATGCAATCGACCGTGTAGAGCGTGCCCTGGCCCCCCTCCTGTCGCTGCAGGCCGTGCACATCGGCATCGAAGCCGGGGAAGCTGTGGTCGAAGGTACGGGCGAACGCCAGGTAATCGATGATCGCCCGGGTGGCGGGTGTGAAGCGCTCGCCCGGCATGATCAGCGGAATACCAGGTGGGTATGGCACCAGCATGACCGCGGCGATGCGGCCATCGAGCTGATCGATCGGCACCGCTTCGACTTCGCCACGCACCAACTGGTTGTAGGCATCGGCCGGCTTCATCGCCACCTCCGGCAGCACCGTGTACATGCGCTTGAGCGCCTTGGCCGTGGCGTTCTCGCGGTAGCAGGCGTGCAACGCATCGCACAGGTCACGCAGGCCCATGCCGTGGTACTGCGCGCCGCCGGCCTTGGCAACGGAAGGCAGGGCATCGACCAGGGCCAGGTTGGCGTCGTAGCTGCGCTTGAACTCCAGCAGCTCGGTCAGCAGGGTGCTCCACTTGCCCTTGGTGATGCCCATGGAGAACAGCACCAGAAAGGAATACAGCCCGGTCTTTTCCACCACCAGGCCGCGCTCCCAGAGGAACTTGCCGACCACTGCCGCGGGAATGCCGGTTTCATCCAGCTTGCCGCCGGCGGTCAGGCCCGGCGTGACCAGGGTGACCTTGATCGGATCGAGCAGCACATAGTCCTCGGCCACCTCGCCGAAACCGTGCCACTCGGCCTGCGGCTGCAGCAGCCAGTCGGTGGTGGCCACCTCCTCCGCGCCCTCGGCCCGGGGCGGCTGCCAGATGCTGAACCACCAGTCGTCGGCGCTGAGGTTCTGCCGCAGGTGGGCCAGGGCGCGGCGAAAGCTCAGGGCCTCGTCGAAGGTTTCCTGGATCAGCGAACGTCCGGCCGGCCCCTCCATCATCGCCGAAGCGACGTCGAGCGAGGCGATGATGCCGTACTGCGGCGAGGTGGAGATGTGCATCATGAAGGCTTCGTTGAAGCGGTCGCAGTCCAGCTGTCGGCTGCCGCTGTCCTGCACGTGGATCATCGAAGCCTGGCTGAAGGCCGCCAGCAGTTTGTGGGTGGAGTGGGTGGTGAACACCAGCGGGCCCTCGTCCTCCCGTGAGGTGCCCATGCCGTAGCGCCCGGCATAGAACTCATGGAAGGCCGCATAGGCGTACCAGGCCTCGTCGAAATGCAGCACCTCGACGCTGTCACCCAGGGTCTGCTTGATCAGCTCGGCGTTGTAACACAGGCCGTCGTAGGTCGAGTTGGTCACCACGGCGAGCTTGACCTTCTGCATGGCGCCTGGCGCACGGGCCTGGGCCAGCGGGCTGGCGGCGATCTTGGCCTGGATCGACTCAGGGGAAAACTCGCTCAGCGGGATCGGCCCGATGATGCCCAGCTCGTTGCGCTCCGGGCTCAGGTACAGCGGGATCGCGCCGGTCATGATGATCGAATGGAGGATCGACTTGTGGCAGTTGCGGTCGACCAGCACCAGGTCGTCGCGGGCGACCATGCTGTGCCAGACGATCTTGTTGGCCGTCGAGGTGCCATTGATCACGAAATAGGTATGGTCGGCGCCGAAATTGCGCGCGGCCCTGGCTTCCGCCTCGGCCAGGGGGCCGGTGTGATCGAGCAGCGACCCCAGCTCCGGCACCGACACCGATAGGTCGGAGCGCAGCGTGTTCTCGCCGAAGAACTGATGAAAGGCCTGCCCCACCGGGCTCTTGCGATAGGCCACGCCGCCGCCGTGTCCCGGCGTGTGCCACGAATAGTTGGACTGGGCGGTGTGCTGCACCAGCGCCTTGAAGAAGGGCGGCAGCAGGCCGTCGAGGTAGTTGCGCGCGGCGCGGGCGACCTGGCGGGCGAGGAACGGCACGGTGTCTTCGAACAGGTAGAGGATGCCGCGCAGCTGGTTGAGGTCGGCCATGGCCTCGGCCGGGGCATTCTCGATGGTGACCTGCTCGCCGAGGGCGAAGATCGGCAACTGCGGCGCCCGCACCCGGGCGATACGGATCAGCTCGACCATGTCCTGCAGCAGGTGCTTGTTCTCCCCCGCCCCCTCTGCCGTCACCAGGATGCAGGCCAGGCCGTGGTGGGTCGAGGCGACGATGCGGCCTTCCGCCGAGCTGGCGGTGGAGACGATGCTGAAACCGTCCTGCTCCAGTTCCTGGGCGATGGCCCGCACCCGCTCGCCGGCCACGGTGTCGGCCTTGATGTCGCGGTGGACGATCAGTACGGGGAACTTGAGGTCTTTGTACATGGCGGCTCCTGCGCGGCGGATAAGGGATTGCCTGCCCTCAGGGTAGAGGCTCCAGGGCGCCATGTGGCAGGAAAGTTATAAGGCGAAGCCGAAGCTGTCACGAATGCCCTGCCGCAGAAATCGTCTTAATGACTCGCCAATACGTCTAATTGAAGGCTTTTTTCATCCCTTTGCCTGGTTGTGAGTCTTATTGTCGAACCAACTGCTCTCTAGACTGGCCCCATCTGACACGCAACCTTGGAGATAACAACAATGAACGTCCTCCTGCTCGGCGCGGGCCACATCGGCTACACCATCGCTCAACTGCTGCACACATCCGGCGACTACCAGGTGCTGGTGGCCGACCGCGACGCCCACTCGCTGCAGGCGATCGCCGACCTGGGCATCGCCACCCGCGAGCTCGATTCGGCCGACAGCCAGGCCCTGGAAGCCGCCATGCAGGGCCAGGACGCGGTGCTCAACGCCCTGCCCTATCACATGGCCATCGCCGTAGCCAAAGCCGCCAAGGCCACCGCCACCCACTACTTCGACCTGACCGAAGACGTGCACGCGACCAAGACCATCATGGAGCTGGCCAAGGACGCCAAGACCGCCTTCATGCCGCAGTGCGGCCTGGCGCCGGGCTTCATCGGCATCGCCGCCCACTCCCTGGCGCGCCACTTCGACAGCGTGCGCGAGGTGAAGATGCGCGTCGGCGCCCTGCCCGAGTTCCCCACCAACGCCCTGAAGTACAACCTGACATGGAGCGTCGACGGCCTGGTCAACGAGTACTGCCACCCCTGCGAGGCCATCCGCAACGGCAAGCTGCAGATGGTCCAGGCGCTGGAAGGCCTGGAGCACTTCTCCCTGGACGGCGTCGAGTACGAGGCCTTCAACACCTCCGGCGGCCTCGGCACCCTGTGCGAGACCCTGGCAGGCAAGGTCGAGGTACTGGACTACAAGACCGTGCGCTACCCCGGCCACCGCGACCTGATGAAGTTCCTCCTGGAAGACCTGCGCCTGGCCGGCAACCAGGACAAGCTCAAGGACATTCTGCGCGGCGCGGTGCCCAGCACCATGCAGGACGTGGTCCTGGTGTTCGTCACCGTCAACGGCCTGCGCGGCGGCAAGCTGGTGCAGGACGTGTTCAGCCGCAAGATCTTCGCCGCCGAACAGAACGGCCGCCTGACCAGCGCCATCCAGATCACCACCGCTGCCGGCATCTGCGCGGCCCTGGACCTGTTCCGCGAGCAGCGCCTGCCGCAGTCGGGCTTCATCAGCCAGGAGCAGGTTTCGCTGGAAGACTTCCTGGCCAACCGCTTCGGCCAGGCCTACGAGGAGCAAGAGGTGCAGACTCAAGAAGCCGCCTAAGCCTCGGCGAGTCACCGATCCCCGGTCGCCGGCAGCTCTGCCGGCGACCGGGGATTTTTCGTTTGGCCATCCACTTACCACCCCTTCGCAGGCTAGGTGCCCACGCAACCATTCCTGCCTAGAGCTTCTGTCCGCGATCCAGCTTGCACGACAGGATGATCGAGGTGGTGGTCTTCTCCACTCCATCGACCTCGCCGATCTCGTCCAGCAACTGGTCGAGGCGCTCCGGCGAGTCGGCGCGCAGCCAGGCGACGAAATCGAACTCGCCGCTCACGGTGCACAGCTGCTGCACCTCGGCCATGCTGGTCAGGCGGCGCAGCACCTCCTTGCCGGAGCGTGGCTGCAGGGTGATGCCGACATAGGCCTGCAGGCCACCGTCCATCACGCGCTGGCCCAGGCGCAGGCCATAACCGGTGATGACCTTGTTCTTTTCCAGGCGGGCGATGCGCGAGATCACCGTGGTGCGGGCAATACCCAGCTTGCGCGCCAGCATGGCCACGCTCTCGCGGGCATTGAGCTGCAGCGCGGCGATCAGCTGCCGGTCGATATCGTCCAGGCGCAGCGGGTTCAAATCAGACATTCAGGACCAACCTCAAGAACTCACAAGACAACGAAACGCCGCCCGGCAAGGCCGGCCAGCGTTGGCAATTTTCTGATCACACTGCGACTCGGGCGCCTTCCTCTGGAGGCGCCCAAGTCGGTCTGCATGGCGTCAAGGACGCCAGCGCAGTCTGCTTATGCGCCGGTGCTGCGTAAAGCAGCCGGCGCGTTCCTGCCTCTCGCCTCGGGCGGCACTGGGCGCAGGCGGCTCAGCGTCCCTGGCAGGCGTCCACCCGCAGGCGCCGCTCCAGCAGGCGGAAGCACTGCACCAGCAGATAAGCAGCTACCAGATAGAACAGGCCGGCGGCGAAGAAGATCTCCACCGGCTGGTAGGTGCGGGCGATGATGGTGCGCGACATGCCGGTCAGCTCCAGCAGGGTGATGGTGCTGGCCAGTGCACTGGCCTTGAGCATCAGGATCACCTCGTTGCTGTAGGCCGGCAGGCCGATACGCGCGGCGCGCGGCAGGACGATGTACAGCAAGGTCTGCCAGCGCGCCATGCCCAGGGCCCGCGCCGCCTCGATCTCCCCGGGCGGAATCGCCTGGATCGCGCCACGCAGGATCTCGGCGATGTAGGCGGCCGTATGCAGGGTCAGGGTGACGATGGCGCACCAGTAGGCGTCGCGCAGGTAGGGCCACAGCGGTCCTTCGCGCACCGCCTCGAACTGCGCCAGGCCGTAGTAGACCAGGAACAACTGCACCAGCAGTGGCGTGCCGCGGAAGAAGAAGATGTAGGCGTAGGGCAGCGCGCGCAACCACCAGTGCCGCGAGGCTCGGGCGATGCCCAGGGGAATGGCCAGGATCAGCCCGGCGATCACCGCGATACCCACCAGCTCCAGGGTCAGCCAGGCGCCTTCGGCCAGGCGCGGCAGCCACTTGACGATCAATTCCCAGTTCATGCGGCGGCCCTCATGAAACCACGGCTGGCGCGCTTCTCGAGCAGGTGCAGGCCGATCATGGCGAGGATGGTCAGACTCAGATAGATGAACGCGGCGACCAGGAAGAAGGTGAAGGGTTCCTTGCTGGCGGTCACGGCGATCTGCGAGCGGCGCATGATCTCCTCCAGGCCGATCACCGAGACCAGCGCGGTGTCCTTCATCAGGATCATGAACAGGTTGCCCAGGCCCGGCAGGGCGATGCGCCACATCTGCGGCAGGATCAGCCGCCAGAAGATTCGCGGTTTGGACAGGCCGAGGGCCTGGCCGGCCTCGCGGTGGCCCCTGGGAATGGCCAGGATGGCACCGCGGAACACCTCGGTGGCGTAGGCGCCGAAGCACAGCCCCAAGGCGATCACCCCCGCAGCGAACGGCGACAGTTCCAGGCTGGCCACGCCGAGCAGGTCGGCCAGGCCGCGCATCAGGCTCACCGTGCCGAAGTAGATCAGCAGCACCCAGAGCAGCTCGGGCACCCCGCGCACCAGCGTCGAGTACCCGCCGCCCAACCATTGCAGCGGCCTGTACGGCGAGGTCTTGGCCAGCGCGCCGAGCAGGCCGAGGACCAGGCCCAGGGACAACGCCGAAAGCGCCAGCTGGATGGTCATTCCGGCACCGGCGAGCAACGCCGGGCCGAACCCGTAGAGATCAAGAGTCATGGTAAGAACCTACGCCTGGGCTGGCGCGGACGCGGCGGCCCCTGGCCAGCTCATCGACCAACCAGGGGGACTGCCACAACGCCCTACCAGCAGGGACGATCAGTAGATGCTGAAGGGGAAGTACTTGTCGTTGATCTGCTTGTAGGTGCCGTCGGCGACGATTTCCTTCAGCGCCGCGTTGAGCTTCTCGCGCAGCGGCTCGCCCTTGCGCACGGCGATGCCGATCTTGTCGTTGTCGAACACCGGCTCGCCCTTGAACTCGAAGCCCTTGCCGGCATCGCTCTTGAGCCATTCCCAGTTGACGAAGGTGTCGGCCAACACACCGTCGAGGCGCCCGGACGTGAGGTCCAGGTAGGCGTTCTCCTGGGTGTCGTAGAGCTTGATGTCGACCACGTCATCGAGGTTGTCTTCCAGCCAGGTGCCGGCGATGGTCGCGCGCTGGGCGCCGATCACCTTGCCCTTGAGGCTGGCTTCGTCGGTCTTGAACTCGCTGCCTTTGGGCGCGATGAACTGCAGCTTGTTGGTGTAGTACGGCTCGGTGAAGTCCACCGCCTGCTGGCGCTCCTCGGTGATCGACATGGAGGCGACCAGGAAGTCGAACTTCCTGGCGTTCAGCGCCGGGATGATGCCGTCCCAGTCGGAGGTGACCACTTCGCATTCGGCCTGCATCTTGGCGCACAGGGCCTGGGCGATCTCGATGTCGAAGCCGACCACCTGGCCACCGGCGTCGATCAGGTTGAACGGCGGGTAGGCGCCTTCGGTGCCGATCTTCAGCTTGTCGGCGGCCACGGCGTAGGTGCCGAAGGCCAGGGTGGCGGCCGCAGCCAGCAGGATCTTCTTGTAGTTATGCATGCGATGTAGCTCCATTTTCAGTGGTTACTGGACATGAACTGCTTGCAGCGCGCCGACTGCGGGTTGTCGAACACCTGCGCCGGCGTGCCCTGCTCTTCCACCAGGCCCTGGTGGAGGAACACCACCTCGCTGGACACCTGGCGGGCGAAACTCATCTCATGGGTCACCAGCAGCATGGTGCGGCCCTCCTCGGCCAGGGCGCGGATCACGCTGAGCACCTCCTGGACCATCTCCGGGTCGAGGGCCGAGGTCGGCTCGTCGAACAGGATCACCTTGGGCTCGATGCACAGGGTGCGGGCGATGGCCGCGCGCTGCTGCTGGCCGCCGGACAGCTGGTTCGGGTAGACGTGGCGCTTGTCGGCGATGCCGACCTTGGCCAGCAGGGCCTCGGCGCGCTCGGTGGCCTCGGCCCGGCTCAGCCCCAGCACCCGGCGCGGCGCCTCGGTGATGTTGTCGAGCACGCTCATGTGCGGCCACAGGTTGAAGTTCTGGAAGACGAAGCCCAGCTCGCTGCGCAGGCGGTTGATCTGCTTGCCGCTGGCCGCGTGCAGCTCACCACCCGCCCCGCGCTTGAGCTGCAGTTCTTCGCCATTGACGATGATCTGCCCCTTGTGCGGATTTTCCAGAAGATTGATGCAGCGCAGGAAGGTCGACTTGCCGGAGCCGGAAGAGCCGAGGATGGAGATCACGTCGCCGTCACGGGCGCCCAGCGAGATGCCCTTGAGCACCTCATGGTCACCGTAGCGTTTGTGCAGGTCGCGAATCTCCAGGGCGAACGGAGAGCTGGTCATGCAGTACCTCTTATTATTCTTTTTACGCTTGGCAATACTGCCGACCGATCATGCCACCGGCCTAACAGCGACGCGTCATCGACGGCCTTAATGGCGTCATCCACGGGCGAAACAGCGCATCACCCAGGCCCTGCGGGGCCGTTTGAGGCCGCCGGTCGAGAACGATGTAAACAAGGATGGCGGCGCCTCTCAAACGAAAAGAAGGACTCGGTTCATTCCAAAATCTATGAAACCTCCGGAGTCGCTGCGGTACCGCTCATCACCCGCCCGTCCGGCACCGATCGACGGTCGCGCCCAGGCCGGCACAGACCCTGCCCCGCGCTACGCTCATAGAGCTGGCTACCCCAGGAGGTGGAAAATGGCTCACGAATTTTCGATTCATCCAGCGCTGGACAACGGCATCCA
Organism: Pseudomonas benzenivorans; assembly: GCF_024397895.1. NCBI lineage: Bacteria > Pseudomonadati > Pseudomonadota > Gammaproteobacteria > Pseudomonadales > Pseudomonadaceae > Pseudomonas > Pseudomonas benzenivorans. The sequence goes on from NZ_CP073346.1 coordinate 265,959, forward strand.
GCCGGGTGCCGATGACTTCGCCGGAGGCACCCTGGTCTGTCACTGCCCCCAGAACCCGGTCAAGGTCAGGGTCGACGCACAGTCGGCGCACAACCACGCCTGCGGCTGCACCAAGTGCTGGAAGCCCAAGGGCGCCCTGTTCTCCGTGGTGGCGGTGGTGCCGCGGGACAAGGTCAGGGTCACAGAACAGGGTGAGAAACTCAGGGTGGTCGACCCCAAGGCCACCATCCAGCGGCACGCGTGCAGCCAATGTGGCGTGCACCTGTTCGGCCGCATCGAGAACAGCGCCCATCCCTTCTATGGGCTCGACTTCATCCATACCGAACTGTCGCCGGACCAGGGCTGGTCGGCCCCGCAATTCGCCGCCTTCGTATCCTCGATCATCGAGTCGGGTACCGATCCATCCCTGATGGGCGAGGTGCGCGCGCGCCTGAAGGGGCTCGGCCTGGAGCCCTATGACTGCCTGTCGCCGGCGCTGATGGATGCCATCGCCACCCACGTGGCCAAGGCTTCCGGCGCCCTGAAGGGCTGAGGCGCCGACTGGATGACCTGACCGGAGCCAGGGCCACGCCCTGGCCCGGCCAGCCGACCAATCAGCGTGCCTGCAGGCCCGGGTCGCCGGGCTCCACCAGCGGTGCGTCCTCGCTTGCCGCAGGCGCCTTCGGGGCCTGTCCGCGGGCGGCATGGCTGTATGGCCAGGAATGGATCGCCTGGTCCAGGTCCGGGCTCAGTGGTGCGGCCAGATCCTCCAGGTGACTGATGATGTCGGCGGGTTTGAGCACCAACACATCGCAATCCAGGCTGTCGAGCACGGTCTCGGCGGTGTTGCCGATCAGCGCGCCGGACAGGCCGCTGCGGGCCACGCTGCCGATCACGGTGAGTGACGCCCCCAGGCGTTTGGCGATCGCGGGGATCAGTGAATCGGCCGGGCCTTCCTCGATATGCAGGCAGTCGTCGGCCACCGCGTACTCCATCTGCAGCGCCCGGCACCGCTGACGGTACCAACTCTTGATGCTGTCCCTGACCTGAAAAATCGGGTCGGCGGCCATGAGCTCCGGACAAGGGTGCGCCGTCATCAGGTGCAGGTCGCCGCCGGTCATCTTGGCGATGTCATGGGCATGGCCGACGATGCCGGCATGCAGCACGCGGTGATCGACATCGCTGTTGCCCGCGTCGATCGCGGCGAGAATGTGGCCGCCCTGCCAGGAGGTGTCGGTTCTGACGATCAGCACCGGGGCCGGACAGTAGCGCAACAGTTTCCAGTCCTCGGAAGGAATCAGGTTCTTGCTCAGACGGGTATCGCGCAGGTGCTGCTTGATCACCAAGCCGCAGCCCTGAGCCTGCTGCACGGCAATGACGGTCTGGTGCACGTTGCCTAGCCAGGCCTGCTCGGCGCTGACACTGAAATCCTCGTTGCGCAGAGCCTCCTGGGTTTCCCCGAGAAAGGTCGAGTGGTCGTTCTTCTTGTCGCATACCAGCAGGTGCAGGTGCGACTGCGTCGAGCTGGCGATCAGCTTGGCCCGGTTGAGTAGCTGGGCTACGGACTGCGCCGCATCCAGCACCACCAGGGTATTGCGAATAGTTTGCATGACGAACGTCCTGTGCGTGAGTTAGGTTCGATATCGCTCGACGGCAGGAGCTAATCGGGTCAGCAGCGCGCGGCCACGGACCCGTTCCTCGATCCGTCGAGCTGCTGTCAGCTAACTGATCCTGCGAGAACGGCCACGCAACGGCTGTAGTGAAAGCGGGCTAGAGCAGGGAGGCTGTAGAGGCCCGCCCCGCCAACGCCCTGAAGAGTCCGGGCGCTGCTAGTGGATGTGGATGCCGTCACTAACACTGGGCTCTCGCGAACCAGAGCTGTGTTCCGGTGCATCTACTGAAGAATTAAAGAGCGCTATGCAGTCCATCGACTGCCGTCATAGGTCTGCCCACGCGCCTGAGCGTTCAACTGACATCGAGCGGCGCGGGCTGACCAGTCGTCAGGCATCGCCGCTTTACGTGCGCGAGCAAACCTGCATCCCTCCCCCGGCCTATCGAGGGTATTGAGCCTGGCACTCATCGGCGACTGCATTGCACAACGGTGGCCGGCAGGCGCAAACCTGTCCCACCTGGCCCACGTTTCAGTGTGGTCGCTGTAGCAATCCCCGCCACCACCGCTAGTCGATTGGCAGGCTCAAGCCAAGAGACTGCCTCGGGCCGATGCGCCTGCGCCACTAGCGGGTCGGCCAGTCCTCGTCGCGCGCCACGGCGACCGCACACCGGGCGTGGAGGCCGAGCACCACACTGGGATCGGGGCTTATGGCTCGCCAGACCTGCCAGTGCTGCGCCACGCCGACGCCGTACATGCGTGCCTGCAGGCCGAGGTGGTCGGTCACCAGCTGAAAGTGCAGGTGGGTCGGCCAGCCGCCGTTCTCCCCACGGTCGCCGAGGCGGGCGAAGGCCTCGCCCCTGGCCAGCGCCTGGCCCACCCGCAGCTTGGCGCAAGATGCCCGCGACAGGTGGCCGTAGAGGGTCCAGAAGCGCACGTCGCAGTCGCTGCGGTGCTCCAGCAGCAGGGTCGGGCCGAAGCCCTCGTCCTGGGCATCGTCGTGCACGCACGCCACCACCCCGGCAAAGGGCGCATGCACAGCTTCCCCGGCCGGGGCGAACAGGTCGATGCCCAGGTGGGTGTCGCGCCGCTGCTGCGCCGTAGCGCCGGCATAGGCGGCGCTGCTGTACAGCACCCGCCGCTCGCCGTAGCGGCCGACGCCGAAGTCGGCGCCCGCGGCGGCGATCTGCACGTCGATGTAGCCCTGCATGCCGGCGCAGTCCAGGCCCTCGATCGCCCCGGTATCGGCGCCGTCAGCGCTGAAGTCGAAGACCCGCACCCTGGGCGTGGCCACCTCCGGGCGCAGCACCGCGGCGAAGTCGTGGGCGTTGCGTTCCAGCCAGCGCATCACCGCGGCGGCCTCGGCCACCGGGGCGAAGCCGCAGGCGTCGCGCAGGCGCAGGGTCGTCAGGCGCGGGGTCTCCTGCTGCAGACGCTGCAGCGCGTGCCACACATCGGCCTGGCGGACCAGCAGGTAGGGATTGTCCGGCGTCGCGCGGATCTGCCTGGCGGCCATGCAGATGCTCACCGCGTAGCGGGTCTCGATCAGGTCGAACAGCTGCTCGACTTCGCCGTCCAGCAGTGGGTTGACCTCGTGGTAGGCCTCCACCAGCGCCAGGATGGCGGCGATGGGGTCGTCCGCGCCGAGCAGCGCGTAGGCGCAAGCCACGGCCAGCTCGTTGACCCGCCAGCTCTCCACCATGTCGCCGAAGTCGAGCAGGCCGCTCACCGCGCCCTGCTCGTCCAGCAGCACGTTGTAGTCGTTGACGTCGTTATGGATCACCTGGCGCGGGCAGTCGGCCAGGGCCGGCTTCACCACCTGGGCGAAGCGCTCGAGGATGCCCTGCACCACGGCGCGCTTGTCCGCGTCGTCGATCGCCGCCAGGTGGTCCAGGTGGATTTCAGCGCGGCCGATATCCCAGTCGTAGGCGCGCCGGCAGCCGGCATGGCTGAACGACCGCACCGCCAGGTCCAGCTCGCCCAGCAGCCGGCCGAGGCTGGCGCAGCTTGCCGCCGTATGCGTCGGCACCTTGGCCCACGGCGTGCCGTCCGGCCAGCTCAGCAGGCGCGCCTGACGCGCCCCGCGCAACTCCACGGCGTTGAGGATGGCGCCCTGCCGACTGGGCAACTGGCGCGACACCGGCAGCTGCGGCGCTACGCTAGCCAGGTGCTCGAGCGCCGCCACCTGCATCGCCAGCACCTGGAGCTCGCCGCCGGCGCCATGGAGTTTCAGCAGGTACTGCTGGCCGTTTGTGGCGCGAATCCGGTAATTGAGGTCGAGCCCGCCGGGCAGCGGTTCGCAGTCACCCTGCAGTCCGTAGTGCCCGGCCAGAAAGGCGGCGAGGCGGGCCGACTCGGTCGAAGCGTTTCGATCGTCCATTGCGAGCGTCCTCCAGGAACAGGAACAACTCCAGGCTCAGGCGAGCGCCGCCAGCCCCAAGGCCTGCGCGCAGTGCGCCAGCGAGCGCTGCTGGGTGGCGGCGTACAACGCCAGTTCGTCCAGCACCGGCGCGCCCAGGTCGCGTTCGAAGGCCTCGCGGTTGGCGCTCTGGCCATAGCTGTCGCGGGCGTTGTCGCCCAGATTGGACTGGAAGATGCCGGCGGCGCTGACCGGCAGGAAGTCCTCGTACACCAAAGGCTCGCACCGCACATGGCCTGCGGCCAGCAGCCCCTCCAGGCTCGCCGCCAGCTCGCCCTGCCCCTTGGCCGCCAGGCCCTGCTCGGTGACGAAGTAGCGAAAGTAGGCCAGCTGCTGCCGGCGCAGGCTGGGGTAGTCGTCCGGGAAGGCCTCGAACTGCTGGCTCAGGGTGGCCATGTAGGCCGCCGCGCCCTCCTCGTTCGGCGCGCCGCCGGCGATTGCCCGGGTGGCCTCGAGCAACTGGTCGTACAGGGCACGGCCCTTGGGCGTCAGGGCCACGCCGCGCTGCTCGATCTCGCCGAAGCGCGCGGTGTGGCTGCCCAGCGCGCCGCCGCCGTCCGCCTCGACGAAGGTCACCGGCTCCTGCAGGGCCTTGAAACTGGTCTGGCGCAGCAGGATCGGGCAGCGCCGCGGTGGCGGGCCCTCGATCACCGCCTTGGGGTTGATGCCGCGGCCCGGCATGCCGGCCTGGACCGTGTCGATATCCAGGGTGCGCGGGGTCAGGTGGTTGATGTGCGGCCCCTTGAAGGCCACCACATCGGCGATCAGCTTGTGCTGCGCGCTCAGCTGCTGGTACAGCGCGGCGCTTACCGTGGCCTCGCGGTGCCAGCGGAAGGTCTCCAGGGCCTGCTGGACGAACTCCTCGGCCTCGGCCGCGGTCAGACCGCCGGCCGCCTCGGCCCGCTCGATCAGCCGCAGGGCCCGCGGGGTGAAGATGTTGCGCCGCGCCAGAATGCCGCGGGCCAGCTCGCGCAGCTCGGCGTTCTCGATCAGCTCCAGGCGCAGCAACGAGGTGAACACGCGGAACGGGCTGTGCTGCAAGGCTGCCTCGTGGGTGGCGCGAAAGGCCGTGGAGTGCACCGGCACCCCGGCGCTGGCCAGGTCGTAGTAGCCCACCGGCTGCATGCCCATCACCGCGAACAGGCGGCGCATGGTGGCCAGCTCGGCGGCAGTGCCCAGGCGGATGGCGCCGTGGCGCTCCATGTCCAGGCGGCCGATCTCCCCGGTGGTGCGCAGCTGTTCGGCCAGCTGCGGTTCGCGCGCCAGGGCGTCGCGATTGACCTCGCCGACCAGCGCCAACAGCGTGCCGTACAACGGCACCTCGGCCTGGTACATGGCCGACATGGCGCGGGAGAACTGCGCACGGATCTCATCGGGGCTAACCAGCGCATCCGGGTTAGCGGCAGCTTGAACGCTCATGGGAACACGACTCCTTGCATCGCCTGGACAGGGTGGCTGCTATTCCAGCCATTCATGGGAGTCATTCTGGCGAGCGCAATAGGCGCTTTCAAACGACTAATCCTCTGCTGTTCATTCCCCTGGAGAATCCAAAACCAGCGGAATACGCAAGCGAAACCGGCCCGGCGACACGGCCCGGACCAGCCGCTCAGGCGCCCCGCTTGCCCCTGGCCGGTGCCTGCTTCTCGAGGATGCGCACCTCCCGCTGCGGGAAGGGTATTTCGAAGCCGTGTTCCTGCAGGGCCTCCAGGATCATCAGCAGCAGGTCGCCACCTACGCGGTTCTTGCCGTCGTCCACCCCTTCCATCCAGAACTCCACGAACATGTTGATGCCGGAGTCGCCGAAGCTGTCGATCTCGCAGTCGGGACGCTCCTCGAACGGCACGTCCTCGCCGCTGAATACCTGCGGGTGGCTGGCCACCACCTGCTTGATGATCTCCACCAGCTTCCTGACATCGGAGTTATAGGAAACCGAAAAGTCCACACGATAGCGCTGGCTTTTGTCCTTGTGCGTCCAGTTGGTGAAGATCTCGGCGATGAACTTCTCGTTCGGCACCACGATGTCCTTGCCGTCGAAGGTTTCCAGCGTCGTCGAGCGCATGTTCAGCTCGCGCACGATGCCGGTGCGGCCGTCCTCGAGCTCCACATAGTCGCCAATCGACACCGAGCGATCCATCAGGATGATGATCCCGGAAATGAAGTTGGAGGCAATCGCCTGCAGGCCGAAGCCCAGGCCCACGCCCAGCGCGCCGCCGAACACCGCGAGCGTGGTGAGGTTGATGCCCATGATCTGCAGCAGCAGCAGGAAGATGAAGAAGAATATCGCCACCTCGAACAGCTTCGCGGCCACCTCCCGCGTGCGTACGTCCAGGTTCTCCTGATGGGAGATGAAGTCCCGACCGGTCCTGCTGCTGACGCGCCCGAGCCAGAACAGGATCGAACCAAAGATGGCGACCCGGGCAATGCCGTAGACCGAAATCTCGATATTGCCGAGATTGACCGAGATGGATTCGAGTATCGCGATCAGGCCGTCCAGCAGACCGACCAGGTGCAGGAACAACAGCGGAATGCCCAGCCACCTGAAGGCCACAACGAGGAACTTGTTGCGGATGAAATTACGGATGATCGAGTAGAAGATCAGCAGGATGGAAATGGTCAGCGCCGCCTGCACCAGCCAGCCCTGATCCAACAGGTTCTCGCTCACCTCGACGGACACCCGCAACATCAGGATGGCGACCAGCGGAAAGATCAGCGCGCCCAACTTGCTGACGAACTTGCCCACCGGATGCACCGCCGCCGCCTCGTAGCGGGCATCGAGGATGGGCGCATACCTGCGGATGCGATTGGCGATAAGCCAGGCGACGGCGTAAATCGCCAGGACGATGCCGACCTGGGTATAGGTCTCCGGCTGGAACAGCACCTCCGCCACCTTGTCGGCAGCCTGCTCGATTCGCGCGTCGAGATTATCGAATAGCATGCTTGCCGATCCTTTTGCCGCCCAACTGGCTGCCTATATTGTTTAATCGAAATTTATTGATCGCCCCACAACCAAACAGCAGTATAGACGCCATTTATTAACCTGATGCATTGGTAATAAAAGCCGCCCACGTCCTATTGCCACTGCCACATGCCGATATAAAGCAAGTATCAAGGCATTCAGCCCTTTGCCATCAAAACCAATCGCAATAAAAGACGAGGCTCAAACAGCGACGCGCATCGGCCACAACAAGTTGCTGCGCATCTGCCAGGCGCCGTGCTGCCACGGGCGGCGCTTCAGCGGCGACTGGCGCCGCACAAGGCCCACTCATGCAACCGCACAGGCGGCAGTGCTTGAACAAGCTATTGCTCACCGCCTGCGGGGGTGTTTCATATAAACATGGTTATGTTTCACCCGCACTGGAGTCCTTCGAAAGACACTTCATGACCAGATAGAGCAGCGGGCCAACAGATACGAAAATCGCAGTAATCAGAATATACGGAGCCACGGCGGCAATAGGCTTGCCGCGCGACCGGTTATCTTGATACATCCATATACAAGCAAGCACGGCCAGGATGTAGAGATCGATTACAACCTGCGCAGTATCCAGGCTAGACATCAGTTCCATGCCGAACTGGATAAGCGACTGCTCGGCCTGCGACATCGCAAAAGCCGTGTAGGCTGTAAATGCCAGCAACACGACCAATGGCAATACTGCTTTTCTCGTGACACCTTCCTTGGTTACCGCTGGGACATAACGCCGCAACAAGCGGCATAGACAAAATGGCTGCCTTGTTGGGCTTTCAACAAATTGACAGCTTGACCCCGCCCGAACGCATCGGCTTGTTAGACGCTTTCACTCGGGAAAGCCTTCAAAGCTGTGAGCCTTCAAACCATCGGCCAACCAATGCGCCTCCTCGGCGGCAAAGATGTTTGCCTGCGGAGAGATGCTTGGCTTGTCAAGCAAAGAACCGGCAGGCACGATTAGCGACGTCCTGCTCTTGTTGACAAATGGCACAGCAGAGCCACAAACCCTGCAGAAAGCTTTGGAAAACTCTCTTGTCGGGTGCTCATAATGAGAAACGTCCGCTTTACCCGATGTCCACTCGATGTTGTCGGGGCGAGTAAAGATATTCGACGCAAATGCGCTGCCCGTGAGCTGTTGGCATTGAGCGCAATGGCATTGGTAAAAAGCCTTGAAATCATCGGACAGCTCGAATTTCACATTACCGCAGAGGCATTGGCCTTTTAGATTCTGTTTCATGTACTTGGATTTCTCCTGTTTCTAACGCTCGCCGGGACTAGCTTCAGCCCGTCCCGGCGACCGATTTGAGTGAATTGTTATACTCCGGCCAGCTCCAAGTGAAGTAGTGGAAATGGATTACCCTGCCCATCTAGTGGGGAACGACCAGTTACGCTGAAGCCTAAATGCTCATAAAATCCGGTCGCATCGAGATTCTGTTCGTTAACATCAACTTTTCGCGCACCCTGATTTTTTATAGCATTCTTTAGCAATAGTGATCCGATGCCTTTATTCCTGTGTGATGGAGATATAAAAAGCATTTCAATATTCTGCTCCGCAACCCCAATGAAGCCAACGATTGCATTGCTTTCATCTTTAGCGACTCGCAAATCCACTGCATCGAAATAGTGATCAAGCATTAGAGGCTTAAGAGATTTAATATTATCTTCGCCTAGGAAATCATGGGTGGCACGCACTGATGACCCCCAGATTTCTATTAATGCCCAATAGTCGCTTTTGGTGGCTGTGTCGATTTGCATACGTGCCTTAGGAATATAACGTTTGGTTAAGGGGCGGGCGTTAGCCCGTCCCAGCGAACGAAGTGAGCGATTTGAATGCTGTAATGGACGCTCCCCGCGCCACGCTTCTATACCGATAGCGGTGCTGACTGTTCGCTGGGAGGGTGTGATGAAACGCATAGCGGTTGATCTGGCCAAGTCCGTTTACCAAGTTGCCGAGAGTGTCCGTGCCGGCGTGGTGAGTCAGCACAGGCGGCTGAATCGTGAGGCGTTCGGGCGATATATACAGGAGCAGGCCGAGCCGGTCGAGTGGCTGATGGAGGCCTGTGGCACGGCGCACTATTGGGGCAGGCAGATGCAGGCGCGCGGGCATCGGGTGGTGCTGCTGCATGCGCGCCATGTGCGGCCCTACCGGCGCGGCAGCAAGACCGACCGCAACGACTGCGAGGCCATCCTCGAGGCCGGGCGCTGCCGGGGCATGCGCCCGGTGCCGGTGAAGAGCCTGGAACAGCAGCAGTTGCAGCAACTGCACAAGCTGCGCGAGGCCTGGAAGAAGTCGCGGGTGCAGCGCATCAACCTGCTGCGCGGGATCTTGCGCGAGGCCGGCCTGCAGGTCGCCGACGGCCCGCGGGCCTTTCTGCGCCAGGCCAGCGAACTGGTCGAGCGGCCGGAGGTCGGCGCCTTGCGCGGCGCGCTGCAGGTGGTGTTGGCCGAGATCAGCCTGTACGAGCAGTCGATGCACGAGTGCGAGCAGCAACTGGCGCGGCTGCACGCCGACGACGCCATCGTGCACAAGCTCGACGAGGTCAGCGGCATCGGCCTGCTCACCGCCAGCGCCCTGAAAGCCGCGGTCGGCCAGCCTGAACGCTTTGCCAACGGGCGCCAGCTCAGCGCCTGGCTGGGCATGACCCCGAGCGAACACAGCAGCGGCCTGCGCCGGCGACTGGGGCGCATCAGCTGCAAGGGCAACGTCTATGTGCGCACCCTGCTGGTTCACGGCTCGCGCGCCAGCCTGTTGGCGGCCAGGCGTTGCCAGGCGCGCACGCCGGAACGCCTGACCCGCCTGCAGCGATGGGCGTTGGCGACGGCCGAGCGTATCGGCCACAACAAGGCGGCGGTGGCCCTGGCCAACAAGCTGGTACGGATCTGCTGGGCGGTGTGGTGCCACGAGCGACGCTTCAGCGGTGACTGGCCCAGCGCCAGGCCCGCCTGACGGCGGGAGTAATCAGGAGGGAATGCAGGTTTTCCAGTGGTTGTGGTGAGACGCGAGACTGTCGAAACAGGCGAGTCCTGCAGCGGAACAAGGCCGATAACAATGCTGATCTTCGCGATCGTTTGAACGCTTGGCCCCCGCTGTGCGAACTACAGAATGGCCAGGGCATTACAGCCCACAACAGGCCGGATATACGAATGCAACCGCACTGACGACAGGCTTGAAAAGCGATTCCTCACTGCTTGTGGGGAGCGTCCATATATGCTTGTGGGGAGCGTCCATATACGCATTGTTATACGCCGTACTTGCACATGGGAAGCGGGCTGTAAGCTCTTTGGTAACGGTTGAAATTGCTGCTTCAGCCGAAACTGAACCGGAATGCTTGGCGTTAAGAATTGACACTATAAGCTTTGAGTCAATCAGTTTATCTTCTGGGGTGCAGAAGAAGTTTTGCTTTTTCTGTTTTTTAAGTTCTTTGGCCGATTCGGTAAGGGCGTAAGAAATGCCAGAGACAAAAGTGAGTGTCTCAATGTAATTCGAGCCTTCTATATTAAAGTTTGTTTTTGCTATCCACTGCGTACTTTCTTGCGCGTACAGCGAAAAGGAGTACAGGGTCGTGATGGTAATAAATATGGGGCGTAGCACGATTATTCCCTAGGTGTATAACGTTTGGTTAAGGGGCGGGCTTTAGCCCGTCCCAGTGAGCGCAGCGAACGATTTGAACCACTAGTTATGAAGATGCACGCTGATTTATTTTATATATTTCGATCTTATGATATCTATTGGCGTTATTTCAAAGAGCTTCATTACAAGGCTAGAGCCTTGCTCTTCAGTAGGATGTGAGCCTTCAAATTCTGAACATTTTTTGGCGGCATCTAAATACTTTTTGTAGTGGGTCTGTGACTTTATTATGCTCTGCTCAAACCCCAGGTACCCATATTGATATGCCAGCCCAAAGAATGCATGTGCAAAGTGATAATCGACAGACGCTGATTTTTCTATGCTTTGTAGCGACTCCTTGTAGAGTTTGAGTCGGTGTTCGAGTGCAGCCTTATAAAATAAACTTTCACCGGTTTTGTCACTTTTTTCAGCGGCAGCTAGAACAGAAATTGCTTCGTTGTAGGAGGATGAATCGGATGTGTAAATTACTAATTTTGGCCATATTAAATCATTGTTTATGCATTCGGTTCCGAACGCATGCAGAGAGAAGGCCAAAATGGGGATAATTGCTATTTTTCTGATCATATTCATAACGTTTGGTTAAGGGGCGGGCTTTAGCCCGTCCCAGTGAGCGAAGCGAACGGTTTGAATGCTGTAATGGACACTCCCCGCGCCACGCTTCTATACCGATAGCGGTGCTGACTGTTCGCTGGGAGGGTGTGATGAAACGCATAGCGGTTGATCTGGCCAAGTCCGTTTACCAAGTTGCCGAGAGTGTCCGTGCCGGCGTGGTGAGTCAGCACAGGCGGCTGAGTCGTGAGGCGTTCGGGCGATATATACAGGAGCAGGCCGAGCCGGTCGAGTGGCTGATGGAGGCCTGTGGCACGGCGCACTATTGGGGCCGGCAGATGCAGGCGCGCGGGCATCGGGTGGTGCTGCTGCATGCGCGCCATGTGCGGCCCTACCGGCGCGGCAGCAAGACCGACCGCAACGACTGCGAGGCCATCCTCGAGGCCGGGCGCTGCCGGGGCATGCGCCCGGTGCCGGTGAAGAGCCTGGAACAGCAGCAGTTGCAGCAACTGCACAAGCTGCGCGAGGCCTGGAAGAAATCGCGGGTGCAGCGCATCAACCTGCTGCGCGGGATCTTGCGCGAGGCCGGCCTGCAGGTCGCCGACGGCCCGCGGGCCTTTCTGCGCCAGGCCAGCGAACTGGTCGAGCGGCCGGAGGTCGGCGCCCTGCGCGGCGCGCTGCAGGTGGTGTTGGCCGAGATCAGCCTCTATGAGCAGTCGATGCACGAGTGCGAGCAGCAACTGGCACGGCTGCACGCCGACGACGCCATCGTGCACAGGCTCGACGAGGTCAGCGGCATCGGCCTGCTCACCGCCAGCGCCCTGAAAGCCGCGGTCGGCCAGCCTGAACGCTTTGCCAACGGGCGCCAGCTCAGCGCCTGGCTGGGCATGACCCCGAGCGAACACAGCAGCGGCCTGCGCCGGCGACTGGGGCGCATCAGCTGCAAGGGCAACGTCTATGTGCGCACCCTGCTGGTTCACGGCTCGCGCGCCAGCCTGTTGGCGGCCAGGCGTTGCCAGGCGCGCACGCCGGAACGCCTGACCCGCCTGCAGCGATGGGCGTTGGCGACGGCCGAGCGTATCGGCCACAACAAGGCGGCGGTGGCCCTGGCCAACAAGCTGGTACGCATCTGCTGGGCGGTGTGGTGCCACGAGCGACGTTTCAGCGGTGACTGGCCCAGCGCCAGGCCCGCCTGACGGCGGGGTAATCAGGATGAAGTGAAGGTTTTCCAGTGGTTGTGGTGAGAGGCGAGACTGTCGAAACAGGCGAGTCCTGCAGCGGAACAAGGCCGATAACAATGCTGATCTTCGGGATCGTTTGAACGCTTGGCCCCCGCTGTGCGAACTACAGAATGGCCAGGGCATGACTGCCCACAACAGGCCGGATATACGAATGCAACCGCACTGACGACAGGCGTGAAAAGCGATTCCTCACTGCTTGTGGGGAGCGTCCATATACAGTTGTTAGGCCTGTTGGCCAAGGCACCACCATTGAACAGTTGTCTCGTCATCCGGTTGTGTAACGTCGTGGCCATGTTCGATAAAGCTTTGTGGTAGCAGCAACCCTAGTTTTTCAGATATACGCTCTGGTGCGAGTGAGTTCTGCTCCCCAAGAAAACCTTTGTAGTAATCCTGGCTGTAGAAAATGGTTACTTCGCTCCGGTGTAACCAAGGCCATGTAAGCAAGCAGGCCACCCGATAATAACCTTTTGGATTGTCAGGAGCTGCGTCAGCTAAATATTTCGCTGCCCTCAAAAGTTGCATAACGCAAAATGCTTGGATTTCAATGGTTGTTTGGTTGCCTTCCACAAGTGCTGAGTGGACTGGAATTTTCCAATTGAAATACTTTTCTTTTGGTGTCGATTGAGGGCGTGAGAATCCTTCAAAACGTGATGCCCATTTCTCCAAAGACCGGAGGCGACGAGGTATACCTCTTAATTTTTTATTGCTGACAGCGATCTGTCTCATAAAGGCCTAACAGTGATTAGATGGAATTCTGCGCTAATCCAATAGTCGCGAATTCCGCATAATTCCGCGCCACGCTACCTGCCACTCGATAAAAATCATTTGCAGATCAATCGCTTAGGCCGACGAGGCCGGCCGGGTGCGTATTCGCGTGACTTCCGTATTTCGCTCATTCATTACTACTGTATAAAAACGCAGATGCAGGATTCGAAATGGACAGCTCACTCTGCCAGCCAGCGCCGTGACGCCTTTGCATCACCACAGCCCCCCCTACCGAGAACGATCGGCGGACGGCCCTACCGATCCAACGCTTCATACATGCAGGGAGAAGATAACCGGCGTCCTGCCTGCGGGGTGCGTCATTGCGTGGGTTGAAACTACCCGAATAGGGAATGTCGCCACAAGTTGTTGCGGCGAATCGCCCTCCTTGCTTCGGGCTTGCCCTGCACATGGCGCCGGGCTAGAGTGCGCCGGTCACGGTCAATCCCGTGGCCGGGTGTCGCAACCCGTATATGTCTGAGGCGCGGTAGCGCCATAGCCGAGAGCAGGCGCTTTTTTTGTGCCTGCTGTTTTCTCGTGCAGTTATGGTGGGCCGTGCGGGGCAGGCTTCGGCCTGGCCGGTTCCCTCGGACGCCGGTATTGCGACCCCCGTACGGTCCGCCACCCATAACCGTGTCGCAACGGCGGTTGGCGGCTCCTTAATACGTTCGAGGAGCATAAGGAAAATGCGCTATCCACCTTTTACCCAAGGGCTCCACCTTGGGCTGTTCGTCTTGTCGTTCGCCTCCTGCCTGGAGGTGCGTCATGACTAGATTCAACGCCGTTGTCGTTCCCTTCCCCAAACGCTGCGCACCACTCGATTGCCCCGATGGCCAGGGCTGCCATTTCCAGGCGGCGGCCGAGATACGGGTGGCGATGCTGCATAGGCTGTTCGCCATCCTGGCGCGCATGGAGGCGTCCAGCCCCGGCGCGAGGCCGCTGCATGAGGCCTGCGACAGCGCCCGCGCGCTGCTGAACGAGGTGCTGGTGCTGTACCGCCGTGCGCTGGCCCAGGCCCACGGGAGGGCTGGCGATGAATAGACCCTGCACCAGCCACCTGCCAACCCACGACGGCCATCGCGGCGCGATCATCAAGTGGCCGGTGAACTGCCACGAGGCCTTCGAGCGGGGCGTGGCCAGCGCCCAGGCCTGGTTGAGCAACGACGACAGCGGCTGGCTGTGGGCCAACCTGATCATCGAGCGCGACGCGCTGCCCCCTGGGGCGCAGCGCCGGGCGTTCGAGATCGGCTTCCTCAGCCGGGTGCATCAGCGCCTGTGTTCGCCGTTCGGTGGCAATCACCAGGCCAGGAAGACCTGCCTGCAGCTGTAGGCCGGCCGTCGATCTGCGCACGAACAGCCCGCCGGGTGCTCCGGCGGGTTTTCTCCGCACCTAGTACCGCGCCGCCTGTTTGAGCCTTCGCGCCAGCAGGGCGAACAGGACCTTGGCGGACAGCGGCGAGCCCAAAGCCACAGGCCCTCCAGGGTCATCTTCAGCAGGCCGATCAGGTAGTTGCTGATGGCGATCAGCGAGAAGCCCTCCACCGCCTGCTGGATCTTCAGCCGGGTATAGGTGCGGGCGTTGTGGCTTTCGAGGATCTTCGAGTTCTGTTCCTCCACTTCCACCTGGGCTTGGCCTGTAGCAGCTCGCCGAGGACACAGGGGGCCGCAGAAAAGCCCCCTGCCCGGCTCAGGCCAACTGCGCCAGGCAGCGCTCGAAGATATCGAAGCCCTCGTCCAGCAATTCGCGCTCTGTGGTCAGGGGCGCCAGCAGGCGAATGATGTGCCGGTATTTGCCGCTGGGCATCAACAGCAGGCCCTGCTCGCGGGCGTTGCCCAGCAGGCTGGCCAGGCGCTCGCTGCCGGGCCCGCCCTCTGCACTGCGCAGTTCGATACCGCGCATGGCGCCCACGCCGCTCAGGCGGCCGATGGCAGCCGCCCAGGGCGCCTGTTGCCAGCTGTGGTAGCGGGCGAGGATGGTACTTTCCTGCAGCTCGCCCCAGGTCGCCAGGTTGGCGTCGCTCATCGCCTCCAGGGTCGCCAGGGCGGCCGCGCAGGCGATGGGATTGCCCGAGTAGGTGCCGCCGAGGCCGCCCTTGGGCAGTGCATCCATCAGTTCACGGCGGCCGACCACCGCCGCCAGCGGCAGGCCGCCGGCCATGCTCTTGCCCAGCAGCAGCAGGTCCGGTTCGATGCCCAGGCGGCTGAAGGCGAAGCGCTGGCCGCTGCGGCCGAAGCCGGACTGGATCTCGTCGATGATCAGCAGGATGCCGTGGGCATCGCAGAAGCGCCGCAGGTCCTGGGCGAAGGCGGCATCCAGGGCCTGGAAGCCGCCCTCGCCCTGCACCGGTTCGACGATGAAGCAGGCCACCTCGGCGCGGTCGATCTCCACGCTGAACAACCGCTCCATGGCCGCCATGGCCTGCTCTCGGCTGACGCCGTTGTCGGCGCTGGGGTACGGCAGGTGGTACACCGGCCCCGGCAGCACGCCGACCTTCTGCTTGTAGGGCGCCACCTTGCCATTGAGGTTGAGGGTGGCCAGGGTGCGCCCGTGGAAGCCGCCGTCGAAGGCGATCACCGCGGTGCGCCCGGTGGCCGCGCGAACGACCTTCAGGGCGTTCTCCGCCGCCTCGGCGCCGCTGTTGGTGAGCATGCCGGACAGCGGGTAGCTGACCGGCACGAAGCGCGCCAGGGCCTCCATCAGCCGGCGGTAGCCTTCGTGGGGCACGGCATTGAAGGCCGAGTGGGTCAGCTTGCCGGCCTGCTCGCGAACCGCCTCGACGATCTGCGGGTGGCAGTGGCCAAGGTTGAGCACGCCGATGCCGCCGACGAAGTCGATATAGCGCTTGCCGGTGGCATCCCAGACCTCGGCGTTACGGCCGTGGCTGAGGCTGATGGGGTGGACGATGCCCAGGGCATTGCTGATCGGCGCCTGGCTCATGGGCGGGCTCCCGCGGCGCGGTCGAGGTGGTCGAACGTTGGGCGCTGGCAAGGGTTCTGGCGGGCAGGCATGGGGCATCCTCTAGGCCGGTTTGACGGGCCACTATGAAAGCGAGAGAGGAAGCCGCCCGACAAACGAAAAAAAACGCGCCTGTTATTCCTTTTTTTCCGCATCAGGCCGCGCTCGTCCGAGCGCCCGCCCGGTAGCGCTCAGCGACCGGCGTCGCCGTGCTCGCGGCGCACCTGCTCCTCGATCCAGCGCACGAAGGCGCGGATCTTCGGCACTTCGGCGGCGTGCTCGGCGTAGGCGAGAAAGTGCCGGCCGCTGCTGGCCAGGGGGTGGTCCCAGGGAATCACCAGCTTGCCCTCGGCCAGTTCGTCCTCCACCAGAAAGCGCGGCACCAGCGCCACCCCGCAGCCGGACTGAGCGGCGCGGATGCACATGTAGAAGGTCTCGAACCGCGGGCCGTGATAGCTGTGCTCGGTCTGCAGGTCCTGGGCCTGGAACCACTCGTGCCAGGCCTCGGGGCGCGAGGCGCACTGCAGCAGCACCCGTTCGCTCAGCTGCAGGGCACTGTCCAGCGGCGTGGCCGGGAGGATGTCCGGGGCGCACACCGGCACCATCTGCTCGCCGAACAGCTCGATGCACTCGGCCCCCGGCCAGGTGCCCTGGCCGAAGAAGAACACCACGTCGGCCCGCGCCTGGACCAGGTCGAAGGGTTCCAGTTCGTTGCGGATATCCAGGTGGATGTTCGGGTTGGCGGCGCCGAAACCCTTGAGATGGGGGATCAGCCAGCGCGCGCCGAAGGTCGGCTGGGTGGCCACCTTGAGCACCTCGGTCTCGCCGCCGTAGGAGAGGATGTAGTGGGTGGACATCTCCACCTGCTTGAGGATCTTGTTCACCTCGGTCAGGTACAGCGAGCCGGCCGGGGTCAGCTGCAAGCGCCGGCGGATGCGGCGGAACAGCAGGTGCTGGAGCATCTCCTCGAGCTGCGCAACCTGCTTGCTCACCGCGCTCTGGGTCAGGAACAGCTCCTCGGCCGCGCGGGTGAAGCTCAGGTGGCGCGCCACCGCCTCGAAGCACTGCAGGGCGGCCATGGACGGCATCAGGCGTTTGGACATGGGGATATCTCGCGAAGGCGTGGGGCGGCGAACAGGGACGAACGATGAATCCTAGGAATGACATGGCGAATAATGCTCGCTTGCTGCCCTCCAGGCGGAGGATTAATACTGACCCCGAGCATAATTTTCAACCACGACCCAATACAGGAGAGAGCCATGGTTGACGGACTTCTGAGCCGCCTCGGGGTTAGCGCCCAAGCAGTGGAGAATGGCAACTACCCGGTGTACACCCCGATCGACGGCAGCCAGATCGCTTCGGTCAGCCTGGAAGATCGCGCCGCCGTGCAGGCCAAGATCGCCCGCGCCGAGCAGGCCTTCCTGGCCTGGCGCAGCGTGCCGGCGCCGCGCCGTGGCGAGCTGATTCGCCTGTTCGGCGAGGTGCTGCGCACGCACAAGGCCGACCTCGGCGAGCTGGTGTCCTGGGAGGCCGGCAAGATCACCCAGGAAGGCCTGGGCGAAGTGCAGGAGATGATCGACATCTGCGACTTCGCCGTCGGCCTGTCGCGCCAGCTGTACGGCCTGACCATCGCCTCCGAGCGTCCGGGCCACCACATGCGCGAGACCTGGCAGCCGCTCGGCGTGGTCGGCGTGATCAGCGCCTTCAACTTCCCGGTGGCGGTCTGGGCCTGGAACACCACCCTGGCCCTGGTCTGCGGCGATGCCGTGCTGTGGAAGCCGTCGGAGAAGACCCCGCTGACCGCCCTGGCCTGCCAGGCGCTGTTCGAGCAGGCGCTGGCCGCCTTCGGCGACGCCCCCGAGGGTCTCAGCCAGCTGATCATCGGCGACCGCGAAGCCGGCGACGCCCTGGTGGAAGACCCGCGCGTGGCGCTGATCAGCGCCACCGGCAGCACCCGCATGGGCCGCGAAGTGGCGCCCAAGGTGGCCGCGCGCTTCGCCCGCAGCATCCTCGAACTGGGCGGCAACAACGCCATGATCCTGGCCCCCAGTGCCGATCTGGACATGGCCGTGCGGGCCATCCTGTTCGGCGCCGTAGGCACCGCCGGCCAGCGCTGCACCACCCTGCGCCGGCTGATCGCCCACGAATCGGTCAGGGACGAGATCGTCGCGCGCCTCAAGGTCGCCTACAGCAAGGTGCGCATCGGCCACCCGCTGCAGGGCAACCTGGTCGGCCCGCTGATCGACAAGCACAGCTTCGAGGCCATGCAGGCGGCCCTGGACAAGGCCCGCGCCGAGGGCGGCCAGGTGTTCGGCGGCGAGCGCCAGCTGGCCGAGCAGTTCCCGAACGCCTACTACGTCAGCCCGGCCATCGTCGAGATGCCGGCGCAGAGCGAGGTGGTGCGCCACGAGACCTTCGCGCCGATCCTCTACGTGATGAGCTACAGCCACTTCGACCAGGCCCTGCGCCTGAACAACGAGGTGCCCCAGGGCCTGTCGTCGTGCATCTTCACCACCGACATGCGCGAGGCCGAGCAGTTCCAGAGCGCCGCCGGCAGCGACTGCGGCATCGCCAACGTCAACATCGGCACCAGCGGAGCGGAAATCGGCGGCGCCTTCGGCGGCGAGAAGGAGACCGGCGGCGGCCGCGAGTCCGGCTCCGATGCGTGGAAGGCTTACATGCGCCGGCAGACCAACACGGTCAACTACTCCCGCGAGCTGCCGCTGGCCCAGGGCATCGTGTTCGACTGACCCGGGCCTGGCCTGAACGAAAAAGCCCCGAGGCCAAAGGACTCGGGGCTTTTTCATGCGCGGTACCCAGGCAGGGTGCGCCCTGCGCACCAAACATCCAGCAACGGGTACCGTGCTGGTGTGCACGGCACACCCTACCCTTATCGGCGGTGAGCGCGGCCTGGGCGGCCCCACCCGCCCTACTGCTCGGCTGGCGCCTGCTCCAGTTGCACCCACAGGGGGGGCGCGCCGGCCGACTTCTCGATCACCGCCATCCGCGCGGCATGCTCAGCCAGCTCCGCCTCGCTGGCGCGGATCACCACCGTGCGTGCGCGCTCGGCGGGCAGGCGGCGGATCGGCGTGGGCTGCTGGCGACCGCTGCTGTCCCCCTCGGAGCCGTCGCCGGCCAGGGACAGGTTGGTCTGCCCGCCGGTCATCGCCAGGTAGACGTCGGCGAGGATCTCGGCGTCGAGCAAGGCGCCGTGCAGGTCACGGCCGGAGTTGTCGACGTCGTAACGCTTGCACAGCGCGTCGAGGTTGTTGCGTTGGCCCGGGTGGCGCTCGCGGGCCATCAACAGGGTATCGAGGATTGAGCAGTGCTCTGTGAGATCGGCGCGCTCCTGCTGACCCAGCAGGGCGAACTCGTTGTTGATGAAGCCCACGTCGAACGCCGCGTTGTGGATGATCAGCTGGGCGCCCTTGATGAACTCGAAGAACTCCTCGGCCACATCCTTGAAACGGGGTTTGTCCTGCAGGAACTCGTTGGTGATGCCGTGGACCGCGATGGCGCCCTCGTCGATCTCGCGATCGGGCTGCAGGTAAACGTGAAAATGCCGCCCGGTCAGGCGCCGGCCGACCATTTCGACACAGCCGATCTCGATGATCCGGTGACCATCGGTGACCGGCATGCCGGTGGTTTCGGTGTCCAGAACTACCACCCTGTCAGCAGCTTGTTTGTAAACCGTCATTGCTTTTCCCCTGTAAACGCGCGCCAAATCTTAACACGCCGGGCGAAAACCATCGCAACGACCAATGACCAGGTGTAAATGGCACCGAGCATTCTCTTCAAGCGCGCCAAAAAGTAATCATGCTTTATGAGGGCGGCGGGTTAGCACGGGTGTAGCCACAGCGGAACTTTCGAAAAAAATGAGTTTGCAAGTCCTTATAGAAGCGGATCTTATTCCGCACTATTAAAAATCGTTAAGAAGTAGCAGAATCGGAAAATACATTCACTGAAATTTACTTCCCCTACTCTTCTCGAAAAACGCTTTTCCAACCATAATTTCGCGACCACGCGAAGCTTTTAAACTGCTTAATCACCTTGAGTGGTATCCAAGAAAGCTTCCTGTCTGGCTCAGTGGGCAGCGACATGGCTAGCGGTACATCTAAGCCGAAGTCCCCACTCAACAAACGGTACATATTCCTGACCCGGCTTTCCCACTGGAGTACTTTGGACTGCCCCTTGATATTGAAGACCAGTTTGTTCAGTGCACCTGCAAGCTCTAAATACTGGATTGGGGTGATCGCTATTTGATGATAACGGGGTAGACCCAGTGGCAGGACCCTGCCGATAAAGTGCTGTAATAAAGGCAGGGCCACCCTCAGAGCATGAAGTTCCAAAGCCATCATCAGCAGCACATTGTGCAAACTATCTCCAATCTCTTTGGCGTTACTGCATTTCTTTGCCGCTGCTTCTCTTAGAAGCCAGGTCAGGCAAGCCAACACTTCCAGATCTGCACGAAGCTCAAGCTTTCTGAGTAAGAACCGATTAACAGGCACCCGTTCCACATAGCTATTTATGCCTATCGGCTTTCTCTTAAACAGAACGACTTGCAGTTCTGCGGACAATAATTGCAGGAACGCCTCCCCTTCCATAACTTCTTTATTTTCGAAATCCAGCACATCCCAGAGCGGATGATTAAAAATACGCATCGAGCCTGGCGCATTCTTTTCCACTTTTGCCAAGGTAGTCTGCCTTAGCCGGCCGCCATCACGATAACGACCCCATTTGTTGGAGCTGTGTTTTTTACGACCGTCTTCATTCCATGTGACTGCATCTGGCTCAAGGCATCTCTCCATCTGAGATGGTCCAGACAGTGAAAAACGTTGCTTCAGCGATTCATACCAGTAGCGTGTGCGTAGGCTTTCCAACGATTCCTGGCAGCACGCGTAATCGGCTGCAAAATAATTTCCGCGCAAAAATGACTCAAAATCCGCGCAAATTAAGTTAATTCTCTCAATATCAGTCACTTATGCCTCTCCAAAATCCTTACAGGAAGTAGCAGTGAGCTCCAACACTACTCTCGATAAATTGGGGAGTCACCTCTAACTTAGTGTGCAACTAGACGACACGATGAGCATCATGCCCAAACAGAACGATCTTCTCGCCCTATCAACAGATCTGGAGCGCCAGTTAACCGCCCGTTACGGGACGATGCTAGGCAGTGGGGATTTGTGGCGAGAAATTGGTTATCGCTCACCGAATGCATTCCGCCAAGCATTGCTCAGGGGAACTCTGGATCTGCCTGTGTTTGCCGTAGAGGGCCGTCGTGGCCGATTTGCATTAGTCAGGGATGTGGCTGCCTGGATCGCTAGGAAAAGCCTGAACGTGCCGGGAATTGAGCGCACTGAGAGCCAATCAGAGTGAGAAAGCACTCATGACCACAGTAACCGAGGAGGAATAAATATGAGTCGTACCTAATAACCGTTTTGCAAGCAGGTACTGGAGATGCAAAAAGCCCCGGGGTTCGGAGCCCGGGGCTTCTGCGGAAATGTCAGTTGTGGCAACCCCTGACCTCTGCATTCTGTATTTCTCGCCAGTTGGCGTCAAGCCGACTGCCTGCCTTTTCATTTCAACGATGCAAGCGATCATGACAGGCGAGGTCTCTCTTCGCCCGTTGGGTTGGCCATGCTTTGTTTGGCATATTGAATTAGTGGGGCACAGGATTTCATGAAGTACACAATCAAAACTTTCATTACTAGCAGCGGCGAACGTTTATCTCAGCTCTATAAGACTGAAGAACCCGACCTCCCCCTGTTCTACCCAACCGCCTACATTGCTCGCACGGTCCGACCATCCGCTACGCACGAGACTCAGAAAGTCTACCTCGCAGTAATCAGGCGAGTCTGCGAGTGGGAGTCCAGTAGGAATATCGACCTGGCCTTGTCCTTTCGCAGCCGCAAGTTTCTTACTGCTGCACAGGTTGATGATCTGGCGAACTATCTGCGTGCAAGCAAGCTGGGGGGCAAGGGGGCAGTCATTAGTAGTCCCAAATACAACACCTATGTCACCTATACAGCAGGCTATCTCCGCTGGCTGGCGCAGGAGCTCATCACTGATGCCAACACACCCGAAATTCGGGAAGCACTTGCTGCACAAGACACTATGTTGCTGAGGAAAAAGCGGCGAAAGGCCGGATCAAGTTCCGCACGCGATCAACGTGTCGTTTCGGCGAGGTTATCTACCGACGCTCGCAACCAACTGCTGGACTTGTTCCATCAGCCCTTTGAGGGCCTTCGGAAGCCACAGGATTTTGGACCGAGATTGCGCAATATCGTGATGCTGCGTGTTCTTTACGAAACTGGCATGCGGGCCGGCGAGCTACTCAGCCTGAAACTCAGGAACATCATCGAAGCCGGCGGCGGTGACAGCGCCTATCTGGACATCGAGCGCAACCATCATGACGCGATCGATACCCGCCTGCATCAACCGGTCGCCAAAACGCTGGGACGTAAGGTTCCGATATCGGAACACCTTGAGGAGCAACTGCGGAACTACCGAGACAACTGGCGAGCAGATATTCCAATGGCCGGATTCTCCGATGAGAACTTCATTTTCATCGTCCATCGTGGAGGACGGAGCCAAGGTCGAGCTCTTCCCATAACGGCATTTGGTAGCGGGCTTGCCAACCTCAGGCAATCCTTTTGCGCCCTATCGCAAGTACGCCCTCACCTGCTGCGACACGACTGGAATTATCGCTTCTCGATAATTGCAGATCGAGAAGACATGTCCTTTGAGGACGAGTGCACGCTAAGGGAACAACTGATGGGCTGGGTGCCAGGCTCACCTATGTCAAGACGCTACAACCTACGACATATTGAAGAAAAATCGCAGGAAATCGGCCGAAAAATTGCTACCGATACAGCGAGGATCACGAAATGAATAAAAAGGACTCCTTTCCAAGCAACGCAATATCGCAAGATATTGATCTCAAGCGAACTGAGCGACCCCACCCAAAAGGTGAGAACACTTATTGGGATGGAGATACTCTTGTTTATGTAGGCATTAAACCAATAAGAATGAACAGAGCTCTGTCGCATTTCAGCCCCACCATGAAGGAGTCATTCAAACAGAACACCTCCTCTTTCTTAAAACAAGGAAAATACTCACTCTACAGCCATATTGCGTACTTCGAAAGACTGAGAACACAACTAAACACATACCCAACCACTACTTTTAATGCCAAATGGATAGCTCTGGCGCTGACCAACTCTTCGTTCCTTAGAGTCAAGAGCGGAATCCTGCAATTTTTTCTCTACTGGCACGAGCGTGACAGTGCCGCTATCAGCAAGGACGCCTTACGCTTACTGGATGATAGTGCTTCAACTAAAATGAAGCGGCGCAGTGTACTCTCGGATGACCCGGAGAAAAGTTGGCTCTCCGATGAAGAATACGAGCACTTATTGCGAGCAACCTGGAATAACTATGACTGCGGGGCCTGCTCCACACAAGTGACACTAATTAGACTGATGTCAATGCAATATGCTCGCAGGCCAGTACAGATTGCATATCTTAAGGTCGGCGATGTTCATGAAAATGATGATTCAGATACCCAAGGACTCATCGGGCGCGTCGTAAACTTTCCTGGTGTCAAGGATAGAACCACCGAGCACGACTTTCGTGACAGCAAGTTCGAAACTCACCCCCTAGCCGATCACTTGTGGGATCTATGTACTATCCAACGCAGAGAAGTCAAGGCGCTGTATGAGCACACTTTGGGTCTAGTGCTAACAGACGACCAACTGAAACAAATGCCTCTTTTTTGCAGCAAAACGCAAATCAAGGCAGCACAACAACTCATTAATGAGCATTATCAGATTAATCTCCTTGAAAACTTGGACAGCAGACTATTTCATATCAAAAGAACCCGTATTACTCGGATTCTCACATGGAGTGAGAACACTCCGAATTGCAATTTTATTGCGGACAAGCCTCTAGGGTGGTTACGAACGAAGCCACCAATTACCCACCGTACCGGCCGGACAATGATTGTCAACGCGACACGGATGCGCCATACCCGGATACGCCAGTTAGCCCGACAGGGCGTGCCCAAGCACATGCTATCTCACTGGCTCGGCCATACATCTGAGAGGTCGCTGGAGTCCTATTACAACGATCCCCCCGAGATTGCGCGCCAACTCGACGATGCAATGGCTCCAGCATTGCTACCACTGGCCATGGCTTTTGCCGGAACGCTGATTGATTCAGAGGATCAAGCCAGTAGGGCCAACGATCCGAACAGCAAGCTAGAGTTCGCTAGGGGCAGTGAACTCAGGAGTGTCGGTCGCTGTGGTAAGCATAGTTTTTGCGCCATAACCTCAGTACCTATTCCCTGCTATCGCTGCAAGCATTTCGAACCACTGGTCGATGCACCACATCAGGAGGTACTGGAAGCACTGGTGCAGCGTCAGGCCGCGGAGAAACAGCCGCTCAAGATTGGCGGCCAACGAAACCTGCTGATGCCTATTGATCTCTCGGCTGACATTCGCGCCGTCGAAAATTGCATTGCTCGCTGCAACGCCCGCAAAGCTGAACGGGAATGACCTCATGAGCCATGTTATCCAGTTCACTCCTAAGCGTGAGTTGTCTTCCCAGCAAAACCTCAACGACTTCATTGTTCTTGCCCGAGACAACCTGACTCTATGGTCTGATCTTGAGGGTTTTTCCTGGGACGCGGCCAAATGGGTTACGACGCACAAAAACATTCGATTTACCAACTTTGAGCACGTCGTTGTGGCCTCGAGGACGGCCCCCAATACTAATCAACTCATGCACCCTGCCTTTGCCGAGTCTGCCAAGGCCTACCTGCGCTACCAGCACACGCTGCGCCCAAACAAGAGAATCGCAAGGGAAATGACCGCGCTACGGGCGATGGAGTTTGCCTTGCGCCAAGATATGGCAGTGCCGGATATCACCAAATTCGAACATCGGCACTGGTGTACGGCCGTCAGCGCCATGGAGCCTGCCACTTCCCGCCAATTAGTTTGCGAAGTAATGCTGGGCATACTGAAAAGGCTAGCGGACCTTGGCATCCTCACCGTCGATCCTTGGTTCTGGCGACATCCCTACGTGGGCCGACATGGCTACGACGCTACAAATGGTGCCGGGGCACCGGCTGAAGTCAAGGCAAAGAAAGCCCCTGACCAAGACGCGCTACTCGCCGTTGCCGACGTGTTTTCACGAGGCGAGAGTGAAACGCTGGATGACTCAGATATCATGGTGACCTGCATCACTGCGCTGTTGCTGAGCGCACCTATGCGTATTGGCGAGTTCCTGCGCTTTCGCCTCGATTGTCTGCGGGAAGACACCGACAGGAATGGAGAACTCCAGTGTTACTTAGCGTATTGGGTACCAAAGACCCATCAGTTCGAGCGCAAACCCATTCCCATGACCATGGGTGATGTTGCAAAAGAAGCGATCAAGCGGCTAGGCGCAATCACCGAAGAGGGTCGTCGCCTCGCATGCTACATGGAAACCAATCCTACAAAGTTTTACCGCCACGCGAATTGCCCTTCGATTCCTGACGACCAAGAACTGACACCTGATCAGGTGGTGCAAGCATTAGGGTTCGCCAACCGAGAAAGTTGCGCAAGCTTCGTCAGGAAACACACCAGCAGTTATGCGATGACGGGTTTTACGCTGAACGCTCTGTGGCAACTGGTGCTGACCGAACACCTCGCACGTAACCCGCATTTCCCCTACCAAGAAGCGCCAGAGAGCTCGACGCAAGCACCGTTGAAAATGTCTGATTCCCTTCTTTGTTTTCGTCGTCTTCAACTAGCAACGACGCTGAGCACAAGCCCTGTACTATTGGCACCTTTCAACGGGCACTATTACTCCGGGCGCTTGAAAATAGGTAAAAGACTGGAAGCCATGAACTTCTTCACCCGGCACGCCTTCGAGACCAACAAGCTTAAATCCCACAGCCTTCGTCACCTGCTCAACAGGCAAGCACGCAGTAGCGGCGTCTCCTTGGAAATGCTAACCGAATGGAGCAGTCGCACCACTACTCGGCAGACTCGTACTTACCTGCACGACGACCCAGCAAAAGCGGCCGCTAAGGGAGCATTAGCGCTCGGGACAACCCAGGAACAAGAACATCAAAAGCCGGTGACAAATGAAGAAGCAGCCCTTTACGGTCATGGCCCGTTCCACCGCAGCCGCTACGGCATTTGCCGCCGTAGCTGGCGAGCCGGACCGTGCAACAAGTTCGCCGCCTGCCTCAATTGCTCTGAACTGCTGATGTGCAAGGGCGACAAGCTCGCTGCCGAGATCATCCAGCAGGATCGGGACGATCTCGTGCGGACGTATAACGCTGCTCAACAGGAAATAGCGAATGGTGAACGAGCAGCATCACTTTGGACCGAAAAAGCAGGTCCACAGATCGAGCGTCTCGATCAACTGCTGGACATCTTGCACAACCCCGACATTCCGGACGGGAGTCCTATCGAAATGGCGGGAGCAGACTTCAGCCATGAAAAGGTAATTGTATCCGAGAAGGCCAAAGCGGCCGGGGTGCAGTTGTTGGATCGAAAAGAACTTGGCCTCTCCTACGGCGAAGAGCTACTCGCCTGCCTGGATCTACTGCGGGAACCAGACGATGCCTAAAGTGATCACCGATCAGCATGAACGCAAAATAGCCCAGATGATCCGAAACTGGCCGGTCGAGCATGCGCTGGACTGGAATGCGGCCTGCATCGGCGCGCAAAGCATTCTGGGGTGGGACAAGCCGCCGACGCGCCAGGCTCTCGACAAGAAGGTAGCGGTAAAGGTCGCTTATAAGGCCAAGAAAGAGCAGCTAAAACTTGAGAAACAGAAGCTGCAGGGCATGCCAAAGCCCCGAAGTACACTGGATGCCATGAAGAGAATCAATCGGCTCCAGGCAGAAAATGACGCTTTGAGAGCGGAGCTGAGCAAAATGGCAGAGATGGCAAACCGGCTGATCTACAACGCAACCCTGGCTGGTCTCTCCCGTGAGCGACTGATGTCCCCTCTTCTGACTGTTCGTGAGCCGCAGAAAAGGCCCGCAAAGGTTAGGTAAACAATCAGATTCAGTTTGGCAGCGTAGATTTCATGCAGGCCCCTTATGTTGAACTTGGTTTTTTTGCACGTACTCAGAGCCCCGGTATTGTCTAAAGATCAGGCCAACGCTGTCTTGAGGACCGCGCTCAACATTCTGATGAGATGGACCGCTTCAACAGAGCAATCATGCAAAATCTTGCGAGTTTCTCGCTGCACTATTACTCGCGCACTTCGGGGCAAGAGAGTGGATCTGGACATTGATCAACTGCAGCGGGCCAGCATCATTCTGAACTGCCATGCTGCTCTGCGATTGATGTTCGATTCCCCGAAGAACGTCTATGGTTTCCCCAGCATGAAAAACCACAACGACTTCTTCAATGGTGCACGCCACTGGAAATCATGGCACAAGGCAACCTCATGTCTCTGTTAGAGGCATACAAGCGCATCGATGCCTTGCTGGAGATGGTGAATCCCCCTCTGCCCATTCTGACGAATGGTTGCTGATCTTCAAGTTGCCGAGCCAAGCAAACCTGCCCTGTGATCCCCCTACACTCACTTCGCTTTGCATTCTGGTGTCGTTTTTTTCAGAGCTTTCAGCTCAGTACCAATCCGCTTAATGAGCTCCTGGTAGCTCTCTTCGCAGTCTTTGGTTAGGTAGGCTGAGATGAGGATAGTTGCTGGATGCACATCCAGCACGCTCGCTAGCTGCTCAAGCTTCTCAATCGTCGCCCCCTTCATTCCCCGCTCTAAGGTGCTCAGATACGTCCGGCTGCTGACACTTGAGAAGTCTTCCTGCTTGAGCCCCTTCTGCTGGCGAAGCTCTTTGAGTGCTAGCCCGAATGCTGTATTCAGTTCCATTTGCCAATCTCGCAAAAGGAACGATAAGACCTTTACGCGTCCTATAGGGCTACAATCTATAGGACTCATTTTCGGTACTAATTAATGTTTACTACCTACCGCGGTGCTGAGATACATCTCGCAGTGGCAGAACCCACTGGAACGCAGCTATGGAGCCACGTCGAGCAGGAGCTTGCCTGGCCATGGTTCTATCTGCAGATCGTCCGACGGCATGGTCGGAAGGCGTATCGAAGCATGCTAATGGTTCACCACGCTCACGACCTACGAAAGATTGTCGATGATCAATCGAACCTGGCCTGGGTGGAGCAAGTACAACTGGTAACTCCGCCTCATTTAAATGGCCAGCCCAGGTGGCTCATGGAGCCTCTAGAAGAGGTCTGTGTGGTTCGAGATGGTCCGGATGGCAATCCTGGTTATTTGTATAAGGTCGCTAACGGAGTTAGCTATTCAATGCATTGCTCAGACAACAGAGAGTCGTTGGTCGAAACCAACGTGGTCTTTTCAGCTGAATTACACCTTCGGCACGACTGATCAGGGGCCCAAGAAAAGAGCGATCGGATGCAAACTGGAGATGGAGAGGCCTTATGTCAGGTTCGATGGGCCTATTCGCTCATCAGCAGCAGAAGTCACTGCTGTCCTCATCCATTTTGGCATCCAGCAAGCACGAAGCTCTTCCCTGAGCTGGACACCGAAAAAACTGCCAGGATGGTTCCCAGCATCACCAAACTCTTGCCGGAAGATTATCGCGATTGAAATGATCAGCGAAGGCACGGACATCCCCCGCCTCCAGGTGTGCTTCTACCTCAATCGCATCCGCTCCGATTTAAGCACTACCGGCAGCAGCTGTTGGCTTGCTTTTGATGTTTGTATGGAGATCAGAGCTCAGACGTCAGCTGACGTGGCTGAGTGAATCAGGAGGTAACGCATTGACCCTTCCACGCGAAAGAACCCGCAGCGTCATCAAGACCGAAGAATTCCTGCGAGAGCTCGCTCGCAACACTGAGCTGCCACAGGATATCCGCAGCTATGCGAAAAGCCTGCTCAGGCACTACCCCTCGTCCGACCAGATTTACTCACTGGGCCGCCTCGAAGAGTGCCTGGCAAGCGATGCGCCAGATGATGAATATCGACGGAGGGTGATCGCTTTCCATCAGCCGCTGTTCAGCTCGTCATTGGACTTCACACAATAGACGTTGGAGCCGCAATGTTCCGCAATGATCAAGCCCTGTCGGTATCCACCCGCATTGCGCAACAGGTCAAGCACCTACCCAAAGGTCAGCCCTTCAGCATCAGACGCTTCGCGGAACTTGGAACGAGAAACGCCGTATCCAAGGCAATAGCGCGACTGATCAACCGAGGCGAACTTGAGCGTGTGTATCGAGGGATTTACATGCGCCGGAAAGCCGGGCAGTACGTTGCACGGATTCGCCCAAGCGCATGGGAAGTGGTGAGCCTGATTGCCAGGCAGAGCCGTCAGGTTCTGCAGCCCCAAGGTGCCGATGCAGTCAGAAGGTTTGGGCTGAGCACCCAAATGCCGCTTATCCCGATCTATTACACCAGCGGCCACAGCCGATCACTATTTATCGGTAGGGCTGAGGTCCGGCTGATACATGCGGCCCCAGTGGTCATGCAGCATGCCGGGACCGAGGTAGGACTGGCTATCAGCGCACTATTTTATCTCGGTAAAGACGGCTCTACCCCGGAATGCACTGCAGCAATCAAGAAGGCGCTCAAGCACAGCTCCGTAGCGAGAACTGCCTTTTTCCGAGCCGGCAAATATCTCAGACCATCTATCCACTCGTCTCCTTTCCGCTTCAAGCACCGCTCGCGCTCTATCAGCACGCTCACCGCGCAGCTTGAGGCCGAAAAGCTGCGCGGGAGAAGGGGTATGAAGTATGGGTCGTGTTAGGTATTAGGCAGGTTTCAACATAGCGATGCCTGAATAGATTCCGGTCAGCGTGACTCGAACGGCGTACCTCATCTAAACCGGATCGCCTACCAGGACAGCCGCGGTCATATCCCCCTCGCAGTCTTCGCCGGGCAACCATTTCATGGTCGCGCCCTGCCCTACCAGGTCGATGTAAAGCGCACGGTCACATCCGGCCATGGCGCCCTTGGCCACCGCCTCCAATTGCGTTTCGCTCCAGGAAATCACTTCGTAGCTGAACACTTCGGCCACAAGATCCAAGCCGGTATCGTGTTGCAGGAGCGAGGCATAGGCCTCGGTGCATGTGTTTTGCGTGCGTACGCAGCGAATCTCCACAGCGTTGGTGCCGGGCGGCTCGTAGCCGGCCACTGTTCGCCAGCCGCCCCACAGCAGCAAACCGTCAGGCTGCTCAAGTACCGACAAAGGCGGCAGCGTGACTGTGTTTTCGAGGGGCGTTGGATGGATGAACCAAAGAACCGCGTAGGTCGCGACCAGGGCGGAGGCGAGAGAGACAACTGCATAGTTGAGGTAACGCATGATCGAATCCTTTCGAAGTGGGCCATCTTGGCAAAACCAAGGATAGCCAACAGTGCGTACATGTCGAGTTGACCTACTTGATCAGGCCCCGAGCATTTTTTCGTGCACCGTTCACAAAGTCCACGCGCAGTTCTGTACTGCGCAAGACTTAGCACAGGGGTTGTTGGTTATGATCGCGACTCAGACCATGGAGCCGGTCGCCGCCTAGACATCAGAGGCTGTCCGGCAAGGATCACGGACGATGAGCGGCTACGTACCCAACAACCGCAATGAACGCATCCCGCCCCCGAAAGAACCCTACAACGGCGATTTCAGCAACCAGCAGACCCGCGCCGTGGAAGGTACCACCGTCCAGCCGGTCAACAGCCTGGTCGGCCTACGCTTTATGTGGGACAACGGCGAATGCCTCGGCGCTAACATCCCCTACAGCCTTACCCCCGCCGGCGCCAACGTTATTCGTGGCGGCCTGGACGCCCGCGGCTGCCTGACCCAAACGATTCAGGGCCGCGAATACGACGCCCAACTGCTGGCCGACGCCGATGTCGACAACGACGTCGCCAAGGCCCGCACCGAACTGCAAAGCGCGCTGGACGAGATCCTCAGCGCCGAACGCGCCGAGGCCGCAGAGCTGCAAACCATCCAGGATCAGCGCAGCAGCTTTATGAATGGCGTGCACAAAAGCCTGGCCTTCGGCAAAGGCCTGTTTATGGCGGGTGTGGGCCTGGTCGACTCGGCCAAGCAACTCAACGACCTGATCAGCCCACACACCTACCTGAGCAACGCACTGCGCGCCGCCTGGAACGCCAAACCGGCTGGCGGCAGCCGCTGGGTCGACTCCTTCCTGGAAAACTTCAGCGACGAACAACACCGAGAACTGGTCGAGGCCCTGGGCTTCGATCCGAGCAGCATCACCCGTGAGCAGCTCGCCGACGCCTATGAGATCGCCAACTTCATCTACGACGACGGCCCTAGCAAAGGCATGCTCGGCCGCTTCGCCGTCGACTACGCCCAGGCGCAGAACATCGAAGAAATGGCCGAATTCGGCGGCGGCGCGGCTTTCGAAATTATCCTTACCGCCATCCTCGCGGTATTTACCGGTGGCGTATTTATCGGCATCAAAGCCGCTACTTCCATGCGCCACCTCGCCAAACTGAAACGCCTGGGCAACGCCCTAACCAAGCTCAGCGCAGCCCTGAAACGTGCCAGAATCAAAGCCAAGGGTAGGGTCAGGGGAGCTGGAACTGGAGCGCAAACGGTAGAGGTGCCGAGACCAGCAGGAGTCAAAGCGGAAAAGATTGAAGCGCCGAAGGATCCAGCAAATGACCAGGTGCCTAAAGCCGAGGCACCGAAAAAGCGAGTTCACCAAGATCCCAATACAACCTGGAACCCCCAGGATTACCCTGAGACGCCAGCTAATCAGCTCCCTGACTATGACGGCAAGAACACGCTAGGGAAAATGGAAATTGATGGCGAGACCTATTACGTTAAAAATGGCAAAGGTCAGCCGGGTGAAACTTTAAAAACCGATCCATCTGTCAAAGCCGGCGCAGTGTCCCCTACCCATGCCGAAGGCCATGCCGTTGCGATCATGAGAGAAACGGGAACCAAAGAAGCAGTGCTGGACATTAACCATCCCACCGGGCCATGCGGCTTCTGCGACAAAGTCATGGAAAATATGCTGCCAGAAGGATCGAAGCTAACCGTCAACTGGCCGAACGGCAGTCAAATTTTCACAGGGAACTCAAAATGATTTCGTTGACACTATTTCCCAAACTGGGCGGCACTCGCTTCGTCGAGCTAGAGATCAAGAGCCTGAAGCAAGGCATTGATTTTCTGCTTTTCTCGATGGAAAACTTGTCGGGCTCGGACAGCGAAGGGGTGTCGCTTGCTATTACCGAACGAGGTAATGAGCAGTTTCCGAGCATTCATTTCCAGCAGGTGGGTGCCCACTACTTTTTTCAGCTGTATGTCGGCGATCAAACAGAGGGGACCGATGAGGGTTGGCATTGCTTGGTGGATCAACAACCTGAGCAGGAGGTTGATGATTTGATCTCTACTGTCTGGGATGAGCCAGGGAGCAGCTTCTTTCAAGCCCGATTTGCCGATGGCTTGATGCTTCACGAGTCGCTTCTGGTTTCCAGAGGGAACCTTACCCAATTTCTTTCCCAATTTTCGGAAAACTTCAGCAAGTGGCACCAACAGGGGAAGTGGGTAAATCTGGGTACGGTCTGAACGCCCTTTGCGGAGTTGAGCCTGCCCTACCTGGCCAATACCAAATGAGGCCACCGGTCATGAATCCACGCGTACTCTGCTGGCGGATCGGTGGTCACTACATAGACTTGCCGTGCGTCACCCTCCCCAAGCACCAAGCATTCCAGGGCATACCCCTCCGGTACGTCGAACCAGTGTGATTGCCGGTGTTTGTCACCCCTGCTGCCCTCCTTTTCCATGTAGCGCTGCACCATGCCGAAGCCGCGGCGCGGGTGAAATCTCTCCCAGCCACCGGCCTGCACTGTGGCGAGTCTGGCCCAGCCGCCTATCGGCCCACCACCAGGTTGATGCTCGCGACGCCCCCAAGCAATCCAGTCAATCTGACCCGTATCTTCAAGCATGACTGGGAAAGCCGCCTTGTCGTATGGGAAGAAGATCTTCCAGACTTTGTCCGCCTCTCGGGCCTCTACGCCTCCACACATGCTGTGACCTCTGTTGCTGCTGTCTATGCGACTTCGCGCCCAAGCCGCGTCGAATAGTATGGTCTAGACTACGGCCTGCAGGATGCAACCCACCACGAAAGGAGTTCGACCATGGGCTACCTGAGCCTAACTCGCCAAGAAGGCGACCTAGTTCACCTGACGATTGATCCCGCCGTTAACACCGAGGCACTGCTGCACCACCTACTGCGCGACGGCATTACTGTGCATGTAGGCGAAATCCAGAATGGCCGGGTTCGTGTGAGCATTGATGCACCGAAGCAGGTTCTGATCCTGCGGGGGGAGCTGGCCGATAGGCCGCCTCCTGTCGGTGCTGCCGTGATTGCCGATTGACCGGCAGCAGGCTTTCTAAAATACTGTAAAGATATACAGTATTACGGAAGTGTTCTGATGTCTCTTTCCATCCTTGCTCGAGGCGCCCGCCTGCGCGAGCGCATGCTCACCGAAATCGCTGATCTGCGCATCACCGGCTTTCAGTCACCCGCGGAGGATGAAAAGGAGGATGGGCTTTCCCTCGATCGTCTGACCGGGTTGGGCGCGCCACACATCTGGGGCGTGCGTGTGCTGGATGACACGCTGCTGGGCTTCGGTATCTTCCCAGGCGACCGGCTGATCGTCGATCGCTCCGCCGGTATTCAGTCCAACCGGCTGGTTGTGGTGGACCTTGGTGGTGAGGGTTACCGCGTGCGCCTGGTGGCAACTGATCTGTTCAATGGGCTGTGGCTGAAGGCACCTGACCCCATCGTGCCGGACGTGCAGCTGGATGGCAGTGAGCCGGTTGAGGTGTGGGGCGTAGTGAGCTGGGTAGTCAGCCAGGTGTTGCGGTGAGCAGATCCCGACCTGTGTTCGCGCTAATCGATTGCAACTCCTTCTATTGCAGCTGCGAGCGCATCTGCCAGCCGGCGTTAAAGCGTGTGCCGGTGGTCGTGCTATCGAACAACGATGGCTGTGTTATCGCCCGCACCGCCGAAGCCAAATCCTTGGGCATTCCCATGGGGGCCGCTTACTATCAGGTGCGCGAACAACTCAAGCGGCATGGCGTGGTGGCGCGTTCGAGCAACTACACCCTTTACGCGGATATCAGCAATCGGGTGATGCGGGTGATGGCCGAAATGCTGCCGGGAATCGAGGTGTATTCCATCGATGAAGCCTGGGGCGACATGACCGGTGTCCCGGATGTGGAAGCCCTTGGACGTCGCATTCGTGCGCGCCTGGCGCGTGACGTGGGTATGCCAGTTGCAGTGGGCATCAGCACGACCAAGACCCTGGCCAAATTGGCGAACTGGGCGGCGAAAAAGTGGAAAGGAACCGGCGGTGTACTGGACCTCACCGATCCTGTGAGGCAGGAAAAGCTGCTGCGCCTTGCTCCGGTGAACGAGGTATGGGGGATTGGCCATCGATCCGCGGCCAAACTGTCGGCACTGAACATCTCGACCGCCTGGGAGCTGGCTCAATTCGATATTGGCACCTTGCGTAAGACTTTCGGCGTGACCATGGAGCGCACCGCCCGTGAACTGCGAGGCATCAGTTGCCTGGGTTACAGCGAAGGGCCTCCTCCGAAGCAGGCCATCTGTACGAGCAAAATGTTTGGCGTGCGCCAAACAGAGCTGCCGCCAATCCGCGAGGCGCTAGCCACCTATGTGAGCAGAGCGGCCGAGAAGCTGCGTGGTCAGGATTCAGTGTGCAGCACTATTCAGGTGGGCCTGCAGACACAGCTGGCAGACCGAGAGGGAGCGCGCT
Organism: Pseudomonas benzenivorans; assembly: GCF_024397895.1. Lineage (NCBI taxonomy): Bacteria > Pseudomonadati > Pseudomonadota > Gammaproteobacteria > Pseudomonadales > Pseudomonadaceae > Pseudomonas > Pseudomonas benzenivorans. The sequence continues at coordinate 300,868 of NZ_CP073346.1, forward strand.
ATGCCAATTCGATAACCCTGGCCCTGCTAACCCCGACCGACGACACCCGCGAAATCTTGGCGCTTGCCCAGCGAGGGCTCGGGCGGATCTATAGACCTGGGTACCGCTATTCGAAGTGCAGCATTCTGCTGATGGATCTGAGCCTGCGTGGCGAGGTGACGTCAGATTTATTTGCGCCGGCGCCTCGACGGGGCGCCGACCGGCTTATGACCGTGATGGACGCGATCAACAAACGGGAGGGTCGCGGCACTGTCCGTCTAGGACGGGTACCGGTGACACCGGCCTGGGGCACGCGGAGGGAGATGCTCAGTCCCTGCTACACCACACGCTGGCAAGAGGTGATTGAGGTGCGAGGTTGACTTAGGCCGCTTTCGGCCGATTCTGTTGAAAAAGTCAGCCTTGGTTTCCGCGGCGGAAAAGTTGGCGCCTGAGATTGAAATCGTAAAATTCGGCAGAGGTTTGTGGGTTCAGATTTCACGTAGCGACGTACAGAAAAGGGCTTTTCATTGGTCACTATTGAGACAATTCGGGAAAAGCGACTTTTTCAACAGAATCGGCCGATGGCTGTCGGTGGCAAGCGCTCCCTCAGGCCAAGAGCAGCAAGTCGTAGGTAGGTGAGTGTCTGGCAACGCTTACAGCTCGAAATGAACCCAATCGAAGGCGTCCGTTGCAACGGAGGTAGACCTTCTATTTCAGATGGCTGCTGCTCACCTGCCATAGCCAGGCAGTTCAATAGACGCAGCAGTGGCTCTAGGCTATCGTCCGACTTTCTGTTCTGGCGTCTTCCGTGGAGGTGCGCCGTCACTTGTCACGCCGACCAGGGCCTCCTTACGATTCGGTGGTCGTACGACTTATCCTCATCTGGAAAGGACATCCATGATCTATCAATGCAGCGGATGTAACAGGACAACCTTCGAGACAGCTTGCCCATGGTGTAACAGTTCCCAGGCCCCGTCCTCAGTGGAACTACACGCTCAGCACCTTACGCCCCTCGATCCATCTTTCTATCCGGATTTCCAGTACCAATCCAAAGGCCTTATCAAGGACTTTCTAGGCAAGAAGAAAGAGCAGGCGCAGTTGAATGACCTGCTAAACAACGTGCTAAGAAAGTACGCACAGCTCAAGCAACCATATTTCACGAACTTCATTCACACCACTCGCGAGACCGCCTCCAGCAGTAGCGATGTTGGGGTGCCAGGGCCAAGACACGACGGGGTGTACACGGAGCGTGAGCTATTTCGGGAGGTGCTAATTCGTAGGGGGTTTGATGAGCTTGAAGGCCTGCCCTCATTGCTAGATAAGCTGCTCCTGACCACCGCTTTCAATTCGGTTTATCTGGGTTTTTCACGGGAGCTAAGCAGGCACATCAAAGCTGATCTGGCTGAGACACTGCGCTCATGGATCGAAGAGGCAGGAACCACGTTTCGCTCTGACTTGGCCCTGTTCTACTTCTACTTGTGGGAGAACGATATCTCGTTCCCAGACATCCAATTCAATTCGCAAGCTCCTTCCACAGCAGGTGCTCCACTACTGCCATTACCTGCCTTTCGCAGCGGGCTCAGCCTCTGCGAGGGAATCTATTTCGACATACTGGTGCAGCGCCTCGGGAGCCAGCTGGAGCATTTCAACCCAAACCGGTTCATCACTATGTACTTAGTCGATGCCATGGACGGCTTCCAATTCGAAGCCTTCCTAGTCGAAATATTCCAGACCATCGGCTTTGACGTGAGAGAAACCGCGAAGACTGCCGACCAAGGAGCCGATCTTTTCGTCAGCAGATTCGGAAAAAATATGGTCATCCAGGCCAAAAACTACACAGGGTCGGTGGGCAACGCTGCCGTGCAGCAGGCTATCTCAGCCAAAGCATTTTATGGCTGTGATGAGGCCATGGTGGTAACCAATTCGTACTACACGAAGTCCGCTAAGGAGCTCGCTACAACGGCAGGCGTGAGGCTTGTGGATCGAGAGGGACTTCAGAGTTATCTGGATGACTACAATCAGAAGCTCATCGAGGTGTTTCAGGCTGAAGCTGATGAAGAGGCCTAAGCGGATTTTTTGTTAATCGAGTTCTACCCCGTTACCACAGACTCCTGAGAGTAAGCTTGTATCGAGTTGACGGCATCGCCGGGAGTGCAATGGGTCTGTAGCTGCCGGTCACGAAGACCGGAACCGGCCACAAGCGGGCATTCAATACGGTTAAGTCACGCGCAGGGGTGAGGTCTAATTTGTCGTTCGTGCCAGCGTCCACATCACGCCCTGAGGAGGTCAGTCAACCTAAGCCGAGGGACTTGAGCAGCAGTGACCGGCCTACGATGGGGTGACTTCAGCTATACCGTAGCCATCTCGACCTTCAAATAGCTAGCGCATCGCAATTTCAAGAATGTACTATCGACTCACGCGCACATCGACGCGTGCTGCCCACCTACGGCTCACCTGGTTCGCCGGGACGATGAAGCTTCACCTTTGCGTTGATTCCATAGTTAGCGGAATTCAGCAGTGGGCACTGGATTGATCCGCTGCAACTTTTGGAGCACGCATGGACCACCCTCAGATCACCGCTACCGCTGTCGAGAAACTCAAGCGCGCAGCAAAGTCTCTTCGAAACGCCTCTGGTTGCAATCTAGCAACCGCGCTCGACCACGTTGCAGCGCAGGCGGGTTACTCGAACTGGAAGCGGGTCACCGAACTCGCTGTTAAGCCTTCCCTCCCAGATAGCCAATTGCTGCCGGCCAAACACCGGGGTCGGCTTACTTGGGTGTGTACCAGGGACCAGAAGCTAAAGAAGGTACATACCGTTTCTGAACTCTGCGAAGCGTTAGGTGGCGCGACCCCATTTTTTATTCGTCAGCCCTGCGAATGGTCCACTCCGGAAAACCCTTGCTTCTGCCAGCTGGACCCGTTCGCCACCGCAATGCAGGCGGGAGTAAAACTAGACATCGGTGACAAGCACGACTTTTGGAACTACTTGCTTGATCTGAACAAGCCTGCTCGCGAATTCCCCGCTTGGGAAAAGCGCGTGGTTGTCGGCCTGGCGACCTGGGACCATTACCCCAACGAGCATCTGACAACGCAGAGCAATGATGATCGGAGCAATACGCTCAACCCCAATAACTCTGCGTACACAGCAACAGCCAACAACCGGGCCACTCAGCTGAACCCAAACAACTCTAGATATCAGGGCCACAAGCATGACTGACAGCGATGAGGGGGTGGTCCTTCAGCTGGGAGTTGGCATAAGCCCCATTGCCCCGGTGTGACGGCTCTTGGCCAGTTTCTACCTACCTCGACCGGCAGCTATGGGTCCAGGCTGTATGAAAACGCGCTAAATACGTCGGAAACTGAGAGTCGCGAAGATTGCCTGTGGAATCAGCGGGTGGAAGCGCGAATCACCTTAGTCAGCTACATAGACGTTCGTAATACCGTTTGGGCCGCGTCAGCGGCCCAAACGGCTACTAACGGGCGAGCCGGTAATCCCCCCATTTTTAGCACTCGCCAAAAGTAGGGGGCAGGCCGCCCAGATTCGCGCCATGGAGGTTACAAACCTGCGTGCGAACAGACGGGGGCTCATGCCATAGTGCGTACGAATCGCAGGCTTACTCACATAGGGCTGACTTTCACGCCCAGTTTCAAGGAGAGAACATATGTTCGCAGGAGCTACGCCCGGGGAAGTCTATAAGAAAACCTTTGAGCTGCTGTCTGAAGAGAATGATCGAGGTGCAGTGCTGCTCAGCGGAGTGATAACCGACGGAATTTTGGATGAGATGATCAAACGAAGACTCATTGACTTGCCCGTAGCTCGTAAGGGAAGGCTCAGATTCCAGTATGCAGCCAAGATAGACATAGCTTTCTCACTAGGCTCGATTTCGTTGGAAACGCTAACCCTGCTGCATAGCCTGCGTGATGCAAGAAATACCTTCGCCCATGAGGTAGTGAACAGTCTCAACGACACTGCTATCTCTGGAGCTATCAAATCAGTGTTTGATGCGGTACCCAGCCTCTATGAAGGCTTCATGAGTGAATGGATTGCCAATCTACAACACACTCTACGAGACGTGGGCGTTGTAGACGAGTCGTTGATAGCTCAGGTCTCTCCCGGTGCCAGGGCCAGGTTCAACAACTATTTGGCATTGGTCGCAGCTCGACTTCATGAAGCATCAACCAAGATCGAAAAGCTCAGTTTCTCCGGTATTTAACTTAGCCCTGACCTCGTAACAGCCGGGGCGAACGAGTCACGCCATGGCAGTTGCGAACCTTGTATGCGAACCACCTACGCGAACTGGCCCAGCACAAGTACCAGAATGCGTACGGGCAGCGCGTACCTGGCTGCGTCCCCCTACAAGGTTGCGCACTGCGCCTGCGTGACGATCGTGAAGTAAAGGGGGGATTTCCTATCGAGGAACGAAGAACCTGAGGGTAGTCCAACTACTGCTCTGCCATGCGAAGTTTGAAAGCACTGTCAGATGCCTGGGAATTGAAGTTGATGATGCCCTAGATATGGCGGAGCCGACCGAGGTCTAACCACGCATAGCGGCGGTCGGTGCTAGACCGTCGCTATGCGGCCAGGAGGGGACGTTCGCAGTCTTTTTGAAGGCAGAATTCAGTTGAATCCGGAATGCGCTAATGACAAGAGTGATCGCGATAGGGCATATTCGATATGTTAACGTCGGAAATCATATTATTGAACAGGTGTGAGTCCGTGAGTGCCACCCGACCGATATGATACAGTGAAGTAGTACATGCATCTTTCTATTTAAAATTGCGCAGAAGCGGAGTGAGCCGCATGAATACCCCCCCCTTGGCAATCGCAGCATGTGTATGCCTAGTATCATTTTCAGCGTTCGCAGAAAAGACAGATGAAATTACCAAAAAAAGCAGAAATGCCTACTGCCATTACAAAACAAGCAGTTATTATGAAAAAGTAAAAAACTTCCAGGCATTCAAGACTCTGCAAAGCTGCTTAAATTCTGGCGGGACGATACCCCCGGGACCTGATTCAAAATTTTCGGCGCCACCTAGAGTCAAATTCAGCAGATCAGGCATCTGCCACGACGAGTCTAGTGAATGGTTTACCAAGACAAATACATTTGTCCCTATGAATTCCATGGATGACTGCCTCGAGCAAGGCGGGCGAAAGCCTTTAGCGCCCAGCAATTAAGACCCTAACCAAATGGGCTTTGCCACACCATAATAGATCATCTCTTAACTTTAATTAGTCCTTGAGCTGAGCGCAGGCGCCTAGTGCCTCCTTACAGAAAAATAAATAAATTACTTGCTCTAAGACCATAAATATGCCGATGAAAATTGTTAAAATATTAATCGCAAATGCTAAGGGTTTCTTGGCCGCTTGGGCTGTGGTGGTAATTGCCAACCAGCTTTTTATCTTCGGGGCCTGCTTTGCTCCTTATTGTTTAATCGCTGCCATTCCTCATACTTTTGTGATTACTGCAATAGGGATGTATTATTATATTAAGGCAAACACAAGCGAAGAAAAAGGAGAGCTTGCAAGCAAGCAAATCAGTCGTGATCTTGCAGATTTAAGAAATTTATCTTATGAGGGCGAGCATGAACCAAGTAACCTGAAGCCTGACATCATAAAAAAATCACCTCGTTTCTTGGACTTAAGCTCGACAGATACATTAGGTACTGTAAACACGGAAATAGTGCGCTGCCCGAAGTGCGCTTCTGGAATGACTCTAAGGACGGCCAAGAAAGGACGATATTCCGGCCAAAAATTCTGGGGATGCACCAAGTACCCAGAGTGTAACGGAATAATAAATATAGACTAATAGCAGTCTCGCCAGGTCAGGTTTAGTCGCCAACAGGCATCACACAAGGTGCAATCTCTCTATGTTCTCCTTCCAATCGCATTTCGGGTACAGCGAGCATCCGTAAAAGGGGCCGTACTGGCTGTTCCTTTGGGTCTTCATCCCAGCTCCACACTTAGGACACGGAATCAACTCGAGCGTCTCGCCGCTGGCGTCCTGAATGGAGATCGCGCCGGTCTGCTGGAGTTCTGTAAGGAAGATTGAGGGCCTGCCGGCGACGGTGTAGATGAAAACGCCCCGCTTCGCCCTGGTCAGGGCTACGTAGAACAACCGGCGCTCCTCGGCAAAGGGGTAAGCCTCCGGCTCAGGCATTGCGATCTGCAAGATAGGGTCATCTTGTATCTCGCTCGGGAAGCCCTTCACTCCCTTGATTACATTGACCAGCAGTACATAGTCAGCTTCAGCACCTTTGCTGCTGTGCACGGTCGCGTATAGCAGATCCACAACGCCCTTGCACATCGCCTGAAGCATGCCCCAGTTTTCTGGACGATCACTGCGATACCGCCCGAGCACCATAATTGTTGGCAGTACCTTTCCCTTCCAATGGGCGGCCATCTTATTAACGATGCGGCCGATATCGCGCTCGACCAGTCCGGGGATTTCATCCAGGCGCTTGGCGGCAAAGCACTGGATGGCCTTGCCCTCAACCGTCGACGTGGTCTCGACTTCTTTTGGCAGCTGCATTGGGTTGGCCTGAACGAACGAGCTGGAGACGGTGCAAATCTGTTGCGGACAACGAAATGTACGGCTCAGATATTTGATCGTGCCGCCGTCGAAAAAGTAGCTGAACTTGCGCATGACGCCGATATCGGCGCCGGCGAATCGGTTGATGCTCTGCCAGTCATCTCCCACCACGCACAGATACACGTCAGGTTCCTTAACGACGGCCCTCAGCAAACGCGCACGTGCGAATGACGAGTCCTGGTACTCATCTGCAATCACCAGCTTGTATGGACTTTGGTAGGCCCCCTCCTCCGTGTAGCGAATGGCCAAGTTAATCATGTCGTCGAAGTCGACAGTCTTGGTCTCGCGCAGCTCGTTTTCCCACTGTTCGAGCACCATCTCGTAGATGTCGACGAATAAGGGACCACGCAGCGCATCCTGCTGGCGGGCGTTGACCCGCAGACGTTCCACGGAGAGCTGATTGCTCTTGGCATGCTGCATCAAGCTACGCAGGATGCTGGCCACCGCATCAGTTTCCATCATTGGGAAGTCGACCAGGTCTTCCTCACGCCTGGGCTTTAGTGTCACGCCTCGGCTGGTGAGCGCCTCTGCTAGATCCAAGAGCCCCTGCCCAGATCGCAGGGTGTGACTCGTGGTCTCGAACATCTCAGTTTTCTTCTCAGCGTGCAGGACCCGCTTCCACTTCACACCCGCTGCATAGTCTTTGAAATGTTCTGGCGGGTTGCCGTGTTGATCGAGGGCGAAATGCTCGTGATAAAGGTCAATGTCCGGGTAGTAGAAGTCCGGATGGTACTGAGTCTTACCTCGGGTTGCCGTATTGTGCTTATACCGGGGCTCGTACTGGTATCTGACCCCATGGAAGAAGAGCCAATTGGCGATGAGCAACTCTTCCTGGCTTTTCACTACCTCACCGTTGAGAGTCCGAAAGCCGCGACTTGTAGGATCATCCTCGAAGGTTGGGGCCGGCTCCTTCACGCCGAATTTAGCCAACGGCTTACCGAAGACCGCGCGCAAAAGCGTTAGGTTGGCGTGAAACTGCGGGGCGGATTCGGACAGACTGCGCATGATCGAAAGTACCTTCTCGACATCCTTGCCACCTTCTAGCCATGACGCCGGCCGTGGTTTTTCACCGGCGGCCTGACCGATGACATCGAGTCCGAACTTGTGGAACGTCCAACTTACGACTTTCTCGTATCCGGGCATGTGGGCCAGACGCTTATCGAGGCGCTCTCGCAGCTCCTCAGCCGCAGCGCTGTTGAATGCCAGCATCAGGATTTCGTGTGGCTCCACGAGCCCGCTCTCAATGGCATAGGCCGCTTTGGCGACCATGGTGGCCGTCTTGCCCGACCCAGCAGCAGCGACCAGCATCAGGCGGTGATCGAAACAGACCACACCTTGGCGCTGCTCATCGGTCAGAGGTGATGACTCGAGTGTGTCGAACAGCGGTCGCTTGACCTCAGCCTCCAGGAAGGTTTGGTTCAACGGGGCCAACTTCTGGAGAAAGGCCGCTTCCGCAGTGGGCAGTAGCCTGGGCAATAGTAATGGATGCGAGGCTGCCGCAGCTGCTATCGCCGGGTGGCTAGCGATCTGATCGTACTCGTGCCCGGTACTGGCCCGAGGTGGCGAAGCTTCCTTCAGATGCAGGCGCGGGAGCCAATTCGAATGCCATTTTCTGGGGAACTGCTCGACTACGTGCTCTAGCCAGCGGCCAAAGTCCTGCTGAACGCTTGAGGCTACCCCGGCTAGGCGCAGCGTGTGCGCATCTTGAAAGCGTTTTGACCAGGCGCGGACGTGACTTGGGTCAGCACCTCCAAGGGTTATTTTCGTGCCCTCCAGAGTCTTAACGAGAAGCGACGACCAAATCAGACCTTCGTTCACGGTTATCGAACCGATGTCGATTAGGTCCCATTCACTGGTACTGCCGTCACGCATCCTGACCTTCAGGCGCTCTTCGTCCATGATAGCCAGAAACTTGCGCCCCCTGGCCCAAAGTCCACCCCAGATGGTGGATCGCAGCGTATGAATCAAATCCGCTCCTAGAGATGCCTGAATTCGAAAGAACCTTTAAGGTTATGCCTGCGGGTGATGGTGCGCCCTGGGGCGTAGCTTGGTGCGATAGATGATCAACCCGACCGAGGCAGCACAACAACTGCCGGTCAATCATGCGTACTTCCCACCCTAGAAGCCATTGCATATTGCCAGGCTTGGGATAATTAGGCCCTTCAGATCAATGACTTGTTGGAGCAACCCATGCAGATCACGACCGAAAAGATCTGTCCCAAGGCTTCAGTGAGTGGCCGCAAGGGCTCGACAGTTGCCGGTCGCAGTCGACCGGTTTCGGCCCAGACTGTGTAAAAACGTTAGCATCGACCTTGCTGTGATTTGATGGATTCAAATCAGCGTGGGGGCGCCAATGAAGCGTTTTATCCAGGGAGAGCACCGAGGGCAAAGCACACTGCTTCCCGAGAGCTTGGATGACTATGTGGCGGACACCAACCCGGTGCGGGTGGTCGATGTTTTCGTCGATGAACTCGACCTTGGCCAACTGGGTTTCGAGGGTGTCGTCCCGGCTGAAACAGGTCGGCCCGCCTACCATCCTGCTGACCTCCTGAAGATCTACATCTACGGTTACCTCAATCGTATCCAGTCCAGTCGTCGTCTCGAGCGTGAGGCTCAACGCAACGTCGAGTTGATGTGGCTGACCGGACGTTTGATGCCGGACTTCAAGACCATCGCCAACTTCCGCAAGGACAACGGCAAGGCAATCCGCGGCGTCTGTCGGCAGTTCGTGGTGCTGTGTCAGCAGCTTGGCCTGTTCTCGGAAGCGCTGGTGGCCATCGACGGCAGCAAGTTCAAGGCGGTCAACAATCGCGACCGCAACTTCACCAGCGCCAAGCTTCAGCGGCGAATGGAGGAGATCGAGTCCAGCATCAACCGCTACCTGACTGCGCTCGATACCGCAGATCGTCAGGAACCTGCCGTAGCGCAGGTCAAATCCGAACGCCTCCACGAAAAGATCGCGACCTTGAAAACTAAGCTGCAAGAACTCAAGGAAATCGAGGTTCAGCTCAACGAAACACCGGATAAACAGATCTCGCTGACCGATCCCGATGCCCGCTCAATGAAGACCCGGGGCAGCGGCATGGTCGGCTACAACGTGCAGGCGGCGGTCGATGCGAAGCACCACCTGATCGTCACGCACGAGGTCACCAACAATGGAGTTGATCGAGATCAGCTGAGTTCGATGGCCAAGCAGGCGCGAGAGGCCATGGGTGTTGAGGAACTCTCGGCGGCCGCAGACAGAGGGTATTTCAAAGGTGAAGAAATCCTGGCGTGCCATGAGGCTGAACCACTGTTTTCGTGCCCAAGACGCTGACCTCGGGAGCGACAGCGGCTGGCCGCTTCGGCAAAGGTGATTTCATCTATGACCCAGCTAAGAACGAGTACCGATGCCCTGCTGGGCAAAGTCTGATCTGGCGGTACTCAAGCGTCGAGAAAGGGCTAAAGCTGCATCGCTACTGGAGTTCGCACTGCCAAGGTTGTGCGTTGAAAGAGCAGTGCACACCGAGCCCACAGCGCCGGGTGAGCCGCTGGGAGCATGAGGCAGTGCTTGAGGCGATGCAGAGTCGCTTGGATCAAGCGCCCGAGATGATGCGGATCCGCCGCCAAACGGTTGAACACCCGTTCGGCACGCTGAAGTCTTGGATGGGCGCCACCCACTTCCTCACCAAGACTCTCGATCGGGTAAGCACCGAGATGAGCCTGCATGTACTCGCCTACAATCTCAAACGCGTGTTGAACTTGCTGGGCAGCAGTGCCCTGATGGCAGCGATGAAGGCCTGAGGCCTGTTTTACGACTCTTGCCGCCCTCCAGCAGGCGCGCCGAAGCCGAAAGTGCCATAGCAACCAGAATCACCGAATGCGCCTGATTGGGCCTGATTGGGCCTCTTACGGCCTCCTGGACACTGAGAAAACTCCCCGGCAGTTGATTGCCATCGCTTGCTGCGTTTTTACACGGCCTGGGCCAGGAGCAGTCGTTGGCTAGCACACTGCTTCACCTGCCGCCTCGGGCCAGCAGCCCGAGAGAACCACAAGCTCGCTTGCAGCAGTCAGGTGCATGCGGTTGTTAGGCCTATGGCCTCGACTCAGACCGGCTTGATGTTTTGGTTCATCCGGAAGAGGTTCGTCGGGTCGTATTTTTTCTTGAGCTCCACCAGCCGTGTGTACGTCTCACCGTAGGCGAACGCAATGCGCTCCGTCTCATCTTGGGTGAGGAAATTTATGTACGCGCCCGCGCTGGCGAACGGCTGCGACTTGGCGAAGAACTCGCGCGCCCAGGCAATGCAGCGCTCGTCCTCGGCGGCCGATTCCCAGCGGCCGTGTACGTTCATTACATAGTTTGCGTCTCGGCTCGAGTAGGCCATGGCATCGGGCGCTATGCGGGCCGTCTGGCCGCCGATCGTGCCGACGAAGATCTCGCACTGGGGAGACGGGAGCTTACCGGCATATTCGATGATGGCGTCGATCGCACCGTCGCTGAGTCGCGAGAAATTGTGCGACTTCCAGTAGTTACGAGCACCCTTCGTCAAGAGGGGGTCGAAGGCCTGCTGCCAAGCAGTGTAGGGCTGTACGCCGATGTGCTCACCAAGCGCCGTACCGAAACCGCGGAGAGGCTCGATGAGCTTTTGGCCCTGCGTGGGATCGCCCGCATAACACAGGGCAAGTGCGACCATCTCTTTACCGTGGGCGTCCGCGGACAGGAAGGGTAGCGGGGGTGCTTTCCGAGTGACTGCCCAGACGTTGAGGTCATCCGGCATTGTCTCGGTGAAACGAGCGAACTGAGTGAGCACCGATTTTGCTTGGTCGAATGGAAAGACGATGAGCCCGCTCAGCACATCCGGCCCGACGGGATGAAGTCGAAACTCGAAGCGGGTGACGATACCGAAGTTCCCACCGCCACCACGCAGCCCCCAGAAGAGGTCTGCATTTTCCGTTTCGCTGGCATGCACCTGACCGCCATCTGCCGTAACAACATCAGCGGAGAGCAGGTTGTCGATGGTCATGCCGTACTTCCGGCTCAGCCAGCCGAAACCGCCACCGAGGGTTAGACCAGCCACACCCGTGGTCGAGTTGATGCCCAGCGGCGTGGCGAGGCCATGCGCTTGTAGGGCCGCGTCGAACTCACCGAGGGTACAACCTGGCTCGACGGTTGCCCGGCGGGCATTCGCGTCCACCTGGACGCCCTTCATCAGCGCGAGGTCGATCATGAGGCCGTCGTCGCAAACGGCATTGCCAGCGATGTTGTGCCCGCCTCCTCGGATTGAGACGAGTAGGTTTTGCGTGCGTGCGAGCTTGACGGCCTGGACGACATCTTCTGGCGACGTGCAGCGGGCGATCAGCGCAGGCCTACGGTCGATCGTGGCATTCCAGATTTGCCGCACCTCGTCGTAGTCCCCGTCGCCAGGGAAGAGTACATCCCCTCGGAAGTCCACTTTGAACTGGTCGATCATCGACTTTTCTAACTGCTTCATGCTTGCCTCCTAGGCTACAGGCTATGTAGACGACATACCTGTCGCACAACATCCGTGCCTATGCCGGACAACATTCCTTGCAGGTATCTAGGAGACTGCTGCTTTAGAGACGCTTTCGGAAACTACGACATGAAAGAAGACTAGACCGGAAACTACGGCTAGCCGAATGACGAGGCAGAAGAACTAACACCGCAGGTCGGAAATAGGTCGACTGCTGCCGGTCGTGACAGGCCAATGGAGGGGCGGAGTTGACTCTGCCAATCGGGTAATCAGCCATACTCAGTTTCCGACCTTTCATAGAGGTGCAGATCGATGGACCAGGAGAAAGACCAGGAACAAGAAAGCGCTGCCGCTTGGGATAGAAAAGTCCGGGTGGACAAAATCCACTGCCGCGAGTGCCAGCAGTGCATCTCATATGAAGACAGAAGGATTTATTCCAGAACTGGGAAGTGCGGCTTTTGTGCACATCTCGCGGAACGAAAACGCTGAGTGAAGCCTGCGATCTACATCGTAGAGCAAACTCGCTGTGAATCGCCCACGGTTCGGTAGTTATCGTTAAGCGGCTGCTTCAGGCCGGTTAGCGACGGCCTGGCCTCGACCGTCGCTATGCATTGCATGGTCAAACTTCGGTCTGTTCCGCCATCTCCAAGGCGTCATCGACCTCAATCCCGAGGTATCGAACGGTGCTCTCCAGCTTCGTATGGCCTAGCAGCAGTTGAACCGCCCGCAGGTTCTTCGTCCTGCGATAGATCAGTGATGCCTTTGTTCGCCTCATTGTGTGAGTGCCATACATGGCTGGATCAAGGCCAATGACTTTCACCCAGCCTTTGACGATACGAGCGTATTGACGAGTGGATAGATGGTCTGAGGTATGCTGCCGGCTCGGAAAAAGGCAATCCTCGCCGTGGAGCTGGGCTTGATGTATCCAGGCCGCGAGAGCAAACCGAGTTTGCTCAGTGATCTCGAACTGTACTGGTCGCTGCGTCTTTTGCTGCATCACCATGGCTCGTGATGACACCTGCTCGCCATGGGCAACGTCGCGCACACGGAGCTTGGTTAAGTCGCAGGCTCGAAGTTTGCTGTCGATGGCCAGATCGAAGAGAGCCAGATCCCGGGTTCTTTCTGCAATTTGAAGCCTTACTCGGATGGCCCAGATATCTCTCAGTCGGAGCGGGGTTTTCTGCCCGACCAATTTTCCTTTGTTCCACGGCTGACGGCTGCAGGTAGCGATGATGTTCATGGCAAGTCCTCCACGTGTGGGAGGACAAGGATGGCTAGCCAGAGGAGTGGTTGCTAACCGGCCAAAAGCTGCCATTCGCCCCATCATCTGACTCAGGGCAAAGAAAACAAATGGGCGTTCCCTTACCTCATAAACAAAAGGCAAGACCTGTCCCCCAGACCATCTAGAAACCCAAGGCGACTGACTCGTAGTTGTCCACCGGTAGTAGGGGGCGATTGATTGAGTCAGGGCCAATGGCCACCCGGCAGCCCTCTTTTTCAATAGCATTTTGGATTCCGCCCCCTGCTACATGAGCAACCTCGGAAGAAACAGTGCCAAATCCGGGATAAATGTTACGGCAAACACTATTGGCAAGTGACCGAGCAGGATGAATCTTAGTGTTGGAGCCATATATTCATTGAATGTTGATTTGCCGACCGACCCGGCCATATAGAGAAGCGGCGCGCACGGGGGAGTAATATTGCCCAGCCCCAAGTTAGTTCCGACGATTGCCGCAAAATGAATAGGGTCCACACCCAAATTCGTAGCCACGGGCATCAGAATAATAGAGGCTAGGATACTGCCGGACACATCATCAACGAGCATGCCGATACCGATAAGAATCACGTTAATCAGTAGCAGCAGAACAATCTTGTTGTCTGAAAGGCCAGTCATGAAGTTTGACAAGTTTTGCGGTACTTGTTCCATGATCATGACCCGGCTCATGACGAACAGAAAAAAGATCATTGCGATAATTGAGCCCGTGCTTACAGCACCACTAATGATCGCGTGACCAGCGGCTCGCAGATTAAGCCCTTTATATACCAAGAAACCGACCGGAAGAGTATAAGCGAGGGCAACAGCTGCTGCTTCAGTAGGGGTAAAAATCCCACCATAGATACCGCCAAGCATAATAATCGGCATCAAAATCGCCCAACTCGCATCCTTAGTTGCCTTGGCGATAACCTTAGTACGCTCTGGAAATGAAATCTTTTCTTCCACCTGCAAGAATTTTACATTTCGCAAATACACATAGTTAATAACACAATAAATCGCCGCAATTAAAACGCCGGGGACAATGGTTGAAAGAAAAGCCGCCGCAACCGAGATCCCACTGGTCAGGGAAAATATAATCATCGGGACACTAGGTGGGATTAACAAGGCGAGAACGGATGAGCAACCAACCAATGCTGTGGCGTACCCACGCGGGTAGCCATTTTGGAGCATCTTCGGAATCATTATTGAGCCAATGGCCGCAATTGCCGACGCGCCTGACCCGGCAATTGCACCGAATATCGCGCATGTAACAATCGTTACCGCCCCCAAACCACCGCGGACAGGTCCAACAAAAGCATTAACAAAGCGTACCAAGCGATCAGAGATGCCACTCGCCCCCATCAAGGAGCCAGCAATAATAAACAAAGGCAAGGACAGCAGTGTAAAACTACTGAGTTGCCAGAATGCGTGTGGCACCAAGTAGCTCATGCTCTTACCCGTGAGGAGAACAAAGCCGAGGGCACTGGCACCGAATACATAAGCAACGGGCATACCAATCAACAAAAAAATAATAATCAGCAGCATCGCAACAGTTATCGCAGTCATAATACCTACCCCTTAACTTCGGAACCCACAGGCCGACTCAAACCGTCGCATTCCGCGACCGCATTCTCACAAAAAAATAGATCGCGAATCTTATATGCAAACATAAAGAAAAACCCAACAACCGCAGCTGCCACCCAAACCGTAGTTGATAGATTCATGTTCGTGCTTTTCCGGCCGATCTTATACACAAACAGCAAGTATTCTATTGTGTAAAACAAAAAAACGCCCATAACGAGCAAACCGATAAGGTCATTAATAAACCGGATAGCCCGACGTCCGCCATTGCCAATATCAAGTAACTCCAGGACACCACCAGTAAGGTGACCACGATCACGTGTAACAACAATCATTGAAATAAAATAAATCCACACCCCCAGTAAAATACTGACCTCCTCCACCGCCGGCAAAGACTGATCAGTGAAATACCGGAGAAATGCAGCCGCGACCATAACTGCGCTCAGAACTAATGCCAGCAACACCAAACAGAAACGGAAAACCGCATTGAGACGCCGATCAAAGCGCACCAGTAAGTCTTTCATGGGGGAATGTCCCTTCAACGATTGAAAGGCCGCAACACATATGTTGCAGCCTTTACTTGAGGTGAATTTATTTGGATTTAGTGGTGGCGCGAATTTGATCAACTAGATCCTTACCAACAGTAGCTTCCATCCAGCTCCACTCTTTTTCTTGAATGATACTGCTCATCTTTTCTTGTTGGGCTGGATTCAACTCAACGACATTAATGCCATGGTTCTTAATATTCGCGATCAGCCCGCTACTGATCGACTCCGCTTCCTTCCAAGCCCAGGCCGCGGCCTCGTCAGCAGCACCTTGGACTTTTGCCTGCTGATCGGCATCGAGGCCTTCCCACCAGTCTTTATTAACCAAGAATGCACCTTGCTCGAAATAATCGCGGGTAAATACGTAGGTTTCCAACACATCACGCATTTGCCAGATTTCCGAAGGCGGGCCAAAGGAACGTCCGTCCACCGCACCCAGTTGTAATGCGGTATAAAGTTCCGAGAATGGCATCGGCACGGGATTAAAGCCCAGGTATTCGAACCGCTTAATTGCTGTTTGCATCGGCGGCACACGTACCTTAATACCTGCACCGTCTTCAGGGAAATTAACGGGTACTTTGCCAGAGCCCTTACGCATTGCAACTCCGCCGAAATCGATTGGCAGAATGGCAAGAAGCTTCATGTTGAGGCCGCTGTAGATTTCGTCATAAACCTTGACCATTGAACCGCCAGGTCCATAAATATTTGCAGCTTCTTCCCAGGAGTTGGCCACCATACCCATGATGGATATATTCAAGCGCGGGTCAAAGTCTGTGGCGGGAAAGGTCATTGTCATGCCTATCTCACCAGATATTGTCTGCTCAAACTGCGAAGTCCAGTCGCCTAGATCACCGCCCGGATGATATTCCACGTCGAATTGCCCAGGAGCATTCTTGTCGAGCGACGCCAGAAATTTATCGGCCACCTGGTTGAAAATATGTTCTTTAGACATGGCGTGAGCCAGAACAACTTTCTCACTCGCGACCGCCGAAGGAGCAATGACGGCAGCAGCCATTAGAACTGCACCGGCAATTGCCAAAGTAGACTTCTCAATTGAGCGTGTTATTTTCATTTGCAAAGCTCCATTTATTTTTAGATCGCTTGCTTAAAATTCACCGCTAAAAATACCGAACTAAATACCGATCAGACCATTACCACCTCCTTACCTCGTAAAACACCTGCCAACTTCGCTGCGCACGCACAAAATCAATTACGCATATACAGCTCCCGCTATGTAAGCGTTGCAAACAGCCAAGCCAATTTGAAAATAAACAGTCAAAATCACAAAATTCAAGCCAGTAGAGATTTAGCGCTTCTAATTAGAGTCAAGCGCTAACGGGCTCACTATATATTTAGGCTTAAATTACCAGTTCCCTGCGCACGCCATGTCCACGTTAAAAACCATTTCGATGAAAACCTAGGCTCAGGCGGTTCGCTAAGTGCCTCTTATTTACTTCGCCAGTTCCATTTCCACCAACGCCGTCCACAGACGAACAGCCGGCTCGATTACGTGGTCGTTGAAGTCGTAGTAAGGGTTGTGCAACGCCGCAGAAGGCTTCTCGCCGTCGACCCCCATCCATAAATAGGCACCAGGGCACGCTTGCAGCATGAAAGAAAAGTCTTCTGAGGCCATCGAGGGGCTGCAGCCCCATTGAACATTGGACTCGCCCACAGCACGCACCGCAGCACGACGAACAACTTCTGCCGCCTGATGGTTGTTTAGGGTCACCGGATAGCTTTTTTGGTAGGCAAGCTTCCCGCTCACCCCAAATGCCTTGGGCAATTGCTCGACAAACTCGCCGATGAGGCATTCAACCTTGTCACGCACATCCGACTGTAGGCAGCGCACGGTGCCACGCAATACCGCAATCTCAGGGATCACATTGATCGCTTCGCCCGCCTGCAGTTGCGTCACACTGATAACCGCCGAATCGAGCGGTGACAAACGCCGGGATGGAATGGTCTGCAAAGCCAGTATCAGCTCCGCAGCGGCGACCACAGGATCAGCACCACGCTCAGGCATCGCCGCATGACAGCCTTTACCCGTGAGCACAACCTCGAAGGTGTCCAGCGAGGCCATCATCGGCCCAGGATTGATGGCAACATTACCGGCGGCAAGGCCTGGCCAGTTGTGTAGGCCATAGATGGACGTCATCGGGAACCGCTCAAACAGTCCGTCCTCGATCATTTTCCGAGCACCTGCCAATCCCTCCTCGGCAGGCTGGAAAACAAAGTGCACGGTACCGCTGAAACAACGCGTTTCGCTAAGGTGTTTTGCCGTCGCCAGCAGGATGGATGTGTGGCCATCATGGCCGCAGGCGTGCATACAGCCTTGGTGGGTCGATTGGTGGTCACGGCAACCCAGCTCCTGCATTGGCAGTGCATCCATATCGGCACGCAGGCCAATGCTCGGCCCTTCGCCATTTTGCAGGATGCCCACGACCCCCGTACCAGCCAGGCCGCGATGCACCTCTATCCCGAAGGACTCAAGCAGATGCGCAACATGCTCAGATGTCTGAAATTCCTGATAGCCCAACTCGGGCTTGGCATGGAACTGACGACGCCAGGTGATGGCCTCTTCGATGAGCGACTTCGGGATACTCATGGTATTACTCCAGGCTGGCGCCGTAACCAAAGCTAGCGGCCGGCTGAGCAGCGGTTTCTACCCAAACGCTTTTGACTTCGCTGTATTCGCGCAGTGCATCCAGACCCGAGGAACGGCCATAGCCACTCTCGCCGTAACCACCGAAAGGGGAGCTAACGTGGATCGTCTTGTAGCCGTTGATCCAGAAGGTACCAGCGCGTACCTGGGCGGCAACACGGTGGGCACGCCCGACATCGCGCGTCCACACACCACCGGCAAGGCCGAAGCGGCTGTCGTTGGCGATACGGATGGCATCCTCTTCATCCTTGAACGGTATGGCGACCACTACTGGGCCGAAGATTTCTTCCTGGGCGCAGTACATGGCGTTGTTGCCAGCCAGCACAGTGGGATGGACGTAGTAACCAGGAACGTCCGGTAGAGGGGTAACGTCTTGCCCCACCAGCGTAGCGCCGTCCCGCAGAGCACCTTCAACCATGTTGCGCACGTGAGCGTACTGCTTGGCGTTGTTGATCGGGCCAATCTGGGTTTCGGTATCGCTCGGGTCACCCACCTTGAAGTTCTTGGCTGCTTTGGCAAGTGCCTCGGTGAAGCGTTCGAAGATCGATTCCTGAACCAATAGACGAGAGCCGGATACGCAGCTCTGTCCTGACCCCGAGAAGATGGCGGCTTGAGCACCGCGCAGCGCGAACTCAAGATTGGCATCCTCAAATACGATGTTCGCAGACTTCCCACCGAGTTCCAGCACACAGGGGATGCAGCGTTGCGCACAGGCTGTGGCAATGTGCCGTCCGGTTGCCGGCGAGCCCACAAATACGACCTTGCGGATGTCTGCCTTGGCGATCAGAGCCTGGCCAATTGTGTGGCCATAACCGGCAATCACGTTGACCAGTCCTTTCGGAATGCCGGCCCGTTCGATCAGTACCGCAACCATCAGCGAGCTGACCGGAGTCAATTCGGATGGTTTCAAAATAACGGCGTTGCCTGCCGCAATGGCCGGGGCAATCTGCCAGCCGCAGGTAAAGATAGGGGCATTCCAAGGGGTAATTTGTAGAACGGTGCCCAACGGTTCATAGCGGACATAGTTCAGGTGGCTGGTCGGCACCGGGATGACTTCGCCGTGAAGCTTGTCGGCCCAGCCGGCGTAGTACTCGAACATTTCAGCGACTTTAGCCACCTCAACCAAGGCATCGCGGATAGGCTTGTTACCGGTTAGGGCCTCGATTAACGCCAGGCTTTCCGATTCTTTACGGATCAGTGCGCCAATCTGGTACATCAAGCGACCCCGCGCCTGGGCGGTCATCGCACTCCACTGTGCCTGGGCGGATTTGGCAGCGTTATTGGCCAGCTCGACCAGACTCTCGTCGGCGTCTGGGTACGAAAGCAACGGCGTGTCATCGTGAGCGTTGCGAATTTCGACTGTTTCGCCGTGCCCCTGAACAAACTCACCGCCAACATAGCTGGCAATCACGCTGCGCTCGCCCCAGAACGAGTGGAGAGTGCTCAGGATTTCCTCTGTAATCATGATCTTATTCCTCGTGACCAAACAATTTGGCATCGGTGCGCATCACGATGCAGTTGAAATCTTCGCCATCGGCAAGTGTTTCGCGGCTGGATTGCCACAGCTGACTGACCAGGCTGGCGACCGGTAGATCCAGATCAAGCTCGCCGGCAAGAGCGCTGGCCAGGCCAACGTCTTTGCGCATTAGCCCCATGGTGAAACCCGAGTTGTAAGCCTTGTTCAGTACCCAGGTAGGGAACATCACCTGGCTTGCAGCGCTGCGACCCGAGCCGGCATTCAGACCTTCGATCAGCTTTTCGGGGGCAACACCAGCCTTCGCCGCCAGACTTACAGCCTCGGCAGTAGTGATCAGGTGAGCGGCAGCCAGCAGGTTGTTGGCGATTTTCACGACGTTACCAGTGCCATAGCCGCCTACATGCACGCGGTTGCCACTCATGGCTTCCAGCACGGGCATGGCCCGCTCCAGCACCCCAGGTTCGGCACCGATCACCATCGTCATGCTGCCCGCAGCTGCGCCGGCAGGGCCACCGGAAACCGGCGCGTCGAGGAAGCCGATAGACTTTTCGGCGAGTGCAGCGGCCACCTTGCGGCTGGCTACGGGAGTAGAAGTGGTAGTGTCAATGATGATCTGCCCCGCATGGCCCAGCTCCAGAATGCCATTGGCCCCAAGGCAAACAGCCTCCACGTGCTCGGCTTTAGGCAGCGACAGCACCAGCACATCGACACTCCGAATCAGCTCTGCCCTGTCTTTGACCGGCTTGACGCCCTTGGCGGCGACCTGCTCGAGCGCGGCCTCGGAAAGATCAAAACCGCTCACATCAAATCCATTACGAGCCAGAGTGGCCGCCATGCCGCCACCCATGTTGCCGAGCCCGATCACACCTACTTTGGTTGTCATTTCAGAGTCTCACTTAAATGGTTTGTACAAATTCCAGAATCACGTTGCCAGCCGCACTTGGCTCAACCAGCACACGCTCTGCAGCGTCCACATGCGCAACCGCGTTGCGCTTGAGGATCGTGCGAACGTCATCAAGGCTCTTGGTGTTAAGGCGAATGGCAATGGCATGGGGGCGTTCAGCGTTAGCCTTCGGTAACGAAATGCCCGCGAACTCTTTGGCGGCAGTCTCGGCGCTAATGGCGCGAAACACACCGCACCCGGTATCGGCTTCGAGTGCGTCACCGTTAAACCTGACCTGATCGCCATAAAATGCACGCCAGCGCGATTCGAGTCGTTTCGGATCGGCCAGATAGGTCACCGCTAGGATGCCGTCAGCGCCATTGGTATGGTTCTGCCAGCCTTTAACCCAGATGAGTTCAGGGCGGTGTTGGTGGCAGATGAAATTCGAGGCATCGGGCAATTCGGGATCGATGAACAAACCCAGCGATACCACCGCCTCATCATGCTTACCGTTCGGCAACGTCATCCGTCGGCGAAAGTCGATAAGCCCCTGGCTCGTCAGGCCGTTCTCAGTCAGACGCACGTGATCGGCGCGGGCATCCTTGCTGTGCAGCGCAACCAACGAGACGCCTTCTTCGTGCTCGAGGAATGCCCCTAGCTGACGACCGAAGCAGAAACCATTGGTCGAGTTGGTGCCGAACTTCGACAGATCGTCAACGCCGATCAACTCGATAAAATTGCTGGGGAACATCATCAATGTGGTGACGGTTCCCCACGGATGAAAGCTAACTGGAGAAGGGGAGAACCCCATCTTGCAGTACATTTCCAGCGCGGCGGCGTGATCGTGGACAGTGACCAGGGGATGATCGATGCCCAGGGGATATTGTGCTTCGGCGGACATACTCAACTCTCCGTTATTGGCCTTGGCTTTGGGGTTTCAACGTTTCGAGAACGGCTGGTACGTTGCTAACAACCTTGGCGGGGGTCCCAGCGACCACAACACCCGCGAGAACTGGCTTGAGCACGACGGCGTTGGCCGCGACGATCGCGCGCTCCCCGACCTCGATGTTGCCAAGCACCGTTGACCCGGCACACAAAAGCGCGCCACGACGAATCTTCGGATGCCGGTCTCCGGACTCGTTCAAGGTGCTGCCCAGCGTGACGCCGTGCCACAAGCTGACATCGTCCTCGACTACAGCGGTTTCGCCGATAACCAGACCGATACCGTGATCAACAAACAGACGTATGCCGAGGCGAGCGGCTGGATGGATATCGATACTCCAGTGATTGGCTGCCCAGTTCTGCAATAGCACTGCACTTTGAATATCGCCTTCTTGCCAAAGCGTGTGGGCGAGTCGATAGGCCTGGACGGCCTGAATGCCACGAAAGGACAGAAACGCCGTCAGCTCATCAGGGCAGGCGGGGTTCACGGCCACCAGGTGCTGGATATCTGCCGCTGCGCCCGTGGCAATTGCCGGATTGGCTTTGATCAGCGAAAGAAACCAAGCGTTGAGGTCGACGTTGCTCGCCTGAGCCGATAGTTCCTGAGCCAGGTTTGCAGCAAGTGCCTGCTCGAATCCCGCATGCGCATGGACGCGAGTCTCCAGATACTGGCGCAACACCGGATTGCACTCAGTGGCTTTCCGGCCTTGATCACAAATAAGATGCCAAAGCGCTTGCATAACGGGTCTCCCATTTCTTGTGAACCGAGTATGGACAGGCGTCTGGCTTGCCTACAATAATCACAAATAGAAATTTTGTTGCGTTCAAGGCAACACTGGAGACAGCTTGAGTTCGCTACAAGATCATCGAATCCGCTACTTCTTCGAAGCTGTTCGATTGGGCAGTGTCAGGGCCGCTGCTGATTTTCTGGATGTAGCACCGTCAGCGGTGAGCAGGCAGATATCCCAGCTGGAGCATGAGCTGGCGACGTCCTTGCTAGAGCGGCATCGCCGGGGAGTAAGACCCACGGAGTCAGGTGAGCGCGTGCTGGCTTACTACCGGCAGCGCCTGGCCCAGCAAGAATTGCTGATGGACTCATTGCAGTCCTTGAGAGGGCTTCACAGTGGCTCGATCACCCTCGCTGCGGGAGAGGGTTTCATCGAGGATCTGGTCGTTCCGCTCACAAGTTTTTCGTTGGCCTATCCCAAGATCGAGCTTAAGGTGAATGTCTGCGGGAGCAACGAGGTGATACGCCAGGTCGTGGAGGACGAAGCACATATTGGCTTGGTCTTCAACCCAGCGAGCGATCCGAAGATCCGATCGCTCGCCCACCACCCTCAACCAGTCTGCGCGATCGTCAATCCCGAACACCCATTGGCAATACATCAAGCTTCTGTCTCGCTGGCTGATCTCGATCAATACCGCTTGGCTCTACCAGAAGTTTCCTACGGTATTCGCCAAATCGTTACTCAAGCTGAGCATCAACAGGGGATCAGTCTTGCGCCGACACTGACTTGCAATACCATCGCGATGCTAAGGCGCTATGCCTTGCTGGGGGGAGTTGCATTGCTGCCCACCTTCGTTGTGGCAGATGACATCAGGTGCAAGGAATTGGTCGCTCTCTCACTACAAAACGCGGTTTTTGCTAGTACCCAGACACACCTTATTACTCGCCTTGGGCGTCAGCTGAGTATCGGTGCCAACCGACTGCTGAACCAGATGCTCGCGGAAATGACTGCATTCCAGCCCCATTAGTTGAACTTCACCAGATGTGACGGATTACCGCACCATTGCCTTTGAGTGTTTGAGCAACGCTGACCAAAGTGTCGCGGTGATAGCCGAGCAGGCCGGCTTCCGCGAAACCAGCGCGTTTCACTGCACTTTCAAGCAGTGGGCGGGAGAGAGTCCGGGCAACTATCGGCTGAAGTAGCGCTCAATTGTGCACCGTTCTGGTGGCTGTTAATGAAAACAGCTAGACGTATAACCGTTAGCCTTGCTTGACTAGGCCAAATCAAGCAGAGCCAGCCATAGAGGCTATAGCTCCAACGCCCCTCCCTCTCAAACCCGGAAGGTCGTCAGTGCTAACCGCCAGGTCGCAGTCGATCAACATGGCCTTGAGGAACCAATCATATGTCAGCACGCTCGCGTCCTGTGGTATTTCCTCGGCACGCTCGGCCCAATTACGATCGACAAAGACCTTCCAAGGATAATCGGGGACGAACCAAAATATTGATGCTGCCGATCAGCTCCAGGATTCGACACTGCCTGTCGTAAATGACTGCTTTTGGCCGTTCTCTGCCGATCGCCAGTCCGGCGTACTTGTGCTGGTCAACTCGAATGCAAACGCTTGGTCAGCACGGATGCAATTGACTGGTCAGTGGCAATGCAAACGGGTGATCAGGTCCACGCAAATTCGCACTAAATGCTCGCAACAGCTAAACGGATGGCGTAGCGGATTGCTGACCTCCCTCAACAGCTCGCTGGCGCGAGCTGTTGAGGCTATTCCGTTGCTCATTCGTCGATATCAATCTCGAGAGCTCTCAACACTGCGACAAGAGCGTGATCACAACCTTCGGCCAGGTGGAAGAAGTGCGTACGGAAATTTCCATGGGTGGTACGGGCTTCACGAATAGCGACAGCTTTCTTTTCGTTAGTCGCATGTCCCCGGATCTCATTACGAAGCTCATGGAGCTTTCTCATCGGCGCTAAGATCTGCTTAGCGTCCTCTGCGCTGATTGAGCTTCCCACGAGAATTTCATACAACAACTTGAGCGAGCGCCAGGTTGGCTCCAGGACCCGTCCTTTTGCCTCAGCCATCTTACGCAGTGGCTTGTCGAGAAAGCCTTCTACCAGACATTGATCGAGAGCCATGACTTCATCACCCCACTCCTTAGGCGAGTCTGTGGCTGGAGCAAGCACGCTATCGATCAGCTCCTCACCGCGAGGGTTCCACCAGGCAGGCTTTCTCTTGTCGAGTGTTCGGATCTTGCGCTTGAGCGCATCTAATGGATGATATTCGGTGTACCAGTTGCCCTCGATGTCCGTTCGATGCGCGCGCTCGGAGATGGGGGCCTTAGGCCATTCGTTGAAGGCCTTCCAGTACAGTTGTTCATCGTAAGGGAGCTGCGATAGGTCCCAGATGTAGGCATGAACCTGGCCGGCCTCATTGATATCGTAAGATTTAAGGTACCAAGCTCCTCTGCACGAAATGCTCCGGTCCTCCAGCGTGTACTTCTCAGGATCGCCCTTGAAGCGATTTAGAACCTCTGCCCTGAAAAAAGCGGGAGATATCTGCCAGGGAAGATCGCTATCTTCAAAATAGCTGACGATGTGCTCGGGGCTGCAAGAAGTCTCTACCTGGCGGTCATTCTTACGGTCAAAGATTTTGAAGACCGCGTACTCACGATCTGGATCACCGTCGAAGTCTTTGCGCCACACCTCTTCTTGTTCTTCAACGGTGGTCTTAGGCCTAACCACCATGGCTCCATGCGCGAAGCTCGCCTTACTGGTCGATCCACCATGATAGAACAGATCTGACTCGTCTCGGTTGTACCGACTGGCGCCATCCCAGCCATTGAAGCTGCCCGTCACATAACGAGTAAAATCAAATTTCATGAGCAGCGCCATGTCCGCTAGGGCCATATAATTGTCCAGGTCCTTACGAAGGATCGTGACCATATCCCGCCCTTCTATTTGGTCGGGAATTTGGAGCCTCAGTATTCTGATGACATCCTCGATATCGCCATTGTCATTCAAGCGGCAATACGCCTTTCGCTCATCCACATAGTGAATGTCGAGGCAATGTACGAGTTTTTGACTAATTTCGATCGGCGTTGGCCCGGTATGAACCCCCTCAAGACGTCGCCGAATGACCAGAGGTTCACCCCCTGCTAAAGCAGACCCGCTGTCCTCTGGAAAGGGTGCCTCAATGTAGACACGATGTCCTTCATTGGAGCACCAGGACTTCTCGATGCGCCAGGTGGTATCGGTAAACAGTGAGAGGTTTTGAAGCGCTTCACCATCGGGGGGAGTGACATTATCGGTTGGAGCGAGTGCCCCGACGATGAGAAGGAAAGGAGCGCTAACGTAAATCACAATCTCGTCTGATTCCGAGTTTGCTGTCATGTACTGAACAGCCTGCTCGGCATCTTTGTACCAAGGATCATCCTGGTCCTCTGGGGCTGTCGCAAACGCAATCAAAGGTTTGGTATCGAAACGACGCATTTCCACTCCCGCAAGCCCAATTGAAGATTTCAGGGGTTGGCCCGGTAAGCCTGATCGTGCAAAAAGATGATCGCAGAGGCCGTCATATTCAGGGTGTACTTCGCCACATGCTCTGGCACTACCTTCTGCACCTCGCCGGCACCATGCGAGGAGCTCAGTTTGTTGCGAAGCGTGCCGACAGTCATCAGTGGCTGCTCCCAGAAAGTATCCATCTCAGTTTTCTGCATGATGGTCCGAATGAGCTTGGAGGTTGTGTCCCCTTGGGCATACCCGAAGCCTTTCTGTCCGCAGATCACCTTCATGACGCTTTCGTAGCTGCTGTTGCACTTGGTGACGCAGTCGCCGAATTTTCCGTGCCGAAAGTCTTCCAGAGCTGCCATGAACTCGGAGTTTGCATTGAGGAATGCAGGCTGACGCAATAGCTTCAGAGCGGGCTCGATAGCCGTCTCGTGGATAGCTTGGCTTTCCTTTGGAATGACCCTCGCATGCTCACGAATTCCGGTGAATTGAGTGAGGGAGCCTCGGTACATTTCTTCCGTGGTTTCCCATACCGGTTTGGTGACGAAGTAGGGAAGATCATCTACGTTTAAAAACTCGTTCAAGCGATCAATTACGAGTTCATGCTGACCGCCTATGTAACGCCATCCTCCCTGATGGACCAGGTATTCAATGGCATCAAGAAAGTGGGGGTCGCTGCAGGTATGCAGAAACTCGAAAGCGTCATCAGCGTAGGAAAGATTTTTCTTCCCTGAGAGGTTTTGGTGCCCGAGAAGGTAGGAAAGCCGGTCGTGAAGAAACTCTAGGGTTTCGACCATGCCCGGACCAACGTCCCGAATGAGCATGAACGTCCTTTGCCGGAACTGCTGAGTGAGCTGCTTTTTCGGCTTAGTCTGGTTTTCCCTACGTCGTGAAAAAACGTTGAAGATATTCCCTATCACTACTACACCTTGAAGCCGTTCAAAGAATGGCATCATAGTCATGAAGGTGTCGTATAGCCATCGCCTGGGCATCGCCGCCAACCGTTAGCTTTGTTCTTTTCCCGCAGTAGGCCGAAAGGATGTTAGTCGGTCTGTCGGCGTCGCCTCATCGTCGTTGGATCATTTCCAGCCATATGGGTAGTGAGCGGGAAGCGTCTGCTTTTGGCCGACAGCTGCCAAAATCATGAAAGGCAGAAATCGGCCAGAAGTGGTCAATCTGTCCTATAAATAAATCCGTCCCCTTTTGCTCAATCACTGGGCCCGAGCAATCATGCACGAACTATCGAATTAGCTTGATGGCCTTGATGATCATTCCGATGGAAAACTTGGCAAGAGACCTAATTACCGGCTTGTCCTCGACGAACTTTGCCAGCTTAGGCCCTGTATGCCAGTACCAATCAATAAATGAACGACCCACCGCGCTTTTCGATAGCGTTTCATCCCTAAATACGCGTAGATAATTTACATCCGGGTGATGCTCATCCTGATACGCAGCGGTTGCAACGAAGCACTTAGCACCCGACTTACTCTCGATGCGCATCGTACTATTACCGCTCTTCACATCGGTAGTAACCTTCTGCGTCGTCAGCCGCCCGCTTTTTTCGAGCATGTTGAACGTGTCGACGTGGTCTTCAACAGTTTTCTTGGCGTGCACGTATTCGATGTTGAGTTCGTGTTGCTTAGACTCAAGCCGTAAAGCCTCATCCCCAGCCTTCTGCATCAGGTTATCAGCCTGTTCTTTTGACAGTCTGGACACGGCCTGGCCGATCAACGACCCAGCTTTCAGGCCGTTATCATGAAGCCCCACATTGCGATTTCCGGACGCGGATGGAATGTTTTTATTGTCACTCATGTCGTTCTCCATAGCGCTTCGCAAGCCCTGCAATAGCGCCAACAGCAAGCTTACTGGCCACTTTTAGCGGTTTATATTTCTGGATTACGTTGGCGATGGCCTCGCCGTGGGTGTAGTACCACACAATGAAGTCACGACCAGCAGGCCTGTGGATCAAGTAATCATCCCTCCATACCCGCAATGCACTCGTCTCCGGAGCATCTACTCCGAAGCAAACGGTTGCCACGAAACATTTCGACGGCGTGTACGCGACCACCGAGAGGGTGCTAACAGGCGTTTTCACTGAGTAGTTTGCAGACTTGACTTGACCGCTACTGATCGTGCGTTTCAGTAAGCTGACCTCCTTGATTGCATTTGCTCTCAAAAGGTCGGTTTCAGCTCGCGTAGCTTCCGCCAGCATTGCCCGCGCCGCTGTCATATCATCGTCATAGAGCCACTTCGCGGCCTCCATGACATGCTCTGGGATGAATGCCAGTGGATCTTCAGAGCGGAGGCTTTCAAGGGCGTCGTCGATCTGCCTGAAGCCTTCAGCCGGTTCTTTGATGTTGACCCTGATCGACTTGTACCCCCCGCTGCGCTTGTGCTTGCTCAGCACCTTCAGAAGGATGTCATGACGCTGTTCAGGCTCAAGGTAGGGCTGAATAAGCTCAACCAGGCGCTCGAGTGTCTGGCCCGACAGCTTCGTTGATCCTGATTTCCAGCTAGAGTAAGTCTTCCTAGCATAGCGCTCAGCAGCATCACCATGGATTGAGCCGTAATCGGACATCAGGCTATCGAGAGCATCTTTATCAAGCGCCAGGAATGCCTTACGCATGTCAGCTACAGCCCCGCCGAACAGGCCGGTTAGCGCGTCGTACCTAGTGGGTTTGCTGCTGTATCCGCGCCCCCTCCAGCTTCTGTATCTCCTGCCGTATCGCGCCATGCCTCTCCCCTTTCGGCAAACTGCCACAAGCTACCAAATTTGGATGCCAATGTGCCAGCAAGACAGATAGAATCCAGTGAGGTTTGATATTTCAAATGAATACCGGAATTGTCAATGTTAATTAGATATATCAGCTACATAGCTTTAGTATTTTCCGCCAACGCACTTTCCAGTGAAATGAACTGTAAGGTCATTGCGATAAGTGATGGAGACACTTTCACCTGCTTAACGGACGCAAAGAAAAGCATAAAGGTTAGACTGGCAGAAATTGACACGCCAGAAAAAGCTCAGCCGTATGGCCAAAAATCAAAATCCGCACTAGCAAACTTTATATTTAAAAAGATAGTAACTGTATCTAGCCAAGGCAATGACAGATACAACCGAACTATTGGAGCCGTCTACTTAGATGGCCTTTATGTAAATAGAGAAATGGTAAAGATCGGGGCGGCTTGGGTGTACAGACAGTACAACCGAGACAAATCGCTTCTCAAGGACGAAGAATGGGCACGAGCAGCCCGACTGGGGATTTGGTCTCAACCAGAAACCCAGATCGTGCCGCCGTGGGAATGGAGGAAAGCTGGTAAGGCATTGCAGCAGGCAGTGCAAGACTCAAAGTCGTCGTTAGCAGCTACCGCTTCCAGTTCTTGCGGAGCGAAGCGATATTGCACCCAGATGTCATCGTGTGAGGAGGCGAAATTTCATCTCAAGTCGTGCGGGCTTAACTCACTCGACCGCGATGGCGATGGAGTGCCTTGCGAAAATCTTTGCGCTCGGTAAATAGGGCTTCACCTTTCTCGACCCCAGCGCTAAGGAAACCGGCGGCCACGGTATGGATGCGGTGTTCGACGCTATCGGCGGCAACACACTGACGCGTAGCCCCGATGCGCTCGCACAACTGGGCCGCGTGACCTCGTGAGGACCGCAAGCCCCGTAAGAAAAGACCGACCACCTCAGCTGCTAGGCGAGGCATCTCCACCCCTGGGCATTCCCGGCTGCATCTGCCGAATGATTGTCGTTTTGGCGGCTGCTGTAGAATCCACGATCCGGGGGATTCCCAAACAGTGTAGACGTCGAGTCACAAGGAATTTTTGATGCTGAGCAAAGGGCAACGGCTTGAACTCTTTTACGAGGCGCTGAAGAAGGCACCTCGTCCATCCAGCCCTCAGGAGTCGAGAGCTACTGCTGCGAGGGTCCTGGAGCAGATAGAGAATGAGCACGCTCCCGACGGCGAGAGGAAAATGACGGTTCCGGAGTTAGAGCACAGGTTTAATGTTCCGTATGGCAGAGGTGGCGTCTACATCCCGCTTATCGACGGCGAGATCCACATCAACGCCACTGGCGCGACCGGCTATCACGACTCCAACAATGGTATACCCTTGTATCGACTGGTGCTGGAGTCTGCCGACGGCACTCCTTTCGAGCCGATCCCTGACTTCAAATATCCATTCCCCTCTTGAAGTCTGAGTCCTCCTGCCGCACAGCGCCGCCAACGGCGGTGCCTATCTGATCAACGCCACAGACCAGCCCCCCAGGCTCACCTCGAAGGCCATACGGCTTCACGACATTCACCGTGGTCATGCGTTTCCGGCGCTTCTCGTTACCAGCACTGTGCTCGGCAAGCTCCTGCAGCGCCTGAGGCTCCAGCAGTTCCCGCAACGGGGTCAGATCGTAGAGATTGGTTTCACTTCGATCGTGAGTGCGATGCGCTGTTGAGTGCATGCATGGCGATTGACGAGTCTCTGACCCTGCTGTCGGGTCTCGAGGCCTGGGGGCTGGTCCCTGTCGTTACGGCCTGATGAGCAACGGTGCTCAGTTGCTGCGCCTCCGCAAAACCGTCAGGTAAAGTGGAAATACTGCGGGTAGACGGTGTTCAGATAGCCCTTGCACCGGCCGGCGATGAAGGCGTGAGCCTCCTGCAGGCTCATGGCCGTTTCAGTGTTCTCACGCTCGCTCAGCGCCTTCAGACCGTGACGCGCGTCGTAGCCCACGAGCGAGAAATTGTTGGCGTTGTTGGTGAATCTGCCTCTTTCGGCCTTTGTTCCAGGGATCTCCTTCCCCTTGAGCTTTGCATGGGTTTCCATCGTTTCAAGCAACTTGTAATAGTTGGACCAGCTTGCCTCGAATCCGAGGTACTTCAGCATCATGTAGATGTCCTCATTTTCGGTGGCGAGGACCAGCAACCCCAGGCGAGGTGACATCTGCAGGGCCTTGCCCAGCTGTTCTTCCCACTTGTGCTGATGCATGCGTGGCCGGCCCAACAGTGCAATCACCCGTGCCTGCTGCCTACGACTTACCCTCTTTCCGAGAAAGTAGATCTCACGAATAGATTGTTTCCTTGCCTGGAAGGAGAACAGCTCGTTGGCACCGTTGAAGATGTTCACCAGCTCATAGGCCAGCTGCCAAATTACCTCTGGGTCCCGCTGATCATTGAAGTACAGCGAGTTGAAGCTGTAGTCATTGCTTGGGCAGTCATTCACGTGATCTATCCCACCCCAGATTCTGAAGTAGTCCGGTGAACCACCACGGCCAGTCATGCCGTAGAGATCCTGGCCATCACCGGTTAACTCAACCTCCCAGTCTTCTTGCTTGAAAGGCGCTTCGTAGCCAGCCTTGGCATCGGCAAAGGCATCACTTGTAGTATCCAACTGGGTAAGCGGCGTCCCGTGCACTGCTAACTCCTGACCACGCAGAAACATCTTTGTAGCCGCGTCCTTTGCATCACACACAGTCATTCGCACACCGTCACGAACAACGAAATCTTCTTGGCTATCGGTCGCCGCGTGTGGGTTTTCGATCATTCAGTCACCAGTCTTGCGGCATCTGTCATTGAGTTAGGGAAAAGGGCCATATGCTGCAGGTAACGTTCCTGCTAGGACGGCTGACTTAGCTGAGTATGATGGCATCTTTGGACGGACTCACGCGACGCTTCCACCTACCCAAGCAATTGCTGGTGGGCCCACCGATCCAACCTTCGGAGCTTTCGACGCGGGAGACGATCAACATCATATTCAGGGCCTGCGGGGCAAATTCGTCATGGCCGGCACAAAAACTCAAAACCCAGTAAGGGTCAAACCGCGACTGGTGAGCCTAGCGACCAAGTCACCGGCCGACGGGGCGTGGCGCTGGGAGATCAAAATCGATGGTTTTCGATTTTAGGCACGCATCGATGGCCGGGTCGTGCAGCTGTTCACCAAGAATGGCCATGATTGGACGAACAAGGTGCCCCGCCTCGCACTTAGCCTGGCCCGGCTGGCAGTGCACTCAGCCTGCTTGGACGGCGAAATTGTGTTTCAGCAAGAGGATGGTCGGCCTTCGATTCCGGCCAGACCCTCTATTGGTTCTGGCCGACTCCGGGCTTTCATGACCGGTAGCTGTCGGCCAATTGCGGTCGGTCGGTGTCGAGTGGAACTGATAAGGAGGGTAACAACCCCGAATCACAAGTCGACAGCCCCCGGCCGTCGATGCATCGGTACGCAATGTCCTCTTATTATCCAATCAACCATAACCCCCACGCCTCTAGGGAGTCCTGCTCCGAAATGCGCACCAGGGGGCTTTCTGCCCAGCGGTCCTCGAACTAGAGGCGCCGATCTAGGTGAACGGAGGCGCAGCCATAGCTCGCGCGCTCTGAACCAGGACCAAACACTGTCCTTTCGCTCGCGTGATCGCATTGTAAAGAAGTCGCCTTTTTTGGATCTCGTCGCCCCCAATCGCTGCAGGCCAAAGTACAAGCACCAAATCAAACTCACGATTTTTTGCGCCATGTACCGTCAGGGCTCGAATCCCAGCACCATCATTGCCTGCAAGCCGCCGCTGATTAGAAAACGCCTGGCGGATCGTTTCTTCCATTTCCTGGCGGGAAAATGTGGTCCGCCCTTTGGTTCTTCGTTGCCGATCGACCCAGCGGATAAAATCTTGAGCAATGCCTCGCGGTTTCCCATCCATCAACGCTAGGGCTTCAATGACGCTAGCATGATCGGGCAACGCCAACTCTTCGATGAAGGCTTCAGAACGAACCGACTCCGACTGCTCCAAGATTACATGGTGCGGGCCATTTCCTTTTTTGGTGATGCGAGTCTCTACCCACTCGCGTACTGCGTGAGCGAAGGTGCCCATTGTCGGAGTGATGATCGCAATTCTATTGCCGACTCTGTTCCAACTGATCGCATTAGATATCCAGGTGCCCGCTAACCTAGCGTTCGCAGTTGCTACCACCTTGAATTGGCCGGAGCTTCGAGGCGCCTGCCCAGATCTGAGCGCCCTTGCAGCAGCAAGTAGATCACGGTCGTTCGTACGCCTAGGTTGATCCAAGGTGACCTCGTTTCCAACGGCGGCGAGCCATTCACACGCTAAATTTGGACGAAGCTCCTCCATCAGACACTGAAACTCATCGGACGCAACAAGCAACTCCACATGCGCTGCGAGCGATTGAACAATGGCAAGTCGACTGGGGGTTAGGTCTTGCGCCTCATCAACCACCACGACAGGGAATGCGCCGGCGACCCAACGGGCAACTTCGTCACGGGCGATCAGCTCTGACGCCAAGCCGCAAATTCGTTCGTATTCACCGACCTCAGGAAACTCCGCACCCAAGTGATTAATCAGCGCTCTCCACCGACTTACCACCCGCCATGCGAAGCTGTCGAGGGTGCTGCATTCGTAGCGACGATTAAGCCCGACGACTCCTGCCAAGCGATCATCCAGCCGTCGCCTTGAACCATGCATGAATGTGAGGGCAAGAACTCTTTGGCCCTCACGCAGCGGTTCATCTGCCAACTGTGCCGTGAGCGAGGACATAAGTTGAAAGGTTTTGCCACAACCCGCAGGTCCTGAAAAAGATCTGACGGTCATCGGTGGAATACCCAGGCACCATCGTCGCCTTGGGTGAAATGGCGGTTCGGACTAGCGGCACAGGTCAGTGCCAATGTACTAAACAGGTCAGCGGCTCTAAGACGGCATTCCACAGAGTTAACGATAGCGTCCGCTAATGCCTCATAGCAGATCACATCCATTTTCTTCAGTTTCAGATGTACCACGATATCTTCAGCGGATGTCGGTGGGACGTTAGGCACATCGCTTAGCATATGCACCATTTGCTCTTCGTCGGCCTCAAGGATCCATCCGATGACATCTTCGATCATCTCGCCATCTGCCCAGCGAATGATCACTGGTGGGGGAGTTTGTGTTTCTCGTAGCCCCCTTGTGTAACGGTGCCCATCTGCGTCGCCATCGACAAGGCAGCAGACGCGCTGATGCGTGGTAGACAGAAGCTGGTAGGTTTCGACTACTTTTGCATCTTCCGTTGGCACGACCCCAACCTGGAGGCCGAACATCGCATCCATACCCGTTGACCATCCCTCGCTCAGCATCAATGGGCGAAGCACCGTTTTCAATAACTGAAAGTCCGCTCGCCCCTCGGGCACAAGTACGCAAGGGTGCATGAGCGCCGAAAGTACATCCACACGGCTCTGCTGGAAGAACTTGCGCTTCCAGTTTGGCGCTTGGGGCGGGAGTTTTTCAGGTAAGAATGGCAGTGCCGATAGCTGCCCGTCCACGTTACGGAGGATCAACACCGATGTGGGATCGGACACCGCAGCGATAAGCGGTGAATGAGTGGTAACAAAAGTCTGAGTGGAAAGCGCTTGGACGCGCTGAACCAACTGTTGCTGGCCTGCTGGCGGTAGGTGTAGCTCAGGCTCCTCCAAAGCCATCAGAAAACCTTCACCAGCAGCGGCTCGACCTCTGCCGAGCTCTAGTAGCAACAACAACCCTTGGAGCGATATTAGGCCACTGCCTTGCCGGGCCGCAGGCACCCCCAGTCCTTCGCCGACCGCGAAATGCGCCGCGACGGAGTCCAGCAGGGATCGACTGTCGGTACTGGTTACCCTCAACTGAACAGAAGGCGCATTGGGAATGCACTTTGCCAACTCAGAGTTGACGTTCTCGATGAGCGTAGCAATTTGCCGATCATTTTCGATTGGAATTGCCGGTCTTCTCAGCCGATCCCGCTCTGAAAGTATTGCGGATGAAGGTTGCGCCGCCGCTGCCTGCAAGGTTCGGCGGAACAACTCGCTACCCCATGAGAAAACCTTGTCCCAAGTCCGGCTAGCCCTCACAAGATAAAAGCCCATTTCCTTGATGAGCTTGGGCGGCACGCCCACAGGCGCATCGTCTGCAAATGGGTCCATAGGGTTATCATGGTCATGGAAATACCTGACCATTTCGACGCTCAGCGAATCGCGGTCGAAGTACGCTTGAGCGCCGATTTGGCAACACAACATCGAAGCCTGGTCGGTCCGTACGGGACTCACAGTACCGGTGGTCTCATCAATCCATTTTGGAACGCCCCGGCCGTCTCGAAACCAGTCCAGGTGATCACCTGGATCCTGGGAGGGAAACCCCATGACAGTCGCGACAAGCTTGACCCGATCCTCAGGTTGGGGATCCGAGCCGAAGAAATCGTGTTCGGTAAGCTCTCGTATCATCCGCTCTCGGCCGAATAGCAACGTGAGCGCTTCGATTACGGTGGTTTTCCCGGTGTTGTTAGCGCCGATCAACACGGTGTGCTGCTTGAAATGAACAGTTCCTTGGCGAATACCCCGGAAATTTGAAATCTCAAGGATTGCAACTCTCATCCCAACTCCTTTTATCAGATAACTACCAGGGCTTTACATTCCATTAGCGAGTGTATCGCTTGCGCTGGAGCGAGTGCGGAGCCTATCGGTTCCGAACATCTCTTCAGGGCCTTCAAATTTGCGCGAGCAATGGCAATGGGCTATTAGATTAAGCTCAATGACACATGGCAGATCGTCACAGAGGTACAGGAAGTTCGATCTGACAGAGACAACAGGGAGAGCAAAATATGGTCCGGCACATTTCATCACTACTCATCGCAAGCGCTGCACTTCTAACAACCGGGTGTGAAGGTATCTCTGTAACCAAAGCACAGACCATTGACTCAACGACCGCTACAAAGGGGCATGCGTGGAACCTTGCCATGACTCGTTTTACGGTCACCATTGCTCGGCATGTGGTTAAGTGTGGCGATCAGATGGTGGCCGAGGTAGAGACACTCGCAACGGCCGGCACCGCCCCCGATGAGGAACAGCGCTACATGCTGTACTCAAATGGTTGGTTCTCCACCAGCGACATCAAATCGACCTATGATCCTGCCTCTAACCTGAGCACTGGTCTTAATGCTTCAAGCGTAGGCCAGGGCCCCGCGATCGTTGCGAATATTGTCGGTACCGCGGCGAAGCTGGCACTAACAGCTGCCGCAATGGGCGTAGCCCCTCCAGAGGCCTGCTCGCCTGACGTAGCTAACGCAGTTAAGGCGCTCTATCCAGATGGCCAACCCTCCTTGAAGAAGTCGGTGGATAATGCCACCGCTCTGCTCGCCCAACACACTGCAACTCTCGCCTCGCTTAACGCTCAACTGGCAGCGGCCAAGACTGACAAGACGCTCCAGGGAAAGGTCGTCCAAGCCATTCAACAGCAAAAAAGCGCCAGTGATAGTTTGGAACAATTGCAGACCCAGTTGGCTACCAGCTTGAAGGTCACGACTGACATCCAGACCGTTACCTGGCCTAACCGGTCATCAGAGGCCAGCACAACTGCACCGTTCAAAATTAACCCAGACTTGTTGAAGAAGTGGATGGCAAGCTCGGTGGACAAAGCCACGTTTGACGCGGCCTCCAAGAGCCTCAGTGTTTACTTGGCTTTATACAGCCAGCCAACCAACAACGCATGGGAGCCATTACAGTCACTAAAAACCGATGGTCTCAAGATAGAAGGTGTACCTGTTCGGCAAGCAAGAAGCGCCCGGCTCTTGATGTGCATTACAGATGCCTGTCCTGCCAAGCTGCCGGAGGGGGTCAACTTAACCGACAAACAGTATGCGGCTGATTTCCCTGTACTACAGGCCGGACCAACTTACTGGCTACCTGCCGAGGGCGGCGCATTCAGGTCTCAGTCTTTGGCAGTCACACTCAATGCTAACGGCAACCCCTCCGAGATCCACACAATGGAAAAGGTCGCCGTCGCAGAAAGCATGTCCGGCACTGCCAAAAGCGTAGCAACCCTACTGTCTGAGCTGCCTGCTGCCCTAGATGCCGCAAAACTTGCCCAGATCAAGGCTGAAACAGACCAGCTAAACGCGGATATTGCACAACAGTCTGCACAAGCGACGGCAGGTATGCAGACGCAAACCAATACCGTCACGGCGCAAAAGAACCTAGTTGAAGCGAAGAAGGCCTACGACGCAGCCGTATCCAGTGTATCTCTCCAAGGCCAACAGCAAGAAAAGGCCAGCCTGAGCGCCCAGAGCGATGTCCTCGAAGCTCAAGCAGTCCTTGCGACAGCTCAAGCCAAATCTCAGGTGGTGAATGAAACCAGTGTGCTGGCTGCGCAGACCTCTCTCCTAACCGCCCAGACTGTGCAAATCAATGCGGCCAAAGCCCTCGTAGCGGCCCAGCAGCAGTGAGTTGGCGGTGGAGAGCGATGGCGGCAGATGTTCAGAGATGCAGTGTGAGAGTAGGTTGGCGGAAAAGCGGTCGTTACACTCAGATCACCGGCCGACGAACCGCCCTAGCAAAGGAGTAGCTGATGGCCCTAAGAGCCAGTTCTTATTTCCCGTTCCTCATGCTTGCCACCCTCACGACGACATTGCAGGGGTGCGCCAGCGGAACCGGTTATACATCTGGTTTCCAGTCTATGGAAACCTTCGAAAAGGGAGGTCACTTCTATACCGTCTACTACGTCGCAGTGGTCTCGGATAGCGCCGGTATTGACCGAGATAGAGCGCGCCGGCTCACTTGCTACGCTCAGGCGCCCGACGATGTATCTGCCTATAACGCTATTCCGGTTTCAATCAAAAATACCTTCTATGACCACACCTACCGACACGATGTTGTGAACTCGCTCCACTCGCTACACGGCGGGGACACCAAAGCGGTAAACCATCGACGCGAAACCCTCCAAAAACTCACCGTCGAATCGTTGAAAGAGGGGCCAGAGTCAGATTGGAAAACTGGGTTCATAATTCACGCGCTGGGCGATAGCTACGCTCATGTTCACGGCGACTTCGACGCGCCCGAAGCGTATGGGGAAAAGGTGGGGCACTTCTTCGCCACCATTAGCGGAAACGATCCTGATGATGTGTATGCTGGCGACAATTACAAAGAGTTCGATGCATACATTCAGGCGCTTTACGTCGCTTTGGCCAACCCTAGCGACCCAGTGTACGAGGCGAATCGCAAGAATCTCGAGTCAGTGGTCAGTCAGATCAAGGACAACACTGGGATCGCGAACAAGAGCGATAAAGCGTTCATAAAGCTGCTTATGAAACTTACAAAAAATCCCATCACACCGTCTGAATGCGGGCAACTCAACTCAGAATTGGACGACGTCCAAGTGAGGGCCTTCCTTTCGAAGCTGACGGGAGAGCTTTTATATGTGGAAACCTCCAACGATAAATAAGCAAACTCAGCGCGCTCGACGTGAGCGATTGGCTCGAAGGTAGCTGGAAAAGGGGACAAATTTTATTGACGAGTTCATCGTCCGCCTCTGGTCGTAAACAGCCTTTCGCGACCGGCAGCTTTGGGTCGACTTCAGTCGGATCCCACAGGCTGCTTCTGGCCGATTCTGTTGAAAAAGTCAGCCTTGGTTTCCGCGGCGGAAAAGTTGGCGCCTGAGATTGAAATCGTAAAATTCGGCAGAGGTTTGTGGGCTCAGATTTCACGTAGCGACGTACAGAAAAGGGCTTTTCATTGGTCACTATTGAGACAATTCGGGAAAAGCGACTTTTTCAACAGAATCGGCCGAAAGGAGGCATTAGCAATGTGCCGGTAATTCGCCAATAGTTGCAACACTATCGGCTGAATTAGCTGATGACTGAGGCTTCTCTAGGAGCTTTAGTCACGGTACTAATACCGCAAACCTATGGTGCCGAGAGGCAATTTTTTTGCTTTATTGC
Source organism: Pseudomonas benzenivorans (assembly GCF_024397895.1). Taxonomy (NCBI): domain Bacteria; kingdom Pseudomonadati; phylum Pseudomonadota; class Gammaproteobacteria; order Pseudomonadales; family Pseudomonadaceae; genus Pseudomonas; species Pseudomonas benzenivorans. The sequence continues at coordinate 339,199 of NZ_CP073346.1, forward strand.
AGAGTCTATGCTCTCAAACAGATCATCAACTCGGTCTGGAACGCGGGGAGTCTTACTCAGGACAATGCAGCGGGTTGTTCCGACGTACTCTTCTATGAGGTAGAGGCTATCCCCGACATCAACCCCCATTGTTTGGAGAACTTCGTCGGGAACCCGGATGATGCCATCGCCATCCCAATCTTCAATCACAACCTGCGTTGCAGTCATCTATTGAGCCCCTGATGGCAGAGCTAACGCTCTGGAATGACGGAGAACCTGAAAGTCTATCCAATATAGTCGGCGGCCGGAATCAGATCGTCGTCACTTGCAGCTTGGCCGGAAGTGGACGCTGCCATGACTGTTATCGAGGGGAATGCGTCCATGGCTCGTAGCTTAAGTTTCAGGGAGATACCTTCCTCCCCTCTCCTCACCTCGGGTGAATCCGCCTCTTCTCTCCGAGCATGGCGGACACTGCTCTTGATCTTAAGATGTAAACGATGGAGGTCCGAAATAGCTCATCATTTACACTTCAGCCCCTTGAGGGACGAAAACCCAAGCACCAGCACCATGCAGCATGATTGCAAGACCCTGCCCCATAAGGATTTTAAGCTAGCCAGCAACACACTTGATGGCCGTTTACACCGCTGGCAAGTGGGTAGAAGCGAGAGATGCTACGCACGCTTCAATCCCCTCACTTCATCGACGCCACGGTTGGCCAGCTGGTCGGCCCGCTCGTTGCCCGGATGGCCGGTATGGCCGCGCACCCACTGCCAGGTCACGTTGTGGCGATTGACCTGCTCATCCAGCTGCTGCCACAGATCGGCATTCTTCACCGGCTGTTTGGCGGCAGTTTTCCAGCCGCGCTTCTTCCAGTTCGGCATCCAGTCCTGAATGCCCTGCATGACGTACTGCGAGTCGGTGACCAGGCGCACCTCGCAGGCCCGCTTCAGCTCGGCCAGGGCGCGAATCGCCGCGGTCAGCTCCATGCGGTTGTTGGTGGTCTCGGCCTCGCCGCCCCAGAGTTCCTTCTCCACACCCTTGAAGACCAGCAAGGCACCCCAGCCACCGATGCCCGGATTGCCCTTGCAGGCGCCGTCGGTGTAGATCTCGACTTGTTCAGACATGCACAGCCTTTCTCTCGATAGATTTCGCCCCGCAGGCTTAGCAGGGCGTTGAAACAGGTAGCGAGCGACGGCCCGGCCGGGCGCGTTCAGCCGAAAAAGCCCAGCCCACTCGCAGTGAATAAGCATCTTGCGACTCGATTCAGCACCGCTCAGCCGAGCGCGGTGGTTGTTCGGCGCCTGCTAGCGCTGTTCGGAGTCGCGCCGACTGACCTTGGCCACCGGCATCGGCACCAGTTTGCCCATGGGCGCGCGCTGGCTCTGGCGCAAGGGCCGCAGGCCGACCACCAGCTTGCGCGCCACCAGCAGGTAGAAGCCGCCACCCGGCGATTGCCAGGCATCGCCCCAGGCTTCCAGGGACGCCAGGCGAGCCTGCCAGGCACTCGAAGCAAGCGGCGGACGATAGCACCCGAAGCGGCGTTTCTCCAGCGCGAAGCCGAGCAGGTGCAGCCAGTCGCTGACCCGGCTGGGGGCGATACAACGGGCCCGGCGCAACGCGTCGCGGCTGAACAGATGACGGACTCCCCAGGCGCTCAACGGGTTGATGCCGACCACCACCAGGTGGCCGCCGGGTCTGACGCTGCGCGCCGCCTCGCGCAGCAAGCCGTGGGGCGACAGGCTGAAGTCCAGGCCGTGCTGCAGCAGCACCAGGTCGGCGGCATGCTCGCTCAATGGCCAGGCCTGCTCCTCGCAGACGATCTCCACCCCCTTGAATGGCGCACCCAGGCGCACGCTGCGCTGGATCTGGGTGGCGCCGCTCGGCGTCTGCGCCGAGGGTCCGTAATGCACCAGGTAACCACCGAAGAACCGCGCCAGCTCGTCCCCCAGCAGCCGCTCCTCCTCGGCCAGCAGCAGCTGCCCGTGGGGGCCCTTTAACCAGTTGCGCGCCTCGCCGATCAGCGAGAGCCAATCGGCGTCGGCCTGAGCGAATGGATGATCCGACATTGGGATTACCTGCGTAGCCGTCATTGCCAATGAGGCCTAAGATGCACCTTTGTGAACCGCTATGCGACCCACCCCATGATAAAGATCGACGCCCTTCCCGCCTTTACCGACAACTATATCTGGTTGCTGCAGGATCCCCAGACGTGCCGCTGCGCGGTCGTCGACCCCGGTGATGCCGCCCCCGTGCTGGCCTGGCTCGATGCGCACCCCGACTGGACGCTGAGCGACATCCTGGTCACCCACCACCACCACGACCATGTCGGCGGCGTCGAGCAGCTGAAAGCGACGAGCGGCGCCCGCGTGCTCGGTCCGGCCAGGGAGCAGATCCCCGCCCGCGACCTGGCCCTTGGCGAAGGCCAGCAGGTCGAGGTGCTCGACCACACGTTTCAGATTCTCGAAGTACCGGGTCATACCCTCGGCCATATCGCCTACTACCAGGCCGAGCAACACTGGCTGTTCTGCGGCGACACCCTGTTCGCCGCCGGCTGCGGCCGCCTGTTCGAGGGCACACCGGCGCAGATGCATGACTCGCTCAGCCGCCTGGCGGCGCTGCCGGGCGAGACCCTGGTGTACTGCACCCATGAGTACACCCTGAGCAACCTGCGTTTCGCCCAGGCGGTCGAGCCCGAGAATCCACAGATCAGCCAGCGCCTGGAACAGGTCAGCCAATGGCGACAAACGGGGCAAATCAGCCTGCCCTCCAACCTGCAACTGGAACGTGCCACAAACCCTTTCCTGCGCAGCGACGAAACCCCGGTACAGGCCAGGATCGCCGAACGCGAAGGCGTCAAGGCGCGTCCGCCCGTGGAGGTTTTCGCCTGCCTGCGGGCCTGGAAGGACCAGTTCTAGAAAGTCGACGGTGGCGCAAAAGGACAGTCGAAAACTTGACCCCCCGGATGTCGGTTTCTAGAATCCCTCGCTCTTTTGCCTGGGAAGTACACGCCGACCAATGCCTATATCACCACGCAAGCCACTGATTTCTAAGGCATTGGCACAAAGCGCCGCGGCGCTCGTGGTGGTGTTCAGCGTGCTCCTGAGCGGTTGTCAGAGCCGCGGCGGCGCCGAAGACCCAGGCCGCGACACCGACCTGACGATCGGTCTGGAGCGCGAGCCGGAATGGTTGATGAGCGAGATCGAGCCGGACGAGCCAGAAGATATCTGGGAGCGGGTCCGCGACGGCTATCAACTGCAGGACCAGATCGGCATCAACCCGCGCATCGAACAGCAACGCCTGTGGTTCGCCAGCAACCCGGCCTTCGTCGAAAAGGTCGGCGAACGTAGCAACCCCTACATCCATTACATCGTCGAGCGTCTGGAAGAACGGGGCATGCCGATGGAGCTGGCGCTGCTGCCGATGATCGAAAGCGCCTACAACCCCTTCGCCTATTCGCCCGCCGATGCCGTCGGCCTGTGGCAGTTCATCCCCTCCACCGGCCGCCATTTCAACCTGCGTCAGACCAGCTGGTACGACGGCCGGCGTGACGTCCTCGCCTCCACCAACGCGGCGATGAACTACCTGTCGCGCCTGCATGAGATGTTCAACGGCGACTGGCTGCTGGCCCTGGCGGCCTACAACGCCGGCGAAGGCCGGGTCAGCCGGGCCATCGAGCGCAATCAGAAACTTGGCCTGCCGACCGACTACTGGAACCTGCCGCTGCCGGACGAGACGCGCAACTACGTGCCCAAGCTGCTGGCCCTGTCCCAGGTGATCATGACGCCCCAGGCCTATGGCGTCAGCCTGGCGCCCATTGCCAACCAACCCTATTTCGAGAAGGTCGAACTCAAGCAGCGCATGGACCTGTCGCGCGTCGCCGCCATGGCCGACCTCGACGAGGACGAGCTGTACCAGCTCAACCCGGCCTTCAAGCGGCGCATCACCCTGGATGGCCCGCAACATTTGCTGGTACCCACCGACAAGGCGGAGATGCTGACCGCCAATCTGGCCCTGATGAAGCCCCAGGAGCGGGTCGACTGGCAGCAATACCGCGTGCGCGCCGGCGACAGCTTGCACGCCATCGCCAACCGTCATCAGCTCACGGTGCGCACCCTCAAGGACATCAACCGACTCAGCAGCAACCGGCTGAGCGTCGGCCAGGTGCTGAGCATTCCCGCGCTGCCGGGCGTGCAGCCGCAAACGCCGCTGTTTGAGAACGTCGCAAGCCGCGCGGAGCCACCGCGCAGCTATCGGGTGAAGCGTGGCGACAACCTCTGGCAGATCGCCCAGGCCCACCGGGTCTCGGTCCAGGACGTGCAGCGCTGGAACAAGCTCAAGGGCAACAACCTGCGCGTCGGCCAGACGCTGGTGTTGCAGACTTCAAATGCGTCGGCGAACAGCGCCGCTGCCAGCACCGACGCCGCCACCTACTACAAGGTGCGCCGGGGCGACTCGCTGTACCTGATCGCCAAGCGCTTCAAGGTGCAGATGAAGCACCTGCAGCGCTGGAACCCGCGCACCGGCAGCGCCCTCAAGCCCGGCCAGACCCTGACCCTGTACTTGCCGCGCTGATCAGCCGCGCTTGCTCAACGCCTCCAGGCAGCGCCCGGTGAGCTGGGTAAAACGCTGAAAGGCGACGAACTGCTCATGGCTCAACGCCCGTCCGGATACCCGGCTATCGGCGTAGAGCACGCCGATTTCCCGCTTTCCCGCCAGCAGCGGGGCGATGAAGAACATGCCCTGGCCGAACCACTGGCGAATCGGCTCAGTGACCAGCTCACTCAGACCGTAGCTGGCGGGTACGCCCATCCACACCGCTTCCTTGTGCCGCAGCACGTAGCTGAAGATGTGGCTCTGGGCGGAAAGCTCGACCGGCAGCTCGAAGTCGCTGATCCAGTCGCTGGTACCCTCTCCCGACACCCGCTTGGCGCGAAAACAGCGTTGCCCATCGGCCAACACCGCCAGCATCACGCGCTCCAGCCCCGCCCCACGGTGCAGTCCCTCGAGCAGGGTATCGAGGATCAAGCCGACATCCCCTTTACTGGCCGCCATCTGACCAAGTTCCTGCAACGCCCGCTGCATCCGCGGCAAATCGGGTTGCAACAGCCGTACCTCGCGCTGTTGCTGTTGGCGGCGAATATGTTCGGGATCGGTACTGGGAATCAGCTGACACAGTTTGGACGCACCGAAAGTACCGACCACTTTGACGGCTTCATCGGCGCTGGCCAGCACCTGCTGCATGGCCTCCTCGCGGCTGATGCCGACGAGATCGGCCAGTTGCTCGACCAATTGCTCCATGGCCGGCGAGTCCCAGCCCTCCAGCGCCGCCTCGCTGATTCGCGTGCCCAGCGTGACCGCGTAACCGGCCGGGTCACTCTGATTGCTGCCGCCATGAGCCAGGCTGGCAATCTCGCCCAAGTTCCAGTTTTTCACCAAGCCCTGCGTCAATTGACGAAAACTGGTGCCCAGCACCGCGCGCACCGCGGCGTCGGCTTCGATTCCCGGCTGATCCAGAGCCAAGGCCAATTCGTCGGCCTGTTCGCCACCGCACCCCCAGAACGTGAGCTCACCCAAGTGAAACAACAGCGCGGCGATAAAAACCTCTTCCTGTCGCCGGGACAGCACATAGCCTGCGACATTGCGCGCCTGCACGGCGGCGTGAAAGGAGCGCGCCAGCAGCGCCTGCAGCTGCTCCCGGGGCGCCTGGGTGAGCAGGGTGTCGACCAGGCTCACCGCCAGGCTAATCAGGCGTACCTTGTCGAAACCGATCAGCACGATGGCCCGCGAGATAGTGCGGATATTCTCCTGCGAAGGGTTGTAGTATGCGCTGTTGCCGACGCGCAGGACCTTGGAGGTCAGTGAGGCATCGCGAAGCAGCACGTCTGCCAGTTGTTTGACCGAAGACTTTTCCGAGTGGGCCAGACGTTGCAGATCCTGTACCACCACGGCCAGGGCCGGCAGTTCGGCTTCGTTCAAACGCTCAATCCAGGACTGCAAACCATGGCTACGCATACTCAAGTTCAAGGCCTCGCTATGAGTTGTCCAACTGTCACCAACAGGCGCCCATGCCCGGCTACCGGGCCTGGTCTTTTTCCAGCGGATACAAGCTGTTACTGTACCGGACAAGAAGCCCAAAAGCCGCCACGGATCGGATATTTCAGTTGATACGTCCCCTCCTCTCGCTACTGCTAGGCCTGGCCCTCAGCCTGCCGACCTGGGCTGCCATCCGCGAAAGCCATGGCTACGCGCAATTCGGCCAACTCAAGTATCCCGCCAGCTTTACCCATTTCGACTGGGTCAACCCCGATGCCCCCAAGGGCGGCACCGTGCGGATGATGGCGCTGGGCTCGTTCGATACGCTTAACGCCTACGCGCTCAAGGGTACCAGCCCGATCGCCACGGCCAACTTCCTGCAATATGGCATCACCGGCCTGAACGAGCCGCTGATGGCCGGCACGGACTCCTACGACCCCTCCGGGGACGAACCGGCCTCGAGCTACGGGTTGATCGCCAAGTCGGTGGAGTACAGCGAGGACCGCAGCTGGGTGGTATTCAACCTGCGCCCGCAGGCGCGCTTCCACGACGGCAAATCTATCACCGCCTACGACGTGGCGTTTTCCTACCGCCTGCTGCTCAGGGATGGCCATCCGCAGTACCGCACCAACCTGCAGGAGGTCAAACGGGTCGACATCCTCAATCGCCATCGCATCCGTTTCGTCTTCAAGCGCGCCGGCAACCCGCTGCTGATCCTGCGCCTGGGCGAACTGCCGGTGCTGCCGCAGCACTACTGGAAGGACCGCGATTTCAAGGCCACCACCTTCGAGCCGCCCCTGGGCAGTGGGCCGTATCGCATCACCGAGGTCAATCCGGGGCGCAGCCTGACTTTCGAGCGGGTCAAGGACTGGTGGGGCGAGAAGCTGCCGGTCAATAGCGGCAAGTACAACTTCGACCGGGTCGAGGTCGAGTTCTACCGCGACAACCACGTCGCCTTCGAGGCGTTCAAGGCCGGAGAATTCGACTTCTATATCGAGCACCAGGCGAAGAACTGGGCCAGCGGCTACCGCTTTCCAGCCGTTGAGCGCGGCGAGGTGGTGAAGGCCGAGATTCCCCACCAGATCCCCACCCAGACCCAGGCCCTGTTCATGAACGCGCGGCGCACCACCTTCGCCGAGCGCAAGGTGCGTGAAGCGATCGGCCTGATGTTCGATTTCGAGTGGACCAACCGCGCCCTGTTCAACGGCTCCTATACCCGGGCCAAGAGCTACTACCCGAACAGCGAGTTCTCCGCCACCGGCAAGCCCAAGGGGGCCGAGTGGCTGTTGCTGTCACCCTACCGCAAGCAGCTGCCGGCGCGCCTGTTCACCGAGCCGTTCAGCATGCCGCAGACCGCCGGCCGCGGCATTCCGCGAGAAACCCTGCGCCGCGCCCTGGGGCTCTTGGCCGAAGCCGGCTGGAAACCCCGCGGCCAACGCATGCTGAACGATGACGGCCAGCCGCTGAGTTTCGAGATTCTGCTGGTCAACCCCAGGCTGGAGCGGATTCTTCAGCCCTACGCCGAGAACCTCGCGCGCATCGGCATCGAAGCCAACCTGCGCACCGTCGACCGGGCCCAGTACAAGCAGCGTCTGGATCAGTTCGATTTCGACATGATTCTGCTGACCCTGCCACAGACCCTCAGCCCCGGCCTGGAACAGTGGCTGTACTTCCACTCCAGTCAGGCCAAGATCAAGGGGGGCAAGAACTACGCGGGCATCAGCCATCCGGTGGTCGACGCCCTGCTCGACAAGCTGCTGGCCGCCAGAACCCGCGACCAGCAGGTCGCCGCGACCCGGGCCCTGGACCGCGTGCTGCTGTGGCAGCACTACACCATTCCCAACTGGTACATCAGCCATCACCGCCTGGCGTACTGGAACCGCTTCGCCTTCGTCGCCACGCCGCCCTACACCCTGGGCCTGCGCACCTGGTGGCTGAAACCTTCGGAGATCACCCGATGACGCATCCGTTGCGCTCATTCTTCGCCCACAGCAGCGGCCTGTTGCTGCTGGCCCTGGCCAGCCTGAGCCAGGCCGCGCCGCAGCACGCGCTGACCCTGTATGGCGAGCCGCCCAAGTACCCCGCCGACTTTCACCACTTCGACTACGTGAATCCCGATGCGCCCAAGGGCGGCACCTTGCGCCAGTCCGGCTTCGGCGGCTTCGACAGCCTCAACCCTTTCATCAACAAGGGCGTGGCGGCAGACGACATCGGCCTGATCTACGAGACCCTGACCCGCCATAGCCTGGACGAACCCTTCACCGAATACGGCTTGCTGGCGGAGAAAATCGAGAAGGCCCCGGACAACGCCTGGGTGCGCTTCTACCTGCGTCCCGAGGCGCGCTTCCATGACGGCCAGCCGGTGACCGCCGAAGACGTCAAATTCACCTTCGAAGCCTTGATGACCCACGGTGCCCCGACCTACCGCGCTTACTACGCCGATGTAGATCGGGTCGAGGTCGAAGGGCCGCGCCAGGTGCGCTTTATCTTCAAACAGGCCGGCAACCGCGAGCTGCCGCTGATCCTCGGCCAGCTGCCGGTGCTGCCCAAGCACTGGTGGGCGGACCGCGACTTCAGCAAGGGCAACCTGGATGCCCCGCTGGGCAGCGGGCCATACAAGGTGGCACAAGTGAAAGCCGGCCGCTCCATCGTCTATGAACGTGTCGAGGACTGGTGGGGCAAGGACCTGCCGGTCAATCGCGGCTTCTACAACTTCGACCGCATGCGCATCGATTACTACCGCGACAACACCGTGGCCCTGGAGGCGCTCAAGGCCGGACAGTTCGATTATTGGCTGGAAACCAGCGCAAAGAACTGGGCCACCGCCTACGACGTCGCCGCGGTAGCCAACGGTCAACTGATCAAGGAAGAGATCGAGAACCACAACCCCACCGGCATGCAGGGTTTCATCTTCAACATCCGCCGACCGCTGTTCGAGGATCGCCGGGTGCGCGAGGCCCTCGGCCTGCTGTTCGACTTCGAATGGGCCAACAAGCAGCTGTTCAACGGCGCCTACACCCGCACCCACAGTTACTTCGACAATTCCGAGCTGGCCTCCAGGGGCCTGCCGAGCGAGGCCGAGCTGCAGATCCTCGAGCCGCTGCGCGACAAGCTGCCGCCCGAGGTCTTCAGTCAGGCGTTCAGCCTGCCGGTCACCGACGCCAGCGGCATCATCCGCGAGCAGCAGCGCCGCGCCTACCAATTGCTGCAAGAAGCCGGCTGGCGGATCGAAGGCGATCACATGCTGGATGCCGAGGGCAAGCCGGTGAGCTTCGAGTTCCTGCTCGCCCAACCCGAGTTCGAGCGGGTGCTGCTGCCCTTCAAGCGCAACCTGGCGGACCTCGGCATGGACCTGGTGATTCGCCGAGTGGACGTCTCCCAGTACATCAACCGCCTGCGCTCGCGGGACTTCGACCTGATCGTCAGCGGCTTCGGCCAGTCCAACTCGCCGGGTAACGAGCAGCGCGAGTACTGGCACTCCAGCAGTGCCGACAAGCCCGGTAGCCGCAACTTCATCGGTCTCAAGGACCCGGCCATCGACCAGTTGGTCGAGGGCCTGATCAATGCCGACTCGCGCCAGAGCCTCATCGACCACACCCGCGCCCTGGACCGTGCGTTGCTATGGGGCCATTACGTCATTCCCAACTGGCACATCAAGACCTGGCGCGTGGCCTACTGGAACCACCTGGCCCACCCACAGGTCACGCCGCTCTACGACATCGGCCTGAACACCTGGTGGTTCCGCGAGTTGCCGCAGGCGGAGGCGCCCAGCGGCGCCGAAGCTTCGAGCACGGAGCAGTAGCATGCTGGCCTATATCCTGCGGCGCCTGCTGCTGATCATCCCCACGCTGTTCGGCATCCTGCTGCTCAACTTCGTCATCATCCAGGCCGCTCCCGGCGGCCCGGTGGAGCAGATGATCGCCCAGCTGGAGGGCTTCGAAGGGGCCACCAGCCGCATCGCCGGAGGCGGCGCCGAGGTGGCCGTGGCCAGCGCCAACTACCGTGGCGCCCAGGGCCTGGACCCCGAGCTCATCGCCGAGATCGAGCGCCTGTACGGCTTCGACAAACCGGCGCCCGAGCGCTTCTGGATCATGCTGAAGAACTACGCGCAACTGGATTTCGGCGAGAGCTTCTTCCGCGACGCCGAGGTGATCGACCTGATCGTCGAGAAAATGCCGGTATCGGTGTCCCTCGGGCTGTGGAGCACCCTGATCATGTACCTGGTATCCATCCCCCTGGGCATCGCCAAGGCCGTGCGCCATGGCAGCGCCTTCGACGTCTGGACCAGCTCGGCGATCATCGTCGGCTACGCCATTCCGGCGTTCCTGTTCGCCATTCTGTTGATCGTGCTGTTCGCCGGCGGCAGCTACTTCGACTGGTTCCCCCTGCGTGGCCTGACCTCGAACAACTTCGATGAGCTCAGCCTGGGCGGCAAGATCATCGACTACTTCTGGCACCTGGCCCTGCCTGTCACCGCCTTGGTCATCGGCAACTTCGCCACCCTGACCCTGCTGACCAAGAACAGCTTCCTCGACGAGATCAACAAGCAGTACGTGACCACCGCCCGCGCCAAGGGGCTGTCGAAGAACGGCGTGCTCTACGGCCATGTATTCCGCAATGCCATGCTGATCATCATCGCCGGCTTCCCTTCGGCGCTGATCGGCATCTTCTTCACCGGCTCCCTGCTGATCGAGGTGATCTTCTCCCTCGACGGCCTCGGCCTGATGAGTTTCGAGGCGGCGATCAATCGCGACTACCCCGTGGTGTTCGGCACCCTGTTCATCTTCACCCTGCTGGGACTGGTGTTGAAACTGATCGGCGATCTCACCTACACCCTGGTCGATCCGCGCATCGACTTCGAAAGCCGGGAGAACTGAGATGGCCTTGTCTCCTATCAATCAACGGCGATTCGAACGCTTCAAGGCGCACAAGCGCGGCTGGTGGTCGCTGTGGATCTTCCTGGTGCTGTTCGTCCTGACCCTGGGTGCCGAGTTGATCGCCAACGACAAGCCGCTGGTCGTGCAGTACGACGACCAGTGGTATTTCCCCGTGCTCAAGCGCTACCCGGAAACCACCTTCGGCGGCGAATTCCCACTGCAGGCCAACTACAAGAGCCCCTATATCCAGGGGCTGATCGAGGAGAAGGACGGCTGGATGATCTGGCCGCCCATCCCCTTCAGCTATTCCAGCATCAACTACGACCTTGAGGTGCCGGCGCCGGCGCCGCCGTCCACGGCCAACTGGCTGGGCACCGATGACCAGGGCCGCGACGTGCTAGCCCGGGTGATCTACGGCTTCCGCATTTCGGTGCTGTTCGCCCTGACCCTGACCGTGCTCAGCTCGATCATCGGGGTGCTCGCCGGCGCCCTGCAGGGCTTCTACGGCGGCTGGGTCGACCTGCTCGGGCAACGCTTCCTCGAGGTCTGGTCGGGCCTGCCGGTGCTCTACCTACTGATCATCCTGGCCAGCTTCGTGCAGCCGAACTTCTGGTGGCTGCTGGGCATCATGCTGCTGTTCTCCTGGATGAGCCTGGTCGACGTGGTGCGCGCCGAGTTTCTCCGCGGGCGCAACCTGGAGTACGTGCGTGCCGCCCGCGCCCTGGGCATGGAGAACGGCGCCATCATGCTCCACCACATCCTGCCCAACGCCATGGTCTCGACCATGACCTTCATGCCCTTCATCCTCACCGGCGCCATCGGCACTCTCACCGCCCTGGATTTTCTCGGCTTCGGCCTGCCGCCGGGCGCGCCGTCGCTCGGCGAACTGGTGGCCCAGGGCAAGTCCAACCTGCAGGCGCCCTGGCTGGGGATCAGCGCATTCGCCGTCCTGGCCCTGATGCTCAGCCTGCTGGTGTTTATTGGCGAAGCGGCGCGCGACGCCTTCGACCCGAGGAAATGAGATGAACGACTCAGCCCCCCTGATCGAAGTCCGCGACCTGTCCGTCGAATTCGTCACCGGCGAGCAGAAGCAACGCGTGGTCGAGGGCGTCAGCTTTTCCATCAAGCGCGGCGAGACCCTGGCCCTGGTCGGCGAAAGCGGCTCAGGCAAGTCGGTCACCGCGCACTCGATCCTGCGCCTGCTGCCCTACCCTCTGGCACGCCACCCGAGCGGCAGCATTCATTACGCCGGCGAAGACCTGCTCAAGCTCGACGAGAACCGCCTGCGCGGCATCCGTGGCGACCGCATCGCCATGGTCTTCCAGGAGCCCATGACCTCGCTGAACCCGCTGCACAGCATCGGCAAGCAGATCAACGAGGTGCTCGCTCTGCACAAAGGCCTGAGCGGCGCGGCCGCCACCGAGCGCACCCTGGAGTTGCTCGATCTGGTTGGCATCCCCGAGCCACGCAAGCGGCTCAAGGCCTACCCCCATGAGCTGTCCGGCGGCCAGCGCCAGCGCGTGATGATCGCCATGGCCCTGGCCAACGAGCCGGAATTGCTGATTGCCGACGAGCCAACCACCGCGCTGGACGTTACCGTGCAGCTCAAGATCCTCGAACTGCTCAAGGAATTGCAGGCTCGCCTGGGCATGGCGCTGCTGCTGATCAGCCATGACCTCAACCTGGTGCGAAGAATTGCCCACCGCGTATGTGTCATGCAGAGCGGAAAGATCGTCGAACAAGCGTCGTGTGAAAAGCTGTTCCATTCGCCGCAGCATCCCTATACCCAGGAACTGCTCGGCGCAGAGCCCAGCGGTGATCCGGTGGCAGTCACTGCCGGCCCGCCACTGCTGGAGGTCGACAATCTGCGGGTGTGGTTTCCGATCAAGAAGGGCCTGCTGCGGCGCACCGTCGACCATGTCAAGGCAGTGGACGGAATCAGCTTCAGCGTGCCCCAGGGTCAGACCCTCGGCATCGTCGGCGAAAGTGGTTCCGGTAAGTCGACCCTGGGCTTGGCGATCCTGAAGCTGCTCGGCAGTCAGGGCGCCATCCGTTTTCAGGGGCAGGCCCTGGAGGATCTGTCGCAACACAGCGTGCGGCCCTTGCGGCGGCAAATGCAGGTGGTGTTTCAGGATCCGTTCGGCAGCCTGAGCCCGCGCATGTCGGTGGGTCAGATTGTCGGCGAAGGCCTGCACATCCATCGCATGGGCACGCGGGCTGAACAGGAGCAGGCGATCATCGACGCACTTGTGGAGGTGGATCTGGACCCGGAAACCCGGCACCGCTATCCCCATGAGTTTTCCGGCGGGCAACGGCAGCGGATCGCTATCGCCCGTGCGCTGGTGTTGAAACCGGCGCTGATACTGCTAGACGAGCCCACCTCGGCGCTCGATCGCACAGTCCAGCGCCAGGTCGTGGAATTGCTGCGATCGTTGCAGGTCAAGTACAACCTGACCTACCTGTTCATCAGCCACGATCTGGCAGTGGTTCGGGCGTTGAGCCACCAGCTGATCGTGGTCAAGGAAGGGCAAGTGGTGGAACAGGGTCCCGCGGAGCGGATCTTCGCCGCGCCGCAACATATTTATACTCAGCAGCTGCTGGAAGCCGCCTTTCTGGCTCCAGGCGCTACTGACTAATCCTTGAAAGCAGGAAGAGGAAGAGCACAATGGGTTTTCTAACCGGTAAACGCGTTCTGATCGTTGGCGTTGCCAGCAAACTGTCCATCGCTTCGGGCATCGCCGCGGCCATGCACCGCGAAGGCGCCGAACTGGCCTTCACCTATCAGAACGAGAAGCTCAAGGGGCGCGTCGAAGAGTTCGCCGCCGGCTGGGGCTCGGGCCCCGAGCTGTGCTTTCCCTGCGACGTGGCCAACGATGACGAGATCGTCAGCGTCTTCGAGGCCCTGAGCAAGAAGTGGGACGGCCTGGACTGCATCGTTCACTCGGTCGGCTTCGCCCCGGGCGACCAGCTGGACGGCGACTTCACCGAAGTCACCACCCGTGAGGGCTTCCGCATTGCCCACGACATCAGCGCCTACAGCTTCGTGGCCTTGGCCAAGGCCGGTCGCCAGCTGATGCAAGGCCGCAATGGCAGCCTGCTCACCCTGTCCTACCTGGGCGCCGAGCGCACCATGCCCAACTACAACGTCATGGGCATGGCCAAGGCCAGCCTGGAAGCCGGCGTTCGCTACCTGGCCGGCAGCCTCGGCCCAGAAGGCACCCGCGTCAACGCCATCTCCGCCGGCCCCATCCGCACCCTGGCGGCTTCGGGCATCAAGAGCTTCCGCAAGATGCTCGCCGCCAACGAGAAGCAGACCCCCCTGCGTCGCAACGTGACCATCGAGGAAGTCGGCAATGCCGGCGCCTTCCTCTGCTCCGACCTGGCCTCGGGTGTCAGCGGCGAGATCATGTACGTCGACGGTGGCTTCAACACCACGGCCATGGGCGCCATGGAAGACTGATCGGCGAACCGCTGACCATAAAAAAGCCCGCATCTACGCGGGCTTTTTTGTCGAGCGCAATTCAGCTTCGCTCGGCCTCCGAGGAGGTCAGCTCGAACGGGCTGTTGCTGCGCCGCTGGTTGCGGTCCTCGCGCGGGGTGGCGCCGAAGAAGTTGCGGTAGGCGCTGGAGAAGTGCGGCCCGGAGGAGAAGCCGCAGGACAGGCCGATCTGGATGATCGACTTGCTGGTCTGCATCAGCAACTGACGCGCCTTGTTCAGGCGCAGCTCCAGGTAGTACTGGCTCGGTACGCGGGTCAGGTACTGCTTGAAGATGCGTTCCAGCTGGCGGCGCGACACGCACACGTGCTGGGCGATCTCGTCGGTGGTCAGCGGCTCCTCGATGTTCGCCTCCATCAGCAGCACCGCCTGGGTCAGCTTCGGGTGGCTGGACCCCAGGCGGTTCTGCAATGGAATGCGCTGACGCTCGCTGCCCTCGCGGATGCGCTCGACCACCAGCTCCTCGGAAACCGCGCCGGCCAGTTCGGCACCGTGATCGCGGGCCAGCAAGGCCAGCAGCAGATCGAGCACGGCCAGGCCGCCACAGGCGCTCAGGCGGTCGCGATCCCAGTCGAACAGGTGGCTGGTGGCGATCACCTTGGGGAAGCGCTCGGTGAAATCGTCCTGCCAGCGCCAATGCACGGCGGCGCGGTAACCGTCGAGCAGGCCCAGTTGCGCCAGGGGATAGACCCCCGCCGAGATGCCGCCGATCACGCAGCCGCCGCGCACCAGGTGCTTGAGGGCACTGGACAGCGCCGGGGCGATTGCCGCCGGCGGCTCATCGGCGAGCAGGAAGAGCTTGTCAAAGCCCTCCAGCTCGCCTTGCCAGGGCACGCCCGGCAGGCGCCAGGCGCCCTCCTCGGGCACCTCGGCCTGGAGGAAGGACAGCTCGTAGACCACCTCGGGGTGGACGCGCTGGGCGACACGCAAGGCTTCTTCGGCCAGGGCCAAGGTCAGGGGCTTGGTATTGGGCCAAAGCAGGAAGCCGATTCGATGGGCAGTCATGGGGGGCAGTTTAGGCTCTGATGGCTTCTTGTGGCATACCGCGACGCATGCGCTGGCGCTTATTTAAGGCTACCGGACAAGAATTGCTGAAGCCGCTCGGACTGGGGATTGACCAGCACTTCCTTCGGGCAGCCACGCTCTTCTACCACGCCCTTGTGGAGGAATACCAGCTGGTTGGACACCTCGCGGGCGAAGCCCATCTCGTGGGTCACCACCACCATGGTGCGGCCTTCCTGCGCCAGGTCCTGCATGACCTTGAGCACCTCGCCGACCAGTTCCGGATCGAGCGCGGAGGTCGGCTCGTCGAACAGCATCACCTCCGGCTCCATCGCCAGTGCACGAGCGATGGCCACGCGCTGCTGCTCTCCGCCGGACATGTGCCCCGGGTAGGCGTCCTTGCGGTGCGCCACGCCGACCTTGTTCAGGTAGTGCTCGGCCTTCTCCCGGGCCTCCTTCTTCGCCACGCCGAGGACGTGCACCGGCGCCTCCATGACGTTCTCCAGGGCGCTCATGTGCGACCACAGGTTGAAGTGCTGGAACACCATCGACAGGCGTGAGCGCATGCGCTGCAGCTGCCTGGGGTCGGCGGCCTTGAGCCCGCCCTCCTTGTTGGCCACCAGCTTGAGCTCCTCGCCGTTGAGCAGGATCTTGCCGCCGTAGGGCTGCTCCAGCAGGTTGATGCAGCGCAGGAAGGTGCTCTTGCCCGAGCCGCTGGAGCCGATGATGCTGATCACGTCACCGGCCTTCGCCGCCAGGGACACGCCCTTGAGGACTTCATGGCTGCCGTAGCGCTTGTGCAGATCCTGAACTTCGAGTTTGTACATGGTTTCCACTCTCTTGAATCAGTCGCTCAGCAGGCGACCCTGGCGAATAGGGGTTTTGCCGGCCACCTTGGCCAGCCATAGACCGGGTTGGGCGAAGCGCATCCGCTCACGCACGTAGAGCACGCCGTCGGTGGAGGCGCGAACGACGCTATGACGGTCGTCCAGCGGGTCGATCACCTCGAACAACGGATCGCCGACCTTGACCCGTGCGCCCAGCGGCTGCAGAAAACTCACCACCCCGGCATGGGGGGCGTAGGCGTATTCGGCACCTTCGAACGGCGTTGCCTCGCAGCAGTCCCGCGGCGCGGCCGGCCAATCGCCGGCGACCAGTCCCTGTTCGGCGAGGAACGCCAGGATGCTCTCGGCACTGGCCTCGGCACGCTTCGCCTCGGTATCGGCCATGCCGCCCAGCTCCACGGTGGCAGCCAGGCAGGCCAGCGGAATCTTCGCCGCCGGAAAGCGCCGGGCCAGCTGCAGCCAGGGGGCCGAGCAGGCTTCGTCGAAGGAGCTGCCGCCGCCGTCTTCGGTGGTCAACACCGCACCGGCCATCAGTCGCGCGGCCAGGGGCCGCAGCTGCGGCCACTGCTGCGGCAGGGCATACAGATGCACCAGCGCCTCGAAGTCGCAATGCAGATCGAGTACCAGGTCGGCATCGCAGGCATGCCCCAGCAGCAGGCGCTGCAGGCCCTGCAGCTCGGATTCGGCCGGCGGCAGCGCCTCGAGCGCCGCCTGCATGGCGGCGCGGATCAGCCGCACATTGGCCGGACCGTCCTGCCCCAGGCTGCCATCCAGGGCCGGGGCGATGGCGCCCGCCAGGTCGAAGAAGTCGCGGTTGAAGTTCTTGCCGCTGGCGAACTCGAAACGCCCCTGGTGGGTGGCCTGGAACAGCTGGGCCAGGCCGATGGGGTTGGCCACCGGCACCAGCTCGACCACCCCGGTCAGCCGCCCCTGGGCCTCCAGCTCCAGCAGCCGGTGCTTCAGCGCCACGGCCACCCGCATGCCCGGCAGCTCGTCGGCGTGCAAGGACGCCTGGATATAGGCCTTGCACGGCCCGCTGCCGAAACGGAATACGCTCAACCGGCGTTCGGTGCCCGGGCAACCCCAGGGCAGGACATGCTCGATCCGTTGCATGCTCGCCTCCTCAGGCCTTGCGCGGCGCCATGTAGCCCAGCCAGCGGCGCTCGGCCAACTTGAACAGGCGCACCAGGACAAAGGTCAGGCACAGGTACAACAGGCCAGCGGTGATGAAGGCCTCGAACGGCAGGTAGTGCTGGGAGCTGACGGTGCGCGCCGCACCGGTGATGTCGATCAGGGTGACGATCGACGCCAGGCTGGTGGTGTGCAGCATCATGATCACTTCGTTGCTGTACTGCGGCAGGGCCCGGCGCAGCGCCGAGGGCAGCAGGATGCGGCGGTACAGCTTGGCCCGCGACATGCCCATGGCCTTGGCCGCCTCGATCTCGCCATGGGGCGTGGCGCGCAAGCTGCCGGCGAGGATCTCGGCGCTGTAGGCGCTGGTGTTGATGGCGAACGCCAGGCAGGCACAGAAGGTCGCGTCCGACAGGTACGGCCAGAGCATGCTGTCGCGCACCCCCTCGAACTGGGCCAGGCCGTAGTAGATCAGGAACAGCTGCACCAGCATCGGCGTGCCGCGAATCACGTAGGTGTAGAGCCAGGCCGGGAAGTTCACCAGCTGCGACTTGGACACCCGCATCAGGCCCAGTGGCACGGCCATCGCCAGGCCCAGGGCCAGGGAGATCAGCAGCAGCTTGATGGTCACCAGCACACCGTCAAGGTACAGCGGCAGGTTCGACCAGATAACGTTGTAATCGAAGATCATGCGCTCGCTCCCTTACTCACAGATCCGCGGCTTTGACGCCGACCGAGTAGCGTTTTTCCAGGTAGCGCAGCGCCAGCAGCGACACGCTGGTCAGCACCAGGTAGAGGGCCGCGACCGCGAGGTAGAAGGTAAAGGGCTCGCGCGTGGCATCGGCCGCGCTTTTCGCCTTGAACATCATGTCCTGCAGGCCGACCACCGAGATCAGCGCGGTGGCTTTCGTCAGCACCAGCCAGTTGTTGGTGAAGCCCGGGATGGCGAAGCGGATCATCTGCGGCACCAGGATGCGGAAGAACACCTGCACCCCGCTCATGCCGTAGGCTGCGCCCGCCTCGCCCTGGCCCTTGGGGATCGCCATGAAGGCGCCGCGGAAGGTCTCGGACAGGTAGGCGCCGAAGATGAAGCCCATGGTGAACACGCCGGCGATGAACGGGTTGATGTCGATGTACTCGTCATGGCCGAGCATCGGCGCCACGCGGTTCACCAGGTCCTGGCCGCCGTAGAAGATCAGCAGGATCAGCACCAGGTCGGGAATGCCGCGAATCACCGTGGCGTAGGCTTCGCCCAGCATCGCCAGCCACCTGATCGGCGACAGGCGAAAGGCCGCGCCGATCAGGCCGAGGAAGACCGCCACCGCCACGGAGGACAGGGCCAGCTGCAGGGTGAGCCAGGCGCCGTCGAGAATGGTCGAGCCGTAGCCGTTGAGCATGCGCTAGTTACCTCATGCGGGCGCCGCAGGGCGCCATGGAGCACAACGAAAAAGTGGCGCAAATTCACCCTAGGTCAATGTGCGCCACTTTCGGTGGATTGCGATTACTCGCCGTAGACGTTGAAGTCGAAGTACTTGTCCTGGACTTCCTGGTACTTGCCGTTGGCGCGGATCGCCGCGATGGCCGCGGTGATCTTGTCGGCCAGCGCGGTGTCGCCCTTGCGCACGGCGATACCGGCACCCTGTCCGAAGTACTTGTGCTCGGTGAAATCAGGGCCGACCAGGGCGAAGCCCTTGCCGGCATCGGTCTTGAGGAAGCCGTCGTCGATGTTCACCGCATCGGCCAGGGTGGCGTCCAGTCGCCCCGCGGTCATGTCGAGGAAGATCTCGTTCTGCGAGCTGTAACGCACCACTTCGATACCCGCCGGAGCGAAATTGTCGGTGGCGTAGCGATCGTAGATCGAGGCGCGCTGCACGCCGACCTTCTTGCCCTTGAGGTCGACCAGCGGATCCTTGATCTCGGTATCTGCCTTCATCGCCAGCTTGGCCGGGGTGTGGTAGTACTTCTTGGAGAAGTCCACCGACTTCAGGCGGTCTTCGGTAATGCTCATGGACGACAGCACCGCGTCGAACTTGCGTACCTTTAGCGCCGGAATCAGGCCGTCGAACTCCTGCTCGATCCACTTGCACTCGACCTTCATCTCTTCGCACAGGGCCTGGCCGATGTCGTAGTCGAAGCCGGTGATGTTGCCCTCCGGAGTCTTGTAGGCGAACGGCGGGTAAGCCGCTTCGATGCCGATACGCAGCGGCTTGGCGTCTTCGGCCATGGCCAGCGGGGACAGCATGGAGAGCGCCAGGGCGCCGAGAAGTGCAATCTTCTTCATCTTGTGACTCCTTCGAGTGGAATGGGCTTCGCTTGGCAGCCTGCCGGTGCGTGCGCATGCATCCAGCCATGCACGAATTGCCGGGAACGTCGCCGTCTTTGCCGCCTTAGACGCGGGCAAAAAGCGCCCCGACTGGGTGAGCGGCATTCTAGCGAGAGGCCCGAAGTCGAAATTTCCTCAATGCGACAAGTAATTACAAAAGGCCAGGAAGGACGGGTAAGACGCATTGACAGCCTCCAGCAAACATGCAGAGACCAGAAGAAGGGATAACCGGTAACTAAAGCAATAAGCGCGCCCATTTAGCCTCAAGCCAATGGATATCGACCTTCCAAGGCTTTCGGGCACGTACTTGCGGGCGCCGGGCGGTGAAATTGCGAGTCGAATGTTTCCGTTCGCCCCAGCGCCACCGGCAAAAACGTTACCTGGAACCGCGCTGCGTACGGGACCACCAGACGGGCTCGACGACCCGAGGACGGTTGCTCATGAGCACGGCGCCGTTGGGCCCGCCCAAAGCACAACGCCCGCCACGGCTTGTGGCCGGGGCGGGGCGCTGTCGGCAGGCGCCGGTCAGGCGGCCTGCATGCCGCGATGAGTGTCGATGAGGTGCTGCACCACGCCGGGATCGGCCAGCGTGGAGATATCGCCGAGTGCATCGTATTCGCCGGTGGCGATCTTGCGCAGGATCCGGCGCATGATCTTGCCCGAGCGGGTCTTGGGCAAGCCCGGGGCCCACTGGATCACATCCGGCGAGGCAATCGGACCGATTTCCTTGCGTACCCAGTTCTTTAGCTCCAGACGCAGCTGTTCGCTGGGCTCTTCCCCCTGATTCAGGGTGACATAGACGTAGATGCCCTGCCCCTTGATGTCGTGGGGCACACCGACCACGGCGGCCTCGGCGACCTTGGCGTGCGCGACCAGGGCGCTCTCGATTTCGGCGGTGCCCATGCGGTGGCCGGAGACGTTCAGCACGTCATCCACGCGACCGGTGATCCAGTAGTAGCCGTCTTCGTCGCGGCGGGCGCCGTCGCCGGTGAAGTACATGCCCTTGAAGGTCTTGAAGTAGGTGTCGACGAAGCGCCCGTGATCGCCATACAGGGTGCGCGCCTGGCCCGGCCAGGAATCGACGATCACCAGGTTGCCCTCGGCGGCGCCCTCGATCAGCTGGCCTTCGTTGTCCACCAGCGCCGGTCGCACGCCGAAGAACGGCAGGGTCGCCGAACCCGGCTTGAGCGCGGTGGCGCCCGGCAGCGGGCTGATCAGGATGCCGCCGGTCTCGGTCTGCCACCAGGTGTCGACGATCGGGCAACGCTCCTGACCGATGGTGCTGTGGTACCAGCTCCAGGCCTCCGGGTTGATCGGCTCGCCCACCGAGCCGAGCAGGCGCAGGCTGGAACCGTCGGCGCCCTGCACCGCCGCATCGCCCTGGGCCATCATGGCGCGGATGGCGGTTGGCGCGGTGTAGAGAATATTGACCTGGTGCTTGTCGATGATCTTCGACAGACGGGTGATGTCCGGATAGTTCGGCACGCCCTCAAACAGCAAGGTGGTGGCGCCGTTGGCCAGCGGACCGTAGACGATGTAGCTGTGGCCGGTGACCCAGCCGACGTCGGCGGTGCACCAGTAGATGTCGCCGGGCCGGTAGTCGAACACCCGCTCATGGGTCAGCGCGACGTACAGCAGGTAGCCGCCGGTGGTGTGCTGCACGCCCTTGGGCTTGCCGGTGGAGCCCGAAGTATAGAGGATGAACAGCGGGTCCTCGGCGCCCATCTCCGCCGCCGGACAGTCGCTGCCGGCCGCCTTGACCAGCTCCTCGTACCAGAGGTCGCGGGACGCGTCCCAGGCGATATCGCCGCCTGTGCGCTGGCACACGATGACCTTCTCCACGCTGGCAGTTTGCGGATTGTTCAGCGCCGCATCGACGTTGGCCTTGAGTGCGGTGCGCTTGCCGCCGCGCACGCCTTCGTCGGCAGTGATCACCACCTTGGAACGGCAATCGATGATGCGCCCGGCCAGGGCCTCCGGGGAAAAGCCGCCGAAAACCACCGAGTGGATCGCGCCGATGCGGGTGCAGGCCAGCATCGCCACCACCGCCTCGGGGATCATCGGCATATAGAGGGTCACCACATCGCCACGCTGCACGTCCTGACTGCGCAGAGCGTTGGCAAACCTGCAGACCTGCTCGTGCAGTTCGCGGTAGGTGATGTGCTTGTGCTCGGCCGGGTCGTCGCCTTCCCAGATGATCGCCACCTGCTCGCCACGCTCGGCCAGGTGGCGATCCAGGCAATTGTGGGCCACGTTCAGGGTGCCATCGGCGAACCACTTGATATCGACATGCTGATCGTCGAAGGACGTCTGCTTGACCTGAGTGAAGGGCTTGATCCAATCGAGCCTCTGGGCCTGTTCACGCCAGAAGCCATCGGGATTGCTCACCGATTCCTGGTACATGGCTTGGTAGGTGGCTTCGTCGGTCAACGAACGGGCAGCCACCTCTGGGCGCACGGGATACAGGGACGCAGCACTCATCGATTACACCTCGGTGGGGTAGTTGTTGTTCTTCAAGTAGGGGCTTTTTAGCGCGAGGAGCCGATTACGGACCATTCGACCATGGTATGACCGCCCTGCAGCAGGGCGCCGCGGGCGGACAAAAAAAAGGCGACCCAACGAGGGGCCGCCTGGAAACTAACTCCAAAGGGAATGGAGATATGCTTGCATCCAAATCACGCAGGGTTCGGATGGACTCAGTCTCCACTACGGGCGCCCGGGTGGACTATTGCACCAAGGTCTAACAGGACTCGCTCGCCCGGCCATCGAGGCTGTCGGCGGACGCCCGGCCGATGCCGGCGACCACCAGACAGGCCACCGCAGTGGCCAACAACCAGAACCCGCCGAAGATCCCCATCACCTCCCCGTAGGACATGCCGTGATTCCAGGGCCGGGCCACGCCGAGAAAGGCGGCGAATAGCCAGGCGCTCATGGACAACGCCCCCAACAGGGCCAGGCGAATCCGCGCCGCACCCGGCAGGGCAACCAAAGGCGCCTGATGCAGCAGGGGAAAACCGGTCCGGTGCAGCAGCACCCCGTTCAGGGTCAACAGCACGACGACGCTGCCCTTGGCCCAGAGTTTCTGATTGAGCAGGTATTCGAGGCCTTCGCTGAGGTATCCCTGGGTCACCAGCGCCAGGCCAGTCAGCCACAGGGCCAGCAGCGCCAGGCTGACCAGCTGCATGACTTCCGCCAACTGGTCCCGCTTGACCGCATCCAGCTCGGCCTTGCGCCAGCGCCAGAGCTTGTGATCGGTCTGCAGGAGGGTGCCCAGGGCGATGCAGGTAGCCAGCAGATGGCTGTAGACGAGAAGCGTTTTGAGCATGGATTCACCTTCTTATTATCGGGCTGCATTCCATGCGGCCAAAAAATTGAAGGCGAATGCTACGGCTTCTCATTTAGATCAACAACTTATCCTCAGCGCCCGCCCTACTCCTTGCCGAGACCGTGTTGACGCAGCTTGTTGGCGATGGTGGTGTGCGACACGCCGAGTCGCTTGCCCAGTTGCCGGCTGCTCGGATGGTCCTGATACAGGCGCTCCAGCACGGCCCTCTCGAAACGCCCGAGGATGGCGTCCAGGCCGCCCTCCAGGGAGAAATCGCCGAGGGGCTGCGGCGCACCGTAGTCGGGCAGGCGGATATGCTCGGCCTTGACCGTGCCGCCCTCGCACAGCGACACGGCCTGGAACAGCACGTTCTCCAGCTGGCGCACGTTGCCCGGCCAGTGGTAGTGGGCGAGCTTGTCCAGCACCGGGGGCGCCAGCCTGGGCAACGGGCAACCGATCTGCCGGCTGGCCTGGTCGAGGAAGTGCTCGACCAGCGGCGCCAGGCCGTCCAGGCATTCGCGCAGCGGCGGAATGTGCAGGCTGAGCACGTTGAGGCGATGGTAGAGGTCCTGGCGGAACTCGCCCCGGGCGCACAGCTCGGACAGGTCGACCTGGGTGGCGCAGACCACGCGCACGTCCAGGTACACCTCCTCGTCGCTGCCAACCCGGCGGAAACAGCCATCCTGCAGAAAGCGCAGCAGCTTGGCCTGCAGGCGCGGACTCATCTCGCCGACGCCATCGAGAAACAGGGTGCCGCCCGCGGTCAGCTCGAGCAGCCCCAGCTTGCCCTCCGGCCGTGCGCCCTCGAAGGCACCGGGGCCGTAGCCGAACAGTTCGGTCTCTGCCATGGACTCCGGCAGCCCGGCGCAGTTGAGCGCCATGAACGGCGACTGCCCGCGCGGGCTGGCCAGGTGGCAGGCGCGGGCCAGCAGCTCCTTGCCGGTGCCGGTCTCGCCCTCGATCAACAAGGGTGCGTCCAGCGGCGCCATGCGCCGTGCCTCGCGGACCACCGCGGCCATCACCTTGGAGCTCTGGAAGATGCTGTCGAATCCGCGCAGCTCCTGCTTGCGCACATGGTAGATGCGCTCGCCGATGCGGTCGGCGCGGTGCAGGGTCAGGACCGCCCCTGCCAGGGCATCGCTCTCGTCGTGCTCGGTCTGCAGCGGCGCGATGTCGGCGAGGAACACGTCGCCCTTGACCTTGACCCGCAGGCCGTTGATCCGCGACTTGTTGGCCCGCACCAGCTCGGGCAGGTCGAAATCCTCGGCGTAGCGCGACAGCGGGATGCCCGGCACCTCGTCCACCCTTACGCCGAGCAGCTGGGCGGCGGCGCGGTTGGCGGCGACGATGGAGCCGCCCATGTCGATCGACAGCACCGGGAAGTCCAGGGCGCCGAGCAGCGCATTGAGCTCCAGGTGACGGCGCTCACTGGGCATCAGACCCACACGCTTGACGCCGAACACCCCGGAAATCGCCTCGAACTTGGGGCGCAACGACTGAAACTGCAGGTTGATCAGGTTCGGGCAGTGCAGGTAGATGGCATTGCCCTGCTCGCCCCCGACCTCACCGCGGGCCACGTTGATGCCGTATTCGACCAGCAGGTTGAGGATGTCGCGCAGAATGCCGATGCGATTCTGGCAGTGGACTTTGATGCGCATAGCGGGCCCCGATGGCGATGAGTGAGCGGCTGCGGGCCTTAGAATCGCGCGCTTAGCCTTAATGCTTGTCAAGAATATGTGACAGATCACCCCGACAGCAAGAAGACGCCGAGCCACACCGCCAGACGCGTAATCTATTCTTTACGAAATGGGCACCCCAGCGCGCCCCGCGCACGCGCAGGGACGGCTGCGAAATTGCACATCCTGGGATATTCATAGTCCAACACAACAACAAGGCCCCCTCAGGAGGCAGCGATGAAATCCACGCAGTACGTGGCCCGCGAACCGGACGAAAGCGGCTTCATCCGCTACGGCGACGCCGAACATCAGGTGTGGAACACCCTGATCACCCGGCAGCTCAAGGTGGTCGAAGGACGGGCCTGCCAGGAGTACCTGGACGGCATCGATCAACTCGGCCTGCCGCTCGAGCGCATCCCCCAGCTCGGCGAGATCAACCAGGTGCTGCAGTCCGCCACTGGCTGGCGCGTCGCCCGCGTGCCGGCCCTGATCCCCTTCCAGACCTTCTTCGAACTGCTGGCCAGCCAGCAATTCCCGGTAGCCACCTTCATCCGCACCCCGGAGGAACTGGACTACCTGCAGGAACCGGACATCTTCCACGAGATCTTCGGCCACTGCCCGCTGCTGACCAATCCCTGGTTCGCCGAGTTCACCCACACCTACGGCAAACTCGGCCTCAAGGCCAGCAAGGAAGAGCGGGTCTACCTCGCCCGCCTGTACTGGATGACCATCGAGTTCGGCCTGGTCGACACCAGCCAGGGCCGCAAGATCTACGGCGGCGGCATCCTCTCCTCGCCGAAGGAGACCGTCTATTGCCTGTCCGATGAGCCCGAGCACCAACCCTTCAGTGCCCTCGAGGCGATGCGCACGCCCTATCGCATCGACATCCTGCAGCCGCTGTATTTCGTGCTGCCGGAGCTCAAGCACCTGTTCGACCTGGCCCATGAAGACATCATGGCCCTGGTCCACCGTGCCATGCAGCTGGGCCTGCACGCACCCAAGTTCCCGCCGAAAGCGGCCTAGGGTGGACAACGCCGCCTGCGGCGGCCTATCCACCCCGAGTCTTTCCACGGTGGACAAGGGCTGCGGCCGTTGTCCACCCTAAGAACCCCCTTATTAAGGAGAACCCCCATGAGCCTTGCCCAAGCCCACTGCGAAGCCTGCCGTGCCGGCGCCCCGCTGGTATCCGACGAGGAGCTGGCCGAGCTGATCAAGCAGATCCCCGACTGGAACATCGAGACCCGCGGCGATCACATGGAGCTGGAGAAGGTCTTCGCCTTCAAGAACTTCCGCCACGCCCTGGCCTTTACCAACGCCGTCGGTGCGCTCGCCGAGGAAGAGGGTCACCACCCGGCCCTGCTCACCGAGTGGGGCAAGGTCACCGTGACCTGGTGGAGTCACGAGGCCAATGGCCTGCACCGCAACGACTTCATCATGGCCGCGCGCACCGACGAGGTGGCAAAGAGCGCGGAGGGCCGCAAGTGAGCCACTTCGGCCAGATCGCCCGGGTGCCCGGCGACCCCATTCTCGGCCTGATGGAAGCCTTCCGCGCCGATCCCCATCCAGCCAAGCTGGACCTGGGCGTGGGCGTCTACAAGGATGCCCAGGGCCAGACGCCCATCCCCCAGGCGGTGAAACTGGCCGAGCAGCGCCTGGTCGAGCGCGAAACGACCAAGAGCTATATCGGTGGTCACGGCGATGCGCTGTTCACCGCCCACCTGGCCAAGCTGGTGCTAGGTGCCGACTCCGCGCTGCTGACAGACGGCCGCGCCGCCGCCAGCCAGACACCCGGCGGCACCGGCGCCTTGCGCCTGGCGGCGGACTTCATCGGGCACTGCCTGGCGGGTCGCGGCATCTGGCTAAGCGACCCGACCTGGCCGATCCACGAAACCCTGTTCGCCGAGGCTGGCCTGCGTGTCGGCCACTACCCCTATGTCGGAGCGGACAACCGCCTGGATGTGGAGGCGATGCTCGAGGCCCTCGCTCGCCTGCCCCAGGGCGACGTGGTGCTGCTGCATGCCTGCTGCCACAACCCCACCGGCTTCGACCTCGGCCAGGACGACTGGCGCCGGGTGCTGGAGGTGGTCAAGGCGCGCGAACTACTGCCCCTGATCGACTTCGCCTACCAGGGCTTCGGCGCTGGCCTGGAGCAGGACGCCTGGGCCGTGCGGCTGTTCGCCGAGGCACTGCCGGAGGTGCTGATCACCAGTTCCTGCTCGAAGAACTTCGGCCTCTACCGCGAGCGCACCGGCGCCCTGCTGGTCTGCACGGCTGACACCGAGAAGCTTGTGGATGTGCGCAGCCAGCTGGCCGCCATCGCCCGCAACCTGTGGTCGACGCCACCGGCCCACGGCGCCGCCGTGGTCGCCGGCATCCTCGACGATGCCGAGCTGAAAGCGCTGTGGCTGCAGGAGCTCGACGCCATGCGCCAGCGCGTCGCCCGCCTGCGCCAGGGCCTGGTCGAGGCCCTGGCGCCCCATGGCCTAGCCGGGCGGTTCGCCCATGTCGCCGAGCAGCGCGGCATGTTCTCCTACACCGGTCTGACGCCCGCACAGGTTCAGCGCCTGCGCGATGAGTTCAGCGTCTACATGGTCGGCTCGGGGCGCGCCAACGTCGCCGGGCTGGACGCCAGCCGACTGGACCAATTGGCCGCGGCCATCGCGCGGGTCTGCGCCTGACAGCCGCGACGACAAGCCGGCCGCGCGCCGGCTTTTCGCCGCCCGAGCTGGCCACTGGACTATAGTTCGGGCACTGCCCTCGCCGAAGCGGACGCCCCTTGATCCAGCCAGCCAACCTGCTGTTTCGCGCCTACCTGCGCACCATCCATAGCCTGGCGTTCTACCCGACGTTGATTTCCCTGGGTTTTCTGCTGGTGTGCCTGCTGAATATCGCCGTCGAGTACCAACCCTGGCTGATGAGCCTCAAGGCCCACCTGGACATCGGCCTGGTGCGCAATGCCGATAACGCGCGGCTGATTCTCGGCACCCTGGTGGCCGGCGTCATGTCGCTGATGGTGTTCAGCTTCTCCATGGTCATGGTGGTGCTCAACAACGCCTCCGCGGCCCTTTCGCCGCGGGTGGTGCCGGGCCTGATCAGCAGCAAGGGGCACCAGAAGACCCTGGGTTTCTACCTCGGCACAATCCTCTACGCCCTGCTGCTGATCACCACCATCGAGCAGAACAACAGCAACCAGGTGCCCAGCCTCGGCGTGCTGGTCACCCTTGGGCTGGGCATCGCCTGCCTGGGTTTGTTCGTCGACTTCATTCGCTCGATCTCCCTGTCGATCCAGGTCGAACACATCCTCAACAACCTCTTCGCCACGACCCTGGACAAGCTCGACGGCAACGCCAAGAAACTGCTCGAATGCCAGGACTCGCCGTCCTGGCCGGCCGACGACAGCTGGTCGTCGGTCAACGCCCAGCGCAGCGGTTACTTCAAGGAACTCAACGTCGCCACCCTCAACGAACTGCTGGAGGCCAACGACCTGCGCATGGCCGTGCTGGTGCACCGCGGCTTCTTCGTCATGGCCGGGCACCCGCTGTTCAAGCTGGACCGCGACGTCGACGAACAACTTTGCGAGCAACTGCGTGACTGTTTCCATTTCTTCGTCGAGCAGTACGCCAGCTCCCACTACGTGTTCGGCTGCAAGCACATCTCCGAGATTGCGGTGAAGGCCCTGAGCCCTGGGATCAACGACCCGGGCACGGCGATCACCGCCATCGACATGCTCACGGTGCTGTTCAGCAAGCGCATGGCCCTGCCCGACCTGGACGTCTCGCCGCGGCCCGACGGTCCGCCGCGGCTGTTTTTCTTCGAGCTGCCCCTGGACCAGCTGTTGCAGCTGCTGTTCGGTCCGCTGCGCACCTATGGCTGCGAAGACCCCCAAGTGCTGACCCATCTGCTGCAGGCCTTCAAAAACCTGCTCTACCAGGGGCCCCGCGCCCACCACCAAACGGATCTGATCCGCCACGCCCGTAGCGTCGTCGAGACCGCCGATTCCCACATCCTCAACCGCCGCGATCGCGAAGAAATCAATGCCATGATCGAGCGTTTCAACCGGGCGGCGAAGGCTGCGCCGCCGGCTCTGCGCCCGCTCAAGATCGATCAAGACTGATGCAAGAGCGCACCACATTGGTGCGATGAGTGATGGAAAATAAAATCAGCATCCGTTTATCTTTTATTTTTCCTATATATAACAAACACTTAAATAACAACCTTAGGGATCATTGGCCCGCTTCGTGCTTGCCATCGAGAGCATAGTTCCCTAGGGTAGCTCGCCATGTGGTCTCAAATTGCCCCTATCAGTTCACTGCTGAGCGGGGTCGCGTTACTCCTGCTCGGCAATGGCCTGCTCAATACCCTCCTGACGCTACGTGGTGTCGCCGAAGGCTACTCCACCTCGATGCTCGGACTGATCATGTCCGGGTACTTCGTCGGCTTTCTCCTCGGCACCTGGCTGGCGATCCCGCTGGTGCGTCGCGTTGGGCACATCCGTGCGTTCGCCTTTTGCGCGGCGCTGGCCGCCATCACCGCCCTGCTCCACGTGTTGCTGGTCGACCCCTGGGTCTGGCTGGCGTTGCGGGTGCTCTATGGCGTGGCCCTGGTCAGCCTGTACATGGTCATCGAGAGCTGGCTGAACGCCCAGGCGCCAAGCGACAAGCGCGGCCAGGTGTTCGCCATCTACATGGCGGTCAACCTCGGCGCCCTGGCGGCCGCCCAGCAACTGCTCGGACTGGCCGAACCCAGTGACTTCTTGCTGTTCGCCCTGGCGGCGATGCTGATCAGCGCGGCGCTGATGCCCATCACCCTGACCCGCCAGGGCCAGCCCAGCGTGCCGGACAGCCTGCACACCAACCTGCGCCAACTGCTCGGCATCGCCCCGCTGTCGATCGCCGCCGCCGGACTGTCCGGCCTGGCCCTCGGCGGCTTCTGGGGCATGGCGCCGGTGTACGCCAGCCTGAGCGGCTTCGACGCCACCGGCGTGGGCCTGCTGATGAGCAGCGCGATTCTCGGCGGCGCCCTGCTGCAGTGGCCGATCGGCCGCTACTCGGACAACCACGACCGGCGCCTGGTGCTGCTCTGGGTGGTGATCCTGGCGGTGCTGGTGTCCGTGCTGATGAGCCTGCTGCCGGCCGGCCGGCCCCTGCTGGGGCTGATATTCCTGTTCGGCGGCCTGTCGTTCGCCATCTATCCGGTGGCCGTCGCCCAGCTGATCGACCAGCTGCACGGCGACGAGATCCTCGCCGGCTCCAGCAGCCTGCTGATGGTCAACGGCATCGGCGCGGTCTGCGGCCCGCTGCTGGCCGGCGCCCTGATGGAGCAGTTCGGCGCCCAGGCGCTGCCGCTGTTCTTCGCCGCGGTACTGGGCCTGCTGGCCGCCTACACGGTCTATCGCCTGCGTCACGTCAGCGACCTGGTCAGCGGCGAGCACGCGCACTTCGTGCCGATGCTGCGCACCAGCCATACGGTGCTCGAGCTGATGCCCGACGCACCGGCGCCGGAGGTCGAGCGTCGGGCCGAGGAAGCCGTGACCGAATCCCCGTAGGCGCCGGTTCGCCAGCGCCTGCAACAAACCCGGCAGCCGCCTTGCGGCGAGACTGCCCAACACGCAGAGCCCGAGGCCTGCCGCGCAATGATCGCGCAGCATTGCATCACTAGGCTCATAGCTCGTCGGCCCAGGTCGGCGCGTCAACTGCAACCACTTAGGACAGGGAGACAGCGCATGCTACTTGCTACCGATCTTGATGGAACCTTTCTCGCCGGCGATCCCGAGGATCGCCTGAGCCTCTACCAGACCATCGCCGCCCACCCGGAAATCCGCCTGGCGTACGTCACCGGTCGCAGCCTGGAGGCGGTGCTGCCACTGCTGGCCGACCCGACGCTGCCACAGCCGGACTTCATCATCGCCGACGTCGGCGCCAGCCTGGTGCATGGCGATACGCTGCAGCCGATTCAGCCGCTGCAGAGCGCGGTGGACGCCCTCTGGCCCGGCGAGAGCCAGGTCGCCAGTGCCATCGAAGGCTTCGAGCTGGAGCGCCAGGACGTGCCCCAGGCCCGTCGCTGCTCGTACTTCTGCAGCCCCGAACAGGCGGCCAACCCGGCCCTGCTGGACGCCGCCCGTGCCCTGGGCTGCGACCTGCTGTACTCGGCCGAGCGCTACCTCGACTTCCTGCCCCAGGGGGTGAACAAGGGCAGCAGTCTCAAGGCCCTGGCCGACTGGCTGGAGCTGGACGCCGACCAGGTCCTGGCCGCGGGCGACACCCTCAATGACCTGTCCATGCTCAGCGGCGAGTTCAAGGGCGTCTGCGTCGGCCAATCGGAGGCCGGCCTGCTCGAAGCCACGGCCCAGCACTCGCGCAGCCTGCACGCCGAGCGTCCAGGCTGCGGCGGCATCCTCGAGGCCTTCGCCCACTTCGGTTTCCTCGGCGCACACGGCATCGCCGCCGAGCGCCGCCAGGCGGCCCAGCCCGGCAAGTCCGAACTGGTGATGGTCTACCACCGCCTGCCCTACGAGGAATACCGCGGCGCCGACGGCACGCTGCAACGCCGCCGCCCGACCTCGCCGAACGGCATCATCCCCACCCTGCTCAGTTTCTTCGGCGACGGACGCCCAGGCTCCTGGGTCGCCTGGGCCGTGCACGAGGACGACAACGAGCCCTTCGACACCCACACCACCGTGGACGCCGAGCGCTACCCCAAGCTCACCGCCGCACGGGTCAAGCTGAGCAAGGAAGAGGTCGACATCTTCTACAAGCGCTTCTCCAAGGAAGCCTTCTGGCCGACCCTGCACACCTTTTGGGAGCGAGCGACCTTCAACGAGGACGACTGGCAGGTGTTCTGCAAGGTCAACCGCGCCTTCGCCGAACGCACCGCCCTGGAAGCCGCCGAAGGCGCCACCGTGTGGCTGCACGACTACAACCTGTGGATGGTCCCGGCCTACCTGCGCGAGCTGCGCCCGGACCTGCGCATCGCCTTCTTCCACCACACCTACTTCCCCTCGGCGGACGTGTTCAACGTACTGCCCTGGCGCCGGCAGATCATCGGCAGCCTGCTGCAGTGCGACTACGTGGGCTTCCACATTCCGCGCCAGGTGGAGAACTTCGTTGACGTCGCGCGTGGCGTCACGCCGCTGCAGACGGTCAGCCGGCAGAACTGCGCGCCGCGTTTCATCACCTACGGCTGCGCGGTCGGCCTGGAACGCATGACCACGGCGGTGGACACCGGCAGCCGGGTGGTCAAGCTCGGCGCCCATCCGGTCGGCCTGGACATCGACCGGGTACGCAGCGCCCTGGAGAACCCGAAGATCCGCGAGATGATGGCGCGCCTGCGCGAGGAGCTGTCCGGGGTCAAGCTGATCCTCTCGGTCGAGCGCCTCGACTACACCAAGGGCATCCTGGAAAAGCTCAACGCCTACGAGCGCCTGCTGGAGGAGAACCCGGAACTGCTCGGCAAGGTGACTCTGGTCACCGTCTGCGTGCCGGCGGCCAAGGAAATGACCATCTACGACGAGCTGCAGGGGCAGATCGAACAGGCGGTGGGGCGGATCAACGGCCGCTTCGCGCGGATCGGCTGGACGCCGCTGCAGTTCTTCTTCCGCAGCCTGCCGTTCGAGGAAGTCAGCGCCTGGTACGCCATGGCCGACGTCATGTGGATCACCCCGCTGCGCGACGGCCTCAACCTGGTGGCCAAGGAGTTCGTCGCCGCCCAGGGCCTGCTCGGCGGCAGCGGCGTGCTGGTGCTCTCCGAATTCGCCGGCGCCGCCGCCGAGCTCAAGGGCGCCCTGCTGACCAACCCCCACGACCCGGCAGACCTGACCCAGACCTGCTACCTGGCCCTCAACCTGCCCAAGGCCGAGGCCCAGGCGCGCCTGCGCCAGCTGTTCGACATCGTCAGCTACAACGACATCCGCCGCTGGGGCGACGAGTTCCTCGCCGGCGTGGCCGAAGAGGCGCCGCAGCAGGAAGGCGCGCCGCTGGTGCTCGCCTCCTGAGCCGGGCTCGGCCGTAGGCCCTGCCCCAACTGAAAACGCCTGCTCTGGAGCAGGCGTTTTCAGTCAGGCCGGCGGCGCGACTGGCGTCACCGGCTCGGCTTCAGCCGGGCGGTCGAGGTTCAGGGAAACCTCAGGTAGGCCTTGATCTTCATCCCCTCAGCGATCTTCGCCGGCAAGCTGAGCGCGCAGCCGCGCTTCCTGCTCGCGCAGCTCGGGTGTGAACTCTTCGCCGAAGTCCTCGGCCTCGAAAAGCTGGCGAATCTCGATCTCCGCGTCACCGGGCATCGGATTGGGGCAGCGCTTGACCCACTCGATCGCCTCCTCCAGGGACTGCACCTGGAATATCCAGAAACCGGCGACCAGCTCCCTGGTTTCCGCGAAGGGGCCGTCGATCACTTCGCGCTGCGCCCCGGAGAAGCGCACCCGGGCGCCCCGTGAGCTCGGCTGCAGACCTTCGCCGGCCAGCAACACACCGGCCTTGACCAACTCCTCGCTGTACCGCCCCATGGCCGCGAGCAACTCCTCGCTGGGCGGCGCGCCCGCCTCTGACTCCTTGCTGGCCTTGACCATCACCATAAACCGCATAGTCCTGCTTCCTTATCAGGTTGTTGGGGGAGAACCAGCCCGGCAATTGCCTCGCTGTTCTATCCAATAGTCGAGCACGGCAAGCGGCAATCGACAACCCGCGAGGTCCTTGTCATTCGACCAAGGCAGCCGCCTGTCGGCCCTCGTGAGCGGCGCCCGCCGTCGGCACGCCGGCGCAAGCTGTGCTATCGCTGTAGAAGGCGCCGACGCGCCAGGACCAGACGGGAGGGTCGGACGATGCCTCAGGCGTTACTGCTCGACATCAGTGGCGTGCTCTACCAGGACACGCAGCCGATACCCGGCTCGGTGCAGGCGGTCAGGGACCTGCAGGCCAAGGGTTGTCCACTGCGCCTGGTGACCAACACCTCTCGCCTGACCGCGGCAGCCATCCATCGCCAGCTCAGCGGCATGGGCTACCTCATCGAACCCGAGCAGATCTACAGCGCACCCCGGGCCATGCGTCACTACCTGCAGGCGCACGGCCTGCGCCCCTACTGCCTGATCCACCGCAACCTGGAAGCCGAATTCGCCGACCTGCTGGAACTGCCCGCCCCCAATGCGGTGGTCATCGGCGATGCCGCCGAGCGCTTCGACTACCTGCATCTGGAGCGCGCCTTCCACCTGCTGCTGGACGGCGCGCCCCTGCTGGCCATGGGTGACAACCGCTATTTCAAGCTCGAAGGCGCCCTGCGTCTGGACGCTGGCCCCTTCGTGCGCGCCCTGGAGTACGCCGCCGGGGTACAGGCCAAGGTGCTCGGCAAACCGTCGCCGGCGTTCTTCCAGGGCGCCCTGGACGAGCTCGGGGTATCCGCCGAGCAGGCGCTGATGATTGGTGACGATGTCGAGAGCGATGTGCGCGGAGCCCAGCGGGCCGGCCTGCAAGGCTGCCTGGTGCAGACCGGCAAGTACCGCCCCGGCGACGAGGACAAGGCCCCCGCCGCCCTGCTGGCCAAGGACCTGGCAGATGCGGTGCGCCGCTATTGCTGACGCATCAGCCGTGGATCGCCGGCTCGCGGTAGTGCCGCGGGCAGGCCTGGTAAAGCTCGAGGTACTGGACAGGCGCCTGCGCGCCGAAGGCAAGCGGGCCATCGCCTGGGACTACCGCAACCTGTATTTCTCCTGGCCGTTCATCAGCGCCGGCGGCGCCTACAGCATCGGCAAGCACCAGGGCCTCTACGACCTCGCTGACCTGGGCATCGACACCCCCGCGGCCATCGCCGGGGTTGAGGGCATCAAGCAACTGCTCGACAGCGGCGTGTTGCCACGCGACAGCGACTACGCCGGCATGATGGCGGCCTTCAAGCGCGGCGAGCTGGCGATGATGATCAACGGCCCCTGGGCCTGGAACGAATTGCGCGCCGCCGGCATCGACATCGCCCTGGCCAGCATTCCCGGCCCCGGTGCGGACCGACCCGGCCGCCCCTTCGTCGGCATCCAGGCCGCCGCCCTAAATCACCACAGCCCCAACCAGGAAGCCGCCCGACGCTTCCTCGAGGACTACCTGAGCAGCCCGGCCGACCTGCGCCAGATCGACCAGGACAAGCCCCTGGGCGTGCCGGCCAATCTCGAACTGATGCAGGAAGCGCAGCGCGACCCGCTGATACAGGCCAGCTTCGACGCCGCCATGGCCGGCGAGATCATGCCGGACATCCCCGAGATGAAGCGCTTCTGGGGCCTGTTCAACGGGCGCTTCGACGCCATGCTGCAGGGCGCCCGGCGCCTGCACTATCCCATGCAGGGCCAAGCCGTGAACTAGCCTGGGAAACCTGGGTGGAAAACGCCGCACGGCTTTCCACCCTGCGCACCGTAAGTCGCCCATTTCTGCAATGCCGGACAGAACCACACAGTGACCACGCCGCGTATTGCTTCTCGCCACCACCCCGCGCTACTGTCGCCGGCTCCTCCCCTGACAAATGGATTTGTTGCGATGATGTATAAAATCCCGCCCCTCGAGCCGCCCCTGCGGAGCCCCCGCGCCAGGGCGCGCGGCGCGGTTTTTCCCCAGAATGTTATCCATCAAATGATGCGTTTAAACGCATCATTTGAGGTCTAATTTTAGTTATAGGAATCATTCTTTCTCTATGTACAACGCAATTAAAAAATACGCACCAATCCTTTTCATCAGCACAGCTATTGTGTCGGGTTTAAATTATTTTTCGTACCAAGCTATTATTCAAATCACTCAAGCACAAACCGACACAGTCCCAACGAAACTAATTTTAGAAATCATCACCACAATTGCAATCCACATAATTGCTCTGTCAGCGGTGCCATTAACTCTGTCTGCAAAAAACAGAATGCTCACCAGTTACGTGGCTCTGACCACCCTTGGCGCAATTTATACAACGCATATGACTGGAATGAACGCAGCGGGGCCAACAATAGCTATTGTAGCTTTCTCCTACCTGGCCTTTTATGGTTACTCAAAGGCTAAAGGCATCTACAATTATTACCGAACAAAATAGAGAGCGCGG
Source organism: Pseudomonas benzenivorans (assembly GCF_024397895.1). Classification (NCBI taxonomy): domain Bacteria; kingdom Pseudomonadati; phylum Pseudomonadota; class Gammaproteobacteria; order Pseudomonadales; family Pseudomonadaceae; genus Pseudomonas; species Pseudomonas benzenivorans. The sequence continues at coordinate 374,936 of NZ_CP073346.1, forward strand.
TGAATTCCTATAACAAATGGTTCAAATCGTTCGCTTCGCTCACTGGGACGAGCTAAAGTCCGCTCCCTAACCAAACGTTATGCACAAAAATATGACTCGATATTTCTTTGTAATTTTCATTACCCTTGTAACGATAACTTTAAATGGTGCGGTATTATCCGAGAGCCTTAGTGATGTCACGCTTATGATTTCACTACTAGCTATTAACGCATTTTCATTGTCCCTGATTTTATTTTGGCTTGGGGGGTATTCAAGAACTTCAAACAAGGCTAAGTATCTTGTTCTTGGTCATGCAGCATTGTTCTTATCAGTTGGTGTAGGATTTCTTGCACTTGGGTATCATGCTATCGAAGCGCAAAGTTGCCAGTTTCTTTTGAATGATGGCGATTCAAAAAATCTTATACACAAGGCTGGCCTTTGGGCCACAGAAAACAGTTACTGCCCATGGTTAGGGGCTGGCCTCATAGCATTTGGGGTATTCATGGCATGGCCAAGCTTAAAGCTATTCATTGGAATCCAAGCAAAAGGCACATAACAAGCATATATGGACGCGCCCCACAAGCAGTGAGGAATCGCTTTTCAAGCCTGTCGTGAACGCGGTTGCATTCGTATATCCGGCCTGTTGCGGGCAGTCATGCCCTGGCCACTCTGTAGTTCGCACAGCGGGGGCCAAGCGTTCAAACGATCGTATATGGACGCTCCCCACAAGCATTGGTTAACGCGCTTGTTGGCCCTAACCACGGTGCAGTGGCCCCGCGATCGCTCACCCGTATACGACGCTAGCAGCTGCTCCGCAAACCTGACTCAAGCACCCCACAGACCAAGGAAGGCAAGATGAAGAAAGTCCTCGTACCGCTGATAGCTCTGCTTACATTTTCCGCATTTACCCTCTATGTCATGGCGACGGCCGACCAGTCATTACTGCAGTTCGGCATCCAGTTGCTGTCACGCTCGGATACCGCGCAGGTGGTGTTCGACCTCTATATCCTTGCAGCCCTGACTTGCGTCTGGATGTACCGGGACGCCCGCGCTCGAGGCAAATCGTTCGGCTATGTGCTTCCTTTCTTGCTGGTCACCGCCGTCTTTGTCTCGATTGGCCCGCTTCTGTACATCGTGACGAAAGGCTTGTCCAAGCCAGGCGCTGCGGTGAATACGCCACCGGACGGCGAAACGGCCTCACTTCGCTAACCTCATAGTCGCAGCTGCACCTCGACCTGCCGGCGAGCTCGATTATCAGGAGGACAGAGAAGTGAATCACTCGGCGAAATTCTGGGACAGAATCGCAACCCGTTACGCGAAACAGCCGGTGGCGGACGAGGCGGCCTACCAGCGCAAGCTGGCGATCACCCGGGAGTATCTGCAGCCGCACATGCAGCTGCTGGAGTTCGGCTGCGGCACGGGTTCGACCGCGCTCTGCCATGCCCCCCATGTGCAGCATATTCACGGCATCGACCTGTCGTCGAAGATGATCGAAATTGCCCAGGCCAAGGCGGCCGAGCACAACATCGGCAACGTTACCTTCAGCCAGGCCACCCTCGACGAGCTTGAGCTGGCCGAGCAGTCCCTGGACGTCGTACTGGGCCTGAATATCCTGCACCTGCTGAGGGACAAAGACGCCGCCATCGCCAAGGTGCACAGGCTGCTCAAGCCGGGCGGGCTGTTCGTCTCCAGCACCATCTGCATGGGCGACTCGCTGATGCTCAAGGCCATCAAGCACCTCGTCTCCATCGGTGCCTTGCTGCGGCTGCTGCCATCGCTCGATGCCTTCACCCGACAGCAGTTGGTCGGTAGCCTGACCGACGCCGGCTTTGTCATCGAGCAGCTGTGGCAGCCTGGCAAGAACAAGGCGCTCTTCATCGTGGCGAAAAAACCCTAGCAGTCGCGGAGATAGGCTGCACGGGATCGCTGAAGGGGACCGGTAGCGCGCTGGCTTCGCCTACTGCCCTGCCCCGTGGCGGTTGCGGCTCGCCTGGACGATGCGCTGGGCCGGCACGCGCAGTTGGGTCAGCAGGTACTCGGCGAAGGCCGGGGAATATGGCTGTCGGGCGATGGCCTGCTCCATGCACGCAAGCCAGGCCTCGGCATGGGCCTCATCGATCGGCCACTGGGCATGGAAGGCGGGAATCGCAATGGCGCCGTATTTCTCCTGGAACAGCCGCGGGCCGCCGAGCCAGCCGCTGAGGAAACAGGCCAGCTTGTCCCGGGCCAGCTCCAGGCTTGCCGGGTGCATGCGGCGGATGTCGGCCGCCGCCGGCGACTCGTCCATGATTCGATAGAAGTCGTCGACCAGGCGGCGCAGGCCCCCGATGCCGCCGGCCGCCTGGTAGGAGGCATCACCGATGCCAAATTGCGCCGTACTGCCCACGCTGCGTCTCCCCTGATCAAAAGCGCCATTGTACTGCCGGCAGGCCGATTTCCCGCCAGCGAGACGGACGGGCATCTCGGCGGTTGAACAGGAGCCCCGACCCAAGCAGAATACTGGACATAAATCCAGCCAAGCCCTCCATGCCGACGCCCCTCTCCGCCGACTTCTATTACCTGAGCAACTTCCAATCCGCCCTCGCCTGGATCGGCGAGCGCTATGAGGACCTGCTGAGCGATGAGGAGCGGGCGTTCATCGAGCAGTTTACCGCGCTGGACCTGGCCGCCCAGGCCTTGCTGGTGCGCATGGTAATGCGCAAGGGCCCGCACTTTCGCGCGAGCAAGCTGAACTATGCCGAGATCGGCGACATCCAGGCCCCGGCGGCGCAGCTGCTGGCCCTGGGATGGCTGAGCTACAGCGCGCCGCTCACGGCCGAGGAGGTCGTCGCCCTGCTGCGCAAGGACGAGCTGCTCGCCCACCTGCCCCTGGCCGATCGCCGTGCCTCGCTTAAGAAAAGCCAGCTGCTCGATCAGCTGCTGGCGGCCGATCCCGAACCCCAGCCTTTCGCGCGCTGGTGCCCGAATCTTGCGGACAGCCTCTACAGCCTCACCGTCATGGAGCTGTGCAATCGCCTGCGCCTGCTGTTCTTCGGCAACCTGGGCCAGGACTGGTCCGAATTCGTGCTGGCCGACCTGGGGGTGTTTCGCTACGAAACCGTGGCCATTACCCCCGACTCGCGCGCCTTCCGCAGCCGCGAGGACCTGGAGGGCTACCTGCTGCTGCGCGACCATCGTCTGCGCTTCGAGGCCGGCGAAGCCATCGAGGACCTGCTGGCGTCGCTAACGGCCTTCGCTTCGGCCAACCCCTACCTGCAGTCGCGCCACGCCAAGCTGCTGTACCAGATCGCCCAGCACCAGGAAAAGCAGGGCGAACTGGCACAGGCGCTGGACCTCTATCGGCGTGCGGAGTACGGCGACGCCCGCTGGCGGCAGCTCCGCGTGCTGGAAAAACTCGCCCGTCACGCCGAGGCCCATGAGCTGGCGCTGCAGGTCAGCGCCGCGCCGCGCAGAGACCAGGAAGCCCAGCAGGTGCAGCGCGCCCTGGTTCGGCTGCGGCGCAGCCTGGGGCTGCCGGCGGACAAGCGCCGGGCTTCGGCGCCGGAGCGGCGCCTCGAGTTGACCCTGGAGCAGCCTGTAGCGTGCAGCGTCGAGTACGCGGTGCGCGAGCACCTGCAGCGCGACGACGCGCCGGTGCATTACGTGGAGAACACCCTGATCTGCAGCCTGTTCGGCCTGCTCTGCTGGGAGGCGGTGTTCGCGCCCCTGCCCGGCGCCTTCTTCCACCCGTTCCAGAGCGGCCCGGCGGACCTGCTCAGCGACGACTTCCACCCCCGGCGCGAGGCCCTGTTCGCCCGCTGCCTGGCCCGCCTGGATTCGGACGAGTACCGGCCGCACATCCGCCAGATGTACCAGGCGAAGTTCGGCATCCAGTCGCCCTTCGTGTTCTGGGGCCTGCTCAGCGAGGAGCTGCTGGAACAGGCGCTGGCCTGCATTCCCGCGGCGCACCTGGCGGCCTGCTGCCGACGCCTGCTGCGCGACATCCGCGCCAACCGCGCCGGCATGCCCGACCTGATCCAGTTCTACCCGGCCGAAGGGCGCTACCGGATGATCGAGGTCAAGGGCCCCGGCGACCGCCTGCAGGACAACCAGAAACGCTGGCTGGCCTTCTGCGCCGAACAGGGCATGCCGGTCGAGGTCTGCTACGTGCAGTGGGCCCAGCCATGAGCTATTCGGTGGCGGTTCGCGCCCTCTGCGAGTTCACCGCCAAGGAGGGCGACCTGGACCTGCGCTTCACCCCCTCGCCCTCGGCCCAGGAAGGCATCGCCGGCCACCAGACGGTGGTCAGCCGCCGCGGCCCGGACTATATCGCCGAACTGCCCCTGGCCGGCGTCTACCCCGGGCTGCTGGTCAGCGGCCGCGCCGATGGCTACGACCCCGAAAGCAATCTGCTGGAAGAGATCAAGACCCACCGCGGCGACGTGGCGCGCATTCCGCAGAACCATCGGCTGCTGCACTGGGCGCAGGTCAAGGTCTACGGCTGGCTGCTGTGCCTGAACTACGAGCTCGGCGACGTCGAGCTGGCGGTGGTGTATTTCAACGTGGTCACCCAGCAGGAAACTGTGCTGCGCGAGCGCTTCGGCGCCGCCGAGCTCAAGGCGTTCTTCGACCTGCAGTGCAGCCGCTTCATCGCCTGGGCCGAGCAGGAAGGCGTGCACCGCAGCGCCCGCGACCACAGCCTGGAACGCCTGCAGTTCCCCTATCCGCAGTTCCGTCACGGCCAGCGCCAGCTGGCCGAGAGCGTCTACCGCTCGGCCAGGGACGGCCACACCCTGCTGGCCCAGGCCACCACCGGCATCGGCAAGACCCTCGGCACCCTGTTCCCCCAGCTCAAGGCCTTTCCCGCGCAGAAGCTCGACCGTCTGTTCTTCCTCACGGCCAAAACGCCGGGCCGGCGCCTGGCCCTCGATGCCCTGGCCAGCCTGCGCAAACAGGAAGAACAGATGCCCCTGCGGGTACTGGAGCATGTGGCCCGGGACAAGGCCTGCGAGCACCCGGACAAGTCCTGCCATGGCGACTCCTGCCCCCTGGCCAAGGGCTTCTACGACCGCCTGGCCGCCGCCCGCCAGGCCGCCGTCGAACGCCGCTGGCTGACCCAGCAGGACGTGCGCCAGGTGGCCCTGGCCCACCGGATCTGCCCCTACTACCTGAGCCAGGAGCTGTGCCACTGGGCCGACGTGGTGGTCGGCGACTACAACTACTACTTCGACATCGGCGCCCTGCTCTATGGCCTGACCCTGCAGTACGACTGGCGCGTCACCCTGCTGGTGGACGAGGCCCACAACCTGGTCGAGCGCGGACGCAGCATGTACACCGCCGAGCTGATCCAGGACGAGTTCCACGCCCTGTGCAGCGCCGCCCCGGCACGCCTGAAGGGCGCCCTGGAGCGCGTCGCCCGGCACTGGCACCAGCTGCACCAGGACCAGGAGCTGGCCTACCAGATCTACCCTGCCCTGCCCGACCTGTTCGTGGTCTCGCTGAACAAGGCGGTGGGGGCGATCAAGGACCACCTGACCGACCAGCCCAGCAGCAACGAACGCTCGCTGCTGCAGTTCTACATGGACGCCTCGCTGTTCTGCCGCCTGGCCGAGGCCTACGGCCCCCACTCGCTGTTCGACATCACCCGCAACGATGCCCAGGGCAGTTTTCCCAGCTCCGACCTGTGCCTGCGCAATGTGGTGCCGGCGGTCTTCCTCGCCGACCGCTTCGCCACTGCCCACAGCACCACGCTGTTCTCCGCCACCCTGCAGCCGGCCGACTACTACCGCGACCTGCTCGGCCTGCCGGAAGAGACCCAGTGGCTGAACGTGGCCTCGCCCTTTTCCGCCGCGCAGCTGGACGTGCGCATCGTGCGCAACCTCTCGACCCGCTACCCGCACCGCGAATCCAGCCTCGCCCCGATCTGCCAGATCATGGCCGAGCAGTACCGGGCCAAGCCAGGCAACTACCTGGCCTTCTTCAGCAGCTATGCCTACCTGCAGCAGGTGCTGGAGCTGTTCCGGGTACTGCATCCCGAGGTGCCGACCCTCCACCAGTCGCGCAGCATGAACGAACTCAACCGCCAGGCCTTTCTCGACCGCTTTACCGATCACTCCCGGGGCATCGGCTTCGCCGTGCTGGGCGGCGCCTTCGGCGAGGGCATCGACCTGCCGGGCAAGCGCCTGATCGGCGCCTTCATCGCCACCCTGGGCCTGCCGCAGGTCAACGCGATCAACGAGGAAATCAAGGCGCGCATGGAGCAGATGTTCGGCAATGGCTACGACTACGCCTACCTCTATCCTGGGCTGCAGAAAGTGGTGCAGGCCGCCGGCCGGGTGATCCGCACCACCGAGGACGAGGGCGTGGTCTACCTGCTCGACGACCGCTTCGCCCAGGCGCAAACCCGGCAACTGCTGCCGGACTGGTGGCAGCTGACGACGGTCCGGTTCTAGTGATCCCAAACCCTGGCGATCGAAGGCCGGGCTCGCCTTCTTGTATATACATGTAATGAAATATATATAATCGGCCAGGCCATCACTCAGAGCCCCCTCGGATCATGAATCGCACGCAGATCTACCGCGCCGCCACCTATGTAGCAACGCCCTGGAAGAACGGTTTGGGAAGCACGCTCGAGGTGGCGCGTGACGCTGGAGAGGGGCTGGAGGGGTTTGGCTGGCGCCTGTCGATTGCGGACATCGATCAAGCCAACGGTTTTTCTTCGTTCTCCGGTTACCAGCGGGTCATCACCGTACTGGAGGGCGAAGGCATGCGCCTTGAGGTCGATGGCGAGCACTCCGCACCGCTGCTGGCGTTCGAACCCTTTGCCTTTTCCGGCGACAGCTCCGTGCACTGCCAGCTGCTGCGGGGGGGCATCCGCGACTTCAACCTGATCTATTCGCCCGAGCGCTTCGCCGCGCGCCTTCAGTGGCTGCGCGCCGATGAAACGCAGCGGGTGTTCACCAGCGCCAGCACCCTGCTGCTGTTCGCCGCCGGCGACCCTGTCGAGGTGCAGCTCGATGGCGCCCCCTGCGCCACCCTGGGCCGCTACGATTGCCTGCGGATCGAGCGCGTGGCGGCGCTTGCCGAGCTTCAGATTCAGGGCGGTGCTTCGGCGCCCTGCTGCCTGATCGAGCTCAGTCCGCGCTGACCGCCGACCCGCCGCTATAGGGGCTCCGTCCAGGCAGAAAGACGCCGCGGCAAGGCCGCGGCGCTGGGGGACGGCGATAACCTTTCGGCTTAGCGCCCGTAGTGCGCCTTGCCCCAGTGCAACAGGGTCTCCAGCAACTGACGCAGGACCCCACGCACCGACTCGGCCAACTCGGGCCGGTAGTCGAAGGGCGGGGCCTCATCCATGTAGGTGCACTGCGCCAACTCCAGCTGGATGGCGTGAATGTTGTCGTCCGGCCTGCCGTAGTGGCGGGTGATGTGCCCGCCCTTGAAGCGGCCGTTGAGCACCTGACTATAGCCGTCCGCCCCGGCGCAGACCTGCTGCAGTTGGCTCGCCAGCTGTGCAGAGCAACTGGCGCCCTCGTTGCTGCCGAGGTTGAAGTCCGGCAGGCGGCCCTCGAACAGGCGCGGCACCCGGGAGGCGATCGAGTGGGCATCGAACAGCAGGGCGTAGCCGAACTCGTCGCGCAGGCGTTGCAGCTCGGCCTCCAGGGTCGCGTGGTACGGCGCCCAGATTTGCTCCAGGTAACGCGCCCGCTCGGCCTGCGACGGCTCGAGCCCCTCGCGGAACAGGGGCGCGCCATCGAACAGGGTCGCGGGAAAAAGCCCGGTGGTCGCGCTGGTGTACAGGGGCTTGTCGTCGGCCGGGCGATTGAGGTCGACCACATAGCGCGAGTAGCTGGCCGCCAGGGTGCTGGCACCCAGTTCCCGGGCGAAGTCATAGAGCCGCGGGATGTGCCAGTCGGTGTCCGGCAGGCCGCGAGCCTGCTCGACCAGCCCCGCCTCGACCGCCGGCGTCAGGCGCAGACCGGCGTGGGGCATGCTGATCAGCAAGGGCACACGGCCGCGGTGGAACTCGAACGCCTCGTGGTTATTGGACATCGGTCTGCTCCTCGGCATGGCGGATCACCCGTTTGTTCAGTTCGCCGCCCAGCCAGTAGGCCAGCTCGGCGGGCCGCTGGATATCCCAGGCGACGAAGTCGGCGACCTTGCCCACTTCCAGGCTGCCGTGGCTGTCGGCCAGGCCCAGGGCCTTGGCCGCGTGCAGGGTGACCCCGGCCAGCGCCTCCTCGGGAGTCAGGCGGAACAGGGTGCAGGCCATGTTCATCATCAGCCGCAGCGACAGCGCCGGCGAGGTGCCGGGGTTGAGGTCGCTGGCGATTGCCAGCGCCACGCCGTGTTCGCGCAGCGCCTGCATGGGCGGCAACTGGGTTTCCCGCAGGAAATAGAAGGCGCCGGGCAACAGCACCGCGACGCTGCCGGCGGCCGCCATGGCCTGGACGTCGCTCTCATCCATGAACTCCAGGTGATCGGCCGACAAGGCGCCATAGCGCGCCGCCAGGCTGGAGCCGTGCAACGACGACAGCTGCTCGGCGTGCAGCTTGACCGGCAGGCCCAGCTCGCGGGCGCGCTGGAACACCCGCTCGACCTGGGCCGGCGAGAAGGCCAGGTGCTCGCAGAAGGCATCGACGGCATCGACCAGGCCTTCGGCCGCCAGGGCCGGCAGCATCTCGTGGCAGACCAGATCGATGTAGTCGTCGGCGCGCCCGGCGAATTCCGGCGGCAGCGCATGGGCCGCCAGGCAGGTGGCCTTGACCGTAACCGGCAGACACTCACCGAGGCGACGGATCACCCGCAGCATCTTGCCCTCGCTGGTCAGGTCGAGGCCGTAGCCGGACTTGACCTCCACCGTGGTCACGCCCTCGCGCAGCAGACAGCGCAGGCGCTGCGTGGCGGCGGCCAGCAGCTGCTCCTCGGTGGCGGCGCGGGTGGCGCGCACGGTGCTGGCGATGCCTCCGCCGGCAGCAGCGATCTCGGCGTAGCTGACGCCCTGCAGCCGCTGCTCGAACTCGGCGCTGCGGTCACCGCCGAACACCAGGTGGGTGTGGCAGTCGATCAGCCCGGGCGTCAGCCACTTGCCGCCAAGGTCGAGGGTCTCGGCATAGTCGCCGGCCGGCAGCTCGGCGCGCGGGCCGATCCAGGCGATGCGCTGCCCCGCGGTGACCAGTGCGGCATCTTCGATGATCGAATACTGCCCGCCGGCCATGGTGGCGGCGTGACAGTTGAGCCAGAGACGTTGCATAGGGTTCGGTTCTCCTCGCGGTGCATGACGGCCAATCGGTGGCCGGAAACGCGCAGGCGCCCGCAAGCCTCGTTGATCCGCGGCTTGCGGGCGCCGGGGCGCGATCAGCCCTGGGACGGCAGCAGCTGCGCCGACAGCAGGTCGCTCAGGCAGCGCGACGCGATCAGCTCGCTGGCGGCCTCGATGTCCGGGGCGAAGAAGCGATCCTGCTCGTAGTGCGGCACCCGCTCACGCAGGATGTGGCGCGCCTGCTCCAGCTTGGCGGAGCTCTTGCGCCCCTCACGGAAGTCCAGGCCCTGGCAGGCTCCCAGCCATTCCACGGCGAGGATGCCACGCACGTTGTCGGCCATCTCCCACAGGCGCTTGCCGGCGGCCGGGGCCATGGACACGTGGTCCTCCTGGTTGGCCGAGGTCGGCAGGCTGTCGACGCTGTGCGGATGGGCCAGCGCCTTGTTCTCGCTGGCCAGCGCGGCCGCGGTGACCTGGGCGATCATGAAGCCGGAGTTGACCCCGCCGTTGGCCACCAGGAACGGCGGCAGCTGCGACATGTGCTTGTCCATCATCAGCGAGATGCGCCGCTCCGACAGCGAGCCGATCTCGGCGATGGCCAGGGCCAGGTTGTCGGCGGCCATGGCCACCGGCTCGGCGTGGAAGTTGCCCCCGGAGATCACATCGCCTTCGGCGGCGAACACCAGCGGGTTGTCCGATACCGCATTGGCCTCGGTGGCCAGCACCTCGGCGGCGTGGCGGATCTGAGTCAAACAGGCGCCCATGACCTGGGGCTGGCAGCGCAGCGAATAGGGATCCTGAACCTTGTCGCACTTCTCATGGGACTGGGAGATCTCGGTGCTCGGCGTGAGCAGGTCGCGGTAGGCCGCGGCCGCGTCGATCTGCCCGCGCTGGCCCCGGGCGGCGTGGATGCGCGGGTCGAATGGCGAACGCGAGCCGAGCATGGCCTCGACGCTGAGGCCGCCGCAGACCAGCGCCGCGGCGAACAGGTCCTCGGCCTCGAACAGCCCGCGCAGGGCGAAGGCGGTGGACGCCTGGGTGCCGTTGAGCAGCGCCAGCCCTTCCTTGGCCGCCAGGGTCAGGGGCTCCAGGCCGGCAACCGCCAGCGCCTCGGTGGCCGGCAGCCACTCGCCCTTGTAGCGCGCCTTGCCTTCGCCGAGCAGCACCAGGGACATGTGCGCCAGGGGCGCCAGGTCGCCGGAGGCGCCGACCGAGCCCTTGAGCGGGATATGCGGGTAGACCTCGGCGTTGATCAGGGCGATCAGGGCGTCGATCACCACCCGGCGAATGCCGGAGAAGCCGCGGGCCAGGCTGTTGACCTTGAGCAGCATGATCAGCCGCACCAAGGCGTCATCGATGGGCTGGCCGACGCCGGCGGCATGGCTCAGTACCAGCGAGCGCTGCAGGTTTTCCAGGTCCTCGCTGGCGATGCGGGTCGACGCCAGCAGGCCGAAGCCGGTGTTGATGCCATAGACGGTGCGCTTTTCCGCCAGCACCCGATCGACACAGGCGACGCTGGCCTCGATGGCCTCACTGGCGCTTGCGTCCAGGCTGACGGTTACCGGCCCCTGGTGGACCTGACGCAGCTGGGCCAGGCTCAGCTGGCCGGGCAGAATATTCAGGGCGCTCATGTTCAGGCTCCTTTGACCGAAGTAATCATTGGCAGATTAAGGCCCTGTTCATGGGCGCAGTCGATGGCGATCGGGTAGCCGGCATCGGCGTGACGCATCACCCCCGTGGCCGGATCGTTGTGCAGCACGCGGGCAATGCGCTCGGCGGCCTCGTCAGTGCCGTCGCAGACGATCACCACACCCGAATGCTGGGAGAAGCCCATGCCGACGCCGCCGCCGTGGTGCAGCGAGACCCAGGTGGCGCCGCTGGCGGTATTGAGCAGGGCGTTGAGCAACGGCCAGTCGGACACGGCATCGGAGCCGTCCTGCATGGCTTCGGTCTCGCGGTTGGGGCTGGCCACCGAGCCGGAGTCCAGGTGGTCGCGACCGATCACCACCGGCGCGGAGAGTTCGCCGCTGCGGACCATCTCGTTGAACGCCAGGCCGAGCTTGGCGCGCTGGCCCAGGCCGACCCAGCAGATTCGCGCCGGCAGGCCCTGGAAGGCGATGCGCTCGCGGGCCATGTCCAGCCAGTGGTGCAGGTGGGCGTCGTCGGCGATCAGTTCCTTGACCTTGGCGTCGGTCTTGTAGATGTCCTCGGGGTCGCCGGACAGCGCGGCCCAGCGGAACGGGCCGACGCCGCGGCAGAACAGCGGACGGATATAGGCCGGGACGAAGCCGGGGAAGTCGAAAGCGTGCTCGACGCCCTCCTCCAGCGCCATCTGGCGGATGTTGTTGCCGTAGTCGAAGGTCGGCACGCCCTGCTTCTGCAAGTCGAGCATGGCCTGCACGTGCACGGCCATGGACTGCTTGGCGGCCTTGACCACCGCCGCCGGCTCGCGCTGGGCGCGCTCGCGGTACTGCTCCCAGCTCCAGCCGATGGGCAGGTAGCCGTTGAGCGGGTCGTGGGCGCTGGTCTGGTCGGTGACCATGTCCGGGCGCACACCGCGCTTGACCAGCTCAGGGAGGAGCTCGGCGGCGTTGCCGTGCAGGGCAATGGAGATGGCCTGGCCTTCGGCGCAGTACTTGTCGATGCGCGCCAGGGCGTCGTCCAGGTCCTGGGCCTGCTCGTCGACGTAGCGGGTCTTCAGGCGGAAGTCGATGCGGCTCTGCTGGCATTCGATGGTGAGCGAGCAGGCGCCGGCCAGGGTGGCGGCCAGGGGCTGGGCGCCGCCCATGCCGCCGAGGCCGGCGGTCAACACCCACTTGCCCTTGAGGTCGCCGCCGTAGTGCTGGCGGCCGGCCTCGACGAAGGTCTCGTAGGTACCCTGGACGATGCCCTGGCTGCCGATGTAGATCCAGCTGCCGGCGGTCATCTGGCCGTACATCGCCAGGCCCTTGGCATCCAGCTCGTTGAAGTGTTCCCAGGTGGCCCAGTGCGGCACCAGGTTGGAATTGGCGATCAGCACCCGCGGCGCGTTGCTGTGGGTCTTGAACACACCGACCGGCTTGCCCGACTGCACCAGCAGGGTCTCGTCGTCGTTGAGCTGCTTCAGCGACTCGACGATGGCATCGAAGCATTCCCAGTTGCGCGCGGCGCGGCCGATGCCGCCGTAGACCACCAGTTCCTTGGGGTTCTCCGCCACTTCCGGGTCGAGGTTGTTCATCAGCATGCGCAGCGGCGCTTCGGTCAGCCAGCTCTTGGCGTTCAGCTGGGTGCCGCGCGGGGCGCGGATTTCGACATCGCGGAATCGGCTCGAATTGCTCACAGGAAATCCTCCAGAAAGTAGTGCTGCCTGCCTGACAGCGCCTGCGCATCGAGGCAGGCCATGTCAATATCTAATCATGTATATACAAGCAAGATCAAGCCGTTTATGCCCCCACTGAGGCCCCGCCCGAAGAGCACGTCTTGCTCGCCAGAATGACAACTTGAAAAGTCCGCCCGGAGGCGGCCAGCGGCCGCAAGAACGGATCGCCTGCTCGCCAGGCTAAGACTCGGCCGCTTCAGGCCATCTGACGCAGCACCTGAGCGAAGGCCTCTTGGGTCTGATCCTGGGCGGCATGCCGCCCCTCGCGAATCACCCAGCGCCCGGCGACCATCACGTCGCGGACCTGCCGATCGCCACCGGCGAACAACCAGCGATTGAGAATGCCGTCGCCCACAGCCGTGGCGATGTACGGGTCATTGCCATCGAGCACCACCAGGTCCGCGCGCTTGCCGACCGCCAGCGCGCCAATCGACTGGCCGAGCGCCTGGGCGCCACCGGCCACGGCGGCATCGAACAGGCTGCGACCGATCATCGGCTGATCGCGGCGGTAGATGCGGTTGCGCTTCTGGTCACGCAGGCGCTGGCCATACTCCAGCCAGCGCAACTCCTCGGCGACGCTCACCGAGACGTGACTGTCCGAGCCGATGCCGAGTCGCCCCCCCTGGGCGATGTAGTCCACCGCCGGAAAGATGCCATCCCCCAGGTTGGCTTCCGTCGTCAGGCACAGGCCTGCGACGGAGCCGCTGCGGGCCATGCTGCCGACTTCCTCGGCATCGGCATGGGTGGCATGCACCAGGCACCAGCGGCGATCCACCGGCACATGCTCGAACAACCACTGCAGCGGGCGCCGCCCACTCCAGGCCAGGCAGTCGCTGACCTCCTTCTGCTGCTCGGCGATATGGATGTGAATCGGGCAGTCGCTTTGATCGGCCGCCAGGACCTCGGCGATCTGTTCCGGGGTGACCGCGCGCAGCGAGTGAAAACACAGCCCCAGCTGCTGCAGCGGCTGCTCAGCCAGAGTGCTACGCAGTCGCTCGATCAACCGCAGGTAGCTGTCGGTGCCGTGGACGAAGCGCCGCTGCCCCTGATTGGGGGATTGCCCGCCAAAGCCTGCATGAGAATAGAGCACCGGCAGCAGCGTCAGGCCGATGCCGGCATCCTGGGCCGCATTTCCGATGCGCAGGGCCAGCTCCGCGGGGTCGGCGTAGCCCTGGCCCTGGCTGTCATGGTGCACGTAGTGGAATTCGGCGACGCTGGTGTAGCCACTCTTGAGCATCTCGATATACAGCTGGCGCGCGATGATCTCGAACTGCTCGGGATCCAGCCGCTCGACCAGCCGGTACATCAGGTCACGCCAGGTCCAGAAGCTGTCATTGGGATTCGCCGCCACCTCCGCCAATCCCGCCATCGCCCGCTGGAAGGCATGGGAGTGCAGATTCGGCATGCCCGGCAAGACGGGGCCGGCGAGCCGCTCGGCTCCCTCTTTTGCACCGTCGATGGTGACCTTCTCCAGGCAGCCAAAGGCATCGACATCAAGGCGCACGTTTTGCGCCCAGCCTTCGGCGAGCAATGCACGTGGGGCGAAAAATGCAGGCATAATGATCGTCCTAAGTACTGGCCTTTATTTGTATATACATATACAGACCTTAGAGACTACTGTAAACGATTGCCCCGAACAGCAAGGAGCATCACATGGCGAATACCGAATCCAAGCCCGCCTCCCTGGCCTCCCAGCTCAGCGATGCCCCGGCGCCGCTGTATGCTCAGGTCAAGCAGTTGATCATCCAGCAGATCAAGAATGGCACCTGGCCGCCGCACCATCGGGTGCCCTCGGAGAGCGAGCTGGTCGAGGAGCTTGGATTCAGCCGCATGACCATCAACCGCGCACTGCGCGAGCTGACCAACGACGGCCTGCTGACCCGCATGCAGGGCGTAGGCACCTTCGTGGCCGAACCAAAGGGCCACTCGGCGCTGTTTGCCGTGAACAACATCGCCGACGAGATCGCCGCCCGCGGCAACCGATATCATAGCCAGCTGATCCAGCTGGAGCGGGAGCCCGCCAGCCACGAAACCGCCCAGGCACTTGAGCTGCGCGAGGGCCAGGAGGTCTTTCACTCGATCATCGTGCACTTCGAAAACGATCTGCCGGTGCAACTCGAAGATCGTTACGTCAACGCCCTGCTGGCGCCCGACTACCTCAAGCAGGATTTCACCCGGCTCACGCCCTACGCCTACCTCTCCAAGGTGGCGCCGCTGACCGAGGGCGAACACGTGGTCGAGGCGATACTCGCCGACCCGGAGGAATGTCGCCTGCTGCAGGTCGACAGCGCCGAGCCCTGCCTGCTGATCCGCCGGCGCACCTGGTCAGGCCAGCGCGCGGTGTCTTCGGCGCGCCTGCTCCACCCCGGCTCGCGACATCGTCTGGAGGGGCGCTTCAAGGGTTAGGCATCGCCGATGCGAGAGATAGGTCTGCGGTCGCCATTTCCCGCACTCGGACGATCGGGGAAATGGCGGCCGGTACCGGAAAATCCTCGCCTGTGAGGCCAGGCACTGCTGCATGTCATCCAGAAGCCTGTGCAGGGAGGGCATGGTATTCATGGCGGTACATCGCCCCCCCCCACGAGAGCCGCGCCCCGAATCGGCCGGAGGCACACCGGAAGCCACGCGCCGTCCCCGTCTCGCCGCTTCTCCGTGGCGCCGATGATGGAGCGGGCAGATTGCCAGCATCGACCGGATTGTCACGCTGATAGCCGAATAACTCGTAACGGCAGAGATGAGCACGCAGGCAGGACTGCATTGGATCGCGAACTGCCGGTCACAACGGGCAGAAAGCGGCCAAGAACGGTCGCTCGAAGCTGTCTACGAAACCAGGCGCAATTCAATTTAAAGACAGCGACTATGGGCGGCGCTTATCACGACCAAAAAACTTGGATCAGACGGTACCAAGGAGTCCTCCACGCCGACGTCATAATCCGCGAGCCGCTGTTTCATGTAGGCCGCTATTTTCCGTTTGCCGAAGGATGCGATGTCAGCCGAATAATTCAGCGCGCTCTGGTTGATTTGGTACCGGCCGCGCCATCGGGTGAGGTGCATACCGAGTGTTGAGTCCAAGCAATGGTGCTGCTTGATACTCCAAGAGGCCGCTTGAGCACCCGCCCCCGTTTCAACCCGTGCCCGTTTCTCAATGGCTGCGCTGTCAAAGAAGTCGATAAGCACCCGCTCCCTTGGGTGCCGGATGAGCCCGTCTAGCAACCTGTCGAGGCACGCGGGGCTATGCCAGTTAGCGCTGATTCGGCAGACGATGCAGACAACCTTCGCCTCGCTACTGACAAGGTGCTCCAGGATATCGCCGTGAACTACGCTGCCAATCGCTGGGCACTCCAAGCGCGCCCGATCAATCATGTACCTCGAATACTCGACCAGTTGTACTGATCGGTGGCTTGAGAGCAGTTCAGCCACTTCGGCAAAACCCGAGAACAAGATGGGTGCATGATCCCCACTAGGCAAGCGCCGCATGACCGCACTGGCGATGTCGTCAAGGGGATAGTAGGTGCGGTAGATCAGGTTCCAATCAATGGCGCCGCCGTAGAGCTCATCATTGGTTGTTGTCACCACTCAAACTCCCCCAGTTTTACAGCCCAGATGACGTGCTTGCGGTGTCTACGGCGCGGTTGGTCTAAGAGGGCGAAGCCATTGGCAAAGCCGCCGCAACTGTTCACGGGAGACCAAGATCAGCGCATTGCCAGTGAAGACCAATGTAATTCCAATGAGCGATTCGAGTGTCCATTGGTAGTTTTCGAACAGGGTAGAAATACCCAGTGCAACGATTGGGAAGAGCACCATTGCGTAGGCCGCTCGCTCTGCACCGATGCGCCCGAGCAGGGTCAGGAAGCTACCAAAGGCCAGCACCGAACCGAACAACGCCAGATAGACCAAAGACCCTGTGTAAGTCCAGCTCATCTCATAGGTGAAGGCAGATCCCTGGGCGAGAGCGATCAAGCCGAGCGCGGCGGCGCCATACAACATGCCATAGGCGTTGGTCTGCACCACGGGAAGCTTCGCCAGTTGATTGCGCGTCGAAACCATATTGCCCAGCGACGCGATGAAGGTACCCAGCAAACTCAAAAATATCCCCTGCAAGGCTGCTGCATCGACCTCCAGCTTCGTCAGTTCCGGCAGGAATACCAGGCATATGCCCGCCAGCCCAACCAGGGCCCCGACCAGTAATGATGCCGCGGGGCGCTTGCCGAAGAACAACGCCCCATTGGCGATATTCATCAAGACGATGGTTGAAAAAACGACCGCGATCAGGCCGCTGGGCACATCAGCGGTTGCCCAATAGACCACCAGATAGTTCAAGCCAAACAGCGTCAGCCCTTGTGCCAACATCCAGAGATGCTGGCGAAAATGAAAGCGCATCGGCAGCTTCATTAGCCAGCACCAGGCCAACAATATGAGCGCAGCCAGAGCGAAGCGGTATGCGATCGACACCTCTGGCGGCACCACGCCCAACTGGGACTTGATCGCGAAAAAGGTCGAGCCCCAGATAAATACCGTGATGAGATAAAGCGAGGGTGTGCGCATCAGCATGGAGGGCGGCCTGGTCGTGATGGAATCAACGGTTGACGTTATACGTAGGCCGAATCCATTATCAAACCTATTAAATTTAATAAAATAAATTACGCCTCCTAATGGATAGCCATGGCTCGCGATATCAATATCAGCTTTATCCGCACCTTTCTGGCCGTCGCTGAATCCGGCGGCATGACCTCGGCTGCCCATGCACTCAACCTCACCCAAGGAGCAGTCAGCCAGCAGATCATGCGGCTAGAGGCGTTGTTCGGAGCTCCGCTGTTTGAGCGTCAGAACAAGAAAATTCGCCTGACCCCGGAGGGCGAGCGCCTGATGGCCAGGGCTCATCGGCTGATCTCGCTCAATGACGAAACCTGGCAGCTAATGACTCAGCCGGCGTTCACCGGCGAGATCAAACTGGGGGTTCCTTTGGACATCGTGCGGCCGATCATGCCGCCGATCATGCGACGCTTCAGTCGAGAACATCCCAATATCCAGCTCACCCTGGTCAGTGACATGACCGAAACCCTGTTGGTGGCGCTGAAGAACGGTGAGGTTGATCTCACGCTTACGACAGAAAGCCAACCCGCTAAAGGGGATGCGCTTCTGCTCAGTGACTGTCTTATTTGGATCGGCGCACAGAATGGTGAGGCCTGCTACAGAACGCCCTTACCGGTTTCCCTGGGGTCCGAGTTTTGCGCGTTTAGAGGTCCTACCCTCGAAGCGTTGAACAAGGCAGAACGCGATTGGCTGGCGGTCTGCAGCGTGGGCAATCTGGAGTCTATCTTGGCCACTGTCGAAGCAGATATGGCTGTCGCTCCCTATCTATCCTCTTTGCTTCCTGAAAACCTCACACCCATCCATCCAGATGTGGGCTTGCCCTCCCTACCCGCCTGTCATGTCAACTTACGGATGCCAGAGTCAGGCAGCTCGCTGATAACAAGGGAACTGGCCAAGCACATACGACAGGGCTTTTCTGCTTTTCAAACCCTGGGGGCGGCTAAAGAATAGTTGTCGTCGGCTAGATCGGTGGATGCGCATATCTGTTATGGGGCGGCGGCTACCGCTCGTGAAAGGCCGGAGTCGACCCGAGGCGGATATGACTAAGGTAGATAACGAAATCTCTTTCGCCTCGAAAATGCCGAGAGTGTTTATGCCCGAGTGCCGCCTGGCTTGAGCAGTCAGGCACCCTAACTTCTGTGTGGGAAAAGCCGGCCTTTCCCCGCTCAGCGATAGTTTCGGCGTATGACGACAAGCTCGAGCTTATGGAGCTTGTATCACCGTTGTGGCGGCAACTCAGGGTTGGCTTGTCTTCCGGGCAAGGTTGCCGCCATCAGTCTCACCTGTGACCCCAACGCGAACTGCGGACTTCGGTCGCGTTACTCGCCCTGCCAGCGCATCTGGCTGGCGCGCCGGGAAGCATACTCAAAGGCATCGTGATAGCAGTAACTGTTGCGGATGGGCTCCGTGATCTTCCAGATTGCACTGGCGCCCTGTTCGATAGTCAGGAAATCGCCTGGCTGCAGGTCCACCACCTCGCCGTCCGAAAAGGTCAATTCGGCTCTTCCCTGATGCACATAGAGCGAAACCCTGCGCTCGTAAGCGTATTGGAATTCGGGATCGGCACAGCCCCATATGGCCCAGTTGGCGATCTTGCGCTTGGTGTCTTCGGTGGCCTTGCGGCGCTTGAAGAACCGGGAATCGACGATACGTTCGCTCAGACGGGTCATAACGCTCTCCTTCAGATGGCACGGTGATACAAAACGAACTCTGGAGTCAGAGGCGTTTTGCCGAGGATCAGGTCGGCGGCCTTCTCGGCGATCATGTACACGCAGGCATTGATATTGGCGCTGGGCACGGCGGGGATCACCGAGGCATCGACGATGCGCAACCCTTCGATGCCGCGCAGCTTGAGGTTCAGGTCCACCACGGCGCGCTCATCGCCGTTCGCCCCCATGCGTGCCGTGCCGCAGGGGTGGAAGGCCGAGGAGGCATCTTTGCGGATGAATTCATCCAGCTGCGCATCCGTTCGCACATTCACGCCGGGCAGATCCTCCCGTCGGTGGAAGTCCTTGAAGGCAGGCTGTGACAGCAGCTCGCGGCCCATCTTCAGGCCTTGGCGCATTTCGTACCAATCCCGCTCGGTGGCGAGGTAGTTGGGGTCGATCAGCGGCGCATCCATTGGGTTCGCCGAGGCCAGCCGGACCCTGCCCCGGCTTTCCGGCCGCATCGGGCCTGCCCCCAGGCGGTAGCCGTTCTTCGATGGATTGGGGATCCAGTTGTCGCCGAAGAACACCGGGAAGAAATGGAACTGGATATTCGGGTGCGTGACATCCGCATCGGTGCGCAGGAACGCCCCAACGTTACATTGGTTGATCGAGGCCACGCCGCCCTTCCAGCCGAACCACTGCAGCCCGGCCCAGAGCATCAGGTGCGGCTTGAGGTATCTGTTCAGGGACACCGGCTGGTCCGTCTCCACCTGGATATGCGCCTCCAGATGGTCCTGCAGGTTCTCGCCCAGCATGGGCGCAGGGTGGACGACCTCGATGCCGTGCTCGCGCAGATGCTTTTCGGGACCGATCCCCGAGAGCATCAGAATCTGCGGCGTGCCGAACACCCCGGCGGACATCACCACCTCGCGCGAGGCTTGCACCCTGTGGATGCGCCGGCCCTTGGCCAGTTCCACGCCCGTTGCGCGGCCGTTCTGGACGATGACCCGCAATACCTTGACGCCGGTGACCACGTCCAGATTGGCGCGCTTCTCCTGGGCATGCAGGTAGGAACGCGCGGAGCTGCTGCGCACGCCTTTTTCCACCGACATCTCGAAGCGGCTCACGCCCTCCTGCACATAGCCGTTCACATCGTCAGTCAGCCCGTGGCCAGCCTGTTGGCCTGCCTCGAGAAACGCGGCGTTCAGCGGGTTGAGGTCCTGCTGGGTCTTCACGCCCACCGGGCCCGAATGGCTGCGGTAGTCGTCCGCCGGACCGTCGCGCCGCTCGAGCTTCTTGAAATACGGCAGGCAATCGGCAAAGGACCAACCGGTGCAGCCTTCGATATCGGCCCAGTCGTCATAGTCGCGCGGATTGCCGCGCAAGAAGGTCATGCCGTTGATCGAGGACGACCCGCCCAGCACCTTGCCGCGTGGCTGGTCGATCGCACGATTGTTCAGCTGGCGCTGCGGCGTGGTCTTGAACCAATAGTTGTACTTGCTCGTCGGCTTGAATGCCGAACGCAAGCCGGCCGGCATCTGGATGATCCAGCTGCGGTCATCGTCGCCATGCTCCAGCAGCAGCACCGAATACTGGCCGCTCTCGCTCAGGCGATGGGCCAGTACGCAGCCGGCGGTGCCCGCGCCAACGATGATGTAGTCGTAGCGGCTCTTCACAGGTAGTCCTCCTCGAACGGGCAGTCGCTCAGCGGCACGGGCCCATCCCTGGTGATCAGCACAGGCTGTTCGAGCTTCACCCCTTCATCGCCACCGACCTCGCCGATGTAGCTCTCGACGCAGACGCACATGCCCTCCTGGAAGGTGCCGGCGTACTGCCAGGTTTCGTGGTCCTCGGGGTAGTAGATCACCGGAAACTCCACGCCGAAGCCGATGCCGTGGACCATCTCGGCATAGCGGTTGGGGACATAGATGTCGGGCATCTTCCAGGACAGTTCGCCGAATTCAGCGAAGCTCATGCCCGGGCGCAGCAGCGCCATGTTGTGCTGCAACTGCTCATGGGCGTGGGCATACAGGCGCCGTTGCTCTGCCGTTGGCCGCCTGTCGCCGATCACGAAGGCGCGGGTCTGGTCGACGAAGACGCCGTCCGGGCCGATCAGGTCGCTGTCGACGACCAGCATCTCGCCCGCCTCGATCACCTTGCTCGAGGTCTCGGTGAACCAGGGGTTGGTGTGATGCCCCGAGCTCAGCAAGCGCGTCTCCTGCGCTTCGCCGCCATGCTCCAGGTTGTACTGGTTCATGAGCGACATCAGGTAGTTCTCGGTCACCCCGGGCACGGCGTGCTGACGCATGAAGGCGATGGCCTCGGTGCAGACCTGCATCGAGTTCCTGATGATCGCCACCTCATCGGCCGACTTGATCGAACGGGCGATCTCCAGCGGAGCCTTGGCGTCCATCATCCTGATACCGCGCTTCTGCAGGGCCAGCAGCGGCAGCAGATCGGCCCGGTCGATGCCCAGGGTGGCGCCGGGCCCGCAGGTGGTTTGCAGCAGGTCGATGATCTCTTCGGCCCACTTGCCGGCGTGCTCTTCGGCGCGGCTGCCGGAGCCGAAGTAGTCCCAGGACTTCGCCGGACGGGCCTCGTCGATGGTTTCCAGGTCATCGGACAGGTGCAGTGCACCGCCGTAATCGAACAGCACCACCGGCCCGGCCGCCGGGACGAAGACGTAGCGCGCCAGGTGGTGCGAGGTCCAGACCTGCATGTTGCGGCAACCGGTCGCGTAACGCAGGTTCAGCGGATCGAAGAGCACCGCCGCGTCCATCTTGAAGTGGGCCAACAGTTCGCGCGTGCGCTTGAGCCGATAGGCACGGACGCGTTTCTGGTCGAGGGTGGCGGACAGATCCAGCATGACTCACTCCAAAGGAAGGCTGTTGAGCGAGTATGGAAGGATGGTATGGTTAATAAAAACTAATTAATTTTACCTTATAGGTAAGTGAAATTTAATCATGTTGCCGGCGCTAGACCTCGAACTCATTCGAACATTCCAGACAGTCCTGCAGGAAGGTGGCTTCAAACCCGCGGCCGAAAGGCTCAATAGAACCCCCGCCGCTGTCAGCATGCAGATCAAGCGGCTCGAAGAGCTGCTGGGTCAGCGGCTTCTGGAACGCAGCAATCAGGGAATTGCCCTGACCGCCGCCGGAGACATCCTCAAGGAAAAGGGCGAAAAGCTGCTGAGCCTGAACTACGAACTGCTCAGCGATCTACGCCAGGGCGAGCTGTTCGGCAAATTGAGTTTCGGCACACCCACCGACTATGCGCCGACGCTGTTGCAGCAACTGCTGCCCATCTTTGGCCGTGAGTTCCCCAAGGTCACCCCTACCATCATTCTCGAGCCCAGTCGCTCATTGCGAGCACGCATCCAGTCCGGGGTACTGGATATGGCCATCGTGGCGCAAGAGCCCGGAACTGATGAGGGCATTCATCTCTGGTCGGAAGAAATCGCCTGGTTTGGTGGCGCAAGAACTCAGGACGGTAAAGCCAAGGTGGGGGTGCTGACGACCAACTGCATCTTGCGTGATCGCGCGCTCGAAGACCTGAAGACTGTTCCCCGTGACCACAAGCTGGTACTCGAGGCCGCGACCGTCGCCTCCCTGCGAGATGGCGTCGAAGAAGGGTTTTGTCAGGCCTTTTTGCCGGTGTCCGTGGCTGGCAGTCTCGCGCGCTCCAAGGAAGTCAGGCCGTCCCAATCGCTTATGCTGAACTTCGTCCTGATTGCAGGCGTCGGTGCCGACGGCAGCAAGACTCAAAGTGTCGCGTCCAAGTTCAGGCGCGCGCTCCTGGGTTAATCCCAGAGTTCGCCTGGCGAAGCAGGCCACTACACTGGTTATTCAGCTAAATGACCATGTGAGACAAGGCTATGTTGGAGTTGCCATATACGTCGGTGATTGAAGGAAATGCAGTTAGGTGGGGACGCAGTGGCAGTGGTGCGCCCTTGGTCGCTATCCATGGCACACCGTTCTCATCCCAGGTCTGGCGCAGAATCATTCCCCATCTGGTCGATCGGAGGACGGTTTATTACTTCGATCTGGTGGGGTATGGGCAGTCCGAAATGCGGGCGGGCCAGGATGTCTCCCTGGCAATCCAGAACAAGGTGCTCGCCGCCCTCTTCGAGGAGTGGGGCATCAGCCGACCTGACGTTCTGGCGCACGATTTTGGCGGAGCCACAGCCCTGCGTGGCTACTACCTGAACGGGCTCCGCTATGCCTCTCTCACGATCTTCGACGCTGTGGCGTTAGCCCCATGGGGCTCGCCATTCGTGCGCCATGTTCGTCAGCATGAGGCCGCATTTGCCGGCATGCCAGACTACATGCACCAGGCTTTGCTAAGGGCGTATCTGCAAACTGCTGCGTGTAATCCACTTTCCGATGAAGCGATGCACCTGTACACGAGTCCATGGGTGGGAGCAGTCGGCCAGGCAGCCTTCTATCGACAGATTGCGCAGATGGATGAAAGGTTTACCGATGAGGTTCAGGGCCTCTATGGCGCAATGGACTGTCCTGTCAGCGTCCTGTGGGGGCGGGAAGATGCCTGGATCCCAGCCGAGAAGGGCAAAGTGCTTGCTGAGCTGATCTCGGATCAGCCGTGTTTCCTGGTTGAAAACGCTGGGCATCTCATGCAAGAGGATCGCCCGGAAGCGATCGTTGCGGCAGTGCTCAAACAGATCGGCTCCGGCTGAAGCCGAGTGTCCGCTATGGGCGGTTTTTAGCCTGTCGCGACTGGCAGCTTCACGCCCTGAGGACGTCAATCAACCTTAGTCCCTAGGAATGCGCGCCCTGCGCCGACAGCGCCTGATCCCAGTAAGGCTCCCCGCCAAAATACTCGGCGTAAAAATCGATGAAGGCCCGCACCTTGGGAGCCATCAGGCGCGAGCTGGAGTAGATCGCCCAGATCGCGGTCTCCGCCACCAGAGGACTGTCCTTCAGCACCTGGATCAGCTCTCCACGCGCCAGGTGCTGGTAGACACTCCAGGTGGAGCTGATGGCGATGCCCAGACCGTCGACACAGGCGTCGCGCATGGCCTCGCCGTTGTCGGTGCGCAATTGGCCGGTGGGTCTAACGCTGACATGACCGGCCGGACTGTCGAACACCCAGGTTTCCAGCCCCAGCAGATTGATGCACTGATGATTCAGCAGATCCTGCGGCGCGGCCGGTTCACCGCACTGCTTCAGGTAGTCCGGCGAGGCGCAGATGATGCGCCTGTCCGGTGCCAGCTTGCGGGCAACCAGGCTCGAGTCTTTGAGCTCGGCATTGCGGATCGCGATATCGAAGCCGCCCTCGACCAGGTCGACTATCGAGTCGGACAGGCGCAGATCCAGGGACAAATGCGGATAGCGGGCGAGGAACGTCTTCAGCGCGGGGAGCAGGTGCATGCGCCCGAATGAGGCGGGCGCCGTCACCCGCAATGTCCCTCGGGGGGCCGTACTCCCCGCGCCCACCGAGGTGCGCGCCACCTCCACGCTGGCCAGCACCTCCTCGGCGTGCGGCAGAAACGCCTCGCCCTCCTGGGTGAGCGACACCTTGCGTGTGGTGCGGTGCACCAGGCGCACTCCCAGCCCCTCCTCCAGCTTGCTGATATGCGCACTGGCCACCGCCGGCGACAGGCCCAGCTCCTGCCCTGCCTGACTGATGTTATGGGTGACGGCCAATCTGACGAAGAGCTTGAGATGCTCGATATTCATATGTTTATCAATAAAAACAAAAAAGTGATTGTGCTTGATGGTCAATTATCAATGAAAAGCCTATCAAATATCCTAGCTCTATCGACCTCGCCGCCCTGGCTAAACCCTTTCGGTGGTATCGGCGCTACGCCCCGCACCTTGGGTGCCCGTACCGCCGGCTCGAACAGCCATCACGTCCTTATCGCGGGCCTGGACGAGCCCGCCTGACCTAGACACAACCCGCTTTGGCCCCCGCCGAGGTGTTCAAACACAGCACTCGCGACCGACGGTATGCGACCGGTGCTGCGCACTTTCCCGAAAAATCAGGAGACGCTCAATGAAAGCCATGACCCTCAATGAATATGGCGAAACTGCCGAGTTCCAGGTGACCGAACTGCCGAAGCCCTCGGTGAAGGCCGGGCACGTGGTGGTCCGCGTGGCGGCGACCAGTGTCAATACGGTCGATACCATGATCCGCCAGCTGGGTAAGGACTTGCCGCTCTCCCCCGCCCTGCCCGCCGTACTGGGCATGGATTTCGCCGGCACCATTGAGGCAGTCGGCGAAGGCGTCAGCGGTTTTGCGCCGGGTGACGAGGTCTACGGTTGCGCCGGGGGCCTGGCCGACCTGCAAGGTACGCTGGCTGAGTACATGCTGGCTGACGCCAAGCTGATAGCTCACAAACCGAAATCGCTTTCGATGCGTGAGGCAGCAGCCCTGCCACTGGTGGGTATTACCGCCTACGAAGGTCTGCAACGCGCCGGCACCCACGCCGGACAGCGCGTACTGGTGCATGGTGGTGCGGGCGGTGTTGGCCATGTTGCCGTGCAATTGGCCAGGCACTTGGGTGCTGACGTCTACGCCACCTGCTCGGGTGATCGGCAGGCGAGCGTGATCAACGGCTATGGCGCCACGGCGATCAACTACAAGGCCGAAACGGTCACCGAGTATGTGGCGAAGCACACCGGCGGCGACGGTTTCGAGATCGTCTTCGATAGCGTTGGCGGCGCCAACATGAGCAACTCCTTC
Organism: Pseudomonas benzenivorans; assembly: GCF_024397895.1. Classification (NCBI taxonomy): domain Bacteria; kingdom Pseudomonadati; phylum Pseudomonadota; class Gammaproteobacteria; order Pseudomonadales; family Pseudomonadaceae; genus Pseudomonas; species Pseudomonas benzenivorans. Next base: position 400,455 of record NZ_CP073346.1, read on the forward strand.
GACGCAGCCGCGTTGAATGGGCAGGTTGTCACCACTGTCTCCATGCTGGAACTGGACCTGACGCCCGCGCACTTCAAGGGTCTATCCGTACATGTCGTGTTCATGCTGATCCCGATGCTGCACAACCACAAGCGCGATGAACACGGCGCCATTCTCACCAAACTGGCCGAGATCGCGGATGCGGGTGCCCTCAAGCCACTGCTGGATGATGCCCAGTTCGGCCTCGAAGACATCGGCAAAGCCCATGCTCGCCTGGGCAGCGGACAAGCCATGGGCAAGGTGGTCGTAGAAATCTGAGTCCGACGAACATCGGGCTAGTAGCCGGTGGGCCTCGTTCATCCCGGGTGAGCAGAGCCCACTCAACTTAGAGCAAGAGATGTGTCAATGACGTTTGAACACGCCCTCCCTGAGAGATTCAGGTCCGTCAATCGGGGCTATGACGCCACTTTTCGTCCGCACAGGCTAAGCCTCGGACTGGTGGTTCCCCTCGAGCGCTATACCAGCGGGCCTGTGCCGTCGATGGTTGACCACCTTGAGCGGGTCCGCCTGGCCGAGCAACTGGGCTTCGCCGCCGTCTGGCTACGCGACGTCCCCTTCAACGTGCCGTCTTTCGGTGACGCGGGCCAGCTCTACGACCCCTTTGTCTACCTTGGACTACTGGCAGGACAGACCAGCCGAATCGCGCTGGGCACGGCGAGTATCGTGCTGCCGCTACGCCATCCGGCCCATGTCGCCAAAGCGGCGGCGAGTATCGATGTGCTGTCGGGTGGACGGCTCATCCTCGGAGTCGCCTCGGGCGATCGGCCGGATGAGTACCCGGCACTCAACCTGACCTACGATGACCGTGGCGAGCGCTTTCGCGACAGTTTCGCCTACATCCGGCGCATGGAGCAGACGTCTCCCGCCTTTGCGAACAGCTACGGCAGCTTGCCGGGGGGTATGGATATGTTGCCCAAACCCCTCTCGGGAAAACTGCCGCTGCTGATTACCGGCGCCAGCCAGCAGAGCCCGGATTGGCTCGCCGGCAACGGCGATGGCTGGATAACCTACCCGCGCCCGGTTGCGACACAGGCGCAGGTCATCAGTGACTGGCGCAAACGCGTAGAGGCTGCCGGCCATCCCGCCAAACCGGCCGTGCAATCGCTCTACGTGGATCTGTTGGAGGCAGCCGATGCGTCGCCCCAGGCTATCCACCTCGGTTTTCGCTCAGGCATGAACCATCTCCGTGCCTACCTGAAGTCCTTGGAAGAAATTGGCATCAACCACGTGGCATTGAACCTGCGGTTCAACCAAGCCGACATTGAAACAACCCTGCAACGGATCGCTGACGAGCTATTGCCGGACTTTACGACCTGAGGTGACAACCGATGCAAAAGACCATTCTGATCACGGGCGCTACCGACGGCATAGGCTTCGAAACGGCCAAGCTTCTGTACTCTCAGGGGCATCGGCTTCTGCTGCACGGACGCAGTCCAGATAAATTGCAAGCCACCAAGAAAGCACTCTCGACCTTGCCGGGTGCTGGGCGCATCGAAGGTTACCTGGCCGACCTGGCGCACTTGAGCGAAGTCATGTCGCTCGGCCAAGCGATCACCGAGGCTCATCAGCGACTGGACGTCGTGATCAACAACGCGGGCATCTTTCGCTCGCCTGATACCTGCACAGCTGACGGGTTGGACCTGCGCTTTGCGGTCAACACCTTCGCCCCCTATCTGCTGACCCGGCAACTGCTGCCATTGCTTGGACCTGAAGCCCGGGTGATCAACCTCTCTTCCGCTGCACAGTCGCCGGTAAACCTGGATGCGCTGGTCGGCCGAAGGCAGATCCCAGACCAGCTGGAGGCCTATGCCCAGAGCAAACTGGCCCTGACCATGTGGTCCCACGGCATGGCGCATGCGCAAAAAGACAGGGGGCCGCTGCTGGTCGCGGTGAACCCCGGGTCATTGCTGGCAACCAAGATGGTGAAGGAAGGCTTCGGCCTACCTGGCAAGAATCTCCAGGTCGGCGCCCAGATTCTTGTTCAGGCAGCGCTAGCAGAGGAGTTCGCAACAGCTTCTGGCCGGTACTTCGACAATGACATAGGACGGTTCGCCGCGCCCCATCCCGATGCCCTAGACCTGCAGAAGTGCGAAGACGTGATCCAGGCTATCGAGTTGGTTCTGGTCGGAAAAACCTAGTCAGGACTTGCCCAGTCCAGTAGCCACCACGTGGCCATGGACCGGCGGAATCGCCAGGCGCCCCTGAGTGCTATCGGTGGTCTGAAAGAACCATTCGGAAATCAGATCAGCACCCAGGCCCACTGCAGGTCTGCCTCCTCGCGCAGTGGCGAATTGGCAGACACTTCTCGGGCTTTGAAGGAACGAGCAGCCGTCGCTTGGGAATCTGAAACCGAAGAGCATCCCGCCTTCAGATGTATATGGTGGCGCGGCTAGCCACCACCATATCTATTGGAAGTTAACGCAGACTGACAAACTTGCTCTTCATGTAAGCGTCCAACGCTTCGATGCCACCCTCGACACCATAACCGCTGTCACCCCACCCACCCAGTGGTACTTCGGCAATGTGCGCCGGGACATCGTTGACACCAATGGTTCCAGCGGTCAGTTGCTCGCTGAAGCGTTGTTGACGCTTCGAGTCACGGGTGAACAGGTAGGCTGCCAGGCCATAATCGACGTCATTGGCAATCCGCAGCACTTCGTCTTCGTCATTGAACGGCAGGATCGGGACTACTGGGCCAAAGATTTCGTTGCTCATAAGGTCCGCATCCAGGCTGACGTTGGTAAGCACCGTGGGCTCGAAATAGAACCCCTGCTCACCGATGCGCCGACCGCCGATTTCGATCCTGGCTCCCTTCGATACGGCGTCTGCAATTAGCTGTTCCATAGCCTGCAGGCGACGCTCATTGGCAAGCGGCCCCATTTGCGTGGTGCTGGCGCTACCATTGCCAACGATCAAATGCTTGGCATGCTCGCAGAACAGCGCGACAAACTGCTCATACTTGCTTTCATGGACAAAGAAGCGTGTGGGGGAAACGCACACTTGACCGGCGTTGAAGAACTTCTTGGCGACCAACATCTTCGCGAGAGGCTCGATGTCGACATCATCGAAGATGATAACCGGGGAATGGCCACCCAATTCCATCGTGACAGGTTTCATGACTTCGCCGGCCTTTGCCGCCAGCAATTTGCCCACCGGCGAGGATCCGGTAAAGGTGATCTTGCGCACGGACGGGGCTGCGATCAGCTGGCTTGATATCTGCGCGGGGTTACCGAGTACCACGTTTAGCGTCCTGGCTGGAACGCCGGCGTCAAGCAGTGCTTTGACAAGTTCAATCGCCGAGCCGGGAGTTTCCTCTGCCGGCTTGACGACACAGGAACAACCTGCGCCCAGCAGCCCGGCAAGTTTCTTGGCGGTAAGCACAACTGGGAAGTTCCATGGGGAAAAGGCGGCGACCACGCCAACCGGTACCATGCGAATCTCGATAGTGTTCCCGCTGTCGCGCCCACTCATCAAACGGCCAGCCATGCGCCGCGCTTCCTCGCCGCCCCACTCGATAAAGTCAGCGGCGCGCTCGACCTCGCCTACCGACTCGGCCAAGGGCTTACCCTGCTCCAGAGTCAAAACCTGCGCGATGTCCTGTTTACGCTGGCGCAATAGCTCCGCGGCACGCTTTAGAATCGCGCCTTTCTCCCATTGCGGCACCGCTTGCCAATCCTTGAGGCCCTGATCGGCTGAAGCAACGGCCCGGTCAATATCCGAGGACGTCGCATGACAGAAGTGGCCAATAACCTCTTCGGTTGCCGGATTAATAACTGGCTCTTTGACGCCGTCGGCCCCATCGGTCCACTGCCCGTCGATGAAAAGTTGATATGTTTTCATGTTGCCTCCTCTATAAATGGACGAACAAATCCATTCCACTCTAATAGCGGTTGATTGTTTTTGATGAGCGGCTTGCCGGTATGGCCGGTGTGAAAGGCGCGTGCCCGTTGACCGGCCAACTGACGTGACTGTGTTATTTAACCGGCTTGAATTCTGACTTCATCCACTCGGCAAATTGCATTTCTTTAGGGGAGATGCTGTAGTACTCCGGCTCTACGATAAAGAAATTTTCGCGGCTTTTCATGTCGCCGTATTCGAGCCTCACCAGGCTTCCATCGTCAAGAAATCCATCGACCAGCGAATTTATTCCCAGCGCTATGTAGTTCCCTGACGCTGCAGCCTTGTAGGCCAATAAATTGCTCTCGACATGCAGATTGCTGGCCTTGATGTGCAGGCTTCGCTGATGTTCGCTGGACCACTCCTGCCATCCAGTCTTGTTGCCCATCACGGACACCAGGGGGTGATCGAATATATCTTCAAGCCTGTTTATCGCACTGTGCGTCGCGGGCGAACAAACCGGAAAAATATTATCTTGGGTGAGCTGGTAGCATTTGGCGTCACTCCAGGTCCCGTCGCCATAACGAATTTCTATTCCGCGTCCGATTTCACCGAAATCAGTGAGCCATAGACCGGAGTACAATTCGACCTGGGTGTCCGGGTAGAGCTTGTGAAACTCATGAATTTTTCCGGACAGCCAAGTATCGGCAAAGGAATAGTTTGACTTTATGGTGACGATGTCGGTGTGCCCAGAGCCAAACAGCTGATCGGTGGTGGCGGAAATTTTTTCCAAGGCAACTTTTATGACATTGTAGTAATGCTTGCCTACGTCAGTCAGGGAAATGCCTTTCTTTCCTCTTACGATCAGGCGCGCGCCCAGATAGTCCTCCAGGGACTTGATCTGCTGGCTAACGGCAGACTGCGACACGTTGAGCCTTTCCGAGGCTTCGGTAATCGAGCCTGACTCGACGATAATCTTGAAAACGAACAACCAATTATGCGGCGGCGGTCTTTTCATCGTCTGATCCTCATTCGTCTAACCAGGTCGACCAGGGATTGCCTAGGCTTGAGCAACTGTTTCGCTCTGCTAGTCAGCAATCCCTGGAACCTCAGTCGGCTCGACTCGCGAACTATTACGCTCCCCGCCACATTATTGCGCAGTTCATTGCGAGCGCCCGATTCGAGTCGCCTCCTCGGCAGCCCGATCCTCCATCATATAGCGCATCGTGGTGATCATCATGCAGAACAGAATCAGCAACAGTGGTAGCGCGACGATCACCGATGCCGTCTGCATGCTTTTCAGCCCCCCCACGAACAGCAGTGCCAGCGGCAGGATCGTGATCACGAAACACCAGAACAGGCGGTTGGACTTTTCGGGCTCTTGACCTTCACCGAGCTCGCTGGAGGTGGCGCAAGCCAGTACATAGGCGGCGGAGTCGAAGGTCGTAGCCAGGAGCACGATGCCGGATACGGCCAGAGCGATCAGAAGAAGGGTGGAGCCTGGCAGCGTCTTGAAAATCTCGACAATGGCTGCAGCGCCGCCTTTGCTGTTGACGATTTCCGACACGGCAAGGGTTTCAGTCATCTGCAGATCGATGCCATAGCCCCCCACCACGATGTAGAACATGGCAGTGCCGGCAGTGCCGAAGACGAGCATGCCGAGGATCACTTCTCGGATGGTCCTTCCCTGAGAAATGCGCGTTACGAACATGCCCATAAAGGGGGCGTAGGCGATCCACCAGGCCCAATAGAACACCGTCCAGGCCTGCGGAAAACCACTTTGGCCGACGCTGTCAGTCCAAGTGCTCATTTTTATGAAGTTTTCGACGGCATAACCCACGGAATCGAAGCCAAGACCAATAATAAACTTGCTCGGACCGACCATCAGGATGTACAGCACAATCGCCACCGTCACCACGGTCGAGAAAATACTCAGGCGCTTGATGCCCTTGGCCAGGCCCAGTCCACTGCTGATCGTGAAGACTGCCGTACAGGCGAGAATGATGGAGATGTCCATGGTGAGGCTAGGCTCGATCCCCAGCACACTGGCTACGGCCATGCCGATCATGGGTGTGCCCAAGCCGAGAGAGGTGGCGGCGGCGCCCAGGATGCCGAACAGGAACATATAGTTGATGAAAGTACCTACGGGACCATCAACCAGGCCTCCGAGCGCGCCGCGGCATGACTCGCTGAGGTTGTAAATATGCTTCTTGCGCACGTAATAGATGTAGGACATCGCGATGGCGGGCACGCAATAGATTGCCCAGGCAGAGGGGCCCCAGTGAAAGAGGCCATAGGCCTGACCCACTACGTACATTTCAGTGGTTTTCGGCTCTATCCCGAAAGGCGTCCAGGCATAGTGATACGCCCATTCGGTTCCCGCCCAGAGCATCAACCCGGTGGCGATACCGGCCAGGAACACCATCATGATCCATGAGCTTCTGGAGAACTCTGCGGGTGCAGCCTGGTCCGCACTGAGCTTGATGTCGCCGTAGCGAGTACACGCGAGATAAATCAGAAAGCCCATCGCCGCGAGCGGCAGAGATAGAAATGCAAAGTCAAACGTATGCGTCATCGACTTGAACAGCGAGTCGATAAAACCCTTACCCTCTTCTGGCAGCAATATAAGCGGTAACGCAACGGCGATAACAATTAGAATGCTGAAGATTTGCATTCTTCTATTGCTGTTATTTCTAGTACTGGTGACGGGCTCTATAGGAGTGTCTATAGACTCTTGATAGCTGGCGTTCATGATCTACCTCTAGCTTATTTTTATAATATGCAGCGCCGAATGTCTTTCGATACTCAACGGGGCACGTTAAGGCATTCCTTTTGCGTTGGTGTAGCGCTATGTATCCGTATGTCTATGCTTCCAGTTTGAGGGGCAGCCTAATCCAGGAGCATGTGTACTGATTGCCAGGCAGGCGGTACTGGGTTTAGCTCTACCTCCCGAATAACTTAAACATTACGCGGACTCGCTGTTTACTTTCTCCGCCGCGGCCTACTATCGGCTTGGCGGTTTTGGCAGGTCTTACTTTTTGCTATGGAACATAGTGGTCAATATGGCGGCAGAAGAAAATTCAAATTATTTCTGCTACGCAGTAGAAAAGCTTATGTTGCCCCGCCGCCTGTTCTGGCATCAGGCGACGTCGAATAAATCCAATTATTCCGCTAAATAAGCCTATCCACACAGCCTGAGCGCTATCGCGCAAGCCCCATGGGCTTTTCCAGTACCGAGTGCGCCGGCAGATGCGGACACGCCCGGCACGAGGGCTTCATTCACAGCTGTAAAACGCAGAAGCCAGGGGGTCAGCCCTGGCTTCTCTTGACACCTGTGGGCCTCCCCTGAACCGAGGACGGCCTGGCAAGCCAGCAACGGATCTCTGACTGGCTCTCCATTGCTTCAGCCGGCAGTAACCCTGTCGACGATCAACTGCGACAACCCCAGATAGGATGAAGGCGATAGCACCTTTACCAGCGCATCTTGATCGATGTATCGAGTGACATCCTGGTTTTGCGACAGCACATCGTACAAGGAGCAGTCATGGCTCTGTGCTTCGAGGCAGGCTTCATAGACGATGTCGTGAGCGGCCTGCCGGCCTACGTGTGGCGCCAGCGCCATCATGGCTGCCTCGGCGACGATAAGACCTTTGCTGATGTCGAGGTTCTTGGCCATTTTATCGGGGAACACTTCCAGGCCCTCTAGCAAGAAGACCGCCTGAGAAAGCGCACAATGTGCCAGGACAAAGGCCTGGGGCAGCCCGATCCACTCTGCGTGCCAAGGGCCTGTCGCCCGCTCGAAGTCAGCTTCCTGGGCATCCATCAGCAATCCAGCGGCCTTGATGACACCCATATTGCAGCCACGAATGACCTCGCAGGAAATTGGATTGCGCTTCTGTGGCATCGTCGACGACGCACCGCGATCCTTGACGAAGGGCTCGGCAACTTCGGAGATCTCGTCCATGCACATGATCATGATGTCGAGCGCGATCTTACTCAGCGATCCGGTCATCAACGCGAGGGCGCAAGCCACTTCGGCAAACCCGTCTCGGGTCGCATGCCAAGGAGCGTTCGGGGTTACAAGGTCCAGCTCTTCGGCCACGGCGCCCGTCAGCAATTCAGCCTTGTCGCCGATGGAGGCCAGGGTACCTGCTGCACCCCATAGCTGAGCCATCAGCACGCGCGGACGCAGCTCCTGAAGACGGCTTTGCGTGCGACGAAGGCTGTCGAGCCAGACCGCCGCTTTGTAGCCAAAGGTGACCGGCAATGCATGCTGCAGATGGGTGCGCCCCGCCATTACGGTGTTGCGGTGCTCTTTGGCGAGCACGATCAGCGCTTTTTCCACCCGCTTGAGGTCCCTGTCGATCACCTCCAGTCCATCGCGAATCTGGAGTACCGATGCGGTGTCCATAATATCCTGAGTGGTCGCCCCCCAATGGACGTAGCCGCCGGACTCGCTGCCGGAGGCTTCAACCAATTGACGCACCAGGCCGAGAATGGGGTAGCCCACCGTACCGGTGTCATGGGCCAGGCGCTCCATGTCAATCTGGATAGTGCTCGCAGCCTCGTCGATCTTCCGAGCTGCGTCTTCCGGGATCAGCCCGAGTTTTGCCTGGGCGCGAGCCAAGGCCGCCTCGGTTTCCAGGTAGGCCTTTACACGCGCGTCGTCATTGAAGAGCAGCTGCATTTCCTGCGAGTGGAACAGTGGCGCAAATATTTTCGAATCAAGAATCGAAGACGTCATTTGGAAATCCTCAGCGGAGGCAAATTAATTGTTGATGATCAGTGCCATATGAGAACGGAGCTGCGCAGGAGCCTGGATAGGGATCAGCAAACTGGCTGCGGTCGTAGAAGCCAGCTCGCTGAGAGGCGGCTGAGCAACCAATACGGCCTAATACTGTCTCGCTTTTACGAAACTAAGACACGGTTCCGCGCAGCGCCCGTCTGTTAATCGATATTCGGACTGCTCAGGTCCTGCTTGGCGTTTACTTCATCACGATCGATGCACGGGTCACCTTGCGCGACATGGAGTCGGAAAGTGCCAGTTCTACGTCTTCGAGCGAGTACTCGGTATCGAGGATTTTATGAAACGGCAGTTTCTCGATGTTTTCACTCAGAAACTTCAGCGCCTTGTACAGGTAAACGGGCTGGTAGCGCATCACCGGGATGATGGTGATTTGACTTCGGGTGATATAACCGGGGTCAATGGCAATGGTTTTGCCCGGGGTTACATTGCCCATCGTGACGAACTTGCCGCCGCTACGAACCAACTCCAATCCCTCGGCAAACGCCTCGGGCACACCAGCCACTTCCAGGCAAACATCAGCGCCACGACCATTGGTGAGTGCTTTTACCGCTTGAATTCGATCGTCTTTGGTCTGATGCTCGCGCATGTCGATGACATGGTCGGCGCCGAACTCCTTGGCCAGTTCGAGTCGATTCTTGTCTGCGTCAATTACAATGACGCTAACCCCTTTGCGTTTGGCAAGGGCGATCGCGTAAATCCCCAATCCACCTGCGCCCTGAATCACCAGAGTGTCTTGGGTCGTGATCTCTGACAAGTCGATGCCGTAGTAAACTTGCGACAGGGCGCAGTTCGCGCCGGCAGCCAATTTGTCGGGTACGTTGTCAGGAACCTTGTAGAAAAACTGCCCGGGATGGATGTAGTAATGCGTCGAGAATGTGGTGTGGAAGTGCGGCGCTTCTTCTGGTTGCTTGGCCCAGAAGCTGTAGGCATTCTCGCAAAGGTTGAGTTTGCCCGACAGGCAGGAGGGGCAGCGCTGGCAAGCGATAAAGTAGGTGGCGGCAATACGGTCGCCCACCTTGATAGCGGCGCCGGCATTATCAGTCAAAACCCCTTCGCCGATCTGGTGGACCAAGCCCACCGTTTCGTGGCCCAGGCCGCCACTCTTCTTCGGGTGGTGGCCGCACCATATATGCAGCTCCGAGCCACAAACGTTACTGCACAGGACTTTAGTAATAATCGATCCAGGCTTGGGCGCGGGGATATCATATTCCTGGAACTCTATCTGTCCAGGCTGCTTCATTACTGCAATCTTGCCTATCATGATGATCTCACTGAGAATTTATTGGTTTTATGGTCGGAAATACATTCTGGAGCTTTGCCGCCCGCCTTGAATGCTGATAGTGCAATTCGCTATTAGGCTTGACGATCCATCGACGCGCTTTGCAGTGTGTACTTCCACGACAGCGTCGGAGGCGATTGGCGGTTCGGCAGTGGCCAATGCACCTTCAGGCAGACAGTGGGCCAGAGAGCCGTGATGCAGGCTCTCCTGGCCGCTCCGTTTGACGTCTACGGGGTGTAGAGCTGCTGTCAAACAACGCCGTTTTTGCGAGTGTCTACCGACTCGGTGATGCAGATGACTGGCTCGTCCCATGGGTGGTGCTCGAAAATGCTTGCAACCACTTTGGAAAGGAGCTCCTTATCTCGAGGGATCGAAAATTCGATCTTTGTCGAGGCGATGGAAAACGGCTTGTCGATTTCCCCGCCATAGGTATCGGAACCGGCGCGTGGCGTGCACCTTTCTATGCCGGGGTGTGAGCACCACGAGACGCCATCATAGTTTCCGTACTTGAGATTGGTGGCACTGGAAATAGCGGCCAAGACCTTTTCCAAGTAGTCCGCGATCACATAGACCTTGATTCGAAATGTCTCAACAAACATGATATTGCTCACGGCCGGTCCTCTTATTCGTAGAAGCCATCAGTTGATTTAATGAGGGAGTTGAACTGTTCACTGTCATGACCAAACCAAACATCGGACCCGGTCTGCTTGGAAAGCTTCTGGATTCTCTCGACTGTTCTCATGTAACCGAGCGAGTCATAAATGGTCGCGGGCAGCCGGCTCGGATTGCTGTAATTTTCTGCGGAATAAACGGCATCGGATGCAAGAATCAACGGACCGTGGCCAGGAAGTTCGATGTGCAAACCGAGCATGCCATAGGAGTGACCGCCACCGAAGTTCAGGATCCGGATTCCATCGAGCAGGTCCAGATCGCCTTCAGCTTCTTTGACTACGCGCCAGGTCAGGTCGTTCTTGATCCAGGCATCCACATCGTCCCAAATAAACCCTTCGGCGGTTCTGTTTTGTGCGTAGTTCGAAAGGGCGGCGTTGAACTCGTTCTGGTGAACGATGATTTTGGCGTTGGTGAACAACTCCAGGCACCCCGAATGATCAAGGTGCAAGTGGGAGACGACTACATAGTCGATATCGCGCGGGTCAACGCCGATTTCCGCCAAGCGACTATGCAGGTGGCAGTCCTGGCCATTGACCATCGCCGTATAGTGAAACATGTCCTGAATTTCTTTGGGCCATCTGCCGTTTTCACCCATGCTATTGGGGTTGCACGCAGTGTCGAACAGCACCTTGCCGTCTGGATGATCGATGAGCACGGTAAAAATGGGGAACTCAATCAATTCAGCGGGCTTGTTCGGGTTGTCGATAGTGGCCGGGTTGTGCATGCTGATCATGAAGTTCTTATCCATCTTCATACGACCATTATCTAGAACGTAAACCTTGGGCATTTGCTTAATGAAATTGGACATAGCTGTCTCCTCATATTGTTCTTGGACTAATATCTGATTCTTTAGCCTGCTTATTACGGCTTTCATACTGCGCAATATTGAACCAGAACAAAATTCAAATTTTTTCTGCTAAGCAGTAGGAAAACTTATGCTGCAGCACTCAGCTCTATCCCAGGGAGAGAGCAGCCCTGGGAGTAGCACGCCCCGCCGTGGTGGACGTTCACTCGTTCGCTCGAGCGCCGACTGGACAAGCCCCGGAAGGAAAGTACGCTGCAGAGCCTTTGCGGCTGGTATTGCAGCTGCGAAAGGGCCGCGCGGCATCCTGAAGTCGCAGCGTTATCGAAGAGCCTTGAGGATGTGTCGAGTGACTTAAGAAATGTGTAGTAGCGGCAGTACGGTCGTGGTCGCCCAAGCGGCCGCTGGTCGCGAACAGGCCACCCGCCTAAAGTCCCTGCCACTCCAGCAATCACCGGAAGTTGAGGATCGCGGGCGCGCTGGAAATGCGCTCCAGGTCTGCCCCGAGCGATTGGCGTTGGGTCCTTGGTACAGCGCGTCCTTTAGATTCGCTCGCTTTATCGGAAGCGACCATGCGTCTGGTGCACGCGGAACCCCTTCTGGGGCCACATTGGTATTCCTACGCTGGTCGATTCTGTTGAAAAGTCCCTTTGTGATTTCTGCCCACAAAAGAGCTTTGCCTACGTTGAAATCTAAGCCGTAGCGGAAGACGGAACCGCCGTGGTTTTTACGCAACAACGTTCAGATCATGCGTACTTGAGCTCTGGAAAGGCGGCTCCAGTCAAGTCCGGCTTTATCAACACAATCGGTCGACAGCAGCCGCTCAGAAGCCAACCTTCAGTCTATGCAGATCTTTTCTGCCCGCCTTCCCCGAGCAGCCAGTCGCGCACCGCCTCGGTCGGTTCGGGGTGGCGTTGCTTGCGCGGCACCACCACGTAGAAATCCAGGTTGCCGCGTAACTCCGCGGCGAATGGCTGGACCAGGCGCCCGGATGCCAGCTCAGCCTGCAGCAGAAAGCGGCTGGCCAGCGCGATGCCCTGGCCCGCTATCGCCGCATCGATGGCCAGGCTGGTCTGGTTGAACTGCAGGCGCTTGCTCCCGACCACATGGGGTTGACCTAACGCCTGCTCGAAAAACGCCGGCCAGAGGCTGTGACTGTCCTCAAGCAGCACCTGGCCGCTCAGGCTGGCCGGGGTCAGGGGGGCGTCCAGCGCGGCGAGCAAGCTGGGGCTGCACACCGCGATCAACTCCTGGGGAAACAGGAAGTCCACCTCAAGGCCCGGTCCGAACGGCGGTCGGCCCTGGCGGATGGCGAGGTCGACGCCGTCGGCATGGAAGCTCGACAGCTGCTCGGTCGCGAGGATACGCAGGTCGATCAGCGGATTGGCGGCCACGAACCCCGGCAGCCTGGACAGCAGCCACTTGGCTGCGAAAGTCGGCGTGACGCTGATGGTCAGGCGCGCGGGGGTGGCGCGCAGGCTTGCGGTGGCGTCGCCGATCAGCTCGAAGGCGCGTCGGATGTTCGGCAGGTAGGCCCGTCCGGCGTCCGTCAAGGCCACCCCATGAGCCTCGCGCACGAACAGGCGCACGCCCAGGTCGTCCTCGAGCTTGCGGATCTGCTGCGCCACCGCGCCCTGGGTGACGTTCAGCTGTTCGGCCGCCAGGCGGAAGTTCAGCTGCTGGGCGACCGCATCGAAAACGCGCAGGGAATTGAGGGGCGGCAAGCGCGTCGAATTTTTTCTATCCATGTAGTTTTTCTACAGTCATAAGGCAACCGAACTGGTTCGAGCCGAGGCGTTCATGCCCCTATAGTTAATCGAATGTTGACGAATATCCAGCGCTGACCTAGGGCGCTCACCAGGAGGTCATATGTCTGTAGAAAAAGTAGCCATCCTCACGGCCGCCGGCAGCGGCATGGGCGCCGCGGCGGCCAGACGCCTGGCCGCCGACGGCTTCAGGGTGGCGATCCTCTCCGCCTCGGGCAAGGGTGAGGCCCTGGCCGAGCAGCTGGGCGGGCTCGGCGTCACCGGCTCCAACCAGTCCAACGACGACCTGCAGCGCCTGGTCGACCTGACGCTCGAACGCTGGGGGCGCATCGACGTGCTGGTCAACAGCGCCGGCCACGGGCCGCGCGCGCCGCTGCTCGAATTGAGCGACGAGCAGTGGCACCAGGGGCTCGACGTCTACCTGCTGAGCGCGATCCGCATGGCGCGCCTGGTGACCCCGAGCATGGTCGCGCAGCGATCGGGCAGCATCATCAACATTTCGACCTTCGCGGCCTTCGAGCCCGACCCGGTATTCCCCACCTCCGGGGTATTCCGCGCCGGCCTGGCGGCCTTCAGCAAGCTGTTCGCCGACCAATACGCGGCCGACAACGTGCGCATGAACAACGTGCTGCCGGGGTTTATCGACAGCCTGCCCGAGCAGGAGCCGTTCCGCGCGCGCATTCCCATGGGCCGTTACGGCCGGGCCGAAGAAATCGCCGCGACCATCGCTTTCCTCGCCTCCGAGGGTGCGGGCTACATCACCGGGCAGAACCTGCGGGTCGATGGCGGCATCACCCGCTCGGTCTGAGCACAGGAGCACCTACCCTGAACAAGCATCTGGGCTACGTTGCCTTCGTCCTGCTGGGGCTGGTCTGGGGCAGCAACTTCATTTTCATGAAGTGGGCGGCGCAGTGGATCAGTCCTGCGCAGATCACCCTGCTGCGGGTCGTGTTCGGCTTTCTGCCGATCCTCACCCTGGCCCTGAGCATGCGAGTGCTGAGCTGGCGCCACCTGCGCCACCTCCATCACTTCTTCGTCATGTCGCTGCTGGCGACGGCCGCCTACTACTTCGCCTTCGCCCAGGGCACGGCCCTGCTGCTGTCAAGCGTGGCCGGCATGCTCAGCGGGGCCATCCCGCTGTTCGCCTTCGTTGCCGCGCTGGTATTCCTGCGCGACGAGCCACTGAACCCGAAGTCGGTGGGCGGCACGCTGCTGGGCTTCTTGGGCATCCTGCTGATCGCCCGCCCCTGGACCGGCATCGGCGATGTCGACCTGGCCGGGGTGGCTTACATGCTGGCCGGCTCCATGAGCGTGGGCGTTTCCTTCGTCTACGCGCGCAAGTTCATCAGCCCACTGCAGCTACCGGCCGTGGCGCTGGCCACCTACCAGATGGGTTTGGCCTGCCTGGTGCTGCTCCTGGTGACCGATCTCGCTGGCATCGACAGGCTCTACCAGGACAGCCGCGCTACCTGGGGGCTGATCGCCGGCCTCGGCTTGTGCGGTACCGGGCTCGCCTTCGTTCTCTACTACGTGCTGGTGCAGCGGCTCGGGGCCGTCGTCGCCGCCAGCGTGACCTACCTGCCGCCGTTGGTGGCACTGGCGATCGGCGTGCTCTGGGTGGGCGAGCCGGTCGAGGCGCTGGACATCGCGGCGATGATCGCCATCCTAGTGGGGGTGTGCACGCTGCAACTTGGGCGCCAGACAACGCCAGGGCCGCAAGAGGTCGCCCAGCACGCGGTGGTTAAGCCGGAATGAGTCGGATGGGCAAGTCGCCGCCGGTTGCCTATCGCGATCACTTCCAAGTTTCGCCCAGTCAAGACAGCAAGCTGGAAGGCCAAGGGAGCGTTCAAGAGAGTTGCTCTCTAAAGAGACGGTCGGTAGCGAGTTCTCATCTTGGTACCCCTTCAGTACCGCCTACTTCGCCCACTCGATCAGTCCGATTTTGGCCTGCTACAGCATGTCGCGACTCGGCCTGGAAGAAAGCCAGGGTCGGGACGGCAGAGAAGCTTCAGGAGCGTTTTCTGCGTCCGGCTCTATCAGGATTTGCCTCGATCCGCGTTCACGACCTGAAGCACACCTTCGGTCGAAGACTCAGGGCAGCCGGGGTAACGGAGGAAGACAGGAAGGCCTTGCTCGGCCACAAGGACGGCAGCATCACCAGCCATTACTCGGCCGCAGAACTGGGCAAGCTGATCGATGAAGCCAACAAGATATCGGCGACCGACTCCCGCGGGCCGGCGCTGACAATACTGAGGAGGATGGCAGGATGAAGAAAGTCCCGCAAAAGTCCCTATACGAAAAAGCCCGGACCTTTCGGAACCGGGCTAAATCGTTGAAATATATGGTCGGGACGGAGTGATTCGAACACTCGACCCCTTGCACCCCATGCAAGTGCGCTACCAGGCTGCGCTACGCCCCGACTAGGCGTGAATCTGTTTTCTTAATCTCGAAAACGCCGCGAACTATACACTAAGCTTCTGAAATATGGAAACTTTTTTGAATCGTTCGCTATTTTCGAAGGACCATCAGGACATCTTCCAACTCAGTGATCATCTGCTTGATCAATTGCTTGTACTGAGTGGTGTCATCCCTGGCTTCATCGCCGGAGAGGCGCTGCCGCGCCCCGCCAATGGTAAAGCCCTGGTCGTACAACAGCGCGCGAATCTGGCGGATCATCAGCACATCCTGTCGCTGATAATAACGCCGATTTCCGCGACGCTTGACCGGGTTGAGCTGGGGGAACTCCTGCTCCCAATAGCGCAGGACGTGCGGCTTTACCGCACAGAGCTCGCTAACCTCGCCGATCGTGAAATACCGCTTGCCGGGTATGGCAGGTAATTCGTCGTTATGACTTGGTTCCAGCATAAGCCTCGACCCTGGCTTTAAGTTTCTGGCCTGGACGGAAAGTCACCACACGGCGTGCCGTGATCGGAATTTCCTCTCCCGTTTTTGGATTACGACCGGGGCGCTGACGCTTATCGCGCAGATCGAAGTTGCCGAACCCCGAGAGCTTGACCTGCTCGTTGAGTTCCAGCGCTTGGCGGATCTCTTCGAAGAACAGTTCGACCAACTCCTTGGCTTCCCGTTTATTCAGGCCTAGCTCTTCATACAGACGTTCCGCCATTTCAGCTTTCGTCAGAGCCCCCATACGCTACTTCCTTAACGTGGCGTTGAACCTTTGTTCCAGGGAGGTGAGGATGTTCTGCGTTGTGGTTCCCACCTCGTCATCATTAAGAGTGCGCGATGGATGCTGCCAGGTCAAGCCGACGGCAAGGCTTTTTCTATGCGGATCAATACCTTTACCGTGATACACGTCAAATAGCCTGAGGTCGGTCAGCCACTCTCCGGCGGCCTCCCGTATGGCTGACAACAGCGCTTCGGCCGGCACCTCGCGATCCACCAGCAGCGCAAGGTCGCGGCGTACCTCGGGGAATCGCGACAGCTCACGGAACGCGGGCAGCCGCCCTTCGATGACTTCGCTCAACAGTAGCTCGAACAGGTAGACCGGCTGATCGAGCCCCAGCGTCTTGGCCAATTCAGGGTGAATCGCACCGACGAAGCCGACCAGGCGCCCTTCGCGCTCGATGCGCGCAGTTTGCCCCGGATGTAATGCGGGGTGCTCACCCGGCACGAAACTGAAGCAATCCGCCGCACCCGCGCTGGCGAGCAGCGCCTCAACATCGGCCTTGACGTCATAGAAGTCGACGCCATCGCGACCGTGCGCCCAGCCTTCTGGCAGGCGACTGCCAGCTACGACCCCGGCCAGCATGGCCTCCTGCTTCAAATCCGCCAATTGGCCAACGAAGCGCAGGCCGCTCTCGAACAGGCGCACACGCGACTGCTGGCGATTGAGGTTGTGCTCCAGCGCCTTGACCAGGCCCGGCCACAGCGACGAACGCATGGCGGCCATGTCAGTGGAGATGGGATTGGCCAACATCAAGGGCTCAACGCCCGGATTGAACAGCTCGAACTGCTTTGGATCGATGAAGCTGTAGGTGATCGCCTCCTGATAACCGCGCGCCACCAGCAGTCGACGCAGCGCGGGCAGTTCGACCGCCGCTTCCGTCTTGGCCTGTGGCGCCAGGCGCGCCTGCGGATAACGCACTGGCAAACGGTTGTACCCGTAAAGACGGCCCAGTTCTTCGATCAGGTCCACTTCCAGGCTGATGTCGAAGCGATGGCTGGGTACTTCAACCCGCCACTGCCCATCGCCGCTGGCGCTAACGCTTAGGCCAAGGGCGCTCAGCATCCGCTCGACTTCGGCGTCGTCCATCTTCAGCCCAAGCATCTGCTCGATGCGCTCGGCACGCAGAGTAACAGGCGCCACGTTCGGCAGTTGCGCCGCATCGACCACCTCGATAACCGGCCCCGCCTCACCGCCGACGATCTCCAGCAGCAGAGCGGTCGCCCGCTCCATGGCCTCGCGCGCCAGTTGCCAGTCCACGCCACGTTCGAAGCGGTGCGATGAATCGGTATGCAGCCCGTAGGAACGCGCCTTGCCGGCAATCGCAATGGTGTCGAAGAAGGCACTTTCCAGGAACAGATCGCGGGTTTTCGCGCTGACCCCGCTGTGCTCACCGCCCATTACGCCGGCGATCGCCAGGGCGCGCTGGTGGTCAGCGATGACCAGGGTATCGGCACGCAGGCTGACTTCCTGGCCGTCGAGCAGGACCAGCTTCTCGCCCTCCTCGGCCATGCGCACGCGAATACCTTCCTTGATTTCCGCCAGGTCGAAAGCATGCATCGGCTGGCCAAGTTCGAGCATCACATAGTTGGTGACGTCGACGGCGGCATCGATGCTGCGCACGTCGGCACGGCGCAGACGCTCGACCATCCACAGCGGCGTCGGCCGGGACAGGTCGACATTGCGCACTACCCGCCCCAGGTAACGCGGACAGGCCTGGGTGGACAGCACCTCGACTGGGCGCACCTCATCGTGGCTGGCCGCCACGGCAGCAATCTGCGGACGAGCGACGGGCGCACCGTACAGCGCGCTAACCTCGCGAGCCAAGCCGGCCAACGACAGGCAGTCGCCACGGTTCGGAGTCAGATCGACTTCGATGCTGGCGTCATCCAGCTCCAGATAGGCGCGGATATCCTGACCCACCGGCGCGTCGCCAGGCAGCTCCATGAGGCCGTCATTATCGTCGCTGATCTGCAACTCTGAGGCCGAGCAGAGCATGCCGTTGGACTCGACACCACGCAGCTTGGCTTTCTTGATCTTGAAATCACCCGGCAGCTCGGCGCCGATCATGGCGAACGGAATCTTCAGGCCAGGGCGCACGTTCGGCGCACCACAAACCACCTGAAAGGTCTCGGCACCGTTGCTGACCTGGCAGACGCGCAGCTTGTCGGCATCCGGATGCTGCTCGGTGGCCAGCACCTCGCCCACCACGATCCCACTGAAGGCACCAGCGGCCGGCGTTACGCTGTCGACCTCGAGACCGGCCATGGAAAGGCGCGCCACCAGTTCATCGCGGGAAACCTGCGGGTTTACCCAGGTGCGCAGCCATTGTTCACTGAATTTCATCCTGCTCTCCTAAAACAATTCGGTTACGGTCGTGCGGCTCTAGCGAAATTGCGCCAGGAATCGCAGGTCGTTATCGAAGAACAGGCGCAAGTCGTTGACGCCGTAACGCAGCATGGCGAGACGCTCTACACCCATGCCGAAGGCAAAACCCTGGTACTTCTCGGGGTCAATGCCGGACATGCGCAGCACGTTCGGGTGAACCATGCCGCAGCCCATCACTTCAAGCCAGCCGGTCTGCTTGCACACGCGGCAGCCCTTGCCGCTGCACATCACGCACTGCATGTCGACTTCGGCCGATGGCTCCGTGAAGGGGAAGAACGACGGGCGAAAGCGCACGCCCAGTGGCTTTTCGAAGAACACCCGCAGGAACTCCTCGATGGTGCCCTTGAGGTCGGCGAAGCTGACGCCCTCATCGACCAACAGGCCTTCGACCTGATGGAACATCGGCGAGTGGGTGATATCGGAATCGCAGCGATAAACACGCCCCGGGCAGACGATGCGGATCGGCGGCTGCTGCGACTCCATGGTGCGCACCTGTACCGGCGAGGTATGGGTACGCAGCAGCATGTTCGCGTTGAAGTAGAAGGTGTCATGCATCGCCCGCGCCGGGTGGTGGCCGGGGATATTGAGCGCCTCAAAGTTGTGATAGTCGTTTTCCACCTCGGGGCCTTCGGCGATGCCGTAGCCTATCCGAGTGAAGAATTGCTCGACCCGTTCAAGAGTCCGGGTGACCGGATGCAGACCGCCAGAGGCCTGGCCGCGGCCCGGCAGGGTCACGTCGATGCGCTCGGCGGCCAGCTTGGCGCTCAGCGCGGCCTGCTCGAGTGCCGCCTTGCGGGTGTTCAGCGCGTCCTGGACCCGATCCTTGGCCGCGTTGATCAAAGCACCGGCTTGCGGACGCTCTTCCGCCGACAGGTTGCCCAGGGTCTTCATCACCTGGGTCAGCTCGCCCTTCTTGCCCAGATAGTGAACCCGCAGTTGCTCCAGGGCGTTCACATCGTCGGTGTGGCTAACGGCCTCAAGCGCTTGCGAGACCAGCACATCCAGATTTTCCATTTACAGACTCCAGATACGAAATAGGGGAAGAGCTTGAAGGCTCTTCCCCTATTGGTGACGTTTAGCACCGGGCAAGCCCGGTGATTGTCGGGGACTTAAGCCAGTACGGCTTTCGCTTTCTCGACAATCGCAGCAAACGCCGCTTTTTCGTTCACTGCCAGATCAGCCAGAACCTTACGGTCGATCTCGATGGACGCTTTTTTCAGGCCAGCGATCAGACGGCTGTAGGACAGACCGTTGACACGCGCACCAGCGTTGATACGAGCGATCCACAGGGCACGGAACTGACGCTTGCGCTGACGGCGGTCGCGGTAGGCGTACTGGCCTGCCTTGATCACTGCCTGCTTGGCGACGCGGAATACGCGCGAACGCGCACCGTAGTAGCCTTTAGCGAGTTTCAGAATTTTTTTGTGACGCTTGCGAGCGATAACGCCGCGCTTTACACGAGCCATGAGTAATTTCCTCTAAATCTTGACCGAATTAACGAACGCGCAGCATGCGCTCCACTTTTGCCACGTCAGACGGGTGCAGCAAGCTGCTACCACGCAGTTGACGCTTACGCTTGGTGGACATTTTGGTCAGGATGTGGCTCTTGAAAGCGTGCTTGTGCTTGAAGCCGGAAGCGGTTTTCAAAAAACGCTTCGCTGCACCGCTCTTGGTTTTCATCTTTGGCATGTTCGGATACTCCGCATTCAGTTGATAAACATAACCGCAAGGCCTGCCGTGCCCTGGAGGTTACTTCTTCTTTTTGGGGGCGATGACCATTATCAGCTGGCGTCCTTCCATCTTTGGATGCTGTTCAACCGAGCCGTATTCGGCGAGGTCGTTTTCGACCCGCTTCAACAACTCCATGCCCAGCTCCTGATGCGCCATCTCACGGCCACGGAATCGCAAGGATACCTTGGCCCTGTCCCCCTCACTAAGGAAACGTACCAGGTTGCGTAGTTTTACCTGGTAATCCCCTTCCTCCGTCCCTGGACGAAACTTGATTTCTTTGATCTGGACTTGCTTCTGATTCTTCTTCGCCGCAGCAACCTGCTTCTTCTTTTCGAACAGGTGCTTGCCGTAGTCCATGATCCGGCAAACCGGAGGCACGGCATCGGCGGAAATTTCCACCAGATCTAGCTTGGCTTCTTCAGCCGCGCTAAGCGCTTCTTCAATAGAGACGATGCCAATCTGCTCGCCATCCGCGCCAATTAACCGAACCTCGCGTGCCGAGATATTCTCGTTGATCGGGGCTTTCGGTGCAGTTCGTTTATCTTGTCTCATTTCACGCTTAATAATGATTACTCCAAATCTTGGCGACCACGCCGGGAAACCGCCTGCGCGAGGAAATCAGCGAATTGGGCGACGGGCATGGAGCCCAGGTCAGCACCTTCGCGGGTACGCACGGCGACAGTTTGCGTCTCAACCTCCCGATCTCCAATAACCAAGAGATAGGGAACCTTGAGCAAAGTATGCTCGCGGATTTTAAAGCCGATTTTTTCGTTTCTCAAGTCAGACTTGGCACGAAAACCGCTTTGAGCCAGAGTTTTTTCGACTTCGAGGGCAAATTCGGCCTGTTTGTCGGTGATATTCATCACCACCGCCTGAGTCGGCGCCAGCCACGCCGGGAACGCACCTTCGTAGTGCTCGATCAGAATACCGATGAAGCGCTCGAACGAACCCAGGATGGCACGGTGCAGCATCACCGGATGCTTGCGACTGTTGTCCTCGCTGACGAATTCCGCCCCCAGACGGACCGGCAGGTTGAAATCGAGCTGCAGGGTACCACACTGCCAGACCCTACCGAGACAGTCTTTCAGCGAGAACTCGATCTTCGGCCCGTAAAAGGCGCCCTCCCCCGGCTGCAGGTCATAAGGCAGTCCGGCGCTATCCAGGGCAGCAGCCAGCGCCGCCTCGGCGCGATCCCAGAGCTCGTCGGAGCCCACACGCTTTTCCGGACGAGTCGACAGCTTGAGCTGGATATCCGAGAAACCGAAGTCGGCGTAGACCGACTGGGTCAGCCTGATGAAGTCCGCCGATTCGGCCTGCATCTGCTCTTCGGTGCAGAAGATGTGCGCATCGTCCTGCGTGAAGCCACGCACTCGCATGATGCCGTGCAGCGCACCGGACGGCTCGTTGCGGTGACAGGCGCCAAACTCGGCCAGACGCATCGGCAGCTCGCGGTAGCTCTTCAAGCCCTGATTGAACACCTGCACGTGGCAGGGGCAGTTCATCGGCTTGATCGCGTAATCGCGGCTTTCCGACTCGGTGGTGAACATGTTCTCGGCGTAGTTGGCCCAGTGCCCGGACTTCTCCCACAGCGAGCGGTCGACCACCTGCGGCGTCTTGATTTCCAGGTAACCGTGCTCGCGCTGCACCTTACGCATGTACTGCTCGAGCACCTGGTAGAGCGTCCAGCCATTCGGGTGCCAGAACACCATGCCCGGCGCTTCTTCTTGGGTATGGAACAGATTCAGGCGCTTGCCGATCTTGCGATGATCGCGCTTCTCGGCTTCCTCGATGCGCTGGATATAGGCCGCCAACTGCTTCTTGTCAGCCCAGGCCGTGCCATAAACGCGCTGCAGCTGCTCGTTCTTGGCGTCACCGCGCCAATAGGCGCCGGACAACTTGGTCAGCTTGAACGATTTGAGGAAACGGGTATTCGGCACGTGCGGGCCACGGCACATGTCGACGTATTCTTCGTGGTAGTACAGACCCATGGCCTGCTCGTCCGGCATATCCTCGACCAGGCGCAGCTTGTAATCCTCGTCACGCGACTTGAAGACCTCGATGACCTCGGCGCGCGGCGTGACCTTCTTGATGACGTCGTAGTCCTTCTCGATCAGCTGCTGCATGCGCTGCTCGATGGCGGCCACGTCATCCGGCGTGAAGGGACGCTCGTAGGCGATGTCGTAGTAGAAGCCTTCCTCAATGACCGGACCGATCACCATCTTCGCCGTCGGAAACAGCTGCTTGACCGCATGACCGATCAAGTGCGCGCAAGAGTGGCGGATGATCTCCAGCCCCTCTTCGTCCTTCGGGGTAATGATCTGCAGGGTCGCGTCAGCGGTGATCGGGTCGCACGCATCGACCAGCTTGCCATCGACCTTACCGGCCACGGTGGCCTTGGCCAGACCCGCACCAATGGATTGCGCCACCTCGGCCACGGTGACCGGGTGATCGAACGAACGCTGACTGCCGTCGGGAAGAGTAATGATGGGCATGGCGCCTCCTCTCCTAGTGGTGACCTCTACCAAAGGCCACGTGGGTTGGGATGAGCCAGTAAGCGATCCGGCGGTATACCTGCCTTACAGTGACAGGAGCTCTCGAGCCAACCGAAACCGAACCAGAGTCACTGGAGGTCTGTGCATAACGGAAAAAGGGATGCTTCCAGAAAGCCTTCTAGCTGGCAAGCCGCCCAATAAAAAAGGGTCGCATCAGCGACCCTTTTTATCGAATTTGGCAGGCACAGTTGGCTTCAAACCAACGCCCCCACCCTGTCAAGGTGACGGCTAGCAGTGCCTAACCTTCTGATTCCAAAGAGAAAGGGTGTCTCTATGAGCATCACGAAAGCGCGCACTCTACCATAAAAGAATCAATAACTTAGCATTGTATTTTCGTACAGCAGTCAGGCGATTTAGCCGCCCGCCAAGATCGATTCTTCAGACCGCATAGCCCTTGCACACCTGCTCCTTACCATGCCCCCAGGCCGCAGGAGCGGACGCCCACCATCACAATCAAGCCGTACTTCTGCTCATTGGGTTTGGCAGGCGCCCTTGCTCAAGGCACGGCGCAGGACAGGACCGCTTAAGCCTTTACCGCCAGACCGAACTCGGCGCACGCATCCTGCAACCATAGCCAGATGTAGTCGGCGAAGCTGCGGCGCACCAGCAGCTCCCAGGTGTCTTCGCCGGTGTGGCGGATCACCAGCTGGGATTTGGCGAAGACGGTGCCAACCGCCTTGCCCACCGGGAAGTTGCGCGGGTGCACGTCGTAGGACGTCGACTTCATCAGCAGCTCGCGGACCTTGGGACCGCTCAGCTCGACAATGGTCTGGCCGCCACTGACGTTGACCACCTGGTGGTGGTGCCCGGCCAGGCCGGCACGCAGCTTGCGCTCCACCTCGAACTCGGAGCCACCGGGCACTACCAGCAACCACTCGTCCGGACCGAGCCACTGCAATGAGGTTTCGTCGCGACTGACCAGGGTCAGCGCGCTCGGCAGCTCTAGACCGAGTGCCTTGTGCACGGCAGCGGAGAACGCGGGATCGTGGCCGTCGCCGCGCAGGATCAGGTGGCCGAGCAGTTTCTTCTCGCGCAGGGTCACCCCGGCGCTGCTCTTGCCCTTGCGTGCCAGCTCGTCGAGACCGGCGTGGAACAGCGGGGATTCGGCCTGGCCGGCATCGGGGCGCTGCTTGTAGATGTTGAATGCTGTCATCTCGTTAACCTTCGAGGTTGCCTGGTTGACCTCCAGGGCCAGCTCGCCAGCGCCTGGAGGTGAATGCTGAAGCCTCAGATGTTCTGCCGTTCGCCCTTCGGGTCTAGGAACACCGCACTGACGATCTCCGCCTCGATCACGCTGCCATCGACCAGCGGCGCGAACACCCGCTCGCCCAGGCGCTTGAGACCGCCCTTGACCAGCGCCATGGCGAAGCTATGGCCCATGCAGCTGCTGAAGTAGCTGGAGGTCACGTGGCCGACCATGCTCATCGGTACCGGCTGCTTCGGGTCAAACACCAGTTGCGCGCCTTCCGGCAACACCTTGCGCGAATCGAGCGGCTTGAGGCCGACCAGCTGCTTGCGGTCCTCGCGCCGGCAGTCCTCGCGGTTCATGCCGCGCCAGCCGATCCAGGAGAACGGCTTGTTGCGACCGACGCACCAGCCCATGTTCAGGTCGTCCGGGGTGACCGAACCGTCGGTGTCCTGACCGATGATGATGAAGCCCTTCTCGGCCCGCAGCACGTGCATGGTCTCGGTGCCGTAGGGGGTCAGGTTGTACTTCTTGCCCGCCTCGGCGATCTGCTCCAGCACGCCGATGGCGTAGTCGGCCTGGACGTTGACCTCATAGCTCAGCTCGCCGGTGAAGGAGATGCGGAACACCCGGGCCGGCACACCGCCGACCTTGCCTTCCTTCCAGGTCATGAAGGGGAAGGCGTCCTTGTCCAGGTCGATGTCGGTGACCTCGGCCAGCAGCTTGCGGCTGTTGGGGCCGGACAGGGTCAGGGTGGCCCAGTGGTCGGTGACCGAGGTGAAGTACACCTTCAGCTCCGGCCACTCGGTCTGGTGGTAGATCTCCAGCCATTCCATCACCCGACCGGCGCCGCCGGTGGTGGTGGTCATGACGAAATGGTTGTCGGCCAGGCAGGCGGTGACACCGTCGTCGAAGACCATGCCGTCTTCCTTGCACATCAGGCCGTAGCGCGCCTTGCCCACATCCAGTTTGGTCCAGGCGTTGGTATACACACGGTTGAGGAACTCGCGCGCATCCGGGCCCTGGATGTCGATCTTGCCCAGGGTCGAGGCATCGAGGATGCCGACGCTGTCGCGCACGGCCTTGCACTCGCGGCCGACTGCCGCGTGCATGTCCTCGCCCCGCTTGGGGAAATACCAGGGGCGCTTCCACTGGCCGACGTCCTCGAACTCGGCGCCGTTCTTCAGGTGCCAGGCGTGCAGCGCGGTGTAACGCTTGGGTTCGAACAGCTCGCCACAGTGACGCCCGGCCACGGCGCCGAAGGTCACCGGGGTGTAGTTCGGGCGGAACATGGTGGTGCCCATCTCGGGGATGCTGATGCCCATGGAACGGGCGGCGATGGCCAGACCGTTGATGTTGCCCAGCTTGCCCTGGTCGGTGCCGAAGCCCAGCGCCGTGTAGCGCTTGACGTGCTCGACCGACTCGAAGCCCTCGCGGGTGGCCAGCTCGATGCCGGCCGCGGTGACGTCGTTCTGCAGGTCGACGAACTGCTTCGGCGCCCGTGCGGTGGACTTCTCATGGGGCACCTGGAACAGCGCCACACTCGCCTCCTCATGCCGCCCGAAGACTTTCGGCAACTCGCCGCCGACCGGCTTGAAGCCGACCTCCGCCGCCGCCTTGGCGCCCGCCTCGAAACCGTCGGCCAGGGCGTCGCCGAGGGCGAACACACCGTTGACCGCGCCGGCGCACAGGCGCTGCTGAAAACCTTCACCCGGCACGAACGCGAGGATGTCTTCGCGCCACACCGGACGACCGCCGAGGTGCGAGGCCAGGTGCACCACCGGGCTGTAACCACCGGAACTGGCCACCAGATCGCACTCCAGCCAGTCGCCGGAACTGATGACCTTGTGGGTCTGGGCATCGATTCGTGCCACACGGGCCGCGCTGACGCGCTTGCTGCCACGGGCCTCTATGACCGCGCTGCCGGTGATCACCCGCAGCCCCTTGGCACGCGCCTCTTCGACCCAGGCGCCGCGCGGATTGGGTCGGGCATCGGCGATGGCCACCACCTGCTGGCCGGCCTCCAACCAGTCCAGGGCCACGCGGTAGGCATAGTCGTTGGTCGTCGACAGCACCAGTTTTTTGCCAGGTGCCACGCCATAGCGGCGCACATAGGTGGACACCGCACCGGCCAGCATGTTGCCCGGCACATCGTTGTTGGCGTACACCAGCGGGCGCTCGTGGGCGCCGGTGGCCAGGACCACGCGCTTGGCACGCACGCGGTGCATGCGCTGACGCGTGACTCTTTGTCCAAGCGGGCCCATGGGCGCGACTTCGCCGAGGTGGTCGGTCAGGCGCTGGTGAATGGTGAGGAAGTTGTGGTCGTGGTAGCCGTTGACCGTGGCACGCGGCAACAGGGTCACTTCCGGCAGGCTCGAAAGCTCGGCCAGGGCCTTGGCCACCCACTCGGCGGCCGGCTTGCCATCGAGGGTCTCGCGACTGTCGAGCAGGCTGCCACCGAACTCTTCCTGCTCGTCGGCGAGGATCACCCGGGCGCCGCTGCGGCCGGCGGCCAGGGCCGCGGCCAGGCCGGCGGGGCCGGAGCCGACCACCAGCACGTCGCAGTGCTGGTTCAGGTAGTCGTAGCTGTCCGGGTCGTTTTCCCGCGGCGCACGGCCGAGGCCGGCGGCCTTGCGGATGTACTTCTCATAGGTCAGCCAGAGGTTCTGCGGGTACATGAAGGTCTTGTAGTAGAACCCCGGCGGCATCATCTTGCCGCCGACCTTGCCGAGTATCCCCATGAGGTCGGTGTTGACGTTCGGCCAGCCATTGGTGCTGGTCGCCACCAGGCCGCTGTACAGGGCTTGCTGGGTGGCACGCACGTTGGGGATCTGCGCCGCTTCGGTGGAACCGATCTGCAGCACCGCGTTCGGCTCTTCGGCGCCGGCGGCGACGATGCCGCGCGGACGCGAGTACTTGAAGCTGCGGCCGACGATGTCGACGCCGTTGGCCAGCAGCGCGGCGGCCAGGGTGTCACCGGCAAAGCCCTGGTAGGTCTCGCCGTTGAACTTGAAGCTCAGGGGCTGGCTGCGATCGATGCGCCCGCCATGGGAGAGACGATTGATCTGGCTCATACCTTATCTCCTGAGGCACGGGCGACCTGTCGAGCAGGCTTGGGCTCGCCCGTCACGCTCGGCTTTTCGCCAATCTTGTAGGTTTCGAATATTTCGTAGCTGATGGTGTCGCGCGTGGCGTTGAAGTACTGCCGGCAGCCGGCCGCATGAATCCACAATTCGTGATGGATGCCACGGTGGTTGTCGCGGAAGAACAGGTACTCGCCCCACTCCTCGTCGGTGCAGGTATTCGGATCGAGGGGACGCGGGATATGCGCCTGGCCTTTGGCGTGGAACTCCTCTTCGGAGCGCAGCTCGCCGCAATGGGGACAGAAGATGTTCAGCATGTCGGATTTCTCCTGTTAGTGGGCGACGCCGGCAGCGCCGTGCTCGTCGATCAGGGCGCCGCTGTAGAAGCGGTCCATGGCGAAGGGTTTGGCCAACGGGTGCATCTCACCCTTGGCCAGGCTCGCGGCGAAGACGTGGCCGGAGCCCGGAGTCGCCTTGAAGCCGCCGGTCCCCCAGCCGCAGTTGAAGAACAGGTTCTTCACCGGGGTCTTGCTGATGATCGGGCAGGCATCCGGACAGGTGTCGACGATGCCGCCCCACTGGCGGTTCATGCGCACCCGCGAGAGGATCGGGAACAGCTCGACGATGGCCTGCAGGGTGTGTTCGATGGTCGGGTAGGAACCGCGCTGACCGTAGCCGTTGTAGCCGTCGATGCCGGCGCCGATGACCAGGTCGCCCTTGTCCGACTGGCTGATGTAGCCATGCACGGCGTTGGACATGATCACGCTGTCGATGATCGGCTTGATCGGCTCGGACACCAGCGCCTGCAGCGGGTGGGATTCGAGCGGCAGACGGAAGCCGGCCAGCTTGGCCATGTGCCCGGAGTTACCGGCGGTGACCACGCCGACGCGCTTGCCGCCGATGAAGCCACGGGTGGTCTCGACGCCGATGCACGCGCCGTTTTCCTTGCGGAAGCCGATCACCTCGGTCTGCTGGATCAGGTCCACACCCAGGGCGTCGGCGGCGCGGGCATAGCCCCAGGCAACCGCATCGTGACGGGCCACGCCGCCGCGACGCTGCAGGGAAGCGCCCATTACCGGGTAACGGGTGTTCTTGCTGCAATCCATGAAGGGGATCAGTTCCTCGACCTGCTTGGCATTGAGCACTTCGCCGTCGATGCCGTTGAGGCGGTTGGCGCTGACCCGGCGCTCGATGTCGCGCATGTCCTGCAGGGTGTGGCCGAGGTTGAAGACGCCGCGCTGGGAGAACATGACGTTGTAGTTGATGTCCTGGGACAGGCCTTCCCACAGCTTCATGGCGTGCTCGTAGAGCTGCGCCGACTCGTCCCACAGGTAGTTGGAACGCACGATGGTGGTGTTGCGCGCGGTGTTGCCGCCGCCCAGCCAGCCCTTCTCGATGACCGCGACGTTCTTCACGCCGAACGCTTTGGCCAGGTAGTAGGCAGTCGCCAGACCGTGGCCGCCACCGCCGACGATGATCACGTCGTAAACCGGCTTGGGCGTGGGGTTGCGCCACATGCGCTGCCAGTTCTCATGGTGGCTGAAGGAATGCTTGAGCAGGCCGAAGCCGGAATAACGTTGCATGGGTATGCTCCTGAAATCTGTTCCCCCCAAGCCTCGCAAGAGGCGTTGGGGGGTGAGGGAAACCGGGGGGACTCTGGCGTACCTAAAATCCGCCGCTTCCCTCATCCGCCCTGCGGGCACTGCTCCCGGAGGGAAAAGGAAAACTCAGCGATAGACCGGGTAGTCCGCGCACAGGCCAGCGGCCAGCTTGGCCACCTGGGCCTCGACGTCGGCGTCGCCGAGGTGATCGAGGATGTCGCAGATCCAGCCGGCCAGGGCGACGCACTGGGCTTCCTTGAAGCCGCGGGTGGTCACCGCCGGGGTGCCGATGCGCAGGCCCGAAGTGACGAACGGCGACTGCGGGTCGTTCGGTACGGAGTTCTTGTTCACGGTGATGCCGGCACGGCCGAGGGCGGCGTCGGCGTCCTTACCGGTCAGGCCCTGCTTGATCAGGCTGAGCAGGAACAGGTGGTTGTCGGTGCCGCCGGAGACCACGTCGAAGCCGCGCTCGATGAACACCTGGGCCATGGCCTGGGCGTTCTTGATCACCTGGGCCTGGTATTCCTTGAAGCCAGGCTCCAGCGCTTCCTTGAAGCACACGGCCTTGGCGGCGATCACGTGCATCAGCGGACCGCCCTGGGCGCCGGGGAAGACCGCGGCGTTGAGCCTCTTCTCGATTTCCGGGTTGGCCTTGGCCAGGATCAGACCGCCACGGGGACCGCGCAGGGTCTTGTGGGTGGTGGTGGTGACCACGTCGGCGTAGGGCAGCGGGTTCGGGTACAGGCCGGCGGCGACCAGGCCGGCGACGTGGGCCATGTCGACGAACAGCAGGGCCCCGACCTTCTCGGCGATGGCGCGGAAACGCGGGAAGTCCAGGGTCTTGGAGTAGGCGCTGAAGCCGGCGACGATCATCTTCGGCTTGTGCTCGACGGCCAGACGCTCGACTTCGTCGTAATCGATCAGGCCGGTGGCGGTGTCCAGGCCGTACTGCACGGCGTTGTACAGCTTGCCGGAGGAGCTGACCTTGGAACCGTGGGTCAGGTGGCCGCCGTGGGCCAGGCTCATGCCCAGGATGGTATCGCCGGCCTGCAGCAGGGCCAGGTAGACGGCGCTGTTGGCCGAGGAGCCGGAGTGCGGCTGGACGTTGGCGAAATCGGCGCCGAACAGCTGCTTGGCGCGGTCGATGGCCAGCTGCTCGACCACGTCGACGTGCTCGCAACCACCGTAGTAACGCTTGCCCGGGTAGCCTTCGGCGTACTTGTTGGTCAGGCCGCTGCCCTGGGCCTGCATGACGCGCTGGCTGGTGTAGTTTTCCGAGGCGATCAGCTCGATGTGGTGCTCCTGACGCGCTTCTTCGGCGTTCATCGCCGCCAGCAGTTCGTCGTCGTAGCCTTGGATTTGATCTTGTTTGCTGAACATCGCTGATCTCCTGCGACAGAGTGAAGTCGCTCTTGTTGGTATAGGGCCGCCCTGCGCCCGAACGGGTTAACCCCCGTCCCCTGCCCCGACGCCCAAAGTGCCGTAGATGGTGCGGCTAGGCGGGACGCTGGATGGGTAGGACTTGTTGCGAAGGATTGTGCGAAATGGCCCGGGGCGCCGTTTGTTCATTTCCGACGCGAAAATGTTCGGGACGCCGGGTTACAGGTGGCGCGAAACCGATCAGTTCATCGCCCGGCAAGCCTGCCGAATAGCTCGTGCTAGAGGCCTTAGGGCGGATACTGGCAGGCGGCGGTAAAAGTGTAAGATTGGCGGCTGCGTGGGCGAAGCCAATAAGCCCTAGAATTACAAGAGTCTCCTCCGACCGAACCGCCCTACATGCACGGCAGGCCGAAGCGACGACTCTGCGCCGATGGAGGAAATCGACATGACACAGGCACTGCAACCACGGGAGGCAATCAAGAAGCCGCTTTCAACCGTGGCAGAGCCGAGGGTGAAAACCTTTGGCTTCCTGCTCACCCCCAACTTCACCACCATCGGCTTCGCCTGCGCCATCGAAACCCTGCGCATGGCCAATCTGGCCGCCCGGCGCACCCTCTACCGATCCCTGCTGATTGCGGTAGATCACGAGCTCGTGCGCGCCAGCAACGGCATGTGCGTGGTGCCCGATCACTCGATCGCCGATGCGCCGGAATTGGACGCACTGTTCGTGGTGGGCTCCAACCCGATTCCGAGCAAGCACGACCGCAACCTGCTCAACTGGCTGCGCAAACTGGCCCATCAGGACGTGCCGCTGGGCGGCATCTGCACCGGCAGCCACTTGTTGGCCAGCGCCGACCTGCTCAAAGGCCACCGCTGCACCATTCACTGGGAAGACATCGAGCAGCTCAAGGAGAAGTTTCCCGGGATCATCATCTCCAACCAGCTTTATGAGCTGGACCGCAACCGCTACACCTGCTCCGGCGGCACCGCCTCCATGGACATGACCCTGCACCTGATCGCCCGCGAACCGGGCGGTGCGGAGATCGCCACACAGGCGGCAGAGCTGCTGCTGTGCGACCGCATGCGCGGCTCCCGCGAGCAGCAGCGGGTGCCACTGCGGCAGAAGCTCGGGCATGCCCAGCCGAAGCTGAGCCAGATAGTCGCGATCATGGAAGCGAACCTGGAAGAGCCTCTGGAGCTGGAAGAGCTCGCCCAGCTCAACGAGGTGTCGGTGCGCCAACTGGAGCGCCTGTTCCATAAGCACCTGGAGCGCAAGCCCAGCCAGTACTACCTGGAGCTGCGCCTGAACCGCGCCCGCGATCTGCTGCTGCGCACTGACGCTCAGGTGCGGGACATCTCCCTGTCCTGTGGCTTCGCCTCTCCGGCGCACTTCTCCAAGTGCTACAGCCGCCTGTTCGGCCACTCGCCACGTGACGAGCGCAAGCAGAGCGCACTGGGATGAGTCATGTTCCGTGCGGAGTGTTAGCGCCCCCTGCAAAGATCGCCAAAAGCAAAAGGCCACTGACTTCGCCGAGTCAGTGGCCTTGTTTTCAACCGAATGGACTATCGCGCCCGCTGCGGTAGTGACACCCGAGTCCGGGTCAACATGGAGACGGCGACATAGGTGATGGATGAGGCCAGACAGCCGATCAGTGGCCCCTCGACCCAACCGATATCGGTGCTCAGCAGCAGGCCACCGCTGGTGAAGAAGCCCACCAGCATCGCCACCAGGGCGCCGGCCACGTTGCCCTGCCAGAAGGTGGAGATGAACACCGGACCTATCATGGCCGCCAGCAAGGTGCCGGAGCCGAGAATACCCAGCCAGGACAGCATGAACGGCGGCGCATACATCATCATCAGCAGCCCCAGCAGCCCGAGCGCCACGACGGCCACACGGTTGACGGTCAGGGCATGGGGCGAGTCCACCTCGGCGTGCTTGTTCAGCGCCAGGCGCAGGTCATGGGAGGTCGCCGACGCCACGGTGTGCAGCATCGAGTTGGCGGTGGACTTCATGGCGAAGATGATGAACAGGGTGATGATCCCCTGCAGAGCCGGATGCATGAACGTCTGCAGGTACATCGGCATGGCGCTGTCGGGATCGGCCAGTTGCGGACCGAAGGCGCGCATGTACAGGCCAACCAGCGGGATCAGGCTGAGCAGCGCGCCGAGAATCGCCACGTAGATGCCGACCTTGTGCATCTTCACGTTCGGCTTGAAGGCGAGGAAGCGAATGGCCATGTATGGCAGAACTGCCGCGAACAGGAAGGCATAGGGCAACACCAGGAACACCGAACCCTTGCTCTGGCCATAGGGGGCCGCCGTTTCCGGATTCAGCAAGCTCGGATTGATGGCGTTGAGGTTGGCTTCCCAGAGCCCCAGATCGACGCTGGTGAACATCTGCACCATGATCACTATCGCCGCCAAGGCCATCCCGCAGACCATCACGGTATCGGTCCAGGCCACCGCGGCCAGGCCACCCAGCATGGTGTAAAGGATGATCACCGAAATCATCAGCCAGGCGCTGCTGGTCATCTCGATATTCAACCAGGACGCGCCGAGCATGCCGACCGCCTTGATCTGGCTGACCAGGAACACCATCAGCAGGATGATGGTCATGAACGCCGCCACGCCCTGCAGCAATCGCCCACCGGCACCGCCGCCATGAATCTGGCCGATGTACTCGGGGATGGTGTTGCTGCCCATGTGGATGGCGCGATTTTGCATATGATTGGCGAAGAACAGCACCGCGATCATGATCGCCGGAGCGAAGAAGAAGTTGCCCAGCAACTCGATGGCCCCGAACTCGTAAGCCACCGCCGGCGAGCCCATAAAGCCCCAGCCGCTGAAGCCGGTGGCGACAATGGTACTGGCACCGACGAAGGCGCCGAGACTCCTGCCCGCAAGCAGGAAGCCACCCTCGTCGCTGTCCTTGACCTTGCGCGAGGAGAGAAAGCCGATGCCGATCATTACCGCGAAGGTGACGAGCAGCAGGCCCCAATTGAACAGTTCATAGAAGTCCATTGTGCTTACCCTCGCTGCCTGGCTTGTTCTTTGGCGGAGCGGCACAGATAGGTTCCAGCCGCGATCAGGAACATGAGAATGTTGAGCGCCACGAAGAGCGTCAGTACCCAGGAGTTCATATTCAAAACCTCGTTATTGTATTTGTAATAGTTGTTCGCGAAGTAACGAAACGGATACGGCCACCCCGTAGAGGTAGTGGGTTTCCTCGCAACTCCGCACTCTGAGTGCACATCGATTGAATTGGGTCAGGTCTTTCCTGTGTGGTGGTCTTTGATCCTGTTGGCCGGCGCCGCATGGCGATGTCCGTCCAGCAGCTGATCAATCCCTTCTAGAGCGTTCGTGTATGCCAGGGCGATAAGACCGGCACCCGGAAACTGTCTGGGGCACCGCTTCGTTTCTTGGCGGTTCCGGATAAGCCGAGAGATAACGCGCCTGCTCTTTCGCTTGTCCAGTTTCCCTGGAGATGGGTTTTCACAACTCTGTTGAAAACAACTAAACCGCTTTCCGTCTGCAGCGAAAAACACCCCACCGGGAAACAGGCTGGATGTATTCATCTGATTGCCTCCTGGCCAGTTGGCCGTGTTGGCGACGGTGGAGGAGCCGTGCCCCGCGTGGAGAGCACGACTCCAACCGGACATCACTTACGAATGATGTTCTTCTCCGGCCCGTACGGGAACTTGGTGATGTTCTCCGCGCCCTGTTCGTTGACGATCAGGATGTCGTGCTCGCGGTAGCCACCAGCACCCGGACGACCTTCCGGCAGCATGATCATCGGCTCCATGGACACCACCATGCCCGGCTGCAGCACCGTGTCGATGTCCTCGCGCAGCTCCAGCCCGGCTTCGCGGCCGTAGTAGTGGCTGAGGGTGCCGAAGGAGTGGCCGTAGCCGAAGGTGCGGTACTGCAGCAGGTCGTGCTTGAGGAAGATCTCGTTCAGCTCACGGGCGATATCGCTGCAGCGCATGCCCGGCTTGATCAGCTTGAGACCCGCCTCGTGCACTTCGACGTTGGCCAGCCACAGACGCAGGTGGTCGTCAGAGCAGTGGTCGAGGAACAGGGTGCGCTCCAGCGCGGTGTAGTAGCCGGCGATCATCGGGAAGCAGTTCAGGCTGAGGATGTCGCCCTTGTTCACCTTGCGGGTGGTCACCGGGTTGTGCGCGCCGTCGGTGTTGATGCCGGACTGGAACCAGGTCCAGGTGTCCATCAGCTCGACGTCCGGGAAGGTACGGGCGATCTCGCGCACCATGGCCTGGGTGGCATGCAGGGCCACTTCGTACTCCGGCACCTGGTCACGCAGCGCTTCTACGACGGCGGCGCCACCGATGTCGGCGATGCGCGCACCGTGACGGATCATCTCGTGCTCTTCGGCGGACTTGATCATGCGCATGCCCATGCACGGGGCAGCGATGTCGACCAGCTCGGCGTCCGGGTAGCGGTCGGCCAGCTTGGCGCGGTTCTGCAGGTTGATGTGGTCGTACTCGATGCCGATGCGGCGTGCCTTCGGCAGCGCCTGCTGGATGGCGACGAAGTAGTTGTCGCGCTGCCAGTCGGTGTAGACGATGTTGTCGGTGCCGGCGGTGCGGCGCCACGGCTGGCCACCGTCGATGTTGGCGCTGATGCTGACCACCGCGTCCTGGGTCACCACCAGGGCGTAGGGACGACCGAAGGAGCAGAACAGGAAGTCGCTGTAGTAGTTGATGTTGTGGTACGAGGTGAAGACCGCGGCGTCGATGTCCTGGGCGGCCATGTGGGCGCGCAGTTTGGCCTGGCGGTTGGCATACTCCTGGGCGGAGAAGGTGGAGTTGACCTTTTCGCCGTTCTGAATCCGGATCGTCTTGGGCATCTGCATGGCGTGAATCCTTTTTGTTTTCCAGTGACTCGGTCCGCCGGAATGGGGAGCCGTTGGAAAGCATTGCACCAGATGCACTTCTGCCATTTTTGTGCGTTCCCGACCCGAAATTGGTCAGATCCGCTTCCCTTCTCTCGATGCTCTAAGGCCTGAGCGTCCCTCGGTCTATCGCGTCTCTCCTGACGCCTGCCGTCACACTCCACACGGCCTCTGTTGAGCACAACACGGAGCACTGACAGCACAAAGCCACGGCCTACTCCAGGTCCGTGGCTTTGTTCTTACGGGCGTTTCACTAGGCACCCGTACGGGTGCCAGTATGGCGACCACCCTGATTTCAGACTCAGTCCTTGGCGATGCTCTCTTGCCGCAACGCCTTCACCAGGCTCAGGCACATCAGCAGCATGATCACGGAGAACGGCAGCGCACTGGCGATAGCGGCAGTCTGCAGTGTGGCCAGCGAAGCCGCCCCCCCGGCCACCAGCAGCACGCCCGCTACCAGTCCCTGCTGCACACCCCAGAACACTCGATGGCGGGCCGCGGTATGCACAGCACCATGGGACATGATGGTCGTCATCACCAAGGTCGCCGAGTCCGAAGACGTGATGAAGTAGGTAGCAACCAGTACCGCGCCCAACCAGAGTGCCATGGTGCCCAAGCCACCCAGCGACATGGAGTCGACAGTGGCGAAGAAGGCATTGGCCACATCCTTGGAAACCGCGGCACTGATGCCCCCGTCGGCAAACAGCTCATTGCTCACCGCCGTACCACCGAAGGCGACGACCCAGATGAAGGTCAGCAGCGAGGACACGCCGATTACGCCGAAAATGAACTCGCGGATGGTGCGGCCGCGGGAAACGCGGGCGATGAACACGCCAACGAAAGGCGCCCAGGACAGCCACCAGCCCCAATAGAACACCGTCCACCAACCCTGCCAGCTTGATTTCCAGCCTTCCCACTTGGCCGGGTCCTGATGGCTGGCGTCGGTCCAGAAGCTCATTTCGATGAAACTTGCCAGGTAATCGCCGGTGGCATCGACCAGCGACATGATCAGGTAACGCGTTGGTCCCCAGATGAAGAAGAACAATACGAGCGCCACGGTCAGCCAGATATTCAGCTCGCTGAGGCGTTTGACTCCTCGATCCACGCCAGACACCGCGGAGATCATCGCCACCAGGGTGATCACGGCGATTATCGCCAGCTGCACCACCACCGAACTGTCCAGTCCGACCAGGCGGCTCAGACCCGCGTTGATCTGCTGCGCACCAAGGCCCAGAGAAGTTGCAACGCCGAAGATGGTGGCAAGAATGGCCATGATGTCCACGGTGTGGCCGAGGGCGCCATCCATGCGCTTGCCAAACAACGGCCGCAGTGTGGAGCGGATGGTCAGCGGCAATCCCTTGCGATACGCGGCATAGGCCAGCGCCAGGGCCACGATGCAGTAGATCGACCAGGCGTGCAGCCCCCAGTGGAAAAAGGTGATACGCATGGCACTTTCCGCCGCTTCTGGGCTCATGCCCTCGGCCGCAAACGGGTTGCTCTGCAAGTGAAAGATCGGCTCGGCGATGCTCCAGAAGATCAGCCCGATGCCCTGGCCGGCGGAAAACACCATGGCGAACCAGGAGAAATAGCCATATTGCGGCTTCTCGTCGGCGTGCCCGAGGCGGATGCTGCCGAAGCGGCTGAACGCCAGCCAACCGTTGAAGAGCAGGAACAACGCGGCGATCAGCACGTAGTACCAGGTGAAGTAGTAGGTGATGCCGCTGCGGACCCGATCGAAGAGTGCCGCCGCTTCCTCCTGGAATCCCAGTACCGCGAAGATCACGCCGACGATAATCGCCAGTGAACCAAGGGTGACAACTGGATTGAGGCCCTTGAGCCAGGGACTCTGCGAGATCGCTACACTAACCTCGTGTAAGTCACTCTTGAAATCGTGACTCAACAGCGTGGGCGCGGCCTCGACCGCGCATTCTTCTGGTTTCATGTTACAGCCCTCTGATTGTTTTTGTGGGTGCTGGTCAAACGTACGCGGCGGCCGGATCAAGACATCGGTTCGAATGCCTCCTGCAGCGCGGCAGCGATTCCCGCGACACAGACCTCAAGGATCAACTCCCCCTTTTCCCGGCTGGCGCCGCGCGCGGAGGAAAGGGTGCCGGACGCAGGCGTTCGCTGCGGCACGATGGGGAAGACGTCATAGGGGGGGAAACTTGCAGGGGGATGATCGACGACACGGGTCATGTCGACGAGCTCGGGGTACAACGCCAACATCAACGAGGTCTCGAACACACCGCCATGCTCGATGTCCCAGCCGAGGAAGCCCTCAGGGTAAAGCTGGGTGATTACCTGCGGATCGTTCACGAAATCCCAGTAGGACAGCAGCACCACCTTGAAATCGTCGATGCCTGCGTAACGCAACTCGCGCAGGGCAAGGTCGATCCCCTCGACGACGAACATCGAGTTCTCGTAGTGCCCGTTCATCAGGGCCAGCCTGCGCGCACCATGTCGTGCGAGCTCGCGGATGATGTCCTGCACCGTGCTGGTGAGGGTGGCGCCATCCAGACTGGTGGTGCCAGGAAAGTGATTGCCGCCGCCGGACTTCTGTTGCGACTTGTATCCATATTGCAGTCCCGGCAGGACCAGTGCGCCAATACGCTCGGCAACCCGCTTGCATACGGCGGTGGGCAGCAGCACATCGACGTTCATGCACATATGGTGACCGTGCTGCTCCAGTGCACCTACCGGCAACATCAGCACGCAATCGCCTTGGCCGACCTTGGCTTCGTACTCCTTCCAGGTCAGCTCGCCTACAAAAACGCTTTTGGTCATCGATTCGTCTCCTGAGCGTGCGGGCACTGATGGCCCTTCCTGCTTGGCATTGCAGCAAATTCAAAGGGGCGGCTTTTGTAAGTATCCGACCCGAAATTGGCCAGACTCGACAACCAAGTCGCCGGCCAGGGCCTGGAAGGATGAATCTTTGGCCTCCTGCCGCGCCCTGAAGGCCGCTGCGGCGGCAGCCAATATGCGCGGTCAGACCAGCTGGGGGATGTGAATGGGATATATGGAGAGGCGAAGGCCTAGAGTCGCCTCAGCCTGGCTGGCGTGACGCGTCCTTACCGACTCGAAACCGACGTGCCCGGTATCTAGCGACCTACCAGTGAGATTGAAAAGCGCTGCCTTCGGAACGCATTGAACGAGGTACCAAGGTTTGGTTGCACGCCATCGCGAAGCTATGCGATGGCGTAGTGGAGAACATCTTCGTGATCTCTGGGGTCGGACGGAGGAGATGCCCACTCGGCCATCGTGCCGACAGTCCCGCCTGTACCTAAGTAGCCGCTCGCTGCGCAAATAGTCAGGGCCAGCCCGAAATGGCCGAACCTGCTAGCACGCTTAACCACGGGTTTGTCACGACAGGGACTGCCCTCCAGCGACAGCAGCGCGTAGGAGAGCCACAGAACGTCCAGAAACTCGCAGATATGCCGCCCTTTCAACCCCTCAGAAAGTCCAGCACGGGCTGCGTGAAAGCCTCACCGGCCTCGACATTGGACAGGTGCGCCGCTGGCAGCTCGAGTAGCCGCGCCCCCGGGATACGCTCCGCCATGAAGCGACCATCGGCCACCGTGGTGACCGGGTCGGCGCTGCCGGCGACGATCAGGGTCGGAGTCCGAATCGACTCGAGTTGCTCGCGGTAGTCGGCATCGCGCACCGCCGCGCAGTTCGCCGCATAGCCGCGGGAAGATGTCTGCGCCAGCATCGCCACCACGGCTTCGACCCGGGCGGGCTCGGCTGCGGCAAAGCCGGCAGTGAACCAGCGCGCGATGGAGGCATCGCGCAAGGCCTGCATGGCCGCCTGGCCATCGCGCAACACGCTGTCGATGCGCGGGTTCCACACCTCGGGACTGGCGATCTTGGCTGCGGTGTTGCACAGCACCAGCTTGTCCAGGCGCTCGCCGGCGTCGATTGCCAGCCACTGGCCGATCAGGCCACCCATGGACAGACCGCAGAAATGCGCCTTGGCAATATCCAGGGCATCGAGCAACGCCAGTACGTCGCGGCCATTCTGCTCGATGCTGTATAAGCCATCGCTGACCAGCGAGTGGCCATGGCCGCGGGTGTCATAGCGCAACACACGGAAATGCTCGGTGAAGGCTGGCATCTGCGCATCCCACATGTGCAGGTCCGTGCCCAGGGAGTTGGACAAGACCAGTACCGGCGCGCCTGCCGGCCCTTCGAGCTGATAATTCAGTGCACCGTCGGCGAGTTGGACAACCGGCATTTGGCGATTCCTCACTAGAACATTCATTACAGGAGGCCGACCCGCGTTGCGCAACTGGCTCTGCGTGCGCCCGGGTCGCCCATCATCAACTATCGCGGTTCACACCCGCTCGATGGCCAGCGCCAGGCCCTGGCCGACGCCCACGCACATGGTCGCCAGGCCGCGCTTGCCGCCGGATTTCTCCAGCTGATGCAGGGCGGTCAGCACCAGGCGCGCGCCGCTCATGCCCAGGGGGTGACCCAAGGCGATGGCACCGCCATTCGGGTTGACCTGGGCCGCTTCGTCGGCCAGGCCCAGGTCGCGCAGCACCGCCAGGCCCTGGCTGGCGAAGGCCTCGTTGAGCTCGATCACGTCGAAATCGGCGACGCCGAGATTCAGCCGCTCGCACAGCTTGCGCACCGCCGGCACCGGGCCATAGCCCATGATGCGCGGCGCCACACCGGCGCTGGCCATGCCCAATACCCGCGCACGCGGTGTCAGGCCGTGTTTGCGCACCGCCTCGGCACTGGCCAGGATCAGCGCCGCGGCGCCATCGTTGACCCCGGAAGCGTTGCCGGCGGTGACCGTCTTGTCCGGGCCGTTGACCGGCTTGAGCTTGGTCAGGACCTCCAGGGTGGTGTCGGGGCGCAGGTGCTCGTCCTGCTCGATGACGGTATCGCCCTTCCTGCCCTTGATCACCACCGGGACTATCTCCTCGGCGAAGAAGCCAGCGGCCTGGGCGGCGGCGGCGCGCTGCTGGCTGCGCAGGGCGAAGGCGTCCTGGTCGGCGCGACTCACCTGGTAGTCGTCGGCGACGTTATCGGCAGTCTGTGGCATGGCATCCACGCCGTACTGCGCCTTCATCAGCGGGTTGATGAAGCGCCAGCCGATGGTGGTGTCCTCGATCTTCTGAGTGCGGCCGTAGGCGCTGTCGGCCTTGCCCATCACATAGGGAGCGCGCGACATGGACTCGACGCCGCCGGCGATGGCCAGCTCCATCTCGCCGCTGGCGATGGCGCGGAACGCCGTGCCAATCGCATCCATGCCCGAGGCGCACAAGCGGTTGAGGGTCACCCCTGGCACCGAGTCCGGCAGGCCGGCCAACAGCAAGGCCATGCGCGCGACGTTGCGATTGTCCTCGCCGGCCTGGTTGGCGCAACCGAGAAATACCTCATCCACCTGGCTCAGGTCGAGCTGCGGGTTGCGCGCGATCAGCGCCTTGAGCGGCACCGCCGCCAGGTCGTCGGCACGCACGGTTGCCAGACCGCCGCCGAAGCGACCGATGGGCGTGCGCACGGCATCGCAGATATAGACGTCGCGGCTCATTCCTCACCCCCGGCCTGGCCGTGGGCGGCCGCGGTGCGGGCTTCCAGGGCACGCAGGGCTTCGAGCTCGACGGCAGTTGGGGCGGCGGTCTCGGCGACGCTGTCGGCGAAGCGAATGGCCCAGCCGGTGGCGGCCACTACCTGCTCGCGGGTCACCCCCGGGTGCAGCGAGGTGACGATGAACTCGTTGGTGCCGGCTTCCGGCTCCATGATGCACAGGTCGGTGATGATGCCCACAGGGCCGGCGCCGGGCAGGCCCAGCTGCTGGCGGTGGTCGCCGCCCTCGCCATGGCCGACCGAGGTGATGAAGGCCAGCTTGTCGACGAAGGTGCGGTGCGACTGCTTGAGGATGATCAGCACCTGCTTGGCGGAGCCGGCAATCTCCGGCGCGCCGCCGGCGCCCGGCAGGCGCACCTTGGGTGCGTGGTAGTCGCCGATCACCGTGGTGTTGATGTTGCCGTACTTGTCGACCTGGGCGGCGCCGAGGAAGCCGACGTCGATGCGCCCGCCCTGCAGCCAGTAACGGAAGATCTCGCCGGTGGGCACCACGGTGTCGGCGGTCTCGGCCAGCTCGCCGTCGCCGATCGACAGCGGCAGCACGCTGGGCTTGGCGCCGATCGGGCCGGATTCGTAGATCAGTACCACGTCCGGCGAGGACGTCAGGCGCGCCAGGTTGGCGGCCTTGGACGGCAGGCCGATGCCGACGAAGCACACCGCGCCGTTGTTCAGGCGGCGGGCGGCGGCAACGGTCATCATTTCATTGGTGCTGTAGGCGCTCATCACTTGGCCTCCTGCTGCGCGGCCAGTTTGGCCTTGAACTCTGAGAAATCGGCGGTGCCGCGGATGTATTCGTCGATCCAGGCGCTGAAGCTCTCGCGATCTCGGGCGATCGGGTCCCAGGCCTGGTAGAAGCGGTTGTCGCGCTCGGAGTAGCCCAGGGCATAGGACGGATGGGCCCCGCCCGGCACATGGCAGACCGCGGTCAGCGCCCAGCTCGGCAACACGCAGGCGTTCATCGGCGCATTCAGGTCGTCGACGATCTCCTCCACGGTGACGATGCAGCGCTTGGCCGCCAGGGCCGCCTCCTTCTGCACGCCGAGGATGCCCCAGAGCAGCACGTTGCCCTTGCGGTCGGCCTTCTGCGCATGGATCACGGTGACGTCCGGGCGCACGCTCGGCACCGCCGCCAGCACTTCGCCGGTGAACGGGCAGGTGACCGTCTTGATCAGCGGGTTGACCTTGGGCAGGTCCGAGCCGGCGTAGGCGCGCAACACGGCAAACGGCAGGCCCGAGGCGCCGGCGACATAGGCGTTGGCCAGGTCCGCATGGCTGTGTTCCTCGATTTCCAGCGGCTGCGGCCAGCCCTTCTCCACCGCGTCGCGCAGGCGGTGCAGCGAGCCGACGCCGGGGTTGCCGCCCCAGGAGAACACCAGCTTCCTGGCGCAGCCGGCACCGATCAGCAGGTCGTAGACCAGGTCCGGGGTCATGCGCACCAGGGTCAGTTCGCGCTTGTTCTGGCGGATCAGCTCATGGCTGGCGGCGGTGGGGATCAGGTGCGTGAAGCCTTCGAGGGCGACGGTGTCGCCGTCGTTGACGAAGCGTTTGATCGCCTCGCCCAGGGAAATGATTTCGGCCATCGGAGTTACTCTCGCTCGGTTGACGATGCCACCGGCTGAGGGTGGCGGGTGAGTCAACGGTAAGCCGAGCGGCCCACTCAAACAATCCGATAATCGCTTATCCGTGCGATTACCGAACACTGTCTAGGCGAGCGCCTCCGCCATGCCCTGGGTCAGGGTGCGCTGCTCGTGCAGGCGCTGGACGATGCGCTCGACTATCTCCAGCCGCGCCACGGCCCCGGCGCGCATCTCGTCCATGGCGCCCAGGGCGGCGGCAGCCTTCTCCAGGCCCGTGCCGGTGGATTGGCCGATGTGCTCGAGCCCTGCCCTCGCCTCCTGCGCCGATTGCTGCAGGCCGGCGGCGATCTGGCGAATCTCGCCACTGGACTCGTTGGCGCGCTGGGCCAGGTGGCGCACCTCGTCGGCGACCACGGCGAAACCACGACCGTGATCACCCGCTCGCGCTGCCTCGATGGCGGCATTGAGCGCCAGCAGGTTGGTCTGCTTGGCAATGTCCTGAATGCTGCCGACGATGGCGCCGATGCGCAGCGACTGTTGCGACAGGCCATCGAACACCCGGTCGATGCTGTCCATGTAGCCGGCCAGTTCGCGGATCGCCGCCTCGCACGCCTGGATGCTGGCGGCGCTGAACTGCACCTTCTCGCCGCCGGCGCGCGCCAGGTCGGTGGCGTACTGCATGTCCTGCTCGGTGCGCTGGATGCCCTCGAGCAACTGCGCCAGGGGGGCGCGCAGCGCAGGCACGGGAGCGACCGGCGCTTCGACCGGCGGTGCCGCTGCCGGCAACGGCGGTTCCGGCGCCGGCGGTAGCGGCGCAGGCACCGACACCGGCACCTCGACCAGGGTCGGCGGCAAGCGCTGATAGAGCAGCCCGGCCAGGGCGAGGCAGGCGAACACCAGTGCGGCCAGCACCTCTTGCAGGGGGCTGTCGAGCAGCAGGCCGGCGGCGGCCAGGGCCGCCGTCAGCTGCAACAGCGCCGCCAGGTGTTTCTGCCAGCGGCGTGGGGATTGAACAGCTAGCTGGGTCATGGTGGGATCCCTGGCCTCACAGGCCGATATGGTTCTGCAGGATCTCGGGCTGGGTCTTCAGCTCGGCGCTGGGGCCGTCATAGACCACCCGCCCCTTGACCATGATCATGCTGCGATCGGTCAGGTCGAGCAGCACGTTGACGTTCTTGTCCACCACCAGGGTGGCGATGCCGCTGGCCTTGATCAGCCGGATCACCTGCCAGATCTCCTTGCGGATCAGCGGTGCCAGGCCCTCGGTGGCCTCGTCGAGGATCACCAGCTCGGGGTTGGTCATCAGCGCGCGACCGATGGCCACCATCTGCTGCTCGCCGCCGGAGAGGTTGCCGGTCAGGTGAGCGAAGCGCTCGGCCAGGCGCGGGAAGGTCGCCAGCACCCGCTCCAGGTCCCAGTCGCGGCGTCCGTCCAGGCCCGGCCGGACGGCCATGATCAGGCTCTCGCGCACGCTCAGGTTGGGGAACATGCCCCTGCCTTCCGGCACGTAGCCGATGCCGCGGCGGATGATCTGGTGGGTGGCGCGGCCGCTGCAACGCTCGCCACGGATCAGCACCTCGCCGTGGCGCGCCGGGGTCAGGCCCAGCAGCGAGCGGATGGTGGTGCTCTTGCCCATGCCGTTGCGCCCCATCAGCGCCAGGGTCTCGCCCGGCCGGATCTGCAGGTCGACGCCATGCAGGACGTGGCTGTTGCCGTAGTAGGTGTGCAGGCCGGTGGCCTGCACCAGGGCTTGTGTGCTCATCAGAATTGCTCCTCGCCGTCGCCCAGATAGGCCTGCTGTACCGCCGGATCGTTGCGCACCTGGTCCAGCGGACCGCTGGCCAGCAGCTCGCCGTTGACCATCACGGTCAGGCGATGGGCGATGCTGAACACCGCGTCCATGTCGTGCTCGACCAGGACCATGGCGTACTGCTTGGACAGGCTGGCGAGCAGCTCGACCACCCGCGCCGACTCGTCCTTGCCCATGCCGGCCATGGGCTCGTCGAGCAGCAGGAAGCTCGGTTCGGTGGCCAGCACCATGCCGATTTCCAGCTGGCGTTGCTCGCCGTAGCTCAGGGCATCGGCCAGGCTGTCGCGGTGCCGGGCCAGGCCGCACAGCTCCAGGGCCCTTTCGGCGCGCTCGCGCACCTCGGCGTAGGCCTCGCAGCGGCGGAAGAAGCGGAAGGAGTTCTTCAACCGCGATTGTGCGGCCAGCCAACAGTTCTCCAGGCAGGAGAAGCTGGGGAAGATGTTGGTGCGCTGGAAGCTGCGGCCGATGCCCAGGTGCGACACCCGGTTGGGTGCCAGGCCGGTGATGTCGCGGCCGTGAAAGAGGATCTGCCCGGCGCTGGGTTTGAGGTGGCCGGACAGCAGGTTGACCATGGTGCTCTTGCCGGCGCCGTTGGGGCCGATGATCGCGTGCACCTCGCAGGGCGCCACGCTCAGGGAGATGTCGCTGACC
This sequence comes from Pseudomonas benzenivorans, assembly GCF_024397895.1. NCBI lineage: Bacteria > Pseudomonadati > Pseudomonadota > Gammaproteobacteria > Pseudomonadales > Pseudomonadaceae > Pseudomonas > Pseudomonas benzenivorans. The sequence goes on from NZ_CP073346.1 coordinate 445,301, forward strand.
GCGCGCAGGCCGCCGAAGGCCTTGCTCAGTCCGCGGGTTTGCAGGACAGGGGTGCTCATAGGCCGGCCTCCTTCTTCACCACCACGGGAGTGGAAATCGCCGTTTCGTCGGCAGGTCTGGTTGGGCGCCTTTCACAGAGTTTCAGTAGCAAGCCGGCGATGCCGCCGGGCAGCAGCAGGACCATGGCGATCACCACCAGGCCCATGGGCAGCTCCCAGTGCGGGGTCAGGCCGGCGAACAGCTGGTGCAGGCCCTCGAAGGCGAAGGCGCCGAAGATGGCGCCGAACAGGCTGCCCATTCCGCCGAGGATGACCATCACCAGGGCGTGGGCCGAGAGCTGCCAGCTGACCTGGCCGGGGCTGACGAAACCGTACTGGGTGGCCGAGAGCATGCCGGCGTAGCCGGCGATGGTGCCGGCGATGACGAAGGCCGCCAGCTTGTAGAACAGCGGGTTGTAGCCCATGGAGCGGACCCGCTCCTCGTTGTGCTTGATACCCAGCAACACCCGGCCGAACGGCGCACGCAGGAAGCTGCGCAACAGCAGGTAGACCAGCACCAGCGAGCCGAGCACCAGGTAGAACAGGCTGCGTGGGTTCTCCAGGTCGAGCAGCTGGACCCCGGCGATGCGCACATCGGGCTTGAGGAACAGGTAGATGCCGTCCGAGCCGCCGGCGAAGGACGCGTCGTGGAACAGGTAGTAGAGCATCTGCGAGAAGGCGATGGTCGCCATGATGAAGAAGATGCCCGAGGTGCGGATGATCAGCAGGCCCATCAGCAAAGCGGCGGCGGCGCTGACCGCCAGGCACAGGGCCAGGGCCAGCCAGAAGTTCACCGCCTCGAACTCCGGGGCGAACAGCACCAGGCTGTAGCCGGCGATGCCGAAGAAGGCCGCCTGGGCCAGGCTGACCATGCCGGTCACGCCGACCAGCAGGTCGAGGCTGAGGGCGACCAGGGCGAGGATCATGATGTGGGTCAGTTGCTGCAGGTGAAAGCCGTGCTGCTCGCCGCTGAGGCTCTCGCCGAACAGCGGGAAGCCGGCCAGCAGCAGGGTCAGCGCCAGCAGCAGATAGCGAATGACAGGGGGTAAGGGACGCATGATTGGTTTCCTCCGAGGGGCAGGTGTCAGGCGAACAGCCCGCGCGGTTTGAACAGCAGCACGACGGCCATCAGCACATAGATCGCCATGCCCGCGTACTCGGGCACCAGCACCGCGCCCCAGGTGGCGGTCAGGCCCACCAGCAGCGCGGCGAGGAAGGCGCCGCGAATCGAACCCAGGCCGCCGATCACCACCACCACGAAGGCGATGATGAGGATCTGGTTGCCCATGCCCGGATACACCGAGGACACCGGCGCGGCGACCATCCCGGCGAGCGCGGTGAGCGCGGTGCCGGCGGCGAACACCAGGGTGTAGATGACCCGGATATTGATGCCCAGGCCCTGGACCATCTCGCGGTTGCTGGCGCCGCCGCGGATGATGATGCCCAGGCGGCTGTGCTGCAGGATCAGGTACATGGCCAGGGCGATCAGCCCGCAGATGGCGGAGATGAACAGCCGGTAGACCGGGTACTCGAGGGTCTCGGTGAGCTGCACCGAGCCTTCCAGCAGCGCCGGAATCGCCACGCTGTGGACGTCGTTGCCCCAGGCGATGCTGCGCAGCGAATCGATCACCAGGATCAGGCCGAAGGTCATCAGCACCTGGTCGAGGTTGTCGCGGCGGTACAGCGCCTGGATCAGGAAACGCTCGATCAGCACCCCGAGCAGCGCGGCCAGCGGCAGGCCGAGGAGGATGGCGAGAAACAGGTTGCCGGTCAGCGCAGTGAGCCAGAAGGCCAGGTAGGCGCCGACCATGTACAGGGCGCCGTGGGCCAGGTTGATGATGTGCATGATGCCGAAGATCAGCGTCAGGCCGCTGGCGATGAGGAACAGCAGCAGGCCGTACTGCAGACCGTTGAGGGTCTGGATGAGAACTGTGGGGAAATCCATCGGGAGTACCTGGCGTAGACGAGTGAACCCCGGGCGCCACTCAGGGCGCCCGGGTGTGCCGCTGGACCTAGAGCTTGCAGCCCGGCGCCGGGTCGGCCAGGGCGCTGGCCGCGGTGCCCGCCACCCGGTTGGCGCCGTCACGCACCTCGCGCAGGTAGACGTTCTGCACCGGGTTACGGGCCTTGGAGAAGGTCCACTCGCCGCGCGGGCTGTCGATGCGCGCCTGGCTCATGGCGGCGAGCCAGGCGGCGCGGTCAGAGGTGTTGCCGGCCACCTGTTGCAGCGACTGGGCCAGCAACAGGCCGGTGTCGTAGCCCTGCACCGCGTAGACGTCCGCTTCCTTGCCGAACTGCTGGCGGTAGTCCGCGCGGAACTTGTTGTTCTGCGGGGTATCCAGGCTGTCGGAATAGTGCAGCGTGGTCAGCACCCCCTCGGCGGCCTGGCCCTGCGCGGCCAGGGTGCCCTCGGTGAGGAAGCCCGAGCCGAGCAGCGGGATCTTGCCCTGCAGGCCGGCGGCGGCGTAGTCCTGGACGAACTTGGCGGCGCCGCCACCGGCGAAGAAGACGAACACCGCGTCGGGCTTCAGGGCGGCGATCTCGGTCAGCTGCGACTGGAACTCGACGTCCGGAAAGGGCACGTAGATTTCCTTGCTGACGGTGCCGCCGGCCTTCTCGAAACCTTCCTTGAAGCCGTCCACCGACTCGGTGCCGAAACCGTAGCGCCAGGCCAGGGTGACGACGTTCTTGTAGCCCTTGTCGACAGCCACCTGGCCCATCGGGTAGGCGGTCTGCCAGGAGCTGAAGGAGGTACGGAAGATGTTCGGCGCGCACAGCGGGCCGGTGGCGGCGTTGAAGCCGGCGTTGGGGATGATCAGCGGAACGCCGCTGTCGCGGGCCACCTTGACCGCGCCCATGCCGACCCCGGAATGCACCGGGCCGACCACCACGTCGACCTTGGCGCCGTCGACCAGCTTCTGCATGTTCGGCACCGCCTTGCCGGGATTGGCCTCGCTGTCGACGCTGACGTACTCCACCGCACGGCCGCCGAGTTCACCGCCCTGCTGCTCGATGGCCATCTTCATGCCGTTGGTGATGGCCTCGCCGAGGGCCGCGTAGGTGCCGGTATAGGGCAGCAGCAGGCCGACCTTGACCGGCTCGGCCGCCTGCGTGCCGGCGCACAGGGCCAGGGTCAGGGTGGCGGAGCTCAGGGTGATACCGACTTTCTTATAGTTGTTCATCGTGGTTATCCATTTACGCAAGGTTATAGGAGGTGTCGCAGGTCTCCGCCGTGCCGCTCCGGCGCCCAGGCCAGAGCGGCACGGGGCTTAGAGCAGGTTCCAGGTGTAATTGAAAATCAGGCGGTTCTCGTCGACGTCGCTGCGGTAGTTGGAGCGCGCGGTGACGTTGCGCACCTTGACGCCCAGGCCCTTGAGCGAGCCGCTCTGCACCACGTAGCCGAGGTCCAGGTCGCGCTCCCACTCCTTGCCCTCGAAGCCGCGGCCGGTGTCGACGTTGTCGCCCGTCAGGTAGCGCACCCCGGCCACCAGGCCCGGCACGCCCAGGGCGGCGAAGTCGTAGTCGTAGCGGACCTGCCAGGAGCGCTCGTCGGCCGAGTCGAAGGTGAAGGTCGGCACTTCGTTGCCCAATGGGCTGACGTTGGCGAACACCCGTGGCAGGCCGTCGTCGCCGAACATCGCCTGGTAGCCGAGGTAGAAGGTGTGGGCGCCGTACTTGGCCGACAGCAGGGAGAAGGCCGCCTGATTGTCCAGCTTGCCGAGCAGTTGCTCGCCGTCCTCGGTCGAGTCGAAGTAGCCGAGGCTGGCGCCGAGCACCCAGTCACCCACCGGCTCGCTGTGCTTGAGGCTGAAGTAGCGCTGGTTGTAGAGGTCCTCGAGCTGGGCGTACCAGGCGCCGACCGAAGTGCGGTTGGCGTTGAAGGCGTAGTCGGAGCCGCCGTAGTTGAAGCGGTCGGTGGTGATCAGCTGGCCGGCCTGGCGCCGCGGGACGAAGCCGACCATGGCGCCCAGTGCCTCGTCGCCGGCCTCGTTGCGCAGGCTGGTGGAACGCAGCTGGCCGGCCTGCAGGGTCAGCCCGGCGATCTCGTTGGAGACCAGGCTGGCGCCCTGATAGGTCGGTGGCAGCAGGCGGATGTCGCCGAAGAACAGCACCGGCAGCACCAGCTGCTGCTCGCCGACCTTCAGTTCGGTCTTCGACACCCGGACCTTCACCGCCGCCCCCAGGCGGCTGTACTCGTCGGCTGCCTTGCCTTCGTCGGTCACCGGCAGCAGGCCGGTGTTGATCCGGTCCGGGCTGCTGTCGAGCTTGAGGCCGAGCAGGCCGACGGCGTCGACGCCGAAGCCGACCGGGCCCTGGGTGTAGCCGGACTTGAAGTTGAGGATGAAGCCCTGGGCCCACTCCTCGGCCTTGGACTGTTTGTTCGGTCCGACCAGGTCGGAGAAGTCGCGGCTGAAGTAGTAGTTGCGCGCCGTGAGGGTGGCGCTGCTGTCTTCGAGAAAGCCCGCTTCGGCCGCCATCAGGGTCGAGGGCAAAGTCAGGGCGACGGCCAGGGCCAAGGGGGCCCGCAGTACACGGGGTGCACGGATCGATTGCTTCATGGATTCACTCTTGTAGTTGTTGTGTTGGTGTTGACTTCCACCCTTGCCGGCAACGCAAGCGGGTGGTCTTACCCCCGCCCTGCCCAGGCCTCTGCCCGGCAGCGCGGCAATAAAGGTTTGCCGCTAGCGCGCCGCCTCCCGTTCGCCGAGTGACGAGGCCTGGCAGCGCTCGCTGCGCCGTGCGCCGAGCAGCAGATGGGCGGCGATGCCGAAGATCAGTCCCCAGAACGCCGCCGACAGGCCGAGCAGGGACATGCCCGAGGCCGTGACCAGGAAGGTGATCAGCGCCGCCTCGCGGTCTTCCGGCACCGACATGGCGCCGGCCAGGGCGCCGGCGATGGCGCCGAACAGCGCCAGCCCGGCCAGTGCCGCGATCAGCTCCTTGGGCAGGGCACTGAACAGCGACACCAGGGTCGCGCCGAACAGTCCCAGCAGCAGGTAGCACAGCCCGCCGACGACGCCGGCCACGTAGCGCTTGCGCGGGTCCTCATGGGCCTCGCGGCCGGTGCAGATGGCCGCGGTGATGGCCGCCAGGTTCAGCCCGTGGCAGCCGAAGGGCGCCAGCAGCAGGCTGCCCAGGGCACTGGCACTGATGATGGGGCTGGCCGGGGTCTGGTAGCCGGCGTTGCGCAGCACCGCCATGCCGGGAACGAACTGCCCGGTCAGCGCCACCATCACCAGCGGCAGGGCGATGTTGAGGATCGCCGCCAGGCTGAACTCCGGGGTGATCCACACCGGCACGGCCAGGCCGATCACCAGCGCCTCGCCGTGCAGTTCGCCGCTGGCCAGAGCCACCAGGCAGCCGACCAGCAGCACCGCCATCACCGCGTAGCGCGGCAGCAGGCGCTTGCAGATCAGGTAGCTGGCGAACATCGCCAGCACCAGCCAGGGCTGGCTTTTCAGCGAGACGAACAGGCCGGTGCCGAAGCTGAACAGGATGCCGGCCAGCATGGCCGCGGAGATCGCCGCCGGCAGGCGGCCGATGATGCGGTCGAAGGCGCCGGACAGGCCGACCAGGAGGATGATCAGGTTGGCCACCAGGTAGGCGCCGACCGCCTCGTTCAGGCTGATCTGCGGCAGCAGGGTGACCAGCAGCGCCGAGCCCGGAGCCGACCAGGCGATGACCAGCGGCACCCGGTAGCGCAGGCTCAGGCCGATGCCCAACACGGCGCTGCCGATGGAGATGGCCCAGACCCAGGACGACAACACGGCATGGGACAGGCCGGCGCTGTCGGCCGCCTGGAAGATGATCACCAGGGGCCCGGCGTAGGAAATCAGCGTGGCGATGCAGCCCGCCACCAGGGCCGACAGCGAAAAATCATGGAACAAGGCTTTCATGGGACCTCGTCGTCAGGGTGCAGCTCGCCATCCGTGGCCAGGAGCCCGGATCGCTGTTGTTGTGGGTGAAGCGGGAGCCTTCGGGTGGATGGCGCTGTGGCCATCCGCCCTTGGCTTCAGGAGTCGCCGTAGGGTGCGCCATGCGCACCCTGCCAACCGCACGCGGCCTCAATGGTGCGCACGGCGCCCCCTACGCACTCAGGCTTCCTGCAGGGCCCGCGGACGCTGGCTGCGCTGTTCGGCCGCCGGTGCCGGCGCCTTCTGCACCTCGAAGTCGAACGCCAGCGTGGCGAAGCGACTCTGCACGCCACGGGCCTCGGCCGCTGCGGCGTCCTCGACGAAGCGCAGCTTGCCGACCAGGCCTTCGCGGGTGGCGTAGGCGAAGTCGTCCCACAGGTACTGGTCGCCATCCAGGTTGATCTGGGTGGTCAGGTGGCGATGGCCCGGCGCCGAGACGAAGAAGTGGATATGCGCCGGACGCTGGCCATGGCGGCCGAGCAGGTCCAGGCATTCCTGGGTCGGCCCGTCCGGGGCGCAGCCGTAGCCGCTCGGCACGATGCTGCGCGCGCGGTAGCGGCCTGCGGCGTCGGTGACGATGCGCCGGCGCAGGTTGTACTCGCTCTGGCTCTGGTCGAAGAAGGAGTAGTTGCCCTTGGTGTTGGCGTGCCACAGGTCGACCACCGCGCCGGCCACCGGCTGACCCTCGGTGTCGCGCACCACGCCCTCGAGGAACATCACAGTGGCTTCATTCAGCTCGCTGCCGTCGTCCATCCGGGCCTCGCCCTCGCAGATCGGCGCGCCGGCCACGTACAGCGGGCCCTCGATGGTCCGCGGGGTACCGCCGCTGAGGCCGGCCTCGGCGTCCTTGGCATCCTGCAGCAGGTCGAGGAAGTGCTCCAGACCCAGGCCCGGCACCAGCAGGCCGAACTCGCTGCGTGCGCCCAGGCGATTGAGGTAGTCGACGGCGGTCCAGAACTCGTCGTCGCTCACCTGCAGGTCTTCGATGATCTTCGCGGCGTCCTGGACGATGCGCAGCACCAGCTGCTTGACCCGCGGGCTGCCCTGGTCGTTCGTGAGGCCGGCGGCTTCTTCGAAGAACTTCTGGATCTCGGCAGTGTGGGAAATTTTTACGGTCATGACGGTTAACCTCGAGTTGTTGTTATGGCGCCGGGATTAGCGGTCGTCGGAATGGATCGACGAGGGGTGGCGGCACAGGCCGTCGATCTCGATATCCATGTAGGGAAACAGCGGCAGCTGCATCAGGGTGTCGTGCAGCGCCTCGACACTCTCCACATCGAACAGGCTGTAGTTGGCGTAGTGCCCGGCGATGCGCCACAGGTGGCGCCACTTGCCCTCGCGCTGCAGGCGCTGGGCCAGTTCCCTCTCGTCGGCCTTGAGCTGGCTGGCGCGGGCCGGGTCCATGTCTGCCGGCAGTCTTACGGTCATCTTTACGTGGAACAGCATGGGCTTCTCTCCTCGGCTGGCGGGCCGGTGGCTGTGGCGTTAAGGGCGGCGGAAGAACGCCAGGCGTTCTTCGTCCAGGCTCAGGCCCAGGCCCGGGGTGGCCGGCACCTGCAGGTGGAAGTCGCGGTACACCGGCGCCTCGCTGACGATCTCCTCGGTCAGCAGCAGCGGGCCGAACAGCTCGGTGTGCCAGGTCAGCTGGCGCAGGGTGAGAAAGGCATGGGCCGAGGCCAGGGTGCCGATCGCCCCCTCGAGCATGGTGCCGCCGTACAGGGCGATCCCAGCCGCCTCGGCAATCTGCGCGGTGCGTAGCACGGCACGCGGGCCGCCGTTCTTGGCGATCTTCAGGGCGAAGATGCTGGCCGCACCGTCGGCCGCCAGGCTGAAGGCGTCCTCGACGCTCTCGATCGATTCGTCTGCCATGATCGGCGCCGGGCTGCGCTGATTCAGGCGGATCTGCCCGCCGCGGTTGATCCGGGCGATCGGCTGTTCGATCAGGTCGATGCCGTTGTCACCGAGAATGCGGCAGGCACGCAGGGCCACCGACTCGTCCCAGGCCTGGTTGACGTCGACCCGCACGCTGGCCGAGTCGCCCAGGGCCTGCTTGATGGCGATCACATGCTTGAGGTCACGGTTGACCTCGCCGGCGCCAATCTTCAGCTTGAAGATGCGGTGGCGGCGCGCCTCGAGCATCTGCTCGGCCTCGGCGATGTCCTTGGCGGTGTCGCCCGACGCCAGGGTCCAGGCCACCTCCAGGCTGTCGCGCACCCGGCCGCCGAGCAGCTCGCTGACCGGCAGACCGAGGCGCTTGCCCTGGGCGTCGAGCAGCGCGCTCTCCAGGCCGGACTTGGCGAAGGTGTTGCCCTTTGCCGCCTTGTCCAACCGCTGCATGGCGGCGTTGATGTTGGCCGCGTCCTGGCCGAGCAGCAGCGGGCCGAGGTGGCTGTCGATGTTCTGCTTGATGCTCTCCGGGCTCTCGTTGCCGTAGGCCAGGCCACCGATGGTGGTGGACTCGCCCAGGCCTTCGACACCGTCCGAGCAGCGCAGGCGGATCACCACCAGGGTCTGTTTCTGCATGGTGTGCATCGCCAGCTTGTGCGGGCGTATGGTCGGCAGATCGACGATGATCGCCTCGATGCTTTCAATCAGGACTTGGCTCATTTCGGCTCAGATTCCGCAGGGTGTGATCAGGAAGCCGCCACGGCAGTGCCCAGCGCGGCATTGCGGCGGCGCTGGCTGCTGATGGCGAACAGGGTCATGGCGAGGGCCGCCACCGCGCCCGGCACGGCGAAGGCCATGAAGTTGAGCTGCAGCGGCAGGTTGATGCCCATCAGCGCGCCGCCCAGCAGCGGGCCGACGATGGCGCCGTTGCGGCCGATGCCCGAGGCCCAGCCGAGGCCCGTGGAGCGGATCGACAGGCCGTAGAACTGCGCGGCGGCGGCGTACAGCAGGATCTGCGTGCCGATGGTGGTGGCGCCGGCAATGAAGATCAGCAGGTAGAGCAGCGCGGGCGCGCTCTTGAAGCCGAGCAGGCTGATGGAGACGGCGGCGGCGACGAAGAAGGCCACCATCACCTTGCTCAGGTTGAAGCGATCGCCCAGCCAGCCGCCGAGGATGGCGCCGGCCATGCCGCCGAAGTTCAGCGCCAGCAGGAACGACAGGCTCGAGCCCAGGCTGTAGCCGGCGCTGGCCATCAGTTTCGGCAACCAGGAACTGAGCGCGTAGACCATCAGCAGGCAGCAGAAGAATGCCAGCCACAGGCACAGGGTGCGCAGTGCGCGGCCCTCGCGGAACAGCTCGAACACGGCCACGCCGTGGCCCTTGTTCTCACTCATCACCAATTCGCCGCCATTGGCGAGCGACACGTCCGGCGCGATCCGCTGCAGGATGGCGCGGGCCTGGGCATGGCGACCCTGGCGCACCAGGAAGCCGACCGACTCCGGCAACTTCCACAGGATCAGCGGCAGCAGCAACAGCGGCACCCCGGCGGCGAAGAACATCGACTCCCAGCCGAAGCGCGGCAGCATGTAGATACCGACGCCGGCGGCCAGCATGCCGCCCAGCGAATAGCCGCTGAACATCACCGCCACCAGGGTGCTGCGCAGACGCTTGGGCGCATACTCGTTCATCAACGCCACGGCATTGGGCATCAGGCCACCGCAGCCGAGGCCGGCGAGGAAGCGGCAGATGCCGAACTCGGTCGGGTTGCTGGCGAAACCGTTGACGATGGTCGCAGTGGAAAACAACGCGAAGCAGATGGCGATGCCCTTCTTGCGGCCGATGCGATCGGCCAGGGTGCCGAAGGCCAGGGCGCCGAACATCATGCCGAACAGCGCATAGCTGCCCAGGGCGCCGGCCTCGAGCGGGGTCAGGCCCCACTCCTGCATGATCGCCGGCAGCACCACGCCATAGATGAACAGGTCATAGCCGTCGAAGATCAGCAGCAGGGCGCACAGCGCCATGACCATCCAGTGGAAGCGGGTAAAGCCCGCGTTGTCGATGATGTCGTGTACGTCGATTTTGCTCATGGCTCGGGACTCTTTTGTTGTTGTGATACGAGTGCGTCCTGGCGGGTCTATCCCTCGGCGGTGGCGAGCGGGCTCAGCCCAGGTCGCCACCACCCACCGGCAGGGTCACGCCGGTGATGTAGGCGGCTTCGTCGGATGCCAGGAAAAGGATCGCGCCGACCTGCTCGTCGATCGTGCCGTAGCGCTTCATCAGGCTGCTCTGCACGGTCTGGTCGACGATCTGCTGGTACCAGCGCCTCTCCTGCTCGCTCTGCTCGGCGCTGTTGCGCGGAATGCGCCGCGGCGGCGCCTCGGTCCCGCCCGGCGCGGTGGCGTTGACGCGGATGCCGCGCTCGGCGGTTTCGAACGCCAGGCAGGCGGTCAGGGCGTTGACGCCGCCCTTGGCCGCGCCATAGGGCACGCGATTGACGCCGCGGGTGGCGATGGAGGAAACGTTGACGATCGCGCCGCTGCCCTGCTCGAGCATGTGCGGCAGGGCGGCGTGGCAGCACCACAGGGTGGGGAACAGCGAGCGGCGCACCTCGGCCTCGATCTCCTCGGCCCGGTAGTGCTCGAACGGCTTGGCCCAGATGGTGCCGCCGACGTTGTTGACCAGGATGTCCACACGGCCGAAGTATGCGACTGCCGACATCAAGACCCGCTGGCACTCCTCGAATTGCTCGAGGTCGGCGGTCAGGCACAGCACCGGGCTGACACGCTGCAGCTCATCGGCCAGTTCATGCACCAGCTCGGAGCGGTCGACCAGCACCAGGTGCGCGCCCTCCTCCGCCATGCGTTCGGCCACCCGCCGACCTATGCCCTGGGCGGCGCCGGTGATCACCGCGACCTTGTCTTGAAAACGCTTGAACATAACCCGACCTCACTCAGTGCAGTCGTCCCGGAGCCTGGAAGTGCTCCAGGCGACTGCCCTATCGAATAAAACAGGCCCGCTTACCAGGTAGGCGGACCAAAGGAGCTCTCAGGCGCTGGCAGCGAACTTCTCGTAGTAGAAGTTCGCAGGCTGAATGCCTTGCTCGCGAATGTAGTGACTGACCGCCTCGACCATCGGCGGCGGGCCGCACAGGTAAACGTCTACCTCGCCGTCGTTGAGGTGCTTGGGCTCGATGTGCTGGGTGACATAGCCCTTCTGTGGGTAGCTGCTGTCCGGACTGGCCACGCAGGCGCTGAAGCTGAAGTTGGGGATGCGCGCGGCTAAGGCCTCGAGCCTGTCCATCTCCACCAGGTCGAAGTCGTTGGTCACCCCGTAGATCAGGTGCAGCGGATGTTCGCTGCCCTGCTCGGCGATCTTCTCCAGCATCGCGGTGAAGGGCGCCAGGCCGGTGCCGCCGGCCAGCAGCAACAGCGGCCGCTTGATCTCGCGCAGGTAGAAGCTGCCCAGGGGGCCGGCCAGAGTCATGCTGTCGCCCGCCTTGGCCAGGCCGGTGAGGAAACTGCTCATCAGCCCACCCGGCACGTTGCGGATCAGGAAGCTGACCTCGCCATTCTTCTGCAGCGTGCTGAAGGAGTAGGCGCGGGTCTGCTCGCTGCCCGGCACCTGCAGGTTGACGTACTGGCCCGGCAGGAAGCTCAGCTTGGCCAGCGACTCGCCCTTGATCGACAGGGCGATGGTGCTGTCGGAAAGCTGGCGCACCGCGCTGATCGCCGCCTCGAAGCTGGCCTGCTGGGTCTTGCACAGCTCGGAGGACGCCGGCACGCGGACCACGCAGTCGCTCTGGGCACGCATCTGGCACGTCAGCACGTAGCCCTGTTCGGCCTCTTCCTCGCTCAGGGCGTCCTCGACGTAGTCCTCGCCCAGCTCGTAGCGGCCGGCCTCGGCGAAGCACTTGCAGGTGCCGCAGGCGCCGTCGCGGCAGTCCAGGGGGATGTTGATGCCCTGGCGGTAGGCGGCGTCGGCGACGGTCTCGCTGGCGTCGGCATCGATGAAGCGGGTGACCCCGTCTTCGAAATTCAGTGCGATCTTGTGGCTCATGGCACACCTCGCTTGGCAGTGGTTACACACGGTTTCGGGCGTTTTTTGGCGCGAGCTCGCCCCTGACGGGAAGGCAATAGGCCTCCCTGCCTCAGATGCGCGCCTGCGCCGGCTCCGAACGGGTAATCAGATGTGGTAGACGTCGATGACCTGACGCACGTAATCGTTCTTCAGCACCACCTTCTTGGCCTTGATCAGCGGGCTGTCGCCGCGCACGTCGAGGGTGTAGAAACTGGTTCCGAAGTAGCTGTCCACCGTCTTGTAGCGGAAGCTCAGGGTGTGCCAGTTGAAGCGCAGCTTGCACAGCCCCTCGGCCTGCTCGAGGATCTCGATGTTGCTGATGTTGTGCGAGGTGCGGGTGTCCGGCATGGTGGCGCTGGAGCGCTCGGTCTTGATGCGGAAGACCCGGTCCTCCAGACCGCCACGGCTGCCGTACCAGATCAGCGAGATTTCGCTTTGCGGGTCCTCGGTCAGCTCGTCGTTATCGTCCCAGGACGGCATCCAGAAACTGGCGTCGGCCGCGTACAGCTCCAGCCAGCTGTCCCACTCCTTGTCGTCCAGGTAGCGCGCTTCGCGGTAGAGAAAGTCGCGCACGGCGTCATAGGAAATGCTCATCACACGCCCTCCACAGGAATCAGTTGCGCTTGTTCCTTGCGCAGCGCCTCGATCATGGTCCGCTGCCAGTACTGGTGCTGCAGCACGAACAGGCCTTCATCCTCGGTGCGCACACCTGAGAGCAGCGGTTTCAGCTCGATTTCCTCGGCGGCCTGATCGGCGCCCTCGATCCAGTGCTCGGCACCGCGCGACATGTCGTTCCAGCCGCGGCTGCCCTGATAACCCAGCTGGCAGGAGCGGAACTCCTCCAGATCGTCCGGGGTGGCCATGCCGCTGACGTTGAAGAAATCTTCGTACTGGCGGATGCGGCGGCTGCGGGCATCGCTGCTCTCGCCCTTGGGCGCGATGCAGTAGATGGTGATCTCGGTCTTGTCCACGGAGATCGGCCGGGCGATGCGGATCTGCGAGCTGAACTGGTCCATCAGGTAGACGTTCGGGTACAGGCACAGATTGCGCGAGTTCTCGATCATCCAGTTGGCCCGGGCCTGGCCGAACTCGCCGGCCAGCTCGTCGCGGCGCTCGTACAGCGGACGGTCCTCGGGGTTGGCCCAGCGGGTCCAGAGCAGAAGATGGCCCTTGTCGAAGGAGTAGAAGCCGCCGCCGTTCTTGGCCCAGCTGCCGGCGCTCATGGTCTTGATCTCTTCGCCGGACTCGCGCTGCTTGCGCTGCTGCTGGGTGGCGGCGTAGTTCCAGTGCACGGAGCTGACGTGATAGCCATCGGCACCGTTCTCGGCGGTCAGTTTCCAGTTGCCCTCATAGATGTAGCTGCTCGAGCCGCGCAGCACTTCCAGGCCATCGGCCGACTGGTCGACGATCATGTCGATGATCTTCGCCGACTCGCCGAGGTGCTCGACCAGCGGTGGCACGTCCGGATTCAGACTGCCGAACAGGAAACCGCGATAGGACTCGAAGCGCGCGACCTTGGTCAGGTCGTGGGAGCCTTCGCAGTTGAAGCTCGACGGATAGCCGGCCTCCTTGGGATCCTTGACCTTGAGCAGCTTGCCGGAGTTGTTGAAGGTCCAGCCGTGGAACGGGCAGGTATAGGAGGCCTTGTTGCCGGTCTTGTGCCGGCAGAGCATGGCGCCACGGTGGCTGCAGGCGTTGAGGAAGGCGTTCAGCTCACCGTCCTTGTTGCGCGCGATGAAGATCGGCTGGCGCCCCATGGTGGTGGTGAGGTAGTCGTTCTTCTCGGGGATCTGGCTCTCGTGAGCGAGGTACAGCCAGTTGCCCTCGAAGATGTGCTTCATCTCCAGATCGAACAACCGGGGATCGGTGAACATCTCCCGCTTGCAGCGGTAGATGCCCTTGTCCTTGTCTTCTTCAAGCAGGCTATTGAGGTATTCGAATCCCAGGGTCATGGCCGTGGCTCCGTTGTTATTGTTTCAACGTGGTTAAGGCTACGAGCCCGGCTTGTCGGACAATATCCGCTTTGTGCACGACCGTTATCCGTTTTCTGCAGGTTGCAGAAAATGGCTATCCCGGCAGGCGAACGGACACGCGAAAGCCGCCAGGGCCGCGCACGCGGAGGGCTCTGGGATGTTTCAGGGGATGGGGGAAAGCAGGGACACCGGCGCGAGAGCGCGCCGGGTCGATAATCAGCCGCGCCGGCGCAGGGTGTCCGACGGCAGTTCGCCGAAGCTGTTCTTGTAGCTCTCGGAGAAACGGCCTAGGTGTGTGAAACCGTAGTCCAGGGCGATCTCGGTGACGCTGCGCACGTGGCAGCTCGGGTCGCTCAGGCAGCTGTGAATGCGCGCCAGCTTGCGCTCGCGCACGTACTGCTTGGGTGTGCTGCCGGAGTGGCGCTCGAACAGCGCATAGAGCGAACGCAGGCTGATCTGCGCGCAGGCGGCCAGGTGTTCGGCGCTGATGTCCTGCTTGAGGTTGTTTTCGATGTACTCGATCAGGTGCTCGAAGGGCGCGGCCTGGGGCAACGGCAACTCGCGGCAGAGATTGCTGCCGAGCTGGGTCAGCAACTTGCTGGCGATGATGCGGCTGTAGTGCTCCTGGGTCTGCAGGGCGTTGTCGTCCGCCTCGGCCTCCAGGCACACCAGACCGAGCAGGCGGGTCAGGCTCTCCAGCTCCTGCAGGCTGTAGAGGTTGCGGGTGAAGTGGATGCCCTGCTCCGGAATCCGCCAGCGCTGCTCTTCGCATGCCGCCTGCAGCAGACTGACCGGCAGCTTGACGATGAACTTCTCGCAGTCATCGGAATAGGTCAGGTCGACCGGATCGTCGGGGTTGATCAGCAGCAATTCGCCAGGGGCGAGGAAGTGCTCATCGTGATGCTGGCGCCACAGGCAGTGGCCCTTGAGCAGAATCTGCAGATGGTAGATGGTCTCCAGGGCCTCGGAGGTGACCCGCGCACTGCCGCCATAGCTGATCCGGCACAGGTCCAAACTGGCGAACTTGCGGTGACTGAGACTCGCCGCCACGCCGCCCTTGCTCGGCAGCTGGATGCAATGGTGCCCCACGTGCTGGTTGACGTAACCCGACACGGCGTAAGGGTCGGCATGGTCGAACACCATGCTTTTATCACTCAGAAGCAGCATTCACGCAGTACCTGATTATTGTTTTGTTGTTGCTTTAGTGAGGCGCACGATCATCCGTGCGTTGCGCCAACTGATATTTTTCGAGTGTATGCAATACACGGCTGACAACTCGACTAATGGACAAACGGCCGTGGCAGCGATGGCGGCTCCGCACCATAAGTAACCCGCGAAGATTGCGTCAATTCGTCACGACGGATTGGGGGCGATTATCGAGCCCCACTCTCATTCAGAGCGGCGGAAACAACTGGCCACTCAGCTCACGGCTGGCATTAAGCATTATCGGCAGGTAGCGCTTTTCCAGCTCGTTCACCGACACCCGCCCGGCATGGGTGCTGACATTCATCGCTGCCAGCACATGGCCGGCCGAGTCCTGTACCGGCACGGCCAACGAACGCAGCCCCTGCTCCAGTTCCTGATCGACGATGCACCAGCCCTGCTGGCGAACCTGCTGCAGGCAGGACCAGAGGTCCTCCGGGGTATGCAGGGTGCGGCTGGTTTTGGGCTGCAGTTCGGCATGATTGAGGTAGTCGCGCAGGCTGTCGTCATCCAGGGCGGCCAGCAAGACGCGGCCCATGGAGGTGCAGTAGGCCGGCAGGCGACTGCCGACGCTCAGGTCCACCGAGATCAAGCGCTGAGGAATCGCCGAGCGGGCGATATAGAGCACCTGCTCCCCCTCCAGGGTGGCCAGGTTGCAGGCCTCGTGCAGCTGCTCGCTGAGGCGGTCGAGGTAGGGCTGCGCCGACACCGCCAATGGCGTGGAGGACAGGTAGGCGTGGCCCAGGGTCAGCACCTTCGGCAGCAGCGAGTAGGTGCGCCCATCGGTGGTGGCGTAACCCAGCTGCATGAGGGTGTACAGGCAACGGCGCACGGCGGCGCGGGGAATGTCCGTGCGATGGCTGATCTGAGCGATGGTCAGGTGGCGCTTGCGCTCCTGGAAGGCGCTGATCACCGCCAGGCCGCGCGCCAGGGACGCCATGAAATTCGGATCGCCGGCGAATTCGGCAATCCGCTGGGCCGGTGACACGTAGGGCGGCGGCGCAAGAGGCGTGTGGATCGGTCGCGTTTCACTCATAAAGTCTCCGGGATAACGCAGGAGCATATTTCGAGCGATTATCGAACCAAAGTTCGATAATCGCAATTGCCTCGTTTCAGCGAGCTGGTAATCTTGCCCTCGCCCAATCCTGCGATTGTTGCGGTCAGGTACTCATCGCGGACTGGGCAGGGTTCTGCCCACGAAGCGGAACTCTTTCCTCCAGCCGGTCCACGCCCCGGCGAAGGTAGAAGTGCCCCCCGCCCCAGGTCGAATGTCGCTCTGAAGCGGGGGGCGCCGCTACCCACCTAATCGGCCCGAGAACGCCTGGCACTCTGCCTGGACATGCCATCTGCCCGTCGCCGCCGATACTCGCATCAGCAGCCTGCTCCCGCTGAGCTGCCACCAAGACCTCAAGCGGCCGCAAGCGGCTCAGGGCGGCGCCCGCAACCCCGGCATCTCCGCACCTGGCAACCACTTGTGGTGGATCGTCGCGAAACTGCCATCGCGCTTCATGCCATCCAGCTCCTCCTGCCAGCGAGCGACCACAGACGGATCGGTTTCAGGAGAGAAAGCGATGTAGCTATAGCTGCGCAGGAAACTGAACAGCAGCTTTACCTCGTCGTCGCGCAATCCACCGCGGGCCAGGTACGCGGGGAGTCCGAGGTTGTCCATTACCATCAGTTTCACCCGCCTGTGCTTGAGCATCTGCACCACCATGTCCGGCCCGGGGACCGGATGCAGATTGGTGAACCCCTCGGCAAGCAACAATTGGTGGCTGTACCACTCACGGGGGATGGCTATCTGGCCGTGATGGCGGGCGTCTTCCAGAGTGTCGATGCGCGGTGTGAAATCGTTGAGCCCATAGAAACCGGTGCTGTTTACGGTGATCGGCCCCACCCACTGGAACAGAGGCTCGCGCTCGGCGGTACGCATGGCAACAAAGACCCCGGCGTTGGGCCGGGTGCGCGCTTCCCGATAGGCGCGCGCCCAGGGAACCACCTCCAGGCTGATCGGCTGGCCGCTGCGCCGCGCCAGTTCGCGCACCACCTCTACCGCCATACCAGCCGGCTCGCCGGCGACACTGAAGTTCACCGGCGGATACTCCTGGGAATACAGCCGCAGCGGTTCGCCCGAAAGCGGCGGCGCCAGCCACAGCCCCAGCAAAAGGACCGACAGGCAGCAATGCAGTAAGGAGCGCAAGCCTATGCCCTCTCCGGATGACAATGGCTGTAGCTTAGCCCTGGGTTGTGCGCAGCATCGTTCAGGCGCCCACCGGCATCCATTTTCAAGCGAAGGACGATTCTGCCGAAGCACACAGAGCCCCCCTCATCCACCCAATCCGGCTACGCGCATTACCAGAGCGCCAAGCTGTAGCCCAGGATCAGCCGGTTCTCGTCGATATCCGTCGCGAGCCCATTACCCGATCTGAAGCTCACATTGCGCCAGCGCAGGCTCAAGCCCTTCAGGGCGCCGCTCTGCACGACGTAGGCCAGGTCGGTGTCGCGTTCCCACTCCTCGCCGCTGCGACCAGCCGCGGTCCTGGCATTGCGACCATCCACGTAGCGGGTCATGAACGTCAGCCCGGGGATACCCTGGGCGGCGAAGTCGTAGTCATAGCGGAGCTGCCAGGACTCCTCCCCGGCGCGGGTGAAGTCGTTCAGGGTCACCAGGTTGACGACGTAGGCGGCTCCGCCGTTGAGGTAGGGAAAGGCACTATCACCGGACAAGGATTGCCAGGCGGCGCTGACCTTGTGGGCGCCATGGCCGAGGCTGAGCATACCGTTGAGATTGCGGTTGTCGATCTCCCCCGCACGCTGCCGGCCATCGCCGCGGCTGTCGAAATAGCGGATATCGCTGCGCAAGCTGAAGCCACCGGGCAGCGAATGGTTATGGACCAGGCCGAGGTAATGCTGGCGGTAGATCTCATCGAGCTGACCATAGTAGTAGCTTACGGCCAGCTGGGGATTGATTGCGTAGCTGCCCCCAGCAAAATCAAAGGCATCGCTGCTGGCTCTGCCATAGCCGATCTCGTCGCGCCCGGATGAGTCGCGCAGATTGCTGCGAGTCAGCCGGCCGCCGTCGAGGGTCAGTCCCTCGATTTCCTGGGACGTGAGCATGCCGCCCTGGAAGGTCGATGGGAGCAAACGGGTATCGTTGTAGATGGCAATCGGCAGCCATGGCTGCAGGGTCCCCAGACGCAACACGCTCTTCGAGGCGCGCAGCTTGGCGGTCAAGCCCAGCTCGCTGTAGTCGTCCACCGGCTCCTTGCTGGCGGGATCGAAGGGCAACAGCCCAGTGCCACGACGATCGCGACTGGAATCCAGCTTGACCCCCAACTCGCCAATGGCGTCGAGGCCGACGCCTACCGGGCCTTCAGTGAAGCCAGACTCGAACCGGGCGATGAAGCCCTGCCCCCACTCTGCAGCTTTCGACTGGCGCGCCGACTCCTGGCGGAAATCGCGGTTGAGGTAGAAGTTTCTGAGTTCCAGGCTGGCCTTGCTGTCGTCGATGACGCCCGCCATGGCCACGGTGGCCGTCAGCAGGCACGGCAGAACGAACAGACTCGCGAGTTGGCGCGAGCCAAGCAATAGGATGAGGTTCATTGTTTTTATTCCGACAGGTGATTTTCTGGACGGCGCCAATCCTTGGCGCTTCGGATCGCGATGGCGGCGCATGCGCTTCAAGCCATTCGAGGCGGCTAACACCTCAGCCTCCGCCACCGAAAGGTCGATGGCTCGCCCCTACAGGCTTTGAGCGCTCACATGATTGGAGGGCACGGCGGCCTGGCTCGGTTGCACCGGATCACCATCATCGACGACCGCGAGACGAGCCTCGTGGGTGCGGTCGACCAGAAAGAAGGCGGCAACCAGGCCCAGGGCCGCAGCAAAGATCACATAGAACACCGGCGCGATGGCCAGACCGGTGGTATGGATCAGCCAGGTCACGATGAACTGGGCAAAACCGCCGAAAATCATCACCGCCAGGTTGTAGGCGAGCGCAAGACCGGTGGAACGCACGCCGGCGGGGAACTGCTCGGCCATCGCCGCGGATATTGGCCCGAAGTACGCGGCCAGCAGCGTGCACAGTACGACCTGCATGGTCATCAGGCGAGCGAAGGACGGTGCCGCATGGACCCAGCTGAACAAGGGATACAGGGCGACAAGCAGACTGGCGGTCGCGGCGATGATCAGGGCTTTGCGGCCAAGCCGGTCGGACAGCGCGCCGAATACCGGCATCAGCAGCGTCATCAGGGCGACGGCAATGACCTGGGCGGTAAAGGCGTCGGTCAGCGGCAGGTTCAGTTGCCGATTGGCGAAGGTCGGCATGTAGACAAGGATCACGTAGAAGCCGACGGTGCCGCACACGGTGAGGCCCATGACGGTAATCACCTCGCGCAGATGATTACGCAGCATGCGGGCGAGCGACTGCTTTTCCCTGGGGACCTGCTGAGCTTCGAGGAAGGCACTGGTTTCCGACAGGTGGCGGCGCATCCAAAGACCGACCGGGCCGATGATCAGGCCGATGATGAAGGGGATGCGCCAGCCCCAGGAGTCAAGCGCCTCCGGCGTCAGTCCGTTGGTAACCAGTGCGGTAATGGCGGCGCCACAGAACACCGCCAGGCCCTGGCCGAACATCTGCCAGGAGCCGTAGAGTCCGCGGCGGTTGGCCGGCGCGCTCTCGATCAGGAAGGAGGTGGCACTGGCGAATTCGCCGCCGGTGGCGAAGCCCTGCAGCAGGCGGGCGAGCACGATGAGCATTGGTGCGGCGACACCGATCGCGGCATAAGGCGGGGCGAAGGCGATCATCGCGATGGACACCGTCATCATGCCGATGATCAGCTGCAGCGCGGCCTTGCGCCCCCTGCGGTCGGCGTAGATGCCGAGCAGAATGCCGCCGACCGGACGCATGAAGAAGCCGACGCCGAATGTCGCCGTGGCCATGAGTAGCGAGCTGTATTCACTCTCGCTGGGAAAGAACAGGCGCGAAATCACCACGGCGAGGAAGCCGAAGACGATGAAGTCGTACCATTCCAGCGCGTTGCCGATCACGGCTGCGATAACCTGGTGCTTGGGGGGGGCCGCTTTTTGCCTACTCATGATGTCATCTCCACGATAGAGCTTACTTGTTGTTATGAAAGCGAGTGACGACAGCTATTCACTCACCGAAGAACCGCTCCCCTAGCGCCACCCAGAAGGCCGCGCCAGGTACCAAACAGTCGTCGTTGAAGTCGTAATGAGGGTTGTGCACGCTGCACGGGCCGAGGTGCTCGCCACCGCCGAAACCGTTGTCGCCGTTGCCGATGAGCAGGTAGCAACCCGGTACCCGCTGCAGGATGAAGGCGAAATCTTCGCTCCCACTTAACGGTGGGGCGTTCTCAACGACTCGGGCATCGCCCACCAGTTCGCGCGCCACCTCGGCGGCGAGCTGCGTTTCCCGCACGCTGTTGACCAGGACCGGATAGCCGCGCTCGTAATGCACTTCGCTGGCAACGCCGAAGGCGGCTGCCTGGCCTTCGACCAGGGTGCGAATACGTGCCTCGAGCAGATCGCGCACCTCCGGCCGCAGGGCCCGCACGCTCAGCTCCATCTCGGCCGTTTCGGGAATCACGTTGTAGGTTTTGCCCGCCTCGATGCGGCCCACGCTGATGACCGCCGCGTCGTTCGGGTCGATGTTGCGGCCGACGATGGCCTGCAGAGCGAGTACGGTCGCAGCGGCGGGCAGCATCGGATCCACGGCAAGGTGCGGCAAAGCACCATGCCCACCCTTGCCATTGAAACGGATCAGTACCCTGTCGGAGGAAGCCATGAAGGACCCCGCCCGAAAGCGGAAGTGGCCAGTCGGGACACCCGGGTAGTTGTGCATTGCGAACACCGCGTCGCAGGGAAAGCGCTCGAGCAGCCCCTCGTCGAGCATGCGCCGTGCTCCGCCGCCGCCACCCAGTTCTTCGGCCGGCTGAAATATCAGGTTCAACGTACCGCTGCCCGGAAGCCGTCCCTCCCGGTGCATGCGCGCGAAGACTTGCGCCGCGCCAAGTAGCATCGTGGTGTGGCCATCATGGCCACAGGCATGCATCTGCCCTGGTGTCTGGCTCGCCCATGGCAGGCCGGTCAGTTCCTGTATCGGCAACGCGTCCATGTCGGCACGCAGGCCGAGGCGCGGCCCGCCCTCGCCCCAGCGCAGGATCCCGACCACGCCGGTCACCGCGATGCCGCAGTGCACCTCGTAGCCCCACTGCGTCAGGCACTCAGCCACCAGACGGCTCGTCGCAAACTCGCTGAAGCCGAGCTCAGGATGCTGATGAATGGTGCGCCGCCAGGACTTCATCGCGGCTTCATTGGGTAGATCGAGATCGAATGTATTCATGAGCCGATAATAGAATTTGCAGTGATCTACGTAAGGCAGTACTTTTTCCTAGGTGACAACCAAATGGAATCATCTTCGCCATGAAGGACCATCAGCTCAAAGCCCTCATCCAAGTTGCCGAGTCAGGCTCCATCCGCGCGGCAGCACGGGCGATGAACCTGAGCCAGAGTGCGCTGACAAAGGCCTTGCGCGAGCTCGAGGAGGACGTCGGCGCGGAGTTGCTTACACGCAGCTACAAGGGCATCGACTTCACGCCCGCGGGACAGGCGCTGCTGGTTCGCGCGCGCCTGGCACACGCCACACTCGATAAGGCACGAGAGGAAATCCGCGCCTTGCGCGGTGGTGCCGGGGCACGCGTAGCCGTTGCGCTCACACCGCTCGTGGCCGCGACGGTCCTACCCCCGATCCTGGCCGAGTTCCGCCGCACGCAACCGGATGCCACCCTGAGCCTCGAGGAGGGGCTGCTGACCCAAGCGCTACCGGGCCTGCTAGAAGGCCGACTCGACTTCGCCGTCGCCCTGGCCAACCCGCGCGACTTGCCCTACGAAGTGATCTTCGAACCTTTGGCCGATGTCCATGCCGCGCCTACCGGTCGTCTCGGACACCCGCTGGCGGGCGCTGAGACATGGGCAGAACTCAAGGATGCAAGCTGGGTGCTGAACCTCAGCGACGGGAGCATGGGCAACCACTTCTTGCGATGGCTGGCGGCCAATGGCATCGACGCGCCCAGGAACTTAATGTCCTGTGCCTCGCTGACCCTCATGCTCGAACTGATGCGCCGTACCGACTACATAGGCTTCGGCCCGAAAACGCTGCTCAGCGACCCCTTGTTTGGTGCTGGTCTGCAGCAGTTTTCTGTCGCGCCCCTGCCCCCGCCTATGTCACTTGGCATCCTGAGCCTGCGCGGCGTTCCCTTGGCGACGTCGGCGAAAGTGCTGGCGGGCCTGTTCGCCCGCCGCCTTCGCGGCTGACATCGGTTCGGGCCCATTCGGGCACGAGGAGAAAGGATCGACGACTGGAACTGCGGAGCACCTAAGGGAACAGGGCGCATCGGTCATTACTCCTTTGCGCCTTGTAATCCAGGAACGTTGCAAGCAGGCGGCGTTGCACCGCCTGAAACGAGCGTTATTTGCGGATGATGTTCTTCTCCGGCCCGTACGGGAACTTGGTGATGTTCTCCGCGCCCTGCTCGTTGACGATCAGGATGTCGTGCTCGCGGTAGCCACCAGCACCCGGACGACCTTCCGGCAGCATGATCATCGGCTCCATGGACACCACCATGCCCGGCTGCAGCACCGTGTCGATGTCCTCGCGCAGCTCCAGCCCGGCTTCGCGGCCGTAGTAGTGGCTGAGGGTGCCGAAGGAGTGGCCGTAGCCGAAGGTGCGGTACTGCAGCAGGTCGTGCTTGAGGAAGATCTCGTTCAGCTCACGGGCGATATCGCTGCAGCGCATGCCCGGCTTGATCAGCTTGAGACCCGCCTCGTGCACTTCGACGTTGGCCAGCCACAGACGCAGGTGGTCGTCGGAGCAGTGGTCGAGGAACAGGGTGCGCTCCAGCGCGGTGTAGTAGCCGGCGATCATCGGGAAGCAGTTCAGGCTGAGGATGTCGCCCTTGTTCACCTTGCGGGTGGTCACCGGGTTGTGCGCGCCGTCGGTGTTGATGCCGGACTGGAACCAGGTCCAGGTGTCCATCAGCTCGACGTCCGGGAAGGTGCGGGCGATCTCGCGCACCATGGCCTGGGTGGCATGCAGGGCCACTTCGTACTCCGGCACCTGGTCACGCAGCGCTACGACGGCGGCGCCACCGATGTCGGCGATGCGCGCACCGTGACGGATCATCTCGTGCTCTTCGGCGGACTTGATCATGCGCATGCCCATGCACGGGGCAGCGATGTCGACCAGCTCGGCGTCCGGGTAGCGGTCGGCCAGCTTGGCGCGGTTCTGCAGGTTGATGTGGTCGTACTCGATGCCGATGCGGCGTGCCTTCGGCAGCGCCTGCTGGATGGCGACGAAGTAGTTGTCGCGCTGCCAGTCGGTGTAGACGATGTTGTCGGTGCCGGCGGTGCGGCGCCACGGCTGGCCACCGTCGATGTTGGCGCTGATGCTGACCACCGCGTCCTGGGTCACCACCAGGGCGTAGGGACGACCGAAGGAGCAGAACAGGAAGTCGCTGTAGTAGTTGATGTTGTGGTACGAGGTGAAGACCGCGGCGTCGATGTCCTGGGCGGCCATGTGGGCGCGCAGTTTGGCCTGGCGGTTGGCATACTCCTGGGCGGAGAAGGTGGAGTTGACCTTTTCGCCGTTCTGAATCCGGATCGTCTTGGGCATCTGCATGGCGTGAATCCTTTTTGTTTTCCAGTGACTCGATTCGCCGGTTTGGCGAGCCGTTGGAAAGCATTGCACCAGATGCACTTCTGCCATTTTTGTACGTTTCCGACCCGAAATTGGTCAGATCCGCTGCGCCTGCCTGGCTCGGTTCATTTGTGCAAGGCGCTCCCAAGCCCGGCCTTGGCGATCAGGGCGCTGGCGAGCTTCTCAGCTCGTCCACGCCGCTTCCGGGCTCCGTTTAGGCGCCAGCAGGAAAGCCAAGGGCCACCGGTTTCCACTCCCCTTCCAAATTTCCACACGCGCAAAAAAAACCCGTCCTGAGCGGGCACAGGACGGGCAAAAAAATCGATTGTCGCGCGGTTCAGTGCATGGCCACGCTCAAGCGCGGCGAACGATCTTGTCGCTCGCCACTTGGGGCTGACCCGAAGTGCTCGCGATAGCACTTGGAGAAATGCTGCGCGGAAATAAAGCCACAACTTACCGCGATGTTCGATATTGGCAGAGCCGTCTGCTTCAGCAGCTGTCGCGCCTGCAGCAAACGCAACTTCAGGTAGTATCGCGACGGGGAACAGTGCATGTACTGGCAGAAGAGTCGCTCAAGCTGCCGTCTGGATAAACCGACGAAATTGGCCAGCTTTTCCAGCTCGATAGGCTTCTCGAGATTCGCTTCCATCAACCCGATCGCCTCCTGCAACTTCGGTTGAGAGCCGCCCAACGTCTGCCGTAACGTCAATCTTTGTGGCACTTGCTCACTGCGAATACGCTCCAGCACCAGCGTTTCACTGATCGCCTCGGCCAAGACAGGACCATGACTGCGCATGATCAACTGCAGCATCAAGTCTGCCCCGTCGCTGCCGTTCCCCGCGGTGTAGCGGTCACGATCCAGAACGAAATGCTGGGTACTGAGGACAATGCCGGGAAAGGCTTCCTGCAGATCGACCCGGTACTCCCAGCTTGTGCAGCATTCATAACCGTCCAGCAGACCGGCGTTGGCCAGAAGCCAACTGCCAGAACCCAGGCTACCCAGGTGGGTGCCTAGATCGGCGTGCCGCTGAAGCAGGCGAATCTGTTCTGGATCGCAGCGGCGCTGGATGTTCTCCGCGCCACAGATGATCAACGCATCCAGATCGTCCTCGGACGTGGCGGCGCCATCCGGCGATACCAGCATGCCGCTATTGGCGCGCACCGGTCGGCCATCCATCGTCAGGGTTCGCCAGCGATACAGGTTGCTGCCGGAAAATTGATTGGCCCGGCGCAACGGTTCCAACACCGCGGCCAGCGTGATGAGGCTGAAATTGTCGGTGAGCAAGAAGCCGATCGACTGGATCGCAACCTCAGCCGGCTGCTTCAGCGCCTGGTAAGCGGACATGGGGGTATCTCCTCGGCAACGGCCTGGCAATGGAGCTTCAATCGGCTCACTAACGAATGAATAGCGGGGCTCAGCACTCGACCGCGCTGACCGCCAGGCCACCGCGCGAGGTTTCCTTGTACTTGTCGTGCATGTCGGCACCGGTATCGCGCATGGTGCGGATCACCCGGTCGAGGGAGATGAAGTGCTCGCCATCGCCGCGCAGGGCCATCTGCGCCGCGTTGATCGCCTTCACCGCGGCGATCGCGTTGCGCTCGATGCACGGCACCTGGACCAGGCCGCCGACCGGGTCGCAGGTCAGTCCGAGGTTGTGCTCCAGGCCGATCTCGGCGGCGTTCTCCAGCTGCTCCGGGGTGGCGCCGAGGATCTCGGCCAGGCCCGCGGCGGCCATCGCACAGGCCGACCCGACCTCGCCCTGGCAGCCCACTTCGGCGCCGGAGATCGAGGCGTTCTTCTTGCACAGGATGCCCACGGCCGCGGCCGCCAGCAGGTAGTCGACCACGTCGGCCTCGCTCACCGCCGGGCTGAAGCGCACGTAGTAGTGCAGCACCGCCGGGATGATCCCGGCCGCGCCGTTGGTCGGCGCGGTGACCATGCGCCCGCCGGCGGCGTTTTCCTCGTTCACCGCCAGGGCGAACAGGTTGACCCACTCCATGCCGCTCAGGGTCGAGCCGATCACGTTGGGCTTGCTCATTTCCTGCAGGCTGCGGTGCAGCTTGGCCGCGCGGCGCTTGACGTTGAGGCCGCCAGGCAGGATGCCCTCGTGCTTCAGGCCGTTGTCCACGCAGTCGCGCATGGCCTGCCACAGGCGCATCAGACCGGTGCGGATCTCCGCCTCGCTGCGCCAGGCCTTTTCGTTCTCCATCATCAGCTGGGACACGCGCAGGCCGTGCTGCTTGCACAGGCGCAGCAGCTCGTCACCGCTGGAGAAGTCGTAGGGCAGCCGGGCGCTATCCTGGTCGAGCTGACCGGCGCTGGCCTGCTCGGCGTCGACCACGAAGCCGCCACCGATCGAATAGTAGGTGTCGCCGTGCAGTTCGCGGCCTTCGCCGCAGAACGCGGTCAGGGTCATGGCGTTGGGGTGATAGGGCAGGTTCTCGTCCAGCAGCAGCATGTCGCGCTGCCAGTCGAAGGCCACCGGCAGGCGGCCGTCCAGTTGCAACTGGCCACTCTCGCGCAGCGCCTCGATGCGCGCGCCGATCTGGCTCGGGTCGATGCTGTCCGGCCACTCGCCCATCAGCCCTATGATCACCGCGTTGTCGCTGCCGTGGCCGACCCCGGTGGCCGACAGCGAGCCGTACAGGCGCACTTCGACGCGGCCCACGCGCTCGAGCATGCGCCGCTCGCGCAGGGCGCCGACGAACAATGCCGCGGCACGCATGGGGCCAACAGTATGGGAGCTGGAAGGCCCGATACCGATCTTGAACAGGTCGAACACACTAATGGACATAACCGAATCCTCTGCCGCTTGCGCACCCTGAGGTGCGTGCAATACGAAGGATTGTGGGCTGCCCCGGAACAGAAAAACTGTCTAACCTCGACCCGAAGTTGCTCGGCTTCGTCGCCCTTTGGGCGAGCTTAGGTCATGCGAACACTGACAAGCTATCCGCCTGGCACTGGTCCGCTCCCGCTCGCCCGAGAACATCGAGACCTGATGAAACGACGCCATGGACCTTAAGGAAAAAACTCAAAAGATTTCACCAGGCAAAAACCAAAACTACACCAACCCGAACCACCTGGAAATCGGTAGGGGCAGCGCCCTGCGCGATGGCCCCAAAGAGGGCCTGGCATGATCGCTCGCCTGTCCATACCTGATTCTAGAGCTCGTAAGCGTGAGCAGCTGAACGCTAAACGCCAATGGAATGCGGTGACCGAGGACTATCTGTCCAAGGCGTTCAAGATGGCCCGAGATGGATCGAGAACCTATGACGCCATGCCTAAAGCAGAGTGTCCAATATTTCACGAGATACGAGCGCGGGTGCTTGGCTTTACAGGCAGCAGGGTTACCCGCAGGAATACACACAAGCGTTGCAGAGCCATGCCGATGTAAAGATGACCGATGAGTACCGAAAGGGGGCCAAAAAGGAGGGAGAGAAATTTATGCAGGCGAGCGCCGAACTGAAGGCCTGAGTCGCCACTGCGTTACCTCAAAATATTCCCAAACGAAAAAAGGCGATCCTTGCGGATCGCCTTTTTTACCCCCGCGCTAGACGGGATCGAATTGGTAGGCACAATTGGATTCGAACCAACGACCCCCACCATGTCAAGGTGGTGCTCTAACCAACTGAGCTATGTGCCTTCGATGGGTGCGCATTCTACGGAGCCGCCAAAAAGAGTCAACACCTTTTTTCGCTAACTAACTGAAAAAATGAATTTTTTGCCACACTCCGCTACGTTTAATATTTTGCACAGCCTACTAGCCGAGTATTTTCAACTCCGGTAGCATCGAACCATTCGTAAAAAATATAAAACAGAGGATGCAAAATGGCGCACACGGCATATCCACAATCCTATTACGCCGCCTCAGCAAATCCCGTCCCCGCCCGCCCGGAGCTGAACGGCGAAGTAGAGACCGATGTCTGCATAGTCGGTGCTGGCTATACCGGCCTGTCCACGGCCCTGTTCCTACTGGAGAGCGGCTTCAAGGTGAGCATCGTCGAAGCCGCCAAAGTCGGCTTCGGCGCCTCGGGCCGTAACGGCGGTCAGATCGTCAACAGCTACAGTCGCGACATCGATGTCATCGAGCGCACCGTCGGTCCCAAGCAGGCCCAGTTGCTGGGACAGATGGCCTTCGAGGGCGGACGCATCATTCGTGAGCGCGTCGCCAAGTACAACATCCAGTGCGACCTAAAGGACGGCGGCGTGTTCGCGGCCATCACCGGCAAGCAGATGGACCACCTGGAATCACAGAAGAAGCTGTGGGAGCGCTACGGTCATACCCAGCTGGAGCTGATGGATGCCAAGCGCATTCGCGAGGTGGTGGCCACCGACAACTACATCGGCGGCATGCTCGACATGAGCGGCGGCCATATTCATCCGCTCAATCTGGCCCTCGGCGAGGCGGCCGCTGTCGAATCCCTGGGGGGCGTGATCTACGAACAGTCCCCGGCCATTCGTATCGAGCGCGGCGCCAACCCTGTGGTGCACACACCTCAAGGGCGCGTCAAAGCCAAGTTCGTGGTGGTCGCCGGTAACGCCTACCTCGGCAACCTGATCCCTGAGCTCTCGGCCAAATCGATGCCCTGCGGCACCCAGGTCATCACCACCGAACCGCTATCGGATGAACTGGCCAGCAACCTGCTGCCGCAGGACTACTGCGTGGAAGACTGCAACTACCTGCTCGACTACTATCGCCTGTCCGGCGACAAGCGCCTGATCTTCGGCGGCGGCGTGGTCTACGGTGCCCGCGACCCGGCCAACATCGAGTCGATCATCCGACCGAAGATGCTCAAGACCTTTCCGCAACTGAAGGATGTGAAGATCGACTTCGCCTGGACCGGCAACTTCCTGCTGACCCTGTCGCGCCTGCCTCAGGTCGGTCGCCTCGGCGACAACATCTACTACTCGCAAGGCTGCAGCGGCCACGGCGTGACTTACACCCACGTGGCCGGCAAGGTCCTGGCGGAGGCCCTGCGCGGTCAGGCCGAGCGCTTCGATGCCTTTGCCGAACTGCCCCACTACCCCTTCCCTGGTGGCCAGCTGTTCCGCGTGCCATTCACCGCCATGGGCGCCTGGTACTACAGCCTGCGCGACCGACTCGGCGTCTGATCGACCACACACAGCAAAACGGCGCCAATTGGCGCCGTTTTGCATTTAGCCGCAGTCACTGCGCCAACGGACAAACCGGTGGCGCAACGCACTGCTCCGCCGTCCCCGACGCCTGACCAACCGTATCCTTGAAACGGCGCTCCTCCGGTGCCAGACGCCTAGCACAACTCAGCGCCTGCTCCGCTCCCTGCCGACAGCCGCGCTCACCCAGCACCTGCGAAAGATTGAACCAGCCCGCGGCAAAATCCGGTTGACGCTCCAGGCTGGTGCGCAGCGCATGCTCGGCCCCGAGCTTGTCGCCACCGTTGTAGCGGCTGTTGGCCAAGGCGAACCATGCCAGGGACTGTTCCGGCCACTGCCGGGTGGCCGTACGGTAGGCGCTCTGCGCCGCCGCGTCATGGCCGGTCTCTTCCAGGTCGCTGGCCGCCTGGAGCCATGGATGCAACTCTGGCCGCGCCGGTAGCTGGTCCGCCGGCAGGGTCAGCACCGCCCAGCGCCCGCCACGCGCCCAGGTGCTGTCGAAGCTGGCAAAACTGGTCAGCCAGCGGCGTTCGGTGCCGGAGCGCAGAATCAGGGTGCGCTCGCGGCGGTCGAAGCCGACCAGCACGGCGAAATGCCAACGGGGGTACCAATCGAGTGCAAGGTTCTGCAGAACCAGCACCGGATTGCCCGCCGCCACTTCCGCCAACAAGGCATCCAGGCGCGGCTCGAGGGGATACACCAGCAGGTCATGAGCACGCGCGGCCGCCACCATCTCGACCTGCAGACTGCCCTCGCGACCAGGAATGAACACTCGCTCCTTGAGCGCTCCGGGACCGGTCAGCACCCCGCGGTGGTTGAGCATGGTCGCCAGCGCTGCTGGACCGCATTGGTAGGCGCTCTGCGGGAAGAACGGCACATTGCTCAGCTCCACCCGCTCAGGAAGACGCGAGGTCTCCGGCAGCAACACCGGAGACCTCGCGCATGCACCCAGCAGAACTACTAACAAGAAAGGAAGGTAGTGCCAGCCACTCAACGATTTATGCATTTCACGAAACTGAAGATATTGGTGGCGCAGAGCATATCCGTGATGATGAAGATCACCAAGAACAGCACGATGATCCCAACCACGCCGCTCCCTGCCGGAGCCTCCTGCAGCTGCTGATTGAACTGCGCCAGCTCGGCGTTGGTCAGGCTGTTGATGCGATCCTCAACCTGCGCTGGCTCCACGCCCATGGCCTCGAGCTTCTTCTGTACCCCCTGATCTTCCAGCATGCCCAGCAGCTGCTGACGGTCGACCTGCTGCTGTTGCGTGGCCAGCACCTCGCTGGTGCCGATCATGGCCGCATTGGCCAGTGGAACCTGGGCGACCATAAGCAGATGGAAAACCGCCAGGGCGGCGGCCAAACGACGAAACAGAGAATGCTTGCACATAGCGGTCATCTCCAAAGGCGGTCATGCCACGCACCGGGCGGTACGAAAGGCGTCTTTCTCAGCATAGACAACCTACGCGTAATGAAACCTGCCAGTAGCAGCAGCTGCCGGCCATCGGCCGCCCGCAGAACCTGATAGGCACAGTTAGGCGAAGGGGCGCGCCCGAGAGCCCGGAAGTTTCAACAACTTCCCCCTCAAGACACCGCGCTGGCACACCGATAGGCTGCAACATTCAGCACTGGGATTGCTGGTAAACTCGCCGCCCCGGCCGCTTTCCCTGACCATCGAAAGACCGCCGATGAGTGAATTACCTGCAGCACGCCTACCAGCAGCAGGCACGCCAGCAGAACCCAGATGATGAAGATGCCCGAAGAACAAGCCAAAGCGCAGCCCAAAACAGCCACAGAAGTGTCTCGCCGCTTCTCCGTGGCGCCGATGATGGATGGGAAGGTTAAAAGTCTCTAAGGACTGAAAATACTGGGCTGCTGGCCCATCCTCTTGGCGCTCGTACCACTTTTTTACCACCCCCCTCCGTTGACCGCTATTGGCCTCAACGCCATACACTGGGCCCTACCCCAACTAAGCAACTCTCTCTTGGGGCGGATACACCCAGCTCCGGCTCCGCCCCGTCCTGTGTCACTCGCGGTGGCAACTCATGAACGCAGGTCAACAAGTACACGCCCTGTCACGCCTCCTGATAACAACTTCCTGCTGCATTCCGTTAGCGACTCCAAGGCAATGGTTTCAGTCAATGAGTCCAACAGACTGAGAGGCATGGTTTCTGCGAGTCGCTTCCATACGTGCAAGCGACGCTGCTTGGGTTGGCGGACTGACTCTATACCCACCAACCTTAACCCCCGCAGGATGAATGGCATTAGCGTTGTCGAAAGCTGCGGGCTGGCCGCGAGGCCGCAGCAGGTCACAACACCACCTTCCGCGGTTTCGGCCAATATCCTCGACAGTGCCGAACCGCCCACACAATCAATCGCACCTGCCCACTTCTGGCTCTCTAGAGGCCTAGCCAGTGCCGCCATGTCCTCGCGAGGAACAACCTCGGTAGCGCCCAACTTCCTGAGGTAATCGTGGTTCTCCTGACGCCCGGTGACAGCCGCAACGTGATAGCCAAGGGCGCTCAAAAGGGCAACCGCTATGCTGCCCACCCCGCCACTTGCCCCCGTTACCACCACCGGTCCACTCGACGGCAGAACATGGCCCTCTTCCAGCTCCAGAATGCTCAGCATGGCGGTTACACCGGCGGTTCCAAGCGCCATCGCCTGCTGCAAGGTCAATCCCACCGGAAGCTTCACCAGCCAGTCTGCCGGAACCCACGCTCTTTGTGCATATCCGCCGAAGTGGCTTACGCCAGCCTCCCACCCGGTCGACACGACTGCATCGCCCTCGCAATAATCCGGCGAAGACGACTGCAGCACAGTTCCGGAAAAGTCCACCCCAGGCACCAACGGGAACTTTCGAACAATCTTTCCCTGGCCGGTAACGGCCAAGGCATCCTTGTAATTCAGGCCGGAATAATCGACCTGCACTAATACACCTTCGCCAGAAAGGTCGCTGTCCTTCAGCTGCACTAGTTCGGCTGTATGCGCACCATCGACTTGAGAAACAAGCAACGCCTTGAACATGCACTCCCCCTAATCAGAGTTCTCGTAGCCCAAGCCGGCGCTAAACGGGCTCGGCCAGAGCGCCTGAGAACTGCTCTGTGTATATTTTTCTCAAGTCTGCACGTCGGATCTTCCCGGTGGATGTGACGGAGAAGTCGCGTACAAACGTAATGAATTTCGGGTAGCAATGCGCGGCCAGACGTTGCTTCACGAAGGCTTGCAACTCATCTTTCAGCCTCTGGTCGGCCTCAATGCCATCGCGCAGACGAACAAAAGCCACGATCGCTTCCCCGCTACGCTCATCAGGCACACCGATGACTCCGGCCTCGGCCACCTTGTCATGGGCCGCCAGTTGATTCTCCACCTCATCAGGTCCCACGCGCAGTCCGTTGACCATGATCAAGTCGTCCAGACGGCCGTAGTAATAGAGATAGCCCTGATCGTCCAACATGCCGCGATCTCCGCTGCGCAGCCAACCATTGATAATCCTGTCCGCCGTTTTCTGCGGCTGATTCCAATAGCCAAGCATATTGGTCGGATCGTCATACCAGATTGCTATTTCGCCAGTTACACCAGGCTGCAGTGGCTGCCCCTCGCTGTCGATGATGCAAACCCTCTTGCCGGGCGTAATGCGCCCCACGGAATTCGCAGGCGCCTCATAGAGGCTGGTACAACACACAGATGTCTGGTTGGACTCGGTCAGGCCGAACTCATCGTTCACCGGCGCATTGAAGATAACCTGCGCCCACTTCAATACCTCAGGTGCCAGTGCCTCGCCGCCCGTCATGATTGCCCGAACGTGCAGCTCGAGCTTTTCGTTGGAACGCTCGGCCCTCATTTTTCTTAGAACCGCGGTCGCCAGGTAGGGACAGGTCACTCGATGGCGCTGCATCAGTTGGTAGCTACGCCGAACCGAAAACCGGCCAGGACTCGCAACCAGTGGGTGACCAAAATAGAGTGCTGGAAATACCACATCACCCAGGGAGCCCAGCCACGACCAGTCTGAGGCAGTCCAAAATACGTCGGCATTCTTCGGCGCCATCTCAAAGCCCAGCTGGAAGCAAGGCAGGTGGCCGTTGACGATTCTGTGACCATGCAAGGCGCCCTTGGGATTACCCGTGGTGCCCGATGTGTAGAAAATCAGGGCTGGCTGGTTGGCCTCAGTCTGCACAGGCTCCAATTCATCGCCAGAATCAAGCAGCAGCTCGTCGAAATCCAGCTCATGGCCTTCGGCCTGCTGATGAATGACTGCCCGGTGTACTACCGAGGGGAGATCCAGGCCGTTTAGCTTGTCGGCCCCCGAGCGATCTGTAATCACCAGAGATGCAGCACAGTCGTTGATTCTGAATGACAGCCCGTCGCCGGTATACAAGCCTGCGATAGGTACGGAAATGGCGCCCAACTTAAATATGGCCAGAT
Organism: Pseudomonas benzenivorans; assembly: GCF_024397895.1. Lineage (NCBI taxonomy): Bacteria > Pseudomonadati > Pseudomonadota > Gammaproteobacteria > Pseudomonadales > Pseudomonadaceae > Pseudomonas > Pseudomonas benzenivorans. Next base: position 478,668 of record NZ_CP073346.1, read on the forward strand.
GGCTGACCAGCGCCTCTACGTCCTGACCAAGGATAATGACTACACGATCCCCTCTGTTGATGCCAAGCTTGCGTAGCCGGCAGGCCAAGTTGTCCGATAGTTGCTTGAGAGCAGCGAAAGTGAAGCGTCGAACGCCCCGCTCGGAATCCTCAATGACCGCGGTGCCCAGAGGTGTCGTGCGGGCGTGCCGATCGCAGATGAGCTCTGCAATATTGATATGCTTGGGAACATCCCACACGAAATCATTGAAAAGCCGCTCATAGGACAGCACGCCTGGCTGAATAAGCACCGCACCACCTCACTAACTAGGTTAACTGCATTAAGATGTGAACCGCCCAGCGGCATCGCGTTATAGCTTTTCAAACCACTTGTTTTTTTGGAAGCGACAATTTCCTATATGGTCTATCGAAAGCGTCGATAGCGTCACCTAGACAGGATCAACACGTGCATATCTCACAAATCAGAACCTTCCTTGAGGTTGCCGAAACTGGCTCGATAATAAAATCGGCGAACCATTTGCACATCACCCAGTCAACTGCGAGCAGCCGCATCCAACAACTTGAGCAGGAGCTCAACCAGAAGCTTTTCATTCGCTCTCACTCCGGCGTTCAGCTATCGCCGGCCGGCCTTCGTTTTCAGCCCTACGCGCTTCGCCTTCTACAAACCTGGCAACAGGCGCATCAGGACATGGGCTTGCCGGATGGTTTCAAGGGGTTGTTCAGCCTGGCCATACAAGCGACTGTATGGGATCGCTTCAGCCGGCCATGGATAACATGGATGAAAACCAACGTTCCAGACTATGTCTTGCGAGTCGAGGCCGACTGGTCTCAACGAATGATCCATAACTTGTCTGACGGTTATCTGGATCTCATTCTCACCTCGGTTCCGCACACCGTGCCGGGACTGAAAATCGAGAAACTCATGGATGATCCACTAATATTGGTGTCTTCTTGCGCGGCTACGTTATCGGAAAGTTTGAGTCAGAACTACATCTATATCGACTGGGGCCCGCACTTCAACCAGCAGCATAACCTGGCCTTCAGCACTATAAGTACGCCCACCCTGACGGTGGGGCTAAGCGACCTCGCCCTGCAAATAATTTACCGTGAAGGGGGTTCCGCCTACCTACCCCAGAGAGCCGTGCAGGCACAGATAAATCAGGGCACGCTGTACCCAGTTAGCGAAGCACCGCAACTCAATGCACCGCTCTACCTTATGTACCCCGAGCAACACCATAATCCGGAAGTTTTACACATGGGCTTGAACGGCCTACGCGTATTGGCTGAGTCAATGCGTGAAGCGCCCCCTACCGACACTTGTACATAAGCCAATACTTGCCGACGCGCGACCATGCCAGCCCTAGGCTGATCCAGCACTTCAAGCTGCGACTTGGGAAGCCTTGAGGCGCCCGTGAATCGTACCGACAAACTACTGCTGGGCAAGACAGCCGCCTACTTTCAAAAAGAGTCAGCTTTCTATATCAACATCAACGCCCTACCCGAATGGCAGTCGCCTCTTCAGACCTCACGACCCAATGGCGGCGGTACCAGGACAAAGTTACCAGTATGTTTTTTTTCCAAGAACTCTCGTTGCGCATCTGCAATACGCTCAAGAGGAAATACCTTCGCCACAAGAGGCCGAAGCTCGCCGCGCTCAATGTAAGAAATCAGGTTTTGAAATACAGGCTCGTCCCAAGCGGTGCTACCTATCAGTGTCAGATCCTTCAAATAGAGGGTGCGCATATCGAGAGTCACCAGCGGGCCACCGATTGCCCCCGAAGACACATATCGCCCGCCTCGCTTGAGCACCTGCAGCAAACCGCCGAATCCAGTGCCCGCAACATTATCAATAACGATGTCCACCGACTCCTCACCGAGACAGGCCACAACATCAGCGTTTCGATCGATGACCCGATCCGCGCCAATGGCGAGTACCTGCTCCGCCTTGGCCTTGGCTGCAATCGCCGTCACCTTGGCGCCCCTGCGCTTGGCCAGCTGCACTGCGGCAGAGCCAACGCCACCAGAAGCACCGGCGACCAGCACGTGCATGCCACTTACCACCTGACCACGGTGCAGCATGTTCTCCGCCGTTCCATAGGCACAGGGAATCGTGGCGAGTTCCACATCGCTCCAGTCGCATGCCACCGGGAACACCTCGTCGGCACGCACCTTAACAAACTCGGCGAAAGTGCCATCGAAATCAGAACCCATCCAGATGGTTTCCGTAGATGCGAAGCCAGACTTACGCATGCAGGCACGCACCAGGACGCGCAAACCAATGGTGCGCTCATCGCCCCCCGGCGCGACGGCAACTATTCGCCCACAGCAATCGGTGCCCTGAATGAACGGAAACGGCGTAGCCTCATTCCAACCTCCGTCTGCTTTAGGGGTCAACTTATCCTCGGCAGTGACTGCTGACTCTGTGCCAGAAGTAACTGAGGAAGAGTACCAGCCGACGCGAGTGTTGATTTCCGTATTATTGATACCGGCGGCCAGAACTTGCAGCAACACCTCACCTGGACCTAGCTCCGGTAGCCTAACCGTACGGCACTGAAGTTGCTCGTATCCGCCGCTGCCCATGGTCACAACAGCCTTCATAGTGCGCCCAGAACTCGATGGATCAAACCGGTCTTGTTTAGGCATTGAATCCCATGTTTCACTCGTCATAGGCCCGCCTCAGGTTCCTTATAGCCTCGCGCACTCACAAAGTGCTGTTTAAAAAATCCAGGGTCATATACTCACCCGCGCCATATCCGACCTCGACACATCACGGCGAACTCCTGACCAACTACCACTCGCGGCAAAGCTCTGCGCGATGGACAGTATCTAAGGCCGATAGCGGAGAGGCGCAACCGGAAAAGTCCCTAGGCTTCCAAAGCTGACCTGAGGGCATTCAGAAACCCGAATGCCCCTGCCGTTTATACCGTGTAGTTGGGAACTGCTTGTATCTGCTACAGCACCCAGCCATCGGCCCAACGTATTTTCAGGTGTTCGCTATATGGTCTTGCCAGTCGCGCCCGTCTCGAAAATCGCTGCCTTGGCATAAACAGCCTCGCTCTGGGCAACAGTGACCGCTATAACCTCATGCTCCTTGAGCACATGATGGGCCGGCTCCAGTCGGCGGCCATGATCCTCTTTCAACATGCGCATAAATGAGAAGACCAACATGGCCATGAGGAACAACATCGGCAAGGCGAGCACGATACTGGATGACTGCACGGCCTTAAGTCCGCCCATCAGCAACATGGCGACCGCAGCGACCCCCAACACGACAGCCCAGAGAATTCTATTCCAACGGGCTGGCTCCTCGTCCCCGGTCAGTTTCTCCGAACTGATAGAAGCCAGAACGTAGGCCGACGAGTCCATCGTGGTCGCGGTGAATACGAGGAACAAGACGATGAAGGCCAGAATAAACAGGCCGGACAGCGGCTGAGCCTTGACTACAGCGACGATGGTCGCCGGCAGGCCGCCCTCGGCCAATATAGCCGACAGTTCCAGAGCGCCACTGGTTTCAGCATGAATGGCATAGCCGCCCCAAACGGCGAAGAAGATCCAGGAGCCGAGGCTGCCATAGGTAAACCCGTAAAGAATCAGCTCACGCACCGTACGACCTTTGGAAATACGAGCTACAAACAGTCCGACCATCGGAGCGTATGCAAGCCACCAAGCCCAGTAGAAGACAGTCCAGGCTTGCGGATAACCGCCTTTGTCAACCGGGTCAGTCCAGAGGCTCATATGCAGAAAGTTGTTTGCGAGCAGCCCAAGGCTGTTGGTGGTCAGGTCCAGGATAAACAGCGTAGGACCGGTGACAAATACCAGTGCGAGCAATACCAATGCAAGGACAGTATTGATCTGGCTAAGAATCTTGATGCCCTTGGAGAGTCCCCGATACACGCTCCAGGTGAAAATTGCGGTCCAGAGTACAAGCACGGAAATCTGCAAGCCGAAAGAGTCTGCGACCCCGAGTGCTTCGCTGAACAATGCTGACAACACAGGAACCGAAAGCCCCAGCGTGGTGGCAGTGCCGCCCAGAATACTCAGGATGACCAGGATATCGATAACCTTGCCAATAGGGCCGTAAGCCTTGTCACCAAGAATGCCTACACAGGCCTCACTGATCCTGAAAAGATTGCAGCGCTTCACATAGACCATGTACGCAATGGGCAGTGCCGGCATCAAGTAGATTGCGTAAGGGACCAGTCCCCAATGAAAGAACGAATACATGACTGCCCACTCGGCCGCCATATTGCTGCCAGCCTCGATCCCTAGGGCCGGGCCTTGCATAAAGTAGAGTGGCTCGGCGAAGGCCCAATTCATGATGGATGAACCCATACCGGCGCAGAACATCATCGCCAGCCAACTGAACTTAGAGTAGTCCGGTTTGTCTTCCTCACGCCCCAAGCGGACCATCCCGTAACGTCCCAAAGCTAACCACAGCATGAATGTGAACAGTGCAAAGGCACCCAGCAAATATAACCAGCCCATCTGCTTGGTGATAATACCAATCAAATCACCTGCTACTTTCCCGGCCATCTCCGGATTCATACAAATCGGTACCAGCAACCCGATTATCACCACCATTGCGGGCACAAATATTTGCAAGTCGATCTTGGGCGAACGTGTTACACCAGATTGTATTGTCATTGTATTTATTCCGTCGCTTGTTTTGGCAAATGCATAATTTTTATACTTGTAAGTAAAGCCAGCACCACGCGAATGCTAAGACTTGGCACATCGGGCCATTTCATAACAACGCAGAGATTGCATCTACTTGCGTGCGCACCTCCTTACGGAAAATCTAACTTTGCCCGCATATGCTGTAAGTTCTATAAACCGCGCCACGTCGGTGGACGTTTCTCGACAAAGGCTCTTGCTCCCTCTTTTGCATCTTCTGAACGCATCACTTCGTTAAAGAATTCCAAGGACTCAGCGTCATCAAATTCGGCGACCTGCTTGACCGACATAGCCTCCACCACTGCAGATGCCCGCTTGCACGCGGATATAGCTAGGGGGGCCGCCGCGATTACTTTCTCTGCCAGTTCATAGGCAGCGCTGCGTAGCTGATCGGCGGGCACCACGGAATTAATCAACCCGTAAGTAGCCAATTCACTGGCCGTCATTTGCCGCCCGGTATAGAGCATTTCCATGGCAACGTTTCGCGGCAGGCGGTGGAGCAAACGCTGAACACTGACCAGAAAGGGAACATTGCCAATCAATGTTTCGGATAAGAAAAACCGGGCCTCGCAACTTGAAACGACAAGATCGCATGCCAACAGCAGCTCCAAGCCGCCCCCTACGCAGATGCCGTTGACCGCAGCGATCACGGGCTTGCCCAGGCCGGTAAAGTGGGTCAACCCAGCGAATCCATTTTTTCCGTAGTCGACGTCACCCTGCTTGGCATCCAGTTCCTTCAGGTCGCCACCGGTACAGAAAAACTTGTTGCCCGCACCAGTCAGAATGGCCACCCGATGGCAGGCGTCCATGCTGAACTCGGCGAACACCCGATTGAGCTCCAGGCTGGTTTCGGAATCGATGGCATTGGCCTTGGGACGATCCAATACAATCTCCAGAACCTGACCATTGCTCTTGACCTGAATGCCGGCCATGACCGTCCCCTCTTTTTTATTCGACCCGTAAAAGAACTGCCTTTCGTTTGCCTTCTCGGGCAACCTCAGGCCGCAACTTGCGTCTGTTGCACAAGTGACCGTCTCAGCTCACCACGCCGTATTTTTCCTGTTGACGTCACCGGAATCGTGTCGACGAAGATTATTTTCTTCGGGTAGCAATGGGCCGCTAGATTGCGCTTTACCAATGCCTGCAATTGCTCAACTAGTTGCTGCCCACCCTCGGCGCCAGCCTGCAGCTTTACCACTGCGACTATCGACTCCCCGCTGCGCTCGTCCGGAATACCGACCACAGCCACTTCAGCCACTGCAGGATGCAAGAGGATCTGCGCTTCGACTTCCTCGGGCCCTACACGCAAGCCATTGACCAAAATCAAATCATCCAAACGGCCGTAGTAATAAAGAAACCCCTGATCATCAAGCGCGCCTTGATCACCGGTGCGCATCCAGCCCCCGATGAACTTGTTGGCGGTTTGCTCCGGGCGGTTCCAGTAGCCCAGCATGTTGCAGGGCGAGTCATGCCAGATGGCAATTTCACCGTGCTGCCCTGCGGGTAGTTCACTCCCGGCGGCGTCGATGATGGTGACCTTCTTGCCGGGCGCCAGCCGACCTACCGATCCCTCCGGGGTGCTGTACAAGGTCGTACAGCCTACGGCCGTCTGATTCGATTCGGTCAGTCCAAACTCATCATTGACCGCTGCTGCAAAAGTTCTTTGCGCCCACCTCAAGACTTCAGGCGGCATCGCCTCCCCGCCAGTCATAATCGCCCGCACCTTGAAACTGGCTCCTTCGGGGACGGGCTCCTTGCTCATTGAGCGCAGGACCGCGGTGGCAAGGAATGGGCAGCTAATGTTATGAAGCTGCATAGCCTGATAGGCGCGTTCAATGGAGAAGCGTCCAGGTGTCACTACCACCGGGTGTCCTAGATAGAGCGCCGGAAAGACCAGATCACCCAATGACCCCAGCCAGGACCAGTCCGAGGCGGTCCAGAAGACGTCTCCGATCTGCGGCGCCATCTCAAACCCCAACTGCACACAAGGCAAATGGGCGTTGGCCATCCTGTGGGCGTGCAGCGCACCTTTCGGGGAGCCGGTGGTGCCGGACGTGTAGAAAATGAGGGCCGGGTCATCTGCGCGCGTGTCGGCCACGGGGAAATCACCATGGGAAGTCTGCAGCAGACTGTCGAAATCCACTTCAGCACCTACGGCTTGTTTATGCGTCACGACGACATGTCGGACGGTTGGCAGTCGCAGATCACCCAACTTGTCAGCGCCAGTCCGGTTCGTGACAACGAGACCGGCTTCGCAGTCGTTCACACGGAATGCCAAGCCCTCGCCGGAATAGAGCCCGGCAACAGGGACCGAGATAGCGCCGACTTTAAAGCAGGCCAGGTGGGCCAGCAGCGCTTCAACGTCTTGCCCCAATGACACAATCACGCGATCGCCGCGAGCAACGCCAAGCTCGACAAATGCGTGGGCCAAGTTATCAGACAAGCGCTTAAGGTCGGCGAAGGTATAGTTCCGGACACGTCCATCAACATCCTCGATGATTGCCGTGGCCAGGGGCCTTGCAAGTGCATGCCGATCACAAATCTCGGTTGCGATGTTCAACGCATCCGGAATTGCCCAACTAAACTCTTCCATCATTTGCTCATACGAGCCGACGTTCGTTCGAATCAACACGCTAGTAATCTCCGCCATTTTTATTCTTGCCGGCAGGTCTCTCGGACGCGGGCTTATGTTGTCGAAGGACTGCCTTTCCCTTCGAATGAAAAAAGTCTCGCGTAAAGCTGCGATGCGGAATAACGATATATTTCTCTAACGGATATCGAGATTTCCGATACCCACCGGCGCTATACCAACCGACTCTATGCGCACGAGGAATCACGCTCCCGCGACTCCAGTCCACAGGCTCAACTGCCTGACGTCGCAGCTCCGTATCTGAATGAGACGCACGGGATGCCAATGCCACCGGGGCAGGTAAAGGGTCGATTCCGCTTGCAGCGTTTCTGCTATCGATTGAACGCCCTGGAGTGGCAGCCAGAGGTTTGCCCGTGACATAGGCGAAAGATCGAGAAGCGGCTAGAGCTCACTGCGGCGCTATGCAGCGCTCGATGACGGCCGTGGTTAGCAAGCAAGGCCTGAGGGGTCGACTGCGTGATTACCGTGATGCACTCCTTGGGCAGCCCGTCAGGCCGCCATGGGGCACAGCGCCAAGCCATAAGCGACAGCATGCTCCTTGGACACCATAGCCCGTGCCGCCTTGCTTTATCCTTCAACAGCTCTCGGCGCCCATCAAGCGCGGCCGATTCCGTTCTGCCATCTCCCGTAGAAAGTCCCAAGTCGCTCGCATGCGGGCGAGGTCTTTTAGCTCTATGGGCATCAGCATCCAGAAGGTCCGAGAAAACTCGATTTCATCACTCAATACGCGACCAAGCCGGGGGTCGCTGTCTGCAGAAAAGGCCGGAAGAATGGCGACGCCAGCCCCGGCAGCAGCGGCCTCCTGCTGCGCCAGAATGCTTGTACTGCGCAGGGCGACGTGATGCGGCTTGCCAATCTCGTCGAGGTACAGCAACTCCTTGCTGTACAGCAGATCCTCGATGTAGCTGACGAAGGAATGTGTTCGCAGGTCCTCTCGAGTCCGGATGGGAGGATGCTGCTCTAGATAGCCGACCGAGGCATAGAGCTTGAGCACGTAATCGGTCAGCTTGGTGATGATGAAAGGCCCGCGCTCAGGTCGCTCCAGGGTTATCACGATATCGGCCTCATGCCGTGACAGGTGCACCATGCGCGGCACGGCCAGAAGATCGACCCCAAGGTTCGGATAACGCCGGGTGAGCTCAGCCAGCTGCGGCGCCAGCATCATCGAACCGTACCCCTCGGTGGCACCGATACGAACAAGTCCCGACAAGTTATCGAGCGGATCTGTCCTTGACTTCTCGATGACCGCGCACGCGCTTTCCATGGTTTCAGCCTGGGGCAGCAACGTGCGACCGGCTTCCGTCAATTGGTACCCCGCGGCACTGCGGATGAACAGCTGCGTATCCAGCGACTTCTCCAATGCCTGAACGCGTCGCGCCACGGTCGTGTGGTCTACACCCAACCGACGCGCCGCAGCCGTCAGCTTGCCCGCCCTCGAGAGCTCGAGGAAGTAACGCAGATTGTCCCAGTCCATACAGTCCTCGTTAATGTGCATTTATGCAGACTCGTACTGCACTTTACCGCATTGATATTAATAAAAACGCACTGCTAGGATCCACTCCAAGCTTTGAACAGCCCCCAACCGGTCGCGCTCAAGCGAAAGGCGCTCACTCACCTGGAGTTCTAAATCCATGCAAAAGACAGCTGAAAGCTCAGTTCCAACGGTCAAGTTGCTGATCAATGGCGAACTCGTCGAGTCGCGCAGCAGCGAGTGGCGTGACGTAGTCAACCCAGCCACTCAGGAAGTATTGGCGCGCGTTCCCTTCGCCACTCAAGATGAAATGGATGCCGCCGTAGCCAGCGCCAAGGAAGCCTTCAAGACCTGGCGTAAGACACCGATCGGTGCCCGTGCGCGGATTTTCCTCAAGTACCAGCAGCTGATCCGCGAAAACATCAAGGAACTGGCGGCCACGCTTACGGCCGAACAGGGCAAGACACTGGCAGATGCCGAAGGCGACGTGTTTCGCGGCTTGGAAGTGGTGGAGCACGCCGCGAGCATCGGCACTCTGCAGATGGGAGAGCTGGCCAACAATGTCGCCGGCGGAGTCGACACCTACACCTTGCTGCAGCCGCTGGGCGTGTGCGCCGGCATCACCCCGTTCAACTTCCCGGCAATGATCCCGCTGTGGATGTTTCCGATGGCCATCGCGACCGGCAACACCTTCATCCTGAAACCCTCCGAACAGGACCCGCTGGTGACCATGCGCCTGGTAGAACTAGCCTTGGAAGCGGGCATCCCGAAAGGAGTCCTGAACGTCATTCACGGCGGTGTCGATGCAGTGAACCTGCTGTGCGATCACCCGGATATCAAGGCTGTTTCCTTCGTCGGCTCGACCAAAGTTGGCACCCACGTCTACAACCGCGCCACCCAGAACGGCAAGCGTGCCCAGTGCATGATGGGCGCGAAGAACCACGCCGTGGTCCTGCCGGATGCCAACAAGCAGCAGACCCTGAACAATCTGCTCGGCGCCTCCTTCGGCGCTGCCGGGCAGCGCTGCATGGCGTTGCCTGTGGTGATCCTCGTAGGTGAGGCGCAGGCTTGGCTACCCGAGCTGATCGAGCGGGCCAAGACGCTCAAGGTCAGCGCCGGCACCGAGCCAGGCACTGACGTAGGTCCTGTGGTGTCATGCAGCGCCCTGGATCGAGTCAGCAGCCTGATCGCCAGCGGTATCGAGGAAGGCGCCAAGCTCGAGCTGGATGGCCGCAACCCAAGCGTGCCGGGTTACCAGGACGGCAATTTTGTCGGCCCAACCATCTTTTCCGGGGTTAGTACCCAGATGACGGTCTACCGCGAGGAAATCTTCGGGCCGGTACTCTGCGTAATGCCTGCCGCCAACCTGAGCGAAGCGATCGAGTTGATCAACGCCAACCCCAACGGCAACGGAACCGCCTTGTTCACCCGCTCCGGCGCAGCTGCCCGTCACTTCCAGGAAGAGATCGACGTCGGCCAGGTAGGCATCAACGTGCCGATCCCGGTGCCGGTTCCGCTGTTCTCCTTCAGCGGCTCGCGCGCCTCCAAGCTCGGCGACCTTGGCCCGTACGGCAAGCAGGTGGTGACCTTCTACACCCAGACCAAGACGGTCACCCAGCGCTGGTTCGACGAGGACGACACCAGCGCCGTGGTGAACACCACCATCACCCTGAAATGATCTCTCCAGGTCGGCCTCGCGCCGGCCTCCCAAGGAGTACGACTATGGACTTCCAAACCATACTGGTCGAGGTTGAACAGCGCGTCGGTCTGATCACCCTGAATCGACCCCAGGCGCTGAATGCCCTGAACAGTCAACTGATCTCCGAGCTGAACCAGGCGCTGGATTACCTGGAAGCCGACCCTGAGGTCGGCTGCCTGGTAATCACTGGCTCGAACAGGGCCTTCGCCGCTGGCGCGGACATCAAGGAGATGGTCGACAAGCGTCACCCACAGATTTACCTGGAAGACTTCTTCTCTGCCGCCGACCGCGTCGCCGCCAGGCGCAAGCCGCTGATCGCAGCGGTAGCGGGCTACGCCCTGGGCGGAGGCTGCGAACTGGCGCTGATGTGCGATTTCATCTATGCGGCTGACAATGCCCGCTTCGGCCTGCCGGAGCTGTCGCTGGGCGTGATCCCAGGGATCGGCGGCACTCAGCGCCTGACCCATGCCCTGGGCAAGGCCAAGGCCATGGAGCTGTGCCTGACCGGGCGCCAGCTTAGCGCAGAGGAAGCCGAACGCGCCGGCCTGGTAGCCCGCGTGTTCCCGGAGGCGGAGCTGCTCGAGCGAACTCTGAAGACTGCCCGCGACATCGCCAGCAAGTCACTGCCCGCCACTCTGATGGTGAAGGAGTGCGTCAACCGCGCGCTTGAAATCAGCCTGGCCGAAGGCGTGCGCTTCGAGCGGCGCCTGTTCCATTCGCTGTTCGCCAGCGCTGACCAGAAGGAAGGCATGAGCGCCTTCGTGGAAAAGCGACCACCGCAATTCAAGCACTGCTAGCCCCCTATTCAAGAGGTAGTCACCATGCATATCGGATTTCTTGGCCTCGGCAACATGGGCGGCCCTATGGCCCGCAACCTGCTCAAAGCCGGCCACAGCCTGACCGTCTTCGATCCTTTCCCGCAGGCCGTTTCCGCCTTGGTGGAAGCCGGCGCCGCGGCTGCCGCTTCCCCGGCCGCAGTGGCCGAGGCGAATGTCGATGTAATCATCACCATGCTGCCGACCGCCGCCCATGTGAAGGAAGTCTATCTCGGCAAAGATGGGCTTCTTGCCCATGCCAGCCAAGGCGTTCTGCTGATCGACAGCTCCACTATCGATCCGCTTAGCGCTCGCGCGGTCGCAAAACTGGCCACCGCTCAAGGTAACCCGATGCTCGATGCGCCGGTCTCCGGCGGCACGGGCGGTGCAGCGGCAGGCACCTTGACCTTTATGGTCGGCGGTTCGGTGAGTGTGTATGACCAGGCTCTTCCGATCCTTTCGGCCATGGGCAAGAACGTCGTCCACTGCGGCGATAGCGGCAACGGCCAGGTGGCCAAGATCGCCAACAACATGCTACTCGGCATCTCCATGGCAGGCGTAGCCGAAGCAATGGCACTGGGCGTAGCACTGGGCATGGACGCGAAAGTTCTAGCTGGCATCATCAACGCTTCCAGCGGGCGTTGCTGGAGTTCGGAAATCAACAACCCTGTACCTGGTGTGCTGGACAGCGCCCCAGCGTCGCGCGGTTACAGCGGCGGCTTCGGCACTGACCTGATGCTCAAGGACCTGGGACTGGCCACCGAGGCAGCCAAGCATGCACGCCAGCCAGTGCTCCTCGGGGCCGCAACTCAGCAGCTATACCAGAGCCACAGCCTTCAGGGGTATGGTGGTTTGGACTTCTCCTCGATCATCAAGCTGTACCAGATGGGCAATCAGGCATGAGCAACATCCTGTCTTGCGTACTGGCCGATGTGCGCAACGGCGTTGGCCACTTGACCCTCAACCGCCCCGACGACCTGAACGCTCTTACGCTGCCCATGGTGCGCCAGTTGTTCCGATACCTAGGGGCCTGGGAAAAGGATTCGGCAATCCGTGCCGTAGTTCTGCGTGGGGCAGGCAATAGAGCCTTCTGTGCCGGCGGCGACATCCGCCAGCTATATGAAAGCCACAGGACCGGCGATAACCAGCACGAGTTGTTCTTCGAGGAGGAATATGCCCTCGACGAATACCTGCACAACTACCCCAAGCCAGTGCTCGCGCTGATGGATGGTTTTGTCCTCGGTGGCGGCATGGGCTTGGCCCAAGCCGCCACACTGCGGGTCATCAGCGAACGCACCCGGATGGGCATGCCGGAGGTCGGCATTGGCTTTTTCCCGGATGTTGGCGGTAGCTATTTTCTACCGCGTCTGCCGGGCGAGCTGGGGCTCTATCTGGGCGTGACTGGCACTCAAGTGCGCGCCGCCGATGCTATTTACAGCGGTCTGGCCGACTACTGTCTGTCTAGTGCGCGGTTTCCCGAACTGGACAAGACCCTGGATCAGATGACGTGGAGCAGCGCACCATTGGAAGACCTCAACAGCCTGATCAAAAGCCTAGCCAGCGAGCAGGTCCTCGGGTCAGAGCTGAAAGCCTATCGTCAGGCGATAGACCAGTATTTCAACCTGCCTGATCTCCCGACAATTCGTACGGCGTTGCAAAGCGAGGAACGTCCCGAATTGCTCGACTGGGCCGAGGAAACGGTTCGCCTGCTCGACAGTCGCTCGCCATTGTCCATGGCTGTGACCCTGGAGTTACTGCGCCGCGGACGCTACCTCAGTCTCGGTGACTGCTTCGCAATGGAACTGCACCTAAGCTACCAGTGGTTCGACAAAGGCGACCTCATAGAGGGTGTCCGCGCGCTGATCATCGACAAGGACAAGAATCCGCAGTGGAACCCACCGACCCTGGCAGACCTGGAGCCGGTAGGGATTCAATCCTTCTTCAGAGGCTTTCGCCCAGCCACTGGCAAGCCTCTTCGTAAAGCCTGATCGAAGGTAGGTAACGGCAATGCGTGATACGCAGAGCTAAGTAGATAACAGCGAACTACTCCATCCCTTGCACCCCATGCCAGCGGTTGAGTGCATAAATCGCTGATTTTTCATCATTATCTAGGCACTCACTACAACCGATGTCCTATGCTAGCTGACGAATTTCAACGATTTCCGGCAAAACTTCCTGAGTGCCTCTCGCGGTGGCCGCAGAAGGACTTAACCCACTGTCCGGAACGGGATGGCCACTACAGATCAACCTTTCCGGACCAGATGCCGTGATGCCCCCCTTCGCCCAGGAGCAGTTTCTGAATTCGCTGTTAGCTACTCGCGACAGCATATCGGGCGAGTTGGGGAGCTTAAAGAGACAGCTGTGAAGCGCCAAGAACAGCTGATTGGCGAGTACTGAAAGTTGGAGGACTACAGCGCCCCTCGTCGATTAACCACCTGCCGAATGTGACAGCCCGACTCACACACGCGGAGGAGATGCTGATGGCGGCGTTGATGTTGTTTGCGATGAGCTACGCGGTCATGCTACCCCAGCAGCAACCCATCCCCGATTACAGAAACGCTGCAATCATCAGGTGACAGATCACGATGGATCGGAGGCCAGGCGCCGTACCTGACAACCGATGACTCGTCCTCCATGGCACGGCACCGGTTGCCTGATGTTGCCCGCTAACTAGTCCAATGCCGCTCGACTGGTTACGCCGTCCACAAGGCGCTGGATTCCCAGCGGGTTGGCGCTCTGTAGGGCTTCAGGGAGAATCTCATCCGGGTAGTTCTGGTAGCACACCGGACGCAAGAAGCGATTGAGCGCCAAAGTGCCAACCGAGGTACCGCGAGCGTCGGAAGTTGCCGGGTATGGTCCGCCATGGACCATGGAATCGCACACCTCGACACCGGTCGGGTAGCCGTTGAGCAACACCCGACCGGCCTTTACTTCCAGTAACGGCAGCAGGCCACGGAAGGCGCTCAGGTCGTCGCGCTCAGCGATCAAAGTAACGGTTAGCTGACCGTGCATGCTCTGCAGCGCGCGGGTCAGCTCAGCGCTGTCGGCGACTTCGACGACAATGATGGTTGGGCCAAACACTTCTTCCTGCAGCAGGTGGTCGCCTTCGAGCAACATGCTGACATCCGCCTTGAACAGTTGCGGCTGCGCCTGGTTGCCCGCCTGCTCACTACCGGCCAGGTGGATAACCTTGGCATGGGCCTGCAGATTTGCCACGCCACTGGCGTAGCTGCGCAGGGTGCCGGCATTGAGCATGGTCTGCGGCGGCTGGCTGACGACGGCGTCTGCAAGCTGGGCGACGAACTCGCTGAACTGGGCACTGCGAATACCCAGGACCAGACCAGGCTTGGTGCAGAATTGACCGCAACCGAGCACTACGGAACCCGCAAGCTCCTTGGCCACGGTGGCGGCGCGTGCCTGCAGCGCGCCAGGCAGGACGACCACCGGGTTTACGCTAGACATCTCGGCAAAGACCGGAATCGGCTGCGGACGGGCCGCGGCCAGGTCGCACAGTGCTCGGCCACCCTTGAGCGAGCCGGTGAAGCCGACGGCCTGAATCGCTGGATGCTTGACCAGCGCCTCACCGACGCCAGAACCGAAGATCATGTTGAACACGCCCTTGGGCATGCCGGTCTTATCAGCAGCACGGATGATAGCATCGGCCACGCACTCGGCCGTGGCCATATGGCCGCTGTGCGCCTTGAACACCACCGGGCAACCGGCGGCCAGTGCCGCAGCGGTATCGCCGCCGGCGGTTGAGAAGGCCAGCGGGAAGTTGCTGGCACCGAACACCGCGACCGGGCCAACGCCTATCTGGTATTGGCGCAGATCCGGACGCGGCAGCGGCTTGCGATCCGGCAGAGCGCGGTCGATACGCGCACTGTAGAAGTCGCCACGCCGCAGCACCTTGGCGAACAGGCGCATTTGCCCGCTGGTGCGTCCGCGCTCACCCTGAATACGAGCCGTCGGCAAGGCAGTCTCGCGGGTCACCAGGGCAACGAAGTCGTCACCCAGGGCATCCACCTCGTCGGCGATAGCGTCGAGGAATTCGGCGCGGCGCAACGCCGAAAGGCTGCGAAATAGCGGGTAGGCCTCGGCTGCGGCCTGGGCGGCGGCATCAACCTCTTCGGGCGTAGCCTGGATGAATGCATAGGGCAGCGCTTCACCGCTGCTGGCATCGAGGCTCCTGTGCTCGATGCTGCCAGCGGCGCGGCGCTCGCCGCCGATGTAGTTGTGACCAGTCAAATTCAGCACGACGTTCTCCTGCCAGGGGAGCGGCGGCGGTATCGCCACCGACATTGGATCAACGGGAAAGCCCCCGGCCTTGTGGGCCGAGGGTTGGCAACCTGCTATGCGGCTGCCGAAAGAGTATTGATAGGAAGACGCCCGGCCCCTCGTGAGGACACGGACTGGCCCCGCATCACAGCGGGCGCACGCCCCCGACGGCAACGCCGGGCGCCTGCACGTGAATACCATTGCGAAGCGGCTCGCCAAAGGCATCCAGACTGACCTCGAAAGTGTCGCCCGGTTGCGCCTTGACACCATCGGCGAAGGACAAGGTCGCGGTGCCAAAGAAATGCACATGGACGTCGCCCGGACGCAGGAACTGGCGGTACTTAAAGTGGTGGTACTCGAGGTTCTCCAGGGTATGGCACATGTTGTCCTCGCCGGAAAGGAACTCCTTTTCCCAGAGCACCTGGTCGCCACGGCGGATACGGCTGATGCCGGACAGGTGACGGGGCAGTTCGCCTATCAGCATCTCTGGACCGAAGGAGCAGAAACGCAGCTTTGAATGAGCCAGGTACAGGTAGTTCTTGCGCTCGGTGACGTGGTCGGAAAATTCGTTGCCGAGGGCGAAACCAATGCGGTACGGCTGGCCATCCTCGGCGACCACGTACAGACCGGTCAGCTCTGGCTCCTCACCGAAGTCTTCGGCGAAATCAGGGACCGGGAAGTCCTCGCCGGGTCGCACGACGATGCCGCCGTCGCCCTTGTAGAACCACTCCGGCTGGGCGCCTGCGTTGCCAGCTGCTGGCCGACCACCGGCCATGCCCCACTGGAACATCTGCATGGTGTCGGTGAGCTTGCCTTCGGCCTGCTGTGCTTCGGCCTGCTGATGCATCTTGTCGCGGGTCGAAGCGCTACCGAGATGAGTCAAGCCGGTGCCGGATACCAGGCAGTGCGCTGGATCGGAGTGATCCAGCGGTGCCAGCACGCGACGCTGTTCGAGCAGCTCGGCATACAGCGGGCCGGGCTCAACGCCCAGTCGCTCGATCTCGGCGATCAGGTCGTGACCGTTGCGAATAGCTAGCAGCGCCAGCTCACGGGTGGTAGCAACCCCCTTGACCACACCGATGCGTTCGCCACCAACAACACCGACATGGCGCTGGCCTTGTTCGTTCTCGAATTGAATCAACCGCATAGCCGGAGCTCCTGTTCTTGTGTGCTTCATATCTGCAGCGAAACGATGCCGGCCACTTTAAAAATCCCCGGTGATGCTGCCTAATGAAAGCTTCTGATAGAGCGATAACTTTTAGTCATTACCATGATCGCGTCCCTACCCTCCATCGTCTCGCGCCTGCGCCTGAAGCAACTGCGCCTGCTCATCGCCCTCGACGAGCAGGGCTCCCTGCACCGTGCGGCCGAACAGGTGGCGATCAGCCAACCAGGCGCCACCAAGGCGCTGCACGAAATCGAGACCACCTTCGGCACCAGCCTGTTCACCCGCACCAGCCAGGGGCTGACGCCTAACGACCTGGGCCGTTGCGTGATCCGCTACGCGCGGCTGATCCATAGCGATCTGGCGCACCTGCGCGAAGAAATGCTTGGCATCGTTCAGGGCCATGGCGGACGCCTGTCCGTGGGGCTGATCATGGGGGCCGTGCCGCTGCTGATGCGCGCCCTGACGCGCCTGCGCGACAAGCAGCCGGAGCTGTCGGTGGAAATAGTCGAGGACACCAGCGCGCGCCTGCTCAGCCTCATCGACCAAGGCCGCCTGGATCTGGCCATCTGCCGCAGCAGCGTCAGCCGGCGGCCGGACGCCTACGACTGCCTGAGCCTGCACGAGGAACAGCTGGTACTGGTGGCGCACCCCAATCACCCGCTGGCCGGCGCCGAGCAGTTGGAGCTGGCGCAGCTCGGCGGCTGTCGCTGGGTGGTTTACCCGACCAACATGCCGATGCGCCTGCTGCTGGAGCGCGAGTTCAGCCAGGCCGGCCTGGAGTTCCCGCGCTATCCGCTGGAGACCGCCTCGACCTTCACCCTGCTGAGCCTGCTGCAGCAGGACCGGCAGCTGGTGGCGCTGATGCCGCGCGAGGTGGCGCAGTTCAGCGAGGGCTTCGGCATGATCCGTCGCCTGCCGCTGCAACTGCGTTCGCGCAGTGAGCCCTATGGTGTGCTCAGCCGCCACGGCAGCCCGCTGTCGCCCCCCGCACAACTGCTGCTGGAGGAGCTGCAGCGGGACACCACGCCCTAGAGCAGGCGGCGCGCACCGAGGTTGCCGATCAGATCGCGCAGGCCGAAGGTCCAGGGCGCCACTTCGTCGCTGCGGTTGACCCGATTGTGCAGCACGCCCAGCTTGGCGCTGCCAATGCTGACTCGATCGTGCAACTTGTGGGTGAAGCCACCGCCCGGCTGACCGCGATCCTCGGTGGGGGCAAAGAGGGTGCCGAGGAACAACAGGAAACCGTCCGGGTACTGGTGATTGCGGTTCAGCGTCTGCTCCACCAGGTCCAGCGGATCGCGGCTGATCTGCGCCATGGAACTGCTGCCGTCGAGAACGAAGCCGTCCTCCCCCTCGACCCGCAGCTCGACCACGCACTCGCGCACATCATCGAGGCTGAAGCTGTCGTCGAACAGACGGATGAAGGGGCCGATCGCGCACGAGCCATTGTTGTCCTTGGCCTTGCTCAGCAGCAGCGCGCTGCGCCCTTCGAAGTCGCGCAGGTTGACGTCGTTGCCCAGGGTAGCGCCGAGAACCGTGCCGCGGCTGTTGACCACCAGTACCACCTCGGGCTCCGGGTTGTTCCAGGCCGAGCCGGGATGGATACCGATCTCGCTGCCGCTGCCGACTGCCGCCAGCACCGGCGCTTTGGTGAAGATCTCGGCGTCCGGGCCGATGCCCACCTCCAGGTACTGCGACCACAGGCCCTGCTCGATCAGCAGCGTCTTGAGCCGCTGCGCGCTCTCGGAGCCCGGCTGGACGCTGGCCAGGTTGTCGCCGATCACCGCGCGCACCTTGCCGCGAATGGCCTCGGCGCTCTGTGGGTCGCCGCCGGCGCGCTCCTCGATCACCCGCTCGAGCATGCTGGCGGCGAAGGTCACCCCGGCCGCCTTGATCACCTGTAGATCCGCCGGCGCCAGCAGGCTCGGCAGCGCCGGGTTGCGCAGGCTGCCGCTGTTGGCCAGCAGCTCGGCGACACTGGCGATGCGTCGGCCGGTCGACTCGTGCAGGCGGGTCAGCAGATCGGGCAGTTCCAGCAGGCCGCTGAGGGTCGGCGCCAACCCCGTCAGGTCGTACACGCCATCCTCGCGCAGCAGCACCGGCGACGGGCCGGCGACCTCGCCGGGAATCCAGGCGCGGCCGATCAGGGTGCCCCGCAAGCCATCGACGGGAAGGGTATTTTCAGGAGTGAGCAGCAGCGGACTGGGCATTGGCGTCTTTACCTTGGTGGGAGAATGCGAATGCCGCCTTCGGCTGACCCGGAACCGCTCAGCAGGGTCAGCCGGACCTGCTGCCGTGCGCGATAAGGCACGGCAGGCTTGTACGGCGGCGCGACGGATGCGACTTTAGGCATCCTGCGCCGCAGGCTTCTAATGACATTTCCTCAAGGGCCGATATGACTTCGTTATCACTCCACTCGCCGGCCTGCCGCCCATGACCGGCGACTCCAGCAACCTGCCGGCCCTGAAGAACTGGCTGAAATTCCGCCATCTGTCGCTGATCGCGACGCTCGCGCGCACCGCGAACATGCACACCACCGCCGAGCAGATGGGCCTCAGTCAGCCTGCCGTGAGCAAGATGCTGCGCGACATCGAGGAGCTGTTCGGCTTCCCGCTGTTCGAGCGCCTGCCCCGGGAGCTCCAACCCAGCGAGCTGGGGCTGGTGGTGATCCAGTACGCCGAACGCACCCTGAACGACGCCCAGCGTTTCACCCATCAGCTCGACACCCTGCGCAAGGGCGGCCATGGCTACGTCAAGATCGGCGCGATCTTCGCCGCCACTGCCGCGGCGCTGCCTGAAGCGCTGGCCGAGATCAAGCGCCGGCGACCGCTGCTGGTGGTCGAGTTGGTCGAGCAGACCAGCGACCACCTGCTGCACATGCTCGAGCACAAGCAACTGGACCTGGTGGTCGGGCGCTTTACCCACGCACGCCAACAGCATCGCTTCGACTTTCAGCCGCTGGCAGAGGAGCCCTTCTGGCTCGTGGCCAATCGCACGCACCCGCTGAGCGAAAGACGCGACATCCCGGCCGCCGAGCTCACCGAGTGGCCCTGGGTGCTGTACCCGCTGGACACGCCCATGCGCCAGATGCTCGAGCAGGTGCTCAGCCAGCTGCAAATAGCACCGCCGAACAACATCATCGAAACCACCTCGGTGCAAACCACCCAGCATCTGCTGCAGCACAGCCAGACCCTGGCCCTGCTGCCGGAGGCCGTCGCCCGCCAGCAGGTCGAGCAGGGCCGCCTCTGCGTCCTGTCGACGCCGCTGATCACCCAGCCGCTGAGCTTCGGCATCCTCACGCGCAAGCAAGAGGCACCCTCGGGCAATGCCCAGGAGCTCATCGACATCCTCCTCGCCGGACGCGCCCAGGACTAGCGCCCGCCGGCCGCACGCAACGTGCGGCCGGGCCCGGATAACCTGCTGTTATTGCGCGATGAGCAAGCCTCATTAGACGCCCCGCGGTACCTGCCATAACGTCAATTCCGCTGCCTGCCGGGCGCCCCCGCAGCGTTTGCACGGCGGCGCCCGGCACATCCCGACCCGTAGGCCAGGACCGCGCTCAAGGCGCAGGACCAGGGCCCCGAGGGAACCATAACAACAACGCCAGACACTGCTAGGTAACTCGACTTATGCCAACTATCACCCGCGTCGACGTGCAGGACATCCGCTTCCCGACCTCCCGCGAGCTCGACGGCTCGGATGCGATGAACGCCGCTCCCGACTACTCCGCCACTTACGTGACCCTGCACACGGATACCGCCTCGGGCCTACAGGGCCATGGCCTGACATTCACCATCGGTCGCGGCAACGAGATCTGCGTGGCCGCGGTGAAATCCCTGGCGCCGCTGATCGAGGGCCGCAGCCTGTTCTCGATCTGCGCCGACATGGGCGGCTTCTGGCGCCACATCACCAGCGGCGATAGCCAGCTGCGCTGGATCGGCCCGGACAAAGGGGCGATTCACTTGGCCACCGCCGCCATCGTCAACGCGGTCTGGGACCTGTGGGCCAAGGCCGAGGGCAAGCCCGTATGGAAGCTGCTGTGCGACATGTCGCCCGAGCAATTGGTGAGCTGCCTGGACTTCCGCTTCGTCACCGATGTCCTGACCCCGGAGGAAGCCCTGGCACTGCTCAAGCGCAAGGCCGCCGGCAAGGCCAGCCGCGAGGAGGAAATGCTTGAGCAGGGCTACCCCGGCTACACCACCTCGGCCGGCTGGCTCGGTTACTCAGACGACAAGATTCGCCGCCTGGCACGCGAGGCACTGGCCGAGGGCTGGACCCACTTCAAGCAGAAGGTCGGCGGCGACCTGCAGGAAGACATGCGCCGCGCCAGCATCCTGCGCGAGGAAATCGGCTGGGAGCGCGCGCTGATGATGGACGCCAACCAGATGTGGGATGTCGACGAGGCGGTGGCCAACATGCGCCAGCTCGCCCAGTTCGATCCGCTGTGGATCGAAGAACCCACCAGCCCGGACGACATCCTCGGCCACGCCGAGATCCGCCGGCGCATCGACCCAATCGGCGTGGCCACCGGCGAGCACTGCCACAACCGGATCATGTTCAAGCAGTTGCTGCAAGCCGGCGCCATCGACTACTGCCAGCTCGATGCCGCGCGCCTCGGTGGCCTCAATGAAGTCATCCTGGTGCTGCTGCTTGCGGCCAAGTACGACGTGCCGGTCTGCCCCCACGGCGGCGGCGTCGGCCTCTGCGAGTACGTGCAGCATATTGCGCTGTTCGACTATATCGCCGTTTCCGCTTCCCTCGAGGGACGCGTGCTGGAGTACGTCGACCACCTGCACGAGCACTTTCTCGATCCGGTACGGGTCCATCGCGGCCGCTACCAGGCGCCCACGGCGCCGGGCTACAGCATCAGCATGCATCCCGAGTCGCTCGCCCGCCACCTGTACCCCAGCGGGGCGGCCTGGCAGGCCGACTGAATCGCAGGGCCCGCCAAGAGCCACGCAAAACCCGCGAACTGCAAACCTGCGCCGGCCGGGCTGATCCCTCGGGTTAGCCCGGCGGCCCGGCTCACACCCTGAAACACCCAAACAAACAAGATCGGAGTGCCATCATGAAAACAACTACAAGAAAACCGCTCGCTTCCCTCATCGCCGGCCTGGTCATCGGCTTGGCCAGTGCTCAGGCGAGCGCCGCCCCGCAGCTCCCCCCCATTCCAGAAGTGAAGGGCGCCGCCGTCGCCGACCAGGGTGACTTCGAGCTCAAATTCAGCATCGGCACCACCCAGGCCGGCGCGCAGTATCGGGGGCTGGAATACTTCGAGAAGATCGTCGAAGAGCGCAGCGGCGGGCATATCCAGGTCAAGCTGTTCCACAGTGCCCAGCTCGGCGACGACCTACAGGCGGTCAGCTCGTTGCAGGCCGGCACCCTGGAGATGACCGCGCCCTCCACCTCGCCGCTGGTCGGCATGCTCCCGGAGTTCGCGGTCTTCGACCTGCCGTTCCTGTTCCCGACCACCGAAGTGGCCGACCGCGTACTGGACGGTGAAATCGGCCAGAAGATCCTCGCCAACGCCTCCGGCAAGGGTTTCGTCGCCATCGGCTGGGCGGAAAACGGCTACCGCCAGCTGACCAACAAGAACAAGGCCGTGCAGTCGCCCGACGACCTGGCCGGCCTGAAGATCCGCACCATGCAGAACCCCATCCACATCGACATCTGGCGGACCCTGGGGGCGAACCCGACGCCCATGTCCTTCGCCGAGCTGTTCACCGCGCTCGAGCAGGGCGTGGTGGACGGCCAGGAGAATCCCTGGATCACCATCTCGGCATCGCGCTTCAATGAAGTGCAGCCCTACGCCGCCGAGACCAATCACGTCTACACCCCCTTCATCACCCTGGTGTCCGAGCGCTTCTGGAACAAGCTGCCGGCCGACTACCAGCAGCTGATCGTCGAAGCCGCGCACGACATGGCGATCTACCAGCGCCAGGTCAGCCGCTCGCTGAACGGTCAGCTCAAGGCCGAGCTGAAGGCCGCCGGGATGAATATCAGCGAGCTGACGCCCGAGCAGGTGAAGGTCTTCCAGACCAAGCTGCAGCCGGTCTACGACAAGTGGAAGGAGCAGATCGGCACCGAGCTGCTGGCCTCCATCCTGAAAGAGTCCTGATCCTCTGACCCGGCAAGCGCGGACGGTGACGCCCGGCGTCCCCTCCGCGCCTGCTTTCGCGGGGCAGACTCGCAGCGTGGAGACAACATGAAGGTCAATTCTGCAAACACATTCCAGGCGTCCATGCAGCTGCTGCGCTCGACGCTGGAAATCGCCATCGGCCTGCTGGTGCTGGGGGTGGTCTTCTGCGTGGCGGCCAACGTTTTCGGCCGTTTCGTCCTGAACTACTCGTTCGTCTGGGCCGAGGAGATATCGCGCATCCTGTTCATCTGGGTGGTGCTGCTGGGCGCCGGCCTGTCCAGCCTCAACGACGAACACGTCTCGGTGACCTACTTCAAGAACCTGGTCAGCAGCCCCGTTCGCAAGGCCTTTGGCCTGCTTTCGATCGGCGCGATCTATGTCGTGTGCATCTGCATCCTGGTCGGCTTCCGCGACATCATGGCCGGTTTCATCAGCGTCACGCCGCTGCTGCAGATCCCCAAGACGCTGCTGTTCAGCGCCATGCCGGTGATGGCGGTGCTGACCCTGATCGCCAACAGCATCGCCCTCTTCAAACTGTTCGAGCGGAGCCCGACATGATTCTCTGGAGTATCCTGATCGGCCTGTTCGCCGCCATCGTCGTCGGCATGCCGATTTCCTTCGGCCTGGCCGCCATCAGCCTGTTCATCTTCTTCTACGCCGACTACTCGCTGACGCCGATCGTCTCCGAGGCGGTCAACGGCCTGGATTCCTTTCCGCTGCTGGCCATCCCGCTGTTCATCCTGGTCGGCGAGGTGATGAGCGAAGGCGGTATCGCCAAACGCCTGGTGCGCCTGGCCAGTGCCCTGGTCGGCTTCGTCGCCGGCGGCCTGGGCCAGATCGCCGTGCTGACCTCGATGTTCTTCGGCGGCATCAGCGGGTCGGCGGTCGCCGACGCCTCGGCGGTCGGCAGCATGATGATCGACCCGATGAAACGCCATCACTACCCTGCCCCATTGGCGGCGGCCATCATAGTCGCCGCCTCGGTGGTGGGGATCATTATCCCGCCGTCGATTCCGATGATCCTCTACGGGGTTGTCACCAACACGTCCATCTCTCAGCTGTTCATGGCCGGCATAGTGCCGGGCATCATCATCACCCTGGGCCTGGCCTGCACCACCTTCGTGCAGTCGAAGAAGATCGGCAAGGCACAGCCCTTCGACCTGCTTGAACTGGTCAAGGCGCTGCGCGGGGCGTTCCTGGCCCTGCTGCTTCCGGTGATCATCGTCGGCGGCATCCTCAGCGGGGTGTTCACCCCCACCGAGAGCGCGGCGTTCGCCCTGGTCTATGCCCTCGCGGTGTCGATGTTCGTGTACCGCAGCCTGTCGGCCAAGCGCTTCTTCCAGCTGTGCATCGCCACCGGCAAGCTGACCGGGGTGGTCATGCTGCTGCTGGCCTTCGCCAACGTGCTGGCCTGGCTGCTGACCGCCAACATGATCCCGCAGCAACTGGTGGAGACGCTCGGCGCGCTGTCCGACAACAAGTTCGTGATTCTCGGCATCCTCACGGTGTTCCTCCTGGTGGTGGGCTTCTTCATGGACCTCACCCCGGCGATGGTCATCCTCGCGCCGCTGATGACGCCGATCGTGGTCAAGCTCGGCATCGACCCGGTGTACTTCGGCGTGCTGATGTCCTTCGTCCTCGGCATCGGCCTGATCACCCCGCCGGTCGGCACCGTGCTCTACGTCGGTTGCGGGGTGGGCAAGGTCGGCATGGAGGAGCTGGTCAACAGCCTGCTGCCCTTCTACCTGACCCTGCTCGGCCTGCTGGCGCTGTTCCTGGCCTTCCCCGGCCTGGTGCTCTGGTACCGCTGAACCTGCAACTCGATACCGGGCCGGGAGCGGGCAACGCTCCCCTGCCCGGTTTTTCCGTCCAATTCCTGAATAAGGACACCCACATGAACGGCTCCATGGCGGACGTGATAGCCGAGCTGACTGCCCTGCTCGGTGAGCGGGGCGTACTCGACGATCCCCAAGACCTCGAACGCTACACCACCGACTGGGGCGGCGATCGCCTCGGCACGCCGCTGGCGGTGGTGCGCCCGCAGAGCACCGAGGAAGTCGCCGCGGTGGTGCGGTTCTGTCACGAACGACGCATCGCCATGGCCCCCCAGGGCGGCCATACCGGGCTGGTGGGTGGCGCCCTGCCCGACGCAGACAGGCCCGAGCTGATCATCAGCCTGGAGCGCCTGCGGCGCATACGCCAGCTCGACCCGCTCGGCTTCACCATGACGGTCGACAGCGGCTGCATCCTCGAGGAGGTCAAGCGCGCAGCCGAGGTCGAGGACTGCTACTTCCCCCTCGCCCTGGGCGCCCAGGGCAGTTGCCAGATCGGCGGCAACATCGCGACCAATGCCGGCGGGGTCAACGTGCTGCGCTATGGGATGATGCGCGAGCTGGTGCTCGGCCTGGAGGTGGTATTGCCGGATGGGCGCATCTGGAACGGCCTGAAGGCCCTGCGCAAGGACAACCGCGGCTACCGTCTGCAGCAGCTGTTCATCGGCAGCGAAGGCACCCTGGGCATCGTCACCGGCGCCGTGCTGAAGCTTCTACCACGCCCGCAGCGCAGCCTGACGGCGCTGCTGGCCGTGGCATCGGTGGACGCAGCCGTGCAGCTCTACGGGCGCGCCCGGCGCGAATGCAGCGACCTGCTGTCGGCATTCGAGCTGATCCCGCGCCTGGGCATGGAGCTGGCGTTCGAGGCCGCCAGCCAACTGGCCGATCCTTTGGCATCTCGCTACCCCTACTATGTGCTGCTGGAATTGTCCGCCTCCGGCCCGGTGGAACTGGACGAGTTGTTCGAGCGCTTCCTCGAGCAGGGCCTGCACAGCGGCCTGCTGCTCGACGGCGCGATGGCCGCCAACGTGGCCCAGGCGCAGCGCTTCTGGTTGATCCGCGAGGCCATGGTCGAAGGCCAGCGCCTGCGTGGCGAACACCTGCGCACCGACGTGTCGGTGCCGATCTCGCGCATCGCGCAGTTCGTCGAGCAGGCCAGCGCGGCGGTGGTGGCGGCCTCGGCGCACGCCACGGTGCTGGTCTACGGGCATATCGGCGACGGCAACCTGCACTTCAACATACTGCCCCCGGCCGGCCTCACCGCCGAGGCGGCCTCCGGACTGTTGCAGCAGCTGGAAGGGATCATCTTCGCCGAGGTCGACCGCTTCGACGGCAGCATCAGTGCCGAACACGGCATCGGCCGGGCGAAACAGGAGGCCTATCTGGCGCGCATCGCCGAGACCGAACTGGGCCTGCTGGCCGGCATCAAGCACTTGTTCGATCCGCTGGCGCTGATGAATGCCGGGCGCATCATCCCGGCCCAGCCGCAGTCCTGAACCCACTGCAGGAGGAGGCCCGGCATCGTCCGCCGGCCCCCTCGTGCGGTGCCCCGAGCGAGTTCCTCTCCCTGATCCCCGGGCCCCTCCCTTGAGCGCACCCCAGCTTGTCCATGATCAACCGGTAAAAGGCGTCCTGCTCCTCTGCGTGGCGGTCTTCCTGTTCGCCAGCGTCGACGCCCTGGCCAAGTACCTCTCGGCGTTTTATCCCATCGCCATGATCGTCTGGGCCAGGTATGCCGTGCATACCCTGCTCATGGTGCTGGTCTTCGTGCCGCGCCACCAGATGGCCGTGGTGCGCACGCGACAGCCGCTGTTGCAGCTCGTCCGCGCCCTCAGCCTGCTGGCGGTAAGCCTGCTGTTCACCACCGGTCTGCTGTACATGCCCCTGGCGGAACAGACCTCGGTGCTGTTCATCACGCCCATCCTGGTCACCCTCTACTCCGCCCTGTTTCTCGCCGAGCGGGTGCGCGGTGGCCAATGGCTGGCGGTTGCGGCCGGCTTCATCGGCGTGCTCATCATCGTCCGCCCCGGGGGCGCACTGTTCAGTCCCGCCGCCCTGCTACCGCTCGCCGCGGCGGCCTGCTTCGGCTGCTACCAGCTGCTCACGCGCAAGCTCGGCGAAACCGACAGCCCGGTCACCACCAATTTTCTCACCGGACTGATCAACAGCCTGGTGATGACCGCCGGACTGGCGCTGTTCTGGCGCCAGCTCGATTTCAGCCATGTCCCGTTGATGCTCGCCCTGGGGACCTGCGGCATGCTCGGCCACCTGCTGCTGACGCACTCCTTCCGGTACGCCACGCCGGCGGTGCTGGGGCCGATCAGCTATGCGCAAATCGTCTTCGCCGGCCTGCTGGGCGCATTGTTCTTCGCCCATACGCCGGACGCCTGGGCCCTGCTGGGCATGCTGGTGATCGCCGCCAGCGGCCTGACCATCGCCCTCGGCCAACGCGCCTGAGCCCTGGCGCCCCCGGCGCCGCCAGATGGGCGACGCACGGTGGTGCGGCGGCACTCAGTGCGAGTGGCGTGGCTCGCCGTTGGCGATCACCTTCAGGTACAGCGTCGCCGGCTCCAGGCAGCCGCCGGTCGAGACCTGACCGACCAGCTTGCGGTAGAGCTCCTGCCAGGGCGTCTGGGACGGCGGGATGGCCGGCACGGTTGCGGCCTGGCGGCGGGCGAGTTCTGCTTCGTCGACCAGCAGGTTGACGCTGCGCGCGTTCAGGTCGACACGCAGCCGATCCCCCGTGCGCAGCAGGGCCAGGCCGCCGCCGACCGCCGCCTCCGGCGACATGTTGAGGATCGATGGGCTGGCCGAGGTACCGCTCTGGCGGCCGTCGCCCATGCACGGCAGCGAGGTGACCCCGCGGCGGATCAGCTCGGCCGGCGGCGCCATGTTGACCACTTCGGCACTGCCCGGATAGCCGACTGTGCCGCAGCCGCGAATTACCAGGATGCAGCGCTCGTCGATCTCCAGGGCCGGGTCGTTGATCCGCGCGTGATAGTCCTCGGGGCCTTCGAACACGATGGCCCGCGCCTCGAAACTGTTTTCCGCGCCGGACTCGGAAAGATAGGTCTGGCGGAAGGCTTCGCCGACCACCGACATTTTCATGATCGCGCTGTCGAAGAAGTTGCCGCTGAGCACGATGAAACCGGCGCGGTGCTTGAGCGGCTCTGCGTAGGGGCGGATCACGTCGGCGTCGTGCGCCTGCGCGGCGGCGACTATCTCGCCGATGGTCTTGCCCGCGACCGTGGCGCAGTCTTCATGCAGGCGCCCGGCCTTGAGCAGCTCGTGCATCACCGCCGGAACGCCGCCGGCACGGTGGAAGCCCTCGCCGAGGTACTTGCCCGCGGGCATGCAGTTGACCAGCAGCGGCACCTCCTCGCCGATCCGTTGCCAGTCCTCCAGGCTCAGCTCGATGCCGGTATGGCGGGCGATGGCGATCAGGTGGGGCGGGCAGTTGCTCGAGGCGCCCAGGGCCGAGGCCACGGCGATGGCATTCTCGAACGCCGCGCGGGTCATGATCTGCGACGGGCGCACGTCCTCGCGGACCAGGTCGACGATGCGCTTGCCGGTCAGGTAGGCCATCTGCCCGCGCTCGCGGTAGGGCGCAGGGATGCTCGCGCATCCGGGCAGGGACATGCCCAGGGCTTCGGCCAGGGCATTCATCGACAGCGCCGTGCCCATGGTGTTGCAGTGGCCCACCGAGGGCGAGGCGGCGGTGGTCATCTCCATGAATCCTTCGTAGTCGATCTCGCCGGCCGAGAGCAGGTTGCGCGCATGCCAGAGCACGGTGCCGGAGCCGATCAGCTGGCCGTTGTGATGACCGTCCAGCATCGGCCCGCCGGACAGCACGATGGCCGGCAGGTCCGTGGTCGCCGCGGCCATCAGGCAGGCCGGGGTCGTCTTGTCGCAACCGGTGGTCAGCACCACGCCGTCGAGCGGATAACCATGGAGGATCTCCACCAGCCCCAGGTAGGCCAGGTTGCGATCCAGGGCGGCGGTCGGCCGGCGGGTCTGCTCGGCCAGCGGGTGCACGGGAAACTCCATGGGGATGCCGCCGGCATCGCGGATTCCGGCCTTGACTCGCTCGGCCAGCTCCAGGTGGTGGCGGTTGCACGGCGCCAGGTCGCTGCCGGTCTGGGCGATGCCGATGATCGGCCGGCCCGACTGCAGTTCCTCGCGGGTCAGGCCGTAGTTCATGTAGCGCTCGACATAGAGCGCGGTCATGTCGGCGTGGCTGGGGTCGTCGAACCACTGTTGGCTGCGGAGCGGGCGTTTGGTCGATGCTGTCATGGGAGCTCTCTCTTCGGTGAGGACCGGCGCGGCGTTGCGCGCTTGATTGTTGTTGGCGCGGCGACCGGCCCAAGCAGCTGAGCGCCGATGAACACAGAATGTTACCGGTAACATCTATTTTGTAAAGCCTTCCGCAGCCATGCTCCCCGCACAGGGCAAGCCGCCTGTCGCGGTACGCCGCATGTATACTCGCGGGCGATGAGCGGTGGCCGCCGTGGCCGGCCACTCCGACGAAACCAACCAGGTATATCAGGCCGCCATGAGTCGCGAGGACATCCCCACATCCAGCACGCCACCCCGGATGGCGGACGTCGCCAAACTGGCCGGGGTGTCCAAGATGACGGTGTCCCGGGTGCTCGCCGGGCGGGATGTGGCGCCGCATACCCGCCAGCGCGTGCAGGAAGCCATCGACAGCCTCGGCTACCTGCCGGATGCTTCGGCCGGCAGCCTGTCGAGCGGCCGCTCGGAATTCATCGTGGCGCTGGTGCCCTCGCTGATCAGCTCCAACTTCGCCGACACCGTCCGCGGTCTCCACGATGCGGTCCGCCCACAGGGGCTGTGCCTGCTGCTGGGCGACACCAACTATCAACTGGAAGAAGAAGCGCTGCTGGTCCGCACCCTGCTGCGCCATCGCCCGGTGGGCGTGATGCTCACCGGCAGCGCCCATCTGGCAAGCACCCGCGAACTGCTGCAGAGGGCCGCAGTGCCGGTGGTCGAGACCTGGGACCTGCCCGCCGAACCGATTGAACAGGCCGTCGGTTTCTCCAATGCCGAGGCCGCCGCCGCCATGGTCGGCCACCTGCAGGAACGCGGCTACCGGCGCATCGGCTTCATCGGCGGCGCCTCGGCGCTGGATGATCGCGGCGTGCAACGCCGCCTCGGCTACCTGCAGGCGATCGCCGCGTCGGGCCTGGGCGAACCACGACTGCTGGAGCATGGCGCCTCGCCCATCACCATGAGTCATGGCGGCGAGGCCGTTCGCCGCCTGTTGGCGCGCTGGCCGGATACCGACGCCGTGCTGTGCGTGAGCGATCTGTCGGCCTTCGGCGCGATCATGGAGTGTCATCGCCAGGGGTTGCGGGTGCCGGATGATCTGGCCGTGGCCGGCTTCGGCGACTTCGAGGTCTCCCGCTACTGCACCCCCACCATCACCACGGTGGCGGTGGACCCCTACGGTATCGGCCAGCGCGCCGGGGAAATGCTCCTGGCCAGCGCCGAGGCGCAGCGCGAAGGCCGGCCGCGGCCGCGCCTTTGCGCGCGAATCGACTACCGCATACTGGCCCGCGAGAGCACCTGAGGGTAAGCCGCGCATTCAGCCGATCCCCGCAGCGACGATAACCTTTTGTTATACCTCGATGAGCAGGCCTCATTAGACAGGTCCATGGGCCTCCCTTAGTTTCTAGTTCTGCCTCGCCCCGCTGCTCCAGCCGGCTAGGCACGCCCCTTTCCGCCCAGAAACGGAAAGGCCGCGCAGTACGCGCTCTCACTGACAATAACTTCAACAGGTGGCCGTCCATGAACAAGCAACCGCATCGCGGGCGTAAAGCCCTGCGCCCCTTGAAAACACTGTTGCTCTCCGCCCTGCTGGCTTCACCGCTGTTGGCCATGGCCGACTACCCGGACAAACCGATCACCCTGGTGGTGCCCTGGGCTGCCGGCGGCGGTAGCGATGCGGCCGCCCGCGGCATCGCCGCAGCACTGGAGAAAGAGTTGGGTGTCACCATCAATGTGGTCAACCGCGCGGGAGGCAATGGCGTGGTCGGGCATACCGTGATGACCTCTGCCAAGCCTGACGGCTACACCCTGGGTTTCATTACCGGGGAGCTGAACATGATGCACTGGCAGGGGCTGACCAAGCTCACCTACAAGGATTTCACCCCGATCGCCATGACCAACTACGACTACCCAGGCGTACAGGTCGCGGCGGACGCCCCCTATAACAGCGTCGACGAACTGCTAGAGACCATACGCAACGAGCCCAAAGGCACCATCAAGGCATCCGGCACCGGCCTTGGCGGCATCTGGCACGTGGCCTTCTCCGGCCTGCTGCTCGAACAAGGCATCGACCCGCAGAAGATCACCTTCGTACCGAGCCAGGGTGCAGCACCGGCCATGGTTGAGCTTGCCGCAGGCAGCATCCAGCTGGTGCCGTCCTCGGTGCCGGAGGCCCGCTCGATGATCGAAGCGGGCAAGGCCAAGGGCCTGGCCATTCTCTCGCCGCAGCGCAACCCGGCCTTCCCGGACATCCCCACCCTCAAGGAAACCCTGGGCAGCGACTATTCCCTGGGTGAATGGCGCGGCGTTGCCGGCCCCAAGAACCTGCCGCCGGAGATTGCCGCCACCCTCGAAGCGGCGCTGGAGAAGGCCTACAACTCCGCGATGTACCAGGACTACATGCGTAAGCTCGGCTTCGGCATTGAATGGCGCAATACCACCGATTTCAGCGCCTTTCTCGAGACAAACAACAGCTACATGGGCGGCATCATCGAAAAGATCGGCATGAAGAAGTAAGCCCGGGTTTCGATGCGACGCCCCAAGGGGCGTCGTTGCCTTTGTTCGCCCGCATGAGAGCTCGTTCATGAAAGATTTCGTATTCGGTGTGATCTTCATCGCCCTGGGTATCGGCGTATGGCTGCTGGCCCGCGAGTTCCCCGTGGTTCCCGGCATGCAGTACGGCGCGGATTTGTTTCCCACATTGATCGCCGTCGGCATGGCCAGCGGCGGTGCGTTGCTGGGCTTCAGTGCACTGCGCCAGCTTCGTGCAGAAGGCAAAAGCGCCAGGCTCACCTCCGGATTCAGCCTACCCGGTTTCGGCACGCTACTGCCCTGTGCGCTGGTCGTGGCCTACATCTACCTCAGCGAAACGCTCGGCGCGGCACCGATGATGCTGGTGATCATGCTGACTCTGTTGATCCAGCGCGGCGTGCGCCTGATGCCCGCCCTTGCGATCAGCGTCGTGGCCACTGCGGGCATCAGCTTTTCCTTCGGCCACCTGCTCAAAGTTCCGCTGCCCGTCGGGCCCCTAGGTTTCTGAGGAGCCACGCATGAACGCATTGCTCGAGGGCGTCCTGCTCGTCTTCAATTTTCAGACGCTGCTGGTGATCCTGCTCGCCGCCCTGTTCGGCGTCTTCGTCGGCGCCATTCCCGGCCTCTCCGCCACCATGGCCGTCGCCCTGCTGGTGCCCATCACCTTCACCATGGAGCCCACCGCGGCCATCGCCGCGATTATCACCACCGCGGCCATGGCCATCTTCGCGGGCGATATTCCCGGCACCTACCTGAACATCCCAGGCACCCCGGCATCGGCCGCCTATGTGGCCGACTCCGCAGCGCTGGGACGCATGGGGCGTGCGCGTGAGGCCCTGGGCCTCAACGTCACCTGCTCGGTCATTGGCGGTCTGGTCGGCACCCTGGTATTGGTAATGATCGCGCCGTCCCTGGCCGAGTTCGCCCTCAACTTCAGCTCGTTCGAATACTTCTGGCTGGCCGTTCTCGGGCTGGGCAGCGCGGTGTTCATTTCCCAAGGGTCCGCGACCAAGGGCTTCCTGTCACTGATGGTCGGCCTGCTGCTGGCCACCGTCGGCCTGGACCTGGTCACCGGCGCGCCACGCTTCACCTTCGACGTGCCCGACCTGATGGGCGGCATCAACTTCATTCCAGTGATGATCGGCTTCTTCGCCATGTACGAGGTGATGAAGCTCTACAGCCTGCCGAAGGCCGACAGTGAGCGTTCGGCGCAGAACATCACCCCGCAGCACGGCAGCGTATTCGGCCAGGTGCCCTCGTATCTCAGGCGCTACTGGAAAAACGTTATTCGTGGCAGCAGCCTGGGCGCCTTCATCGGCGCCCTGCCGGGCGCTGGCGCCGATATCGCCGCCTGGATCGCCTATGCGCTGAGCAAGAAACGCTCGAAGACCCCCGAGGCCTACGGCACCGGTCATGTCGAAGGACTGGTCGACGCCAGCTCAGCCAATAACTCAGGAGTAGCTGGCGCTTGGGTGCCCGCGCTGGTGTTCGGTATTCCTGGCGACTCGATCACCGCCATCGTCATCGGCGTGCTGTACATGAAGGGCATGAACCCCGGCCCGACCATCTTCATGGACAACAGCGCCATGGCCTACGGCCTGTTTACCGCCTTCTTCGTCGCCAACCTGATTCTCCTGCCCATCGGCTACCTGGCGATCCGCAGCGCACACCTTTTCGCCGTGACACCTACCCGCGTGCTGATGCCGATCATTCTGTGCTTCTGCATCGTCGGCGCCTTCGCCATCAACAATAGCCTTACCGATGTCTGGATCATGCTGGCCTGCGGCATTGTCGCCTACCTGATCGCCAGCGCCGACTTTCCCATCGCCCCGGCGATTCTTGGCCTGGTGCTGGGCAACATCCTGGAGAACAACTTCATGACCTCGATGATCAAGGCCGACGGCAAGCTGCTGGCTTTTGTCGAGCGGCCGATCAGCATCGGCCTGGCGCTGCTCGTACTGCTGATCGCCCTGTTGCCGCCGCTCGCCAAGCTCTGGCGCAAACGCTATCCCAGCGCCCTCCCCCCAACCCAGGAAGCCATTGAATGAGCCGTATTGCCCCCCAAGAGCTCGAACGCTTCGTCGAGCGGCTGTTCCTCGACACCGATGTCAGCCCCGAGGTGGCCAGCGTGGTCAGCCGGGTACTGGTCGAAGGCGACCTGCTCGGCCACCACACCCACGGCGTGAAACTGGCCCAGGGGTACTTGCGCGACCTGCGCAGCGGTAACGCCAAGGGGCGAACCAGCAGCCTGCAGATCGTACGCCAGAGCCCGGCGGCGGTCCTCTACGACGCCGGCTATCTGCTCGGCCCCTACTGTGTCGAACAAGCACTGGACTTCACCGCCCAGGCCGCTCGCACCTTCGGCATCGGCGTCGCAAGTATCCGCCGCTCACATCACATCGCCTGCCTGGCCGCCTACCTGCAACGCTACACCGAGAAAAACCTGATCCCCCTGGTGCTCACCTCCGACCCGGCCGTCGCCTCGGTGGCGCCCCACGGCGGGCTGGACCCGGTGTATACGCCGAACCCGCTCGGCATAGGTATACCCACAGGGGACAAGCCGGTGCTCATCGACGTCAGCATGTCGACCATCACCAACGGCCTGGTCAACAAGACCCACCAGGCCGGCGGCCAACTGGAGCATGCCGCGCTGATCGGCCCGGACGGCCAGCCAACGCGCGACACCGCGGCCTTCTTCGCCACGCCGCCGGGCGCCATCCTGCCCTTGGGCAGCCTGGAGTTCGGCCACAAGGGCTTCGCCCTCGGCACCCTGGTGGAAGCGCTGACTGCGGGTCTGAGCGGCTTCGGCCGCAAGGATGGCGTCAAGCAATGGGGCGCCGCCGTTACCGTGCTGACCTTCGACCCGGCCTTCTTCGGTGGTGTCGACGAGCTGAAAGCCGAGATGGATCACTTCGTCGAGGCCTGCCTGGCGAGCCGCCCGCGCCAGCCGCAGCACCCGGTAAGAATGCCGGGGCATGTTGGCATCGCGCGGCGGGCGCAAGCCTTCGAGCAGGGGCTGGCTCTGCCGGATGATGTACTGCAAACATTGCGCACCGCAGCCCAGGAAGCCGGCTGCGACTATCCGTTCTGAGTGCAGGCCAGCGGACCCTGGGCGCCGAGAGCGCCCCTTTTCTTGGGCCACGCATCGGCGCTGGCAAAGCGCAACGAAGCGCATGCCAGACGGATGGAATAGAAAGCGGCCGCGCCCCAGCAGGTGTGCAGAGGGCGAGCCGGATGGGGAGCTAGCGCTGCGCGGCCTCCGCCAGCGTGCGCCAGTGTTGCGCATGGATCAGATCGGGGCTGAGCTCATCGAGGTTGCTACAGCCGAGCAGGCCCAGGGTGCGATCCAGCTCGCTGCGCAGGATGTTGATGGCGTGCGCCGCCCCGGCGCCCTTGCCCGCCGCCAACCCATAGAGGCCGGCACGCCCGATCAGCACGCCGCTGGCGCCGAGCAGCAGCGCCTTGGCGATATCGCTGCCACGGCGGAAGCCACCGTCGAGAAACACCTCCAACCGCCCACGGCCGATGCGCGCCACCTCCGGCAGGGTCTCCAGCGCGGAAACGGCGCCGTCCAGCTGACGACCGCCATGATTGGACAGCACTACGCCGTCGACCCCGTACTGCATGGCCAGGCGGGCGTCTTCCGGGTGGATCATGCCCTTGACGATCAGCTTGCCGTGCCAGATGTCACGCAGCCAGGCGATGTCGTCCCAGCTCAGGGTTGGATCGAGCTCGGCGGCCAGTGCGCCGGCCGCGCCCTTGACCGAATCCTTGCCCGGCGGCAACAGATCGCCGAGGTTCTTGAAGCGCGGTACGCCGTCAGGCACCAAGACGTCCCAGATCCAACCAGGGTGGCGCAGCACGTCCAGGCGGTTGCGCAAGTCGAGTTGCAGCGGCTTGGCATAGTTGCGTTTGTCCCACTCGCGATTGCCGAAGATGGCGCTGTCGGTGGTCACCACTATGGCTTCCAGGTTCAGCCGCCGGACGCGCTCGACCAGCCGCGCGACATGCTCGCGGGTGCGGTACAGGTAGATCTGCATCCAGGCGCGCACGCCCTCCACCGCGGCGATGTCCTCGATTGCGGTTGTCGAGGCGTTGCTCAGCACGAACGGCACGCCGGCCTTAGCCGCGGCGCGAGCCAGGTGCAGGTCGCCGTCGCGGGTCAGCAAGCCGTTGAAGCCGGTGGGACCGATCATGAACGGCAGTTGCGCCGGGGTGCCGAAGAAGCAGCGATCCAGGCGGCGCTGGCCGACATCGCGCAGGGTGCGCGGCTGCAGGGTGACGCTCTCGAAGATCGCGCGGTTGCGCTTGAGCGTGAGCTCGTCGTCCGCCCCGCCCTCGACGTACTCGAAGGAAAAATTGGGCAGCCTACGCCGGGCCATCTCACGCAGTTCTTCGATATTCTGCGCACGGCGATAGTCGCGCCCTTGGTACAGGCGTCGTCGCATGTTCAAACCTCATGTCGTTCAGGTACGGGGCGACAGGCGCCGCCCAATGTTCAACGCTGCCAGGCCACCACGTCCTGACACTGTTCGCCGAGGCCGCTGATGCTCAGGCGCATGCGGTCGCCCGGCTTGAGGAACTGCGGCGGCTGCATGCCGGCGCCGACGCCCGGCGGGGTGCCGGTGCAGATCACGTCGCCGGGGTTGAGGGTCATGAACTGACTGATGTAGCTGACGATCTCGTCGATGGCGAAGATCATGGTGCGGGTATTGCCCCGCTGACGCACCTCGTCGTTGACGCTCAGGCGCAGGTCCAGGTCGCGGACATCGGCGATTTCATCGCGGGTCACCAGCCAGGGGCCTATCGGCGCGAAGGTATCGCAGCCCTTGCCCTTGTCCCAGGAACCGCCGCGCTCGTGCTGGAAGGCACGCTCGGAGACGTCGTTGACGATGCAGTAGCCGGCAATGTGCTCCAGCGCCTGCTCGCGCTCGACATACTGCGCCTTGCGCCCGATGACGATGCCCAGCTCCACTTCCCAGTCGGTCTTCTGCGCGCCGCGCGGAATGATCACCTGGTCATTCGGCCCGCAGATCGCGCTGGTGGCCTTCATGAACAGCACCGGTTCGCTTGGCACCGGCAGGTTGGATTCCTTGGCATGGTCGGCGTAGTTCAGGCCGACGCACACCAGCTTGCCAATGGCGGCGACGGGTGCACCGATGCGCACCTCGCCCTCAACCAGGGGCAGACCGGCGGGATCCAGCGCGCGTAGCTCGTCGAGAACCTTGCGCTCCAGCGTCCGCGGGTCGATGTCATGCACGTGCTGACTCAGGTCGCGCAGGCTACCGTCGGGGGCGACCAGCGCGGGCTTCTCCTGGCCCGGAGGGCCATAGCGCAGCAACTTCATGCTTGTTCCTCCTGCTCGACTCGCACACGCACGCCATTGATTTCGCCCAGCACGTCGAACAGGCGCGGTACGTACTTGTCGCCGTGGCCGAGCGCCTTGGCCAGCATGAACGTCTGGTACACCGCATCGGCAACGATGCCGGTGGTCGGGGTGCTCTTGGTCAGATCGGTGTAATAGCGCATGTCCTTTTCGCAGTTGGCCAGGGCGAACTGCTGCCCGGAGTCGTCGCCGCGCAGGACATAGGGAATGATCCGCTCGAAGGTCCGGCTGTAGCCGCCGCTCATGGTGCAGATTTCCGCGAAGGCGGCGAGGTCGATGCCGTTCTTCGCCGCGGTGCAGAAGGCCTCGGCGAGAATCGTGGCGTTCCCCTGGGCGATAAAGTTGTGGATCACCTTGGCCTTGTGCCCGGAACCCACAGAGCCAAGATGATGGATGGTCTCGGAGAAGCACGCGAGAAGCGGACGAACCTTGTCCAGCACGGCGGAATCGCCGCCGGCGAGTACGTTGAGACGCCCGGCCTGGGCATCCTTCGGTGTGCGATTGACCGGTGCGTCTAGGTAATGTCCGCCCCGAGCGGCAACCTGCGCCGCCACGTGCGCCGTGCAGTTCGGGTCTCCGGTGCTGCAGTCGACCACGATTTGCCCCGGGCGTAGTCCAGCTAGCACGCCTTGCCCGCCTGCCAGGGCACGACTGACCTCGGCCGTGCCTGGCAGGCACAGCAGAACCACCTCGACCGCCTGGGTCAGCTCAGCGGCATTGGCATACTCGCGCGCACCCTTGCTAACCAGGTCCTCCACCGGCTGGCGGTTGCGGTGCGCCATGACGCCAAGGCTGAAGCCCTTGTTCTGGATATTGCTGGCCATGGCATGGCCCATCAAACCAAGGCCGATGAACCCGACATTGATAGTTGTCATGAAAAACTCACCTTGCATGTGACGGCAGCGGCCGGCACACGCAAGGTGCCGACCATGCACTGGGGACTACTGAGCGCTGCGAACCTTGGCGATTTCGGCGTTCATCTCGGCCATCAGATCGGAACCGTACTCGGTGATCAGCTTCTCAACGGCCGGGCGTACCTGCTCACGCATGCGCTCGATTTCTTCCGTAGCCACTTCGTTGATCTGCATGCCGCGCTTGGCCAGCGCCTCACGCGAACTAACGTCCATCTCGCGGGAAACCTTACGCTCGTAGGCCTGCGCCTCCAGAGCAGCGCTGCGTACCAGCTCGCGCTCAGTGGCGTTGAGCTTGTCCCAGGTCCGCTTGCTGAAGATCGCCACCAGCGGGTCATAGAAGTGGCCAGTCAGCGACAGGTACTTCTGCACTTCGTAGAACTTCGAGGTCTCGATGGCCGCCAGCGGGTTTTCCTGGCCGTCCACAGTGCGGGTTTCCATCGCGGTGTACAGCTCGGTGAACGACAGCGGCACCACGTTGGCGCCCAGTGCCTTGAAGGACTCGATGGCGGTGGGGATCTGTTGCAGGCGCAGCTTCAGGCCCTTGATGTCTTCCAACTTCTGCACTGGGTGCTTGCTGTTGGTGACATGGCGAAAACCATGGTCCCAGTAGCCCAGTCCGACCAGGCCATGTGGCTCCAGCTTGGTCAGCAAGTTCTGCCCGGCCGGTCCGTCGAGTACCGCGTCAACCTCGGCGGAGTTCTTGAACAGGAACGGCAGTCCGTACAGACCGAAGCCCTTCTCGATGCCCGATAGCAGGCCAGGAGTCACCAGGGTCATGTCGACGGTGCCGCCTTGTACAGAGGAAATCACTTGCGCATCGCCACCCAGGGTTCCGCTGGCGAACACCATTACCTTCATTTTTCCGTCGCTCTTCTCCTTGAGGATCTCGGCGAACTTTTTCGCCCCCAGCCCGTGCGGGTGATTCTTGGCCTGGACGAAGGCGACCTTGATGTTGTGACGATTGATTTCTTCCGCTGCATAGCCGGCAGCGGACAACAACATCGCCGAGGAACACAGCAGAGCGCTGAGGGCTTTGGGGATGAATTTCATAGCATCTTCCTCTTGTTTTTATTACGGCCACGGATGGCTGGACAATGGGCGAAGCGCCCGATTCGCCCCGCCGCGATCATGCGGCGGAACATGGGTTATCGGTCAGTAGAGCCACTGCGCGGGTACTATCAGCAGTTGCGGGAAGGCCAAAAGCAGGCCGATCACCAGCAGCTCCGCGAGCAAGAAAGGCAGCACGCCCCGGATGGTGGCGATGAAATCGATCTTCGACACGCCGGCAACGACGTTGAGCACCAGCCCTACTGGCGGCGTGATCAGACCGATGGCACAGGTCATGACAAAGATCACGCCGAAGTAGACGGGGTCGATACCGGCAGCGACGGCCACTGGCATCATCACCGGTGCCAGGATCAGGATGATTGGCGACATGTCCATTGCCATGCCGATGACCACGATAATTGCCACGATCAACAACATCAGCAGACGCGGGCTGTCCATCAGCGGTTCCAGCACCTCGACTACCGAACTCGGCAAATCGGCCACGGTGATCATCCAGGCAGCGACCATGGCCGAAGCCACCAGGAACATCACCATAGCGGTGGTCATGACCGAGGAGACCAGTACCTGATACATGCTCTTCCAGGTCAGCTCGCGATAGATCACCAAGGAAACAAACAGCGCGTATACCGCAGCGACCACACCGGCCTCTGTCGGGGTGAATATGCCGAAGCGCAGGCCGACGAGGATGATCACCGGAAGCAGCAGCGCCCAGATGCCCTCGTAGAATGCCTTGGCAATTTCGCGCCGCGGTGCGCGCGGCCGGGTGCTCAGGGTTTCACGGCGAGAAACGATGTACCAGGCGGCGCACAGCGAGATGCCCATCATCAGACCCGGTGCGATGCCGGCAAGAAACAGCTTGGTGATCGAGATGTTGGCCGCCACGCCGAACAGGATCAGGCCGATCGACGGCGGCAACACCGGCGCGATAATGCCCGACGCAGCCACCAGGCCGCCGGCAGTCGCCTTGTCGTGGCCGACCTTGACCATCATCGGTACCAACAACGCCGCCAGTGCCGCGGCATCAGCGGCCGCGGAACCCGAAAGGCTGGCCAGCACACAAGCCGCAAGAATGGTCACGTAGCCGAGGCCGCCCTTGATATGGCCGACGAGGGCAATGGCCATGTTGACGATTCGCCGCGACAAACCGCCGGCATTCATCAACTCGCCAGCAAGCATGAAGAACGGCACCGCCATCAGCGGAAAGCTGTCGGCGCCATTGACCAGGCCCTGGGCAACAATCTGCGCATCAAACAGATCGAGGTGGTACATCATGGCTAGCGCACAGAGGATCAACGCGTAGGAAATGGGCACGCCAATGGCCATCGCACCCAGCAGCGAGA
The DNA here is from genome assembly GCF_024397895.1 of Pseudomonas benzenivorans. Classification (NCBI taxonomy): domain Bacteria; kingdom Pseudomonadati; phylum Pseudomonadota; class Gammaproteobacteria; order Pseudomonadales; family Pseudomonadaceae; genus Pseudomonas; species Pseudomonas benzenivorans. The sequence goes on from NZ_CP073346.1 coordinate 518,917, forward strand.
CTACGAATATTGCGATGATGACCATCACATCACTCCAATTCTTATTATGAGTTGGCGTACCGACAGAGCGCCGGCAAATGCCGTTGCGCGTTACTGATGCAACTCGGGGGAATCGTTTGGCCGCGGTATCTCACCACCGCTCACCAGCCGGGCGATCTCGTAGAGATGGATCGCGCAGGCCGACACGCCGAAGAACACTCCTGAGCCGTAGAACAACCCCATCGACCAACCGGCCACTGGCGACGGCACATTCCAGTTGATCTGCATCTGCTGCCAGCTACCCCAGAAGAAGAGCCCGGAACAGGCCAGCATCAGCAGTTGGGAAAGGATCAGGCAGCCGCGCTCGCCCCATGACGGCAGTGCCCGCAGCGCCAGATCCACGCTCATGTGGCCGCGCTCGCGCAGCAGCACCACGGCGCCGAGGAAGGTCAGCCAGACAAAGGCCCAGCGCGAGATCTCCTCGGAAATCAGAATGCTTTCGTTGAAGCCGTAGCGCAGCACGACGTTGCCGAACACCAGCACCACCATGGTGACGAGGCAGATAACGGCCAGCACCTTGAGCAGGGTGAAATAACCTTCAACGAGCCTATGCATGACGCGCCACCGACGACTCAGAGCGACTCGCGGGAAGTGGGAACCGCTTTGCAGCGGCCTTATAGGACCGGGGGCGATGGGCAGCAGGAACCATCCGAATAGCCTCACATTGTTGTTTTTATGCCGCTGAGCGGCTATGTGGCACCGACCTTAACATTGAAAAATATTGCATGCAATGTTCATTTTTGACAGTATCGTTGCCACTCAGTAAGACAACAATGAGAAGAAATCCATGCAGCTCATCACGCAAAACCAACCCGTGGTCATCCTCAGTGACATCGATTCAGTAGCTGTTGCGCGCAGAGCTCTGGCGAGCGGGAGCCGTGTCGAAAGCCTTGCCCTGGCGGCCGCGGACGATATCCCCAGCGGCCACAAGATTGCCCGCCGAGCAATTGCCAAGGGCGAAGCGATCCTTAAATACGGTCAGGTCATCGGCGTCGCCACACAGCACATTGCTGCTGGTGCTCACGTGCATACGCACAACGTGTCCATGCCGAGCAACCACGCCAGCAACGAGTTGCCGCCCAGCATCGCGCGCACTGCCGTACTGCCGCCCGAGCAACGCCGGCACTTCATGGGCTATCGCCGGGCGGACGGCCGCGTCGGCACCCGCAACTACATCGCCATTCTTTCCACGGTGAACTGCTCGGCCACCGTATCGCGCGCAGTCGCAGCGCATTTCAACGGCTCGGAGATGCTCAAACAACACAACATCGACGGCGTGGTGGCGTTGACTCATGGCAGCGGCTGCGCCATCAACACCGACTCGGAAGGTTTCAAATTTCTCGAACGCAGCATCTGGGGCTACGCCTGCAACCCCAATATCGCCGGCGCGCTGCTAATTGGATTGGGCTGCGAGACCAACCAGATATCCTCGCTGCTCAAGCGCTACAACATCAGCGAAGGACCCAATTTCCGCGTATTCAACATCCAGAATGCCGGCGGCACGCGTGCCAGCATCGCCCGCGCGATCGAGCAGGTGAGCGAGATGCTCAGGAACATCGGCCGTCTTGAACGCACTTCGGAAAGCGTCGAGCACATCATGCTTGGGTTGCAGTGCGGTGGCTCGGACGGCTACTCAGGAATCACCGCCAACCCGGCGCTTGGCTATGCCGCCGACCTGCTGGTGCGCAATGGCGGCACCGCGATTCTCAGCGAAACGCCGGAAATCTATGGTGCCGAACACCTGCTGATCGCCCGCGCCGCCAGCCACGAGGTGGCGCAGAAACTACTCGACCGTCTGAGCTGGTGGGAACACTACACGCGCATCAACGGTGCCGAGCTGAACAACAATCCCTCGCCGGGCAACAAGGCCGGCGGCTTGACCACCATCTTGGAAAAATCCCTCGGTGCCGCTGCGAAAGGCGGCACCACCTCGCTCAACGGCGTATACGAATGGGGCGAACAGATAACCGAGCACGGCTTCGTATTTATGGACAGCCCCGGTTATGACCCAGTGTCCGTGACCGGCCAAGTCGCCTCCGGCGCCAACATGATCTGCTTCACCACCGGCCGCGGCTCGGTATCCGGCTTCAAGCCGGCGCCCTGCATCAAGCTGGCTACCAACACCGACATGTACCGCCGACTAGAAGAGGACATGGACATCAACTGCGGTGGCATCGTCGATGGCGAACTCAGCGTCACTGAGGCTGGCGAGAAGATCTTTGATATCCTGATCGAGGTCGCCTCTGGCACGCCGTCGAAGAGCGAACAGTACAACTACGGAGACAACGAATTCGTTCCATGGCAGGTCGGCGCGGTCACCTGACCGCTCCTCAGTCCTGCAGCTCCAGGTAGGGCACGGCCGCGATGCGGTTGTGCTCTCGGAAGTACGCCATGCGCTGCTTGACCTTGCGTTCGGCGATGATCAGGTGCTCTTCCATGCTCTGTGCCGCCAGATCGGCACGCCCCGCATGGAGATGCTTGAAGATAGTCAGGTGCTCGCGAAAGAACGGCTCCTCGTCGGGGAAATAGCTCTTGTCCAACAGGATGTGCTTACCCGATAGCAGCAACGAGTGAGTGCGCTGCAGAATCTGCAGCATTTGCCGGTTCGGGCAGAGCCCCAGGGTTTCGATGTGCAAGTCGCTTTCCAGATCATCGAACTGCCTGCTGTCCATGTCTGGATAAACGCTCATCGCCTGATGCAGGCGGTCGATATAGCCTTCCAGCTGCTCCTGCCTTAAAAACTCCGCGGCCCGCATCAGCACATAGGGCTCAAGACGGCGGCGTACTTCATAGAGCTCACCCAGCCGTGCTTCGTCCCATTGGGTCAATTGCCAACGCGAACGCTCGTCACGCTCCACCAGCCCCATCAGCGATAGGCGCGTCAGCACCTGACTCGAGACCGTGCGACTGATCGAGTAGTAGCGCGACAACTCCAGTTCGTTGATGCGGTAACTACCAAACAGCGACTGATGCAGCAGGTCGCGCTCGATACGGTCGTAGACCGACTTCCAGGTTTCCGTCTTTCTGGGTGCCGTCGCACTGCCTTTGCTGAACTTGAAGTCGCTGGTCTCCAGCTTGCGCTTGATAACTTGGTCCGGTTCCTTACCGACCAGATACCCACGCCCATCAAATGTGCAGATCAGGCCGCTTTGATGAAGGCTAAGCAGCGCCTGGCGCACGGGGGAACGGCTAACGCCAAAAAGATCAGCCAAGGGTCCTTCCAACAGTAAGGTCCCTCTCTTCAGCCTTCCCTTCTTGATGCTTGAGGCGATGATCTCGTACAACTGATCATTTAAATGCTTTTTCATTCGTTCTTGTTTTCACCGTCATCGGCCCAAACCGACCATGTTTTCAGCCGGAATCGCGGGCTGAAAACCCAACGCGGATGAGCCGGATAATCCGCGGGAGCACATTTTATTATTTTTGCACGCAAAGTACCTTATTACACTCTCTCGTTACCGCCAACCTCACCCTGCAGGAGAGGTTCGGTATTAGCAGCAGTCCGTTGACCGGCAAGGACATCGCTCACCGTTTGACTGAAACCTGACATCTGGTCATCACGTTAAGCGGACTTGTGCGCAAAGTGCAAACGCCCGCCTACTTTAGAAGCACCAACACCGGCTCTGCGGACCTGCTTGGGAACACCTCCATGGGCCAAATGCAGTTCACCGGCCTAAACGAAATCTAACTGGCCTGATGTAGGATCTCGTCCGCCTTGCGTAGCTCACGGCACTCTCGCTGATTGGCGTTGATGTGCTCGCGCTCTTCGCCGGTCTGACCCGGACGCCGCCACATCCCATCCCCCTCATCGACTCAAAATTAGTCGGCATCATAATACTGATTAATCTCTGCAACGCTAGGAAACCGGAATTATTTTACTGGAAGCGCATTATTACTCTAGAATAGTCGGCATAATAGTTCCGACTAGATAGCGCAACCATGCCAGGACATCTCACCATCCAAACTTACGTTGAAGGCCATTGGCGCGATGCAATGGTGCTTTCCGTGTCGAACCCTCAGAACATTGAGGAATCGACGTGCAGCGTGTCTTACAACCAGCACTACTTGGTCGACTTCATCGACAAGCTGGAGACCCTGCTCGAGCCAGCCATCAGCGTGAACCTTCCGCTGAGTTGGAACCATGTTGATAGCAAAGGGTACCCTCCATTTGTCTATGACATTGTTCCGGCTGGTGCCGCCCGTAAGTCGTTGCTGAACCGTTACGGTAGCGAAAGGCCGGATGGGATGGACATGGACTTTTTCCTCCTCGGGCGCTGCACGCCTTCGCCCATCGGACACCTGCGTGTGAAGGAGTCCTTCGAACATATCGATCAGACGCCTATGGAGGCCTTCCCGCGCAAGGAGGTTGTAGACAGGACGAACGACTTCCTCGAGTACGCGTATGAATCCGGCGCCGCTCTGGGCGGGGCTACTGGCGCGCAAGGAGAGGCTCCGAAGCTGATTATGGTTGAGGCGGAGGATGGGGCTCTTTATGCCGATGCCATGCTTTCTGACGAGCGTGCTCGCCGCCATTGGCTGGTGAAGTTTGCGCGTAACAAAGTGACTGAGCGCGACAAGAACATCCTGCGAGCCGAGTACCACTACTACAGGGCAATATCGCAGCTCGGTTTGAGCACGGTAGCCACGGATGGACTTGTGCTTGAAGAAGCCGATAAGCCGAGCCTGTGGATGCCTCGTTTTGATCGGCGAGTCGCCAAGGGCGTGGTGGATAGGATCCCGATCGAGTCGCTCTATTCGGTATGTGGCAACACCCAGCCTGGCTCGAAAATGAATCACGAGGATGTGCTCGGCCGCCTGATCTACCTGTGGCGCACGAATGGACAGGACGGAGAACTTGAGGAGTTGGTTTTCGAGTACCTGCGGCGCGACCTGCTTAACCGGATCCTCGGGAACTCAGACAACCATGGACGCAACACAGCCATTTTCAGATACCAGGGTAGATTCGAACTAGCGCCAATCTACGACCTCGCTCCGATGGTGCTCGATCCGGAAGGGATCACTCGAGTAACCAAGTGGCTGCCAGAACACAAAGGAAGTCCGGACTGGAGAGCGATCTGCAGCTACTTCCAGGACTTGGTCAGTCCTGAGGTGCTCTTCGAGCGCCTGCTCGGGGCAGCTGAGATGTTTCGAGCTTTACCGGATCTGCTGGTCGATCTTCCAGAGGAAGTGAAACGCGCTCAGTCCATCCCGCTGAACAATTTGGACAGGCGCCTGGTTGAATGGGGACTTCGATGAAAGCGATCACCAACGAAGAGCGCAAAAAGCTCATTGACGACATCATGATGCAGCACGAGATGGGCAACGAAACTTTAGGAACCTCTATTCGCCGGCTACGGCTTGAAGTGACCGGTTTCGACCAGAACACCTTCGCTGCCATGTGCAACATGTCGACCAAGGCCTTGTACCAAATCGAAAAGGACAAGGGTAATCCGTCCGTCAGCACCATTGCAGCCATCCTGAGCAAATTTGGCCTGCGCCTGGGCCTGACCACGGCGGTCAAAACCGCTCACACTGCGTCGTTTGGGCAGGACAAACCAGGCGATAAAACACCAGCTCGCGGCACCAATCCTCAACGAAAATACGCAGGCCAGCTCAGTAGAGCTGCCACTCTGCGTACCGCTACCAAGACACAGATCAGCGAAGGTGAGAAGGACTCGACCGAATGATTGATGGTCTGTCCCGACGCTGGTAGTTAAGAGCTACTACTCGCATATCGCTGCACGAGTTCCACTGAACTCGGCGAACAAGCCGCCAACCGCACATCGCAGGGCAGAGCACCCTGGACAAGGCTATGAGCTATGTGGCCAGCAACTGGGGCAAGTTGGAGCGCTACATCGAGGCAGGTTACCTGCCGATCGACAACAACCGAGCCGAGAACGGTATCCCACCCTTCGCCATCAGCCGCAAGAACCCGCTGCTCAGAGACAAGCCCGCACCCTGCTAGCCCGCCAAAGCCAATAGGCAGGAGCCCTATACCTGGCTGCATCGTGTACTGGAGCACTTACATTCCGAGAATGGGCTAAGAACACTACACAGTTAATGATGCCGTTCTCCCATTGAACCTGCTGATGGCCTGCCGAGACCTACTGAACACAGCAGGCGAGGCACGCCTCTGATGCAGGGAATGGCTACTGCGAGGCGCTCGCAGCAGCCAAAAGGCATGGAAAAAGCGACGACTTTGATCATATTTCGACCTGCCTTCGCAGTTAAAATTGCGAATGGCGAGTTGGTCGAAAAATGTTGGTCTACTTCAGACCATCGCTAGAAAATCGAGGATGTCACTTTCGATATCTGATCGCGAAACCAAGTATTTACCGGGTCTCGATCTGCGCGCTCATTCCAAAGCATGTTTAGGGTAAAGGATGGTATACCGCTCGGTGGCTCACAGCACGCAACCCAGTCCTCACCGCATAACTGGGAAACAATACGAGTGGGCAAAGTTAATATATAATTCGTCCCTTTGAGCAATCTTACTGCAGAGCTATACGTATTCGCTCGAGCGATGATATCGCGCCTTAAGCTCTGCTGAGCAAGCCACCCGTCGACCATGTTTGTCGCGGTACTCCAAGGTGTCGGATATACATGACGCCTTGACAGAAACTCAGCCATATTGAATGCACGTGTAGTAGGCGCATGACTAGAGTCAACCACACAGACCAGATCATCCTGTAGCAATGTTTGTGACTTTAGACCAGGATGCCTTCTGTGATAATTGGGCCCGAAACATATAGCAAGGTCTATCGCCCCGCTGCTCATTTCTTCGACAGGTACATCCTGACCAAATTTTTCGACATTTACAGTCACTGGATGCCCAGCGCCATGAAACTCAGCCAACAACATTGGCAAGATCAGAAGCTCGAAATATTCGGGCGCTTGGACATTGAATACTGCAACCTCTCCACATGGCAAGGCCGGCATCGTACCCGCATAGCATAAATTGATACACTCAAGGATGCGCAGTATATGCGGATAAATATTCGTTGCCTTTTCTGTAGGCCTCATTCCACCTCGTGCGGGAACGAAAAGCTCATCCTCCAGCCCTGCGCGCAGCTTCTTCAAACAATAGCTCACCGTGGACTGACTTACGCATAGAGACTCGGACACCTCAGTGACGCTCCCCCTCTCATACACGTGCACAAATACAGTCAGGTCCTGCATATCTAGCTTACGTAGCAAATTACTGTTCAGCATTAGTCTTCTAGTCCCTTAGCACATCATTCCGATATTTTCATTAAACCTTGGTCGTAAGCGCGCACTCAAAAAATAGGCCACGGATTCGGCTAATTAAATTATGCGACGCCTTGTTTCCGAATACTTTCTGCCTCGCTGCACTCCCAGTAAATTCCATCGGAGAAGAGGAATGTTAATTCGAGTCACCGAGAGCCAGGCCCCCCTATGGAAGGACGCATCAGAGGTGGTCAGGCAAAAATTTAGCAAGTCATATGACGCAGACATTGAGCCTTCGCCTCAGTATTTCGTTGTTACCCAGACCCCCGAAGAGAAGATCATTGCCTGTGCAGGTATCACATTTGCTGACGATCGCACTCTTTTTTCGGAGCAATATTTGTCTCGGCCTATCGAGCAGATACTGTCTGACCGCTTTGGAAAGGAGGTCGATCGCGCGAACATAGCAGAAATAGGCAGTCTCACATCGCATCACATCACAGCCGGCATGATCCTAGTAAACATGATCCCCCTCCTCGCTTGGTGTATGGGTGCCCATTATCTGCTCTGCACGGTAACGCCTCACGTTCGTAGGATGATGGAGAGCTGTCAAATCGAGTTCTCTCCCCTCCTCACTGCGGACCCTGGCTGCCTGCGAGAAGATGACGGGGCCAACTGGGGTAGCTACTACGCGCAACAGCCGGTTACCGGGTTCATCAGGGTCGACCCAAAGCGGTCGCGTTTTGCTGCCATGACTCTCAGTACGCTCTTCACGCACACCCCCGCAGAATTTCCGAGGAGGGCGTCCTGATGAGCGACAACTTTCTCCAATCACTGCAGCAATCGTTTACGAATAATCAGGAAAAAGTCTGCATTGTAGACCTAATAGACAATCCATCCGGCCCACACAGAGCCCTTACCTACAGTCAGGTTGAGCAAAGCTCGCTTGGGCTCGCAGCTGAGATTCTCAATCGCTTTCATGGCGGACCTCGCCGACCAGTGATAGGCATCCTGGCCAGAAACAGCAGCGAGTGGGTCGTAGCAGACTTGGCCTGCTTGCTCTCTGGAAGCACTTCCTTGCCGCTACCTCTAGCCTTCAGTCGAGCGCAGGCAGAGCACTTGGCTACGCGATGCGACGGCTTTCTTGTCGATGCAGCGGGGGCTCGGACACTGAAAGAAAAATGGGGTCTTGATCTCGATGAGCGCTCCGTACTGCGTCTAGGCGAAGCGCCTCAAGCTAGCGTCCTGGACTGGCCTACGGAGCAGCGCGACGACTGGACCTGCAAGGTCATTCATACCTCCGGTACAACCAATCGGCCCAAAGGGGTGCAACTGAAGATTTCGGCAATTGGCCGGGTACTCAACTCGTTGAGAGAAGGCATGCCGCGAGACGCGCACCACAACTATCTTTCGGTGGTTCCCTTGAGCCTGCTCCTCGAGCAAATCACTGCGGTCTACATGCCTATTCTCTGCGGTGGTACGGTCCACTTCCTTGCCGAGTCGACACCCTTGCTCGGTGAACCGGAAGCTACAGCCGACAAGATTATCCGGTGGCTCCTAGCTGTTCAGCCAACAGCGATGACTGTCCCTCCCATGATGATCACCCGCTTCAACGAAATTATTGACGCGGACGAGCCTATAGCTTGTGAGCTGTATAAATACCTGTCGACCAGAGTTCACATTACTTGCGGTGGTGCATCAGTAAGCACGGACACCATGCGCTGCCTGGCAAGCCGGGACATTCATGTGTTCCAAGGATACGGACTCAGTGAGAACGCGTCTGTCGTCAGCATGAATACTTCGCAGCACCAACGGATTGGCAGCGTCGGCAAGCCCCTACCCCACGTATCTGTACGTGTCGGCGCTGACGCCACAATCGAGATCAACAGCCCATCGCTTTTCGACGGTTACTCTGGTGACGATCCCAGTGCCTGCTCATTTACGGCAGATGGCTGGCTCGACACGGGAGATCTCGGCGCACTAGACGAAGAGGGCTATCTCTACGTTCATGGTCGAAAGAAGAACGTCATCTGCCTACCCAACGGACGAAATGTATGTCCCGAACAAGTGGAAGTGGAGCTTCGTCGACATGAGGGAGTTCAGGACGCTGCCGTTTTCCTGCATGACGAACATGGAGTGGTTGCCCTGATCGTCAGCGAAGGCGACTTGCGGCAAGCCAGTCTCTCCGCATGGTGCAAGGAAAAATTCTCTGATATCGAGAGACCAAGTGCCTTCTGGATCATGCCTCTGACCGACCCGGCGATCTCAGAACTGTACACGGTAACAGGAAGGCCCAAGCGGGCCGAGATTGCGTCAGCCTATGCCAGGTATCTAGCTGTTTAGTCAAAAGGAATGACTTCATGGAAAACCATGCCTCCCAAATAGAAACCCCCAATATTGCAGTGGTCGCGCCTCATCAGTTCGCCAAGCTAGGAACTGCTGAACTATTCGAATTAGTCGGCGAGTACGGCGCTGTCTTGTTCCGAAACTGTATTCACAGCCCCGAAGCTTTTAGCGAGCTGGTCAAGCAGCACAGTTCCCGGTTGAGCCTGGACCCAGCGAGACAGATGGTTGGCGGTGCCGCTCAATTGGTGGACGCGGGTACTCAGGCCGTTGGCTTGCACTGCGAGAACGGCAATTCGCCCTTCTGGCCGGATCTAACCTGGTTCTATTGCCATGAGGCTCCCCGAAAAGGCTCGCAGACAACGATCTGTGACGGAGAAGTGGTGCTTGCCCGACTGTCGGAGCCCTGCCGCTCATTTTTTGAGGAAAACGCTATTCGCTACAGTCGAACAGTCTCAGGGGAGAAATGGCGTCGCCTGGTGTGTCACTACAAGAGCGAGTCAGTCGATCCGCGCGACGTGCAGATCGACGATCTACTGAAAATTATCGACGCAGACGAGAACACTCGAATCGCCTACGACCCTGCAGAAGACTCGATTCATTATGCATTTACTGTATCGGCCATCCAAATTTCCAGCTTCAGCAACCGACCCGCTTTTGCAAATAGCATTCTAGGCCCCTCCTTCAACTATGAGCGCCCTGTAATTGACACGGCGCATGGCCATCCAATTCCAGCGAAATTCATATCTGAAATCGAAACAATCTCTACGCGCAGCACTCACCCAATCGGCTGGCGGGATCATGACTTGGTAATGATTGACAACAAACGTGTCATGCACGGGCGGGAACCAATCACCGACGGCCGCCGCATAATTTTTAACGCATTAAGCTATCGCTAAGGAGCCTATATGACGGTCAATAACTGCGTCGTTTCGGGTCTCTTTGAGTCGTATCGCGACAGCAACGGGTCTACGATAATTGATCTGTCCGGTGGTTTTGGATTTCAAGTACCGGAAATAATTGACGCTGTGATACGCCAGGCGGACCTGATGGGTCTTTCGAACCGAGTGCTCGTTTCCGAACCACTCATTAACCTGTGCACAACAATAGCGACCCTGCTACCTGATCCACTGGATAACTCCTACGTCTGCAACTCTGGAGATGAGGCGTTCGAGGGCGCACTTAAACTGTGCAAAGGGCTACATCCAAAGCGTAAAACCATCGTTTATCTCGAGGGTGGTGACTATGGATCGCTTAGCTATGGCCGCTGCATGGGCGCTCCTGATCTTTATCAGGAAATGACGCGATTCCTGGGCCTTCGCCTGAAGCCAATTAAGACGCCAGACGACCTTTCAACGGTTGACTGGAGCGACTGCTTCGCAGTTTGCCACACCTACTTACACTACGACGCCGCTGGCAAGCTGGGCCTTCCCTCGGATGGAACGCTCGAATGCATGTACCGTCAGGCTAGAGGCGCCGATGTACCGATCGTTGGTATGGATGCCGATACCTGCATGGGCAGCTTGGGGACCATGTTCGGCTATCAACGCGTAGGCCGTGCTCCGGACATTGTTGTCATCGGTGGGAGCCTTGGAGGGGGGGCTGTTCCTATTGGTATGTACACCTGTCCCGAAGCGATGGCGTACCGCGTATACGGGCGAAGCACGCCGGCTAAGCACGGCAGCACAACGGCCGGCAACCCTCTGGCCTGCATAGCCGCCCTGGCGGTTCTTGAGTATGCCCAGCGTACTGATACGCCTCAACGCTGTATCAGCAACGGCCAGTTGGTGGCAAATGCACTGTGCCGTCTTGGAGCGCGCTCCATCGGAAGCGTGGTCTCTGTCCCCGTCGAGGATCGAACCGTACTGCAAGGTATTCAGCAACGACTGTTATCTCAGGGGCTGTACATACCAGAGCCTGTCGGACCGGAACTGGTTTTGCGTTTACCAATTACAGCCCGCCCAGAGGTTCTTATGCGCGCCATTACAGTTGTCAGGGAGACCATGAGTAATGTCATCAACTTTGCAGCTTGATCAAATTCTCAACAACTGTGAGCGCCATTGGAGTGCTTCGGCCGCCAAGCTCTACCGGATCGCTCGTACATCCGTAGAGAAAGAGTCAGATGGAGTCCATGTTACCGACCATACCGGAAAATCCTTCATCGACTGCGCGTGCAGCTATGGGGTATTCATCGTCGGTCATCGAAATCCCTGCGTCCGCGAGTCGGTACAAGCACAGCTTGCCGATATGGCGTGGACACCTCCGGGTCGTACAAATCCCGTCCGCGAAGCCTTGTCGGAGCGATTACGCCATATCGTTCCAGGGGAATGGGAAGACATTCGTTACTTCGTCTCGGGTGCAGAGGCGATCGAGCAAACCATGCGCTACGTGTTGAAGGTGCAGAAACACCGCCGTGGCATAGTCGTAATGACGCACTCGTATCACGGCAAAACACTCGCGGCCATGTCGATACTCGGCCAACAACAGCACCACCGGTCTTATGGAACGTCAACCAAGGAAGTGACGTACGTACCCTACGGTGATTTTGCTGCGTTGCAGCGAGCAGTTGGGGACGGTGTGTGTGCCGTATACGTCGAGCCAATCCTCGGCGGAGCCCATCTGGAGGTGCCGCCGGTAGGCTACATGGCGAATATCAGAGCACTATGTGATTCCACAGGAACTCTTCTGATCGCAGATGAAATCCAAACCGGTTTCGGCCGCTGCGGAAAGTGGTTTGCGATCGAGTACGACCAAATTGTCCCTGACATCATGGTTTTGTCGAAAGGACTTACCGGCGGATATACCTCATTCGCCTGCGCACTCTATAGCTCAAGACTTTCACAACTGTATCCGCTTGAGTCCATCGAGCCCGACAATCGTTCAATGGGTGGGCACCCGACGGCATGCGCATCTGCCCTGGCAGCAATTGACTACATCCAGCAGAACGGACTGATTGAAAAAGCGAGGGTGAACGGCGGGATTTTGCGTAACGGGTTGCATCGCTTAGCCCAGCGCTTCCCTGAAATAATCGAGGACGTACCAGGGGTTGGCATGATGACCGGCCTTCGGTTACGCGGCGCTGTATATGAAGCCCTGATGAGCATGGAGCTCAGCAAGCGAGGTGTGCATGCCGGGAACTCAATGAACGAAAAGGCCAGCAACCCGGTCCTCCGCTTCTACCCGCCATTGAACATAGCTCCCGAGGCCATTTTGCATGTCCTAGACATGACTGAGCAGGCCCTCGATGCAATCGCTAGCCGACCCAAAATTAGCGTAAAGGCCTTCTCCCTGGTCGTTCGAAACATGTATCAGATACCCAACCGCTTTCTAGGCTTTAAACGAGGGACCGCTAATGCTTAATATTGACCAGATGACGCTTCAGGAAATGGCCGGCTATATACGCAGAGGCGAGCTCACCAGCGAAGCGCTTGTAACGCACTACCTTGATCGCATTGATCAAGTGAATCCCAAGATAAACGCTGTGGTCATCGTCGCTGAGCGTGAAGAGCTATTACGGAACGCGCGGCAAGCGGACGAGCAGGCTTCGCTCGGTGAATTTATAGGTCCGCTACACGGTGTACCGGTGACGATCAAGGATGTCTGCCATGTAAAAGGTTACTCAATGTCCCGCGGCATTGCAGAGCTGAAGGGAGCTCCCAGTACCCAAGATGCAACCGTGGTTGCTAGGCTTCGCGAAGCCGGAGCACTTATTCTGGGCATCACAAATGTTCCAGAGCTCTGCATGGCTTTCGAGACCGATAACCTGCTGTACGGCCCGACGCTCAACCCACATGACCTGCTGCGCTCGGCCGGCGGGAGCAGCGGCGGTGAAGCAGCAGCTATTGCGTCCGGATGCTCTCCAGCCGGGCTTGGTTCAGATGCCTGCGGCAGCGTGCGAATTCCGGCACATTTCAACGGCATATCGAGCCTGAAACTTACTCAGGGGCGGGTTCCGCTAACCGGCCAGTTTCCGAAAGAACGATCAGGTCTCTTCCACCTCACCTCGGCATTCGGTGTGATGGGGCGCTATGTTGATGATTTAGAACTGCTTGGACGTATCATCAGCGGTGCCGATGGTAGAGACCCGGACACCACAGACGCCCCGTTTGTCCCAAGCGTGCCCCTGGCAGACATGAGGGTCGCCCTCTTTTACGAGTCGAACCGGATGCCACTTAGCAAATGCGTCCGAAGCGTGGTGGACCGCGTCGCAGCGCTATTAAAGCAAACTACGGGTAGCGTTACGCCAGATTGCCCTCCAAACCTTGAAGAGGCCTCCGATGTTCTGTGGAGGGCCTTCATCACAGGCGGCGATTCGGGGCGTGCCTGGAAGTCCATGTTCACCGCCATGGGCAAAACGGCGTTCTCGCCGGCGCTGAACAAGCTTCTTGAGTTCAGCGAGAAGGTTGAGCTCACGGTCGACGAACTAAAACAGGACTGGGTCATGATTGATACGTTCCGCTTTCAACTTGCGCAGTTCTTCGACTCCTACGACGTACTCATCACTCCAGTTTTTCCGGACGTTGCCTTTAGGCACGGCAAGTCCATGGATGACCCGCGCCAGTTCGGCTTCGTATTCCCGTTTAGCCTGTCAGGATCACCTGCAGTGGTCATTCCTGCTGGGAAAGACAGCGGAACAGGGCTACCGATCGGTATCCAGATTGTCGGGCCTCACTGGCGAGAAGAGAGTCTTCTTACTTTGGCCAAGCACATCGAACGAGAACTTGGAGCCTGGCGACCGGTCACTCCGTCGCCAGATTAACGCCTAAGCGGCGGCAGAACCTCGCCGTTTTCCAACCTGGAACAGAGCAAACATCCCAAAACCTACCATTAGCGCACCGGTGATTTCTAAGATCACCGGTGTCTGCTTAAACCAAAACCAGTGGCATGCTGTGGTAATGAGCGTGCTCAGGTAGATGTACGAAATCACAGTGGCGGGAGCAATTGAGGCGGTTGCGCGGTGGAGTAGCCAGAACGTACCAAGTGTAGCGAACAGCGCTAGATAGAAGAGCCATCCGATATCCGCGACATCAAGCAGAGCCGCCGTTCGCCAACCCCCATCGTAAAAGGTATAGCCCAACAGAAAAACTGCCCCGAACAGCATATTCCAGAAGGTCATCCCGACTGGGCTACGCTGTCGCAGACTATCTTTCTTCAGCCATTGACTGAGCGGTGAGTATACGGCCATGGCCAGGCATCCTGCCGCATAGACCAGGATTGGATACGGTTCCGAAACCACTACGTGGCCTGCTCGGCCGATGATTAGAAGCGCCGCACCTGATGCCCCCATGAGCATAGGCATAATGCGCCCCCGGCTGTTTGCCGAGGGAATAAGGCGAAGTTCAATGCCCAGTGTCATGAGCGGTACAAGCGTGAATAGCAGTGCCGTAGTAACGACGCTTGTATGGCGCAGAGCCTCAAACAACGACGCAAAGTAGACGGCTAGAAGCAGACCTAGCCATGCATGCCCAGCTAGGTGTGACCGACTCAGCGACGCCTCTCCACGCAAGAAAACCAAAGGCAGAAACAGCACAGCCGAGAAAGCCAACCTAAGCGCAGTTAGAAATATAGGATCTACGGAGCCTGTGACTTCAGCAGCTGCATAGAATGACGATGTGATCAGTACCGCCCAAAGAGCCATCCCAGAGTGTGCCGCGGTGTGACTAACCTGATTCATCTGTACCCCTCATAAAGACCAAAGTCATCATGGGCGGACTCAGCACATGCCGGATCTCATTTTTTAGGTACTCGTCTGCAATATCTCGTTTGGACTCGGGTATCTATCCGCCTTAGCAGCAACACGGAAAGCAGCTAGCGCTTCTTTAGTGGTCAGATTGACCCCAAAATTCTGGGCCAGACAATGGGACAGCTGCCCAGCGGACTCCAGTCGCACGGCACCACCGCATACCGGGTCCTGATAACGTGTATTGACTAGAGATTTTCTTCGCCCGCCGACGTACCTAGTAGCAACTAAATTCGAGGATACGAAGCTGTCAGGTGACATAGACGAGAACACGTTCGCCGCGATAATCTCCTCTTCATATGCAGTCTGCTCAGGAAACTGATACATGTCGCACCAGCCGCCATTCACTCTTAACTGCAGGATCCGCCCACCTTCTTCCCCGACAATACGGAAGGAAAGCGTATGTTGTGACTGAGACACCCCAATACGTTCCAGTCTAAGCGGCCATAGCAAGCCTAAACCGAAGCCGGTATCACACAGGTACTCGGCGTCTTCAACATGAACAATTGAAACCAAGTGCGAGGGCCGCTGGGTCGCATTGCCGGCTCCGTAAAGCACAATAGCAAGATGCGGACTGCACTTGAATCCCGCTATTTCAAGCTCCGCCCTGAACCAGGTATTCAGTTCATGACAGTATCCGCCGCCATAGCGCCTCAAGGCCGAAGATATAGTGCCCGGGCAGAGCCCGGGAGCACCATTCAGAAGCGCATTCAGATTATTGAAGCTGTATTTTCTGGTCCATGCGCGATGCAGCCTATACAGATCCCTCAACGAGGAGCGCGTTTTAGGCGTAACTTCCATACAACGTGAATCGCAAGTTATTTTTTTCAGATGTAGTGCCTAGAGTAATGTCGAGGGTTGAACTGGAATACCATCAAAAGCATTACTGCTGAAATAATTGCCAGACTCCACCAGGCCCATTCGAAGCTGCTCATTTGATCACGTACTATTCCGGCTAACAGCGGTGATAGCCCTGCGATGAGATAACCGATCCCTTGGACAAAAGCGGCCAGCCCTCCGGCACGCATTGGACTGTCGATGTGATCCATAGACACGATCAAACTCATCGGGAACAGCCCGCCGATACCAAGACCAAGCAGGCAGGGCCAGAGAAGACTGAGTTTATTTGGAGAAACTACAAGTCCGGCAAATCCTATGATGATAAGGAAAAGCAAAACGACGAGAACTTTACGTCGATCGTGACTCTTGTTAGCGATGGCTGGCGTGGCAAGTCCGGAGATCACTTCCATCGTCGTGAGTAGCCCCAGGATCAAACCGGCATGCTGCTCAGTCCATCCTTTTTCTACATAGTACGGTGCCAACCATGCCAGCACACATGTGTACGACGAGGTTCCTAATCCGAAGAATATCGCGAGGAGCCACGACCGACTGTTTGAAAAGTGTTTCTCCCGTTGAGAAGAGTTTCCTATGACAACCGAATCAGCACTGGTTTTCTGAGTCATCCAAACGACCAACGCCAGGGCAGAAAGTCCTGCCCAGATGCTGAGTCCCAAGCGCCAACTCCCCGTGATCTCCAGTACCAAGGGCGAGAACGAAGCGGCTAGAGCCGCGCCCCCCATGATCGAGGTGACGTACAGTCCCATATACAGGGACACATTTGGTGCGTATCTCGCTTTAATGAAAGCAGGCATTACCGCTTGAACAATCGCTATCCCAATTCCTGCCAATACAGCCGTGAAGACCAGCGTGGCGCCAGTATCGACAAACAGCCTAGTACCGGTAGCCAGGGTGATTATGACCAGCGATAAAACGATAGCCCGGTGTTCTCCAATAGCCTTGGCGACACCAATCCCCACGAACATGGCAAGCCCCATGGCCATGACAGGGAGCATCGTCAGAAGGGAGGCCATGGAAAACGTAAGAGGTACATCCTGGCGAATGGCAGACAGAATTGGACCTATAGCAGCCATTGAAGGCCTAAGATTTAGCGCCACAAGTACAATACTTACCGTCAGAACGACGACAGTAGCGCGCACAGTTTGAGTCTGTTCCATACCGGCACCACAAATGAGTTGGCCTTCGATTAAGCCCGCTAGCATTTAGGTGCAACAAACAAAAAAATAGATTTTGAACACTAAAAAATGAGTTGAATCGCCCTTGATTTCGTGGAGGCCGTATAAATCAGGCGGAAGCGGCGCCTAAGAGGCGCCGCTGAAACCACATTACTCGGCTTGGAAGCAGTACACAGCAAGCTTGTTGCCGTCCAGGTCGCGAGCGTAAGCAGCATAGGCATTTGGTGCCCAGTCGCGAGTGCCGGCGGCACCTTCATCTTTGCCGCCAGCAGCAACAGCTGCTTCGTGGAAGGCGTTAATGGCGGCGCGATTTGGAGCTTCGAAGCTGACAGTTACGCCGTTACCCACAGTAGCAGGCTGGCCGTTTGCAGGCTTGAGCACGAAGAAGGAAGGCTTGTCCACGCCCCAGATCGAGCCGTTATCGCCGAGGTCAGCGATCCGCTTTAAGCCGATCTTCCCGAGCGCCTCGTCGTAGAACTTACGAGCTTTTTCCAAATCATTGGTGCCAACAGTTACATGAGTGAAGTTCGACATAAATTTCTCCGATTCGTGGTGGATAGTTGTGGAGCGTGATCGGTACATCCGAAGATGCACCGAATGAATGCTTAGAAGTGAATTACCGTGCGGATGCTCTTGCCTTCGTGCATCAACTCAAACGCCTTATTGATATCGTCCAGCGGCATGTTGTGGGTGATGAAGGTGTCCAGCGGGATCTCACCCTTCTGCGACCTCTCGACATAACCCGGCAGCTCGGTGCGGCCCTTGACGCCACCGAAGGCGCTACCACGCCAGACCCGGCCGGTGACCAGCTGGAATGGACGGCTGCTGATCTCGGTACCGGCCGGCGCCACGCCGATGATGGTCGACTCGCCCCAGCCCTTGTGGCAGCACTCCAGGGCCGCACGCATCAGCTGCACATTGCCGATGCACTCGAAGCTGTAATCGACACCACCGTCGGTCATCTCGACGATGACGTCCTGGATCGGCTTGGCATGGTCCTTGGGATTGACGAAGTCGGTCATGCCCAGCTCACGGGCCACGGCCTCCTTGGCCGGGTTGATGTCGATACCGATGATGCGCGAGGCCTTGGCCATCTTCGCACCGATGATCGCCGCCAGGCCGATGCCGCCCAGACCGAAGATCGCCACGGTGGCGCCCTCTTCGACCTTGGCGGTGTTGAGCACCGCACCGATGCCGGTGGTGACGCCGCAGCCCAGCAGGCAGACCTTGTCCAGCGGCGCTTCCTTCGGGATCACGGCAACCGAGACTTCCGGCAGCACGGTGTACTCGGAGAAGGTCGAGCAGCCCATGTAGTGGTAGACCGGCTGACCCTGGTAGGAGAAGCGCGAGGTGCCGTCCGGCATCAGGCCCTTGCCCTGGGTGGCACGGACCGAGCTGCACAGGTTGGTCTTGTTGGACTTGCAGAACTTGCACTGGCCGCACTCGGCGGTGTACAGCGGGATCACGTGATCGCCCACTTTGACCGAGGTCACTCCTTCGCCAACCGCCTCGACCACGCCACCGCCCTCGTGACCGAGGATGCAGGGGAACACGCCCTCGGAATCCTGACCCGACAGGGTGTAGGCATCGGTATGGCAGACACCGGTGGCGACAATGCGCACCAGCACTTCGCCGGCCTGGGGCGGCGCGACATCTACTTCGACGATTTTCAGAGGTTCATTAGGGCCGAATGCAACAGCGGCGCGCGACTTAATCATGGAAGTAACTTTCATTGTTGAGCCACTCGTTTGGCAATGTAACGTGCAAAGTCATAGTTAGGACGTTCCAGGTGGCTCAAGTGGCCAGGCTTCGCGAGCGGCGCCCGCACTCCGCGCATCACCGCCTCCACACCTTGGCGGTCTTCGGCATTGACTTCGTCGAGCAAGGTTTTGAGGCTACTCAGGTATTCAGCCGCTTTGGGATCGTTCATGAACTCCGGAGACAGGCCGCCGCCAAAGCGGATGTGCACCTGATCCACACCGTGCGGCTGCAGGATCAGGTACCAGAAATACCCAGGGGTCAGGGTAATCAGATGGCTGGGGTAAATGCTGAGCAGCGCTGTGGTCTTGCGCCAGTGCCCTTCCAGGTGCTGGTTGTCAGGGTGCGCATTACCAATCGCAAGCGACGCTTCCTTGGTGATCCAGTGGTAATTGAACGCCTCATAGCCCGGCGGACACTCCATTTCATCGAGCCGCGAGTGCGGCCCGACCGTCGCCCGATGCAGCATGGGCAGGTGGTAACTTTCCATGAAGTTCTCGGCCAGGATCTTCCAGTTGCTGTCCCAGATGTGTTCTTCCTGGAAGGTCTCGACGTAGTCCTCCATTCGGTAGTGTCCGATCAGCGCCTCGAGCTCGCTCAGGTGCTCATTCAGTGGTGGCAATTGTTCGTCCAGCGTCACATAGACCCAGCCCTGCCAAACCTCACAACGCACGCTGGGCAACTGGTAGTCACTTTTGCAAAAGCCGCTCTGGCGATCCATTTGTGCCGCACCGCGAAGCTTCCCTTCCAGGTCGTAGCCCCAGGCGTGATAGGGGCAAACGATGGAGCGTACATTGCCACTGCCCTGCAGCAGCACCGACATACGATGCAGGCAGACGTTGGAAAAGGCGCGGATCTGCTGCTGGTTATCGCGAAGCACCACCACCGGTTGGCCAGCCACATCACAAGTCAGATAATCGCCGGTATTCTGCAAACGACTGGCACGGCCCACGCATACCCATTGCGTGCGAAAAAGTTGCTGCTTTTCGAGTTCGAGAAACTGTGCAGAGGTGTAGACCTCTGGCGGCATTGACCGGGCATCGGAAAAATCCCGATCACAGTTTTCCTGCAGCATTGCGGTGAGTTCGGCCACGGGCGTGGGAGTAATCAACTGTGCCATGAAAGCTCCTCAGAAAGACGTTGCGACAAGCGTCATGCGGCGCGAACACAAGTGATTGCGGTGCATGACTCGCTTGTAGGGCGAGCGGTTGAAAGGATGTTGGCCGAGCAGGGTGGATAAATAAAGTAGTAAAAATCTGCCTTGAGCTGATAAAAATAATGCTCAGCAACGGGCGGTTCTGGTACGTCTCGCGTCCTTTTTGTGCGAACCTGAAACGATCTGATCGCTGGTGCAAAGGCCGGCAGGCTCGATCGTTTGAAGGCAGATATCAATCTGTGGAGTGATTGTGGCGAGCAGGATCATCCTGTCTTGAACTTGCACTGGCCTTGAGTAATAGCGCATGCGAGTCATGCGTAGCTTTCCTGCTCTACTTTGGGCACGGAGCAAGTCTGGGAAAAGGTAAAATGGCAGCTTATAACCTGCGACAACTCAAGTATTTCGTCACCACCGTCGAGTGCGGCAGCGTAGCGGAGGCGTCACGCAAGCTATATATCGCGCACCCCTCGGTTTCCACCGCCATCAAGAATCTGGAAGACAGTTTCTCTGTACAGCTGTTCATTCGCCACCACGCTCAAGGTGTCTCGTTGACTCCCAGTGGCGCAAGGTTCTATCGCAAGGCGAAGGAATTGTTGCGGGTGGCTCACGAGTTCGAGCAAAACGCCTTGGCCGACAATGATGTGGTTTCCGGACAGATCGATGTCGGTTGCTTTGAAACCGTCGCGCCGCTTTATCTGCCAAAGCTGATTGCAGGGTTTCGGGATCGCTGGCCTGGGGTAGAAATTCGTATTCGCGACGGCGAGCAGCAGGAGTTGGTGCAGGCGCTGACAGCTGGGAGCATCGATCTGGCGATCCTCTACGAGCACGACCTGGACAGTACCATCGACACCGCTCCCTTGATGGCTCAGCAACAACCCTATGTGCTATTACCCGAGGGGCACCGTTTTGCCCATCAGGCAAAAGTTTCGCTCAACGACCTTGTGCTGGAGCCTATGGTCCTGCTGGATGTGCAACCCAGCCGGACCTACTTTGTCAGCATTTTCGAGGAGCGCGGATTGAGCCCGAATATCCTGTTCAGCTCACCGTCCATCGAAATGGTCAGGGGAATGGTCGGTCGCGGTTTCGGCTTTTCTATCTTGGTGACGCGCCCGTACTCCGATTTCACCTACGACGGTCAGAAGCTGGTGTGCGTGCCGTTGGCAGAACACGTAACGGGCTCAGGGCTTTCGGCAGCCTGGCTGCGTCGTGCGCAGCTGACCAAGCCGGCGCAACTGTTTGTCGATCACTGCCGAGAACTGCTGGCCCCCAAGGCGGAGGCCTGAGTTCAGGCATGGAGCGAGCTTGCGATGCGGTCGAGCATCGCATCGCACGCGTTCAACTGTTCGGCACTGACGAACTCATCAGGCTTGTGCCCCTGCTCCATACTGCCAGGACCGCAGATCACCGTCGGAATGCCGATGGCGTCGAACAGCCCGCCTTCAGTGCCGAAGGCAACCGTTGTGAATTCGCTTGAACCACAAAATTGCGCGATCAGCTGTGCCGCCTGGCTCTGGGAGTCGGTGGCCAGCCCCGGGTAAGTCGATAACTCGGAAAAGCGAATGCTGCTTTGCCCGTTGGCGGCGTGCATCTTCGGCAGAACTTCTTGCTCAGCAAAACGCTCAAGCTGGTCAGTCACCTCGCGCGGATCCTGCGCAGGCAGCGCACGTACTTCAAAATCGAAACGGCAATCCGCCGGGACGATGTTGAGCGCCTTGCCACCGGTGATGACACCCGTCTGCACAGTGCTGAAAGGCGGATCGAAGCGCGGGTCGTGCAGCTCAGGGGCGCGCAACCGCGCGCCGATACGGCCCAGCTCGCCAATCAACTGCGCAGCATATTCGATAGCGTTGACGCCTTGCGGCGCATAGGCCGAATGACACGCCGCGCCCTTAACATCGCAGCGCATGGCCAGTTTGCCCTTGTGGCCGAGCACCGGCTTTAGTTCAGTGGGCTCACCAATGATGCACAACAGGGGCTTGAGCGGCCGCCGCTCCAGCTCGGCAAGCAATGAGCGTACGCCCAGGCAACCGACCTCTTCGTCATACGACAAAGCGATATGCACCGGCATGCGCAGCGGTGCCGCCAACAACTTGGGCACTGCAGCCAGCACGCAGGCGATGTAGCCCTTCATATCAGCCGTGCCGCGACCATAGAGCCTGCCGTCTTTCTCCGTCAGCGCAAAAGGATCAACTGTCCATGCCTGGCCATCCACCGGAACCACATCGGTGTGACCGGACAGCACGATACCTGGAACGTTGTCCGGCCCCAGCGTCGCAAACAAATTCGCTTTGCTACGCTCGGCGTTGAAGATCAGCTCGCAGGGCACGTCCAGTTTGGCCAGATAGTCGCGTACAAACTCGATCAGCTGCAGGTTTGATTCGCGGCTCGTGGTGTCGAACTCGATCAACGAGCCCAACAGTTCTCGGCTTCTGCTCACTTACTCATCCCCTGGTACGCCATAGCTGGGGGCCTTGGTCGGATCAAGGGCGCGGACAATATAGTCCTGCATTTGCGGTCGGTAAGCCGCCCACAGTTGCGCCAGTTGACCGATGGGATCTTCGTCTGCCCAGTCGACACGCAGGTCGACAATCGGCCAGGTCAGCTCGCCAACCACCACCATGGCTGCCGAATGAACCGGCCCTGCCTCGCCACCGGCCGCGACGGCGGCCTGCATCGCCGCGAGCAGGCGGTCGGCCAACTGCCCATCACTGCTTTCAAAGGTATGCACTAGCGTCTCGATCACCGCAGGATCGGCCAGCAGATTGCCTGCCCCTACGCATTGCTCCCCCGCGAGCGCGTTGTGCTTGCCCAGCGTTTCGCTGCCGCTGAAATAGGCGGTGCGGCCCAGGTGATCGACCGCCGTCAGCTGGCGGAACTGGGTGTAGCCGTTGCTGGTCAGCACTTTGTCCAGCGCTTCAGCGGGCGATAATCCACTCTCCATTTCCTTGAGCACCTGAGGGCCAAGCGCCGGCAAGGTGATGTTCTGCGTGGCGACGGCGCCGACCCCAGGACATAACCAGGGGCAACGTGCGCCCACCGCTATGCTGGAAGAACTGATGGCTACGCCCAGTTGCCCGGTTTCGGCGCAACGAGCGACGATTGAAAACGTCATGGTGTGTTCGTCCTTTTTATTCGGGAATGACCGCGATCACGTCGATTTCCATCAGCCATTCCGGCTGCCCCAGCCCTGAAACGACCAGCCCGGTGGAAATCGGAAATACTCCCTTGAGCCATTTACCGACCTCTTGGTAAACCGGTTCCCGGTAACGGGGATCGATCAGGTAAGTGGTGGTCTTTACGATGTGGCTCAGATCGCTGCCGGCCTCTTCGAGCAATTGTTTGACATTTTTCATCGCCTGCTCGGCTTGGGCCCGGGGGTCGCCGAGTCCGACGAGGTTGCCTTCAAAGTCAGTGCCTATCTGGCCGCGGACATACACGGTGTTGCCGGCACGCACGACCTGGCAAAGGTCGTTATCCAGACTTTGATTGGGGTAGGTCTCTTTGGTGTTGAACATACGAATGCGAGTGTGGGTCGGCTGGCTCATCCACGTTTGCTCTTTCAGGTGGGTTGTGACGGCATTCTCTCCATGCGCCACCGCAGGCGAAACGAGGTTTTTTATGGTGTTTAGTAACGTAAATAATGCTTTGTTCGCCGTTAAGCGCGAAACCCTTGCGCGAAACGACACTGAATGGTCCCGGACTTCGTGAAGGCTGCAACTCTTGAGAAGATGAGGCCATGAGAAAGTCCTCCACCTACTCCCCATGAAGTTCGTGAGCGTGCCGTGTGCATGGTTCGGGCGTACGTCAACAACTCCCCCTCGGAATGGGCGGCCATTGCGGCCATTGCGTCCTATATCGGCTGCGCAGCGCAAACCCTGCATTGTGTTGCTGCCGTGTTCGCCGCGATGAACTGCTGATCCTGAAAATCGAGCGCGTGTGGAATACCAACATGCAGCGCCATGGCGCGTTGAGTTTCTGGAAGCGGCTCCGGCGAAAATGCATCAAGACTGCCAGATGCACGATGGAGCGATTGATGTGCCGGGCTGGATTGTAGGGTTTGAAGCGCGGCCAGATCGTGAGGACAACCGTCCCAATCAGCTGTGGATATCAGGCTGCAACTACGTTTCGACCAGGCAGGGATGGCTGTATGTGGCCTTCGTGATTGGCGTGTATGCGCGCCGCATAGTCGGCTGCTCTATCAGTAGCAGCATGAAGAGCGACTTGGTGCTGGACGCTCTGGAGCAAGCCCAGTATGTACGCCAGCCGCATCGCACCGGCAGCCTGATCAATCACAGCGGCCGCGGTAGCCAGTAGGTCTCGCTTCGCTAC
This sequence comes from Pseudomonas benzenivorans, assembly GCF_024397895.1. Lineage (NCBI taxonomy): Bacteria > Pseudomonadati > Pseudomonadota > Gammaproteobacteria > Pseudomonadales > Pseudomonadaceae > Pseudomonas > Pseudomonas benzenivorans. The sequence continues at coordinate 543,500 of NZ_CP073346.1, forward strand.
ACCGAGCGACTGGACGAAGCTGGAGTCGCCCCCTAGTTCGGCAGCGGGGCGATAGCAACGACAATGCCTTGGCTGAAACCATCAATGGCTTGTGCAAGGCCGAGTTAATTTACCTTCAATCATGGAAGAGCCGCGAGGCAGTGGAGCTGATTACCCTGCAGTGGATGCACCAGCTACAAGAATGAACGCCTACTGAGCTCGATCGGCCATAACCCGCCTGCTGTGGCTGGGGCAAACTTCCGCCAGCAACAAGCAGGTCAGGCTATAGCAGACAGATTAAAACGGACCGGCCTCCACGAAACTCGGGGCACTTCACAACACGAAGCATGCCTTCATTACGAAGCATCAGGGTAAGTGAGGTATCGGCGCCGGTTATCGATGTAGTCGGCTACGTACTTGGCATCGTGCCAGACGCCCCATATAAATGATGAACCGCGTCGGGATTGCCACGGCAGACCTAGAAAGTAAACACCGGGCTCCGAAGAGACACCGCGCTGATGCAGTGGTTTGCCTTTGGCGTCGAATGTGTCGACTTTCAGCCAGCTGTAATCGGGCGCATAGCCGGTTGCCCAGATGATCGAAGTCACGCCAGCTTTGGCCAGGTCCAGCTCAAGAACGGGCTGGGTCACGCATGCCGGTTCCGGGTAAATGTTGCGGGCTTCAGGATCCAGTGGGAGATCAAGACCATTACGCTCAGCATAGGCGTCTGCTGCGTCCAGCAGCGACAGGTAGTACTCATCTCCGCTTGTCAGGTTATCAGCCAGGTCCGAGTTGAAAGACACCACCCCGTCCTTGAAGGATTTGGTCAACCCCACCAGCGTCACCCCTCGGTGTGCCAGGCCCCGGAAATCAACAGTGTGGCCGCCACGAGCACCGCTCACCGCAATGGTGACGTGTTCTTTGCCAGGCTGCATGGCCACTGCGTCCCACAAGCCGAGCACCCCCAACCACCAGCAGAAGTCGCGATTGCGGTAGGCGCGGGGCGGACGGTCATGCTGGCCCACCGAGAGGTACACCTGCTTGCCGGCACGCTGCAGTTCGTCGGCGATCTGCACTCCCGAAGACCCGGCACCGACCACTAGGACAGCCCCTTCAGGCATTTGTTGAGGATTACGGTACTGCGCCGAGTGAATTTGCGTGAGCGTACCGCCCTCAGGCGCGATTGCCGGAATGATGGGGCGCTGGAAGGGACCCGTTGCCGCCACCACATGAAGGGCCTCAATCATGCCCTCGGAGGTTTCGACCGTGAAACCTGGCCGGCCGACATTGCGTTCGACGCTCTTTACTTCCACGCCAGTGCGAATAGGGGCGTTGATCTTCTTAGCATAGGTTTCAAAGTAATCCGCCACCTGATCCTTGTGCGGAAAACCGTCGGGACTCACACCCTCAAATTTAAGTCCTGGAAATCGATCATGCCAGGCGGGTCCGTTGGCGACTAGCGAATCCCAGCGTCCTGTACGCCAGGCTTCGGCGATACGACTACGCTCCAGAACAAGATGCGGAATGCCGTGATTGCTCAGGTGCTCACTCATGGCCACCCCAGCTTGGCCGGCGCCAACGATAAGGGTATCTATTTCTATCTTTTCAACTGACATGTCTGTTTCCTTCACAGGGGCTGTGAGATGCATTCTGTGCAGATACGCGCAATAGCGAAATTATGATTTTTATCGTCGCTAGGCAGGAAAAAACTAGGCCCGCAGAAGAGCAGGTTGAGGTGGGTACCATTGAGGAACTGCCCGGCCGCCAGCTACGCAGCGGCAGTTGTATTAGCGCCCCTCTTCAAACTTCCAAGCCCCATCTCGAGGCCTGTCTCTGCGCCAGGGCAGCATCGTCGACGCCACGCGGATTAATGCACCCAGCTCGACCAAGAACCTAGACGGCAAGCGCGGTGCAGAAATGCGCCAGCCAAGAAGGGTAATCAGTACTACTTCGTCATGAGGGCGCATATTGACGTTGATGAATAGTCCGGCCTGGTGCACTGCGTGATAGATGTGGCGGCCAACCTGTCGGATGTCGCCCAAGTCGACAAACTGCCGCATGGTTTGAAGAACGTGGTGTGCGCTGATGCCAGCTACGCCAGTGTCGATAAGCGCAGCGCGCTGTACAAAGCCAGCTCATGACCGAGAAGGCTTAATTGCCTAGGCAGGATCAGGACGCCTGTAATACGCAAAAACCCGGGTCGAACCCGGGTTTTTGATTGAGCCGGCCGGCTCTGGCCGACCCAATAGCGCGTTGAACGGTCTATGCCGGTCCTGGCGATGACTTGTTCAGAGCTGTATTAACAAAATTACAGGGCATTTTGCAGGTCAGTTTTCGGCGCCGGCGTTTCAGACGATTCGTACACTTCAACCTCACTGTGCTCCGGGTTCTGAATAAGCGACTTGACCAAGCCGTATATCATCAGAATCAAAACGATAGAGAATGGAAGTGCAGCGGCAATGGATGCAGCCTGCAATGCTTTCAGGCCACCGGCAAGAAGCAGCACTGCAGCCACTGCACCGAGCCCCATACCCCAAATGATCCTAAACTTACGTGGCGGTTCTTTGTCGCCGATAGCAAGCAGCGTGCATATGACCAGCGTACCCGAGTCTGCCGAAGTGACAAACCAAGTAACGATCAGCAATGTTGCCAATGCTGCCACGAGCCAAGCCAGCCATCCACTGGTCATTTTTTCAATGGTTACATACAGCGCAGTGGTCAAGTTGTTATTGACAGCATCAACAATCCCGCCGGCACCGTAGAGCTCCATGTGCAGTGCAGTGCCACCAAAAAGCGCAAGCCAGATAAAGCTTACAAGACTCGGTATAACTATGACGCCTACCAAGAATTCGCGGACGGTGCGACCACGCGAGATTCGCGCGATAAACATACCGACAAAGGGAGTCCAGGCGATGTACCAGCCCCAGTAGAAGACGGTCCACCACCCCTGCCATTGCCCTTCAGGATTTGGATCAACCCAGAAGCTGATGGGCACCATATTCCAGATATAATCTCCAAAACTGGTGGAGAGCAGGCCCAACAGGAAAGTCGTGGGACCGGCAATCAGGAAGAATGCCAAGATTACGGTGGTGATCTTTACGTTCCATTCACTGAGAATACGAATGCCCTTGGCAACGCCGGAAACCGCAGACGTCGTTGCCAAAACTGAAATGGCAATAATCAATATAATCTGGTTGGTTGTGGATATCTCCATCCCAAACAGATAGTTAAGCCCAGCATTCATTTGAGATACACCCAGCCCCAGCGAGGTGGCCACCCCGAATACTGTGGCAAAGATACCCAATATATCTACCGCATGACCGATCGGCCCATAGATTCTCTCGCCGAGGATCGGGTACAGAGCCGAGCGAATAGTGAGGGGCAAACCTTTACGGTATGCAAAATATGCCATGGCCAGGCCAGCAACAGCATAGATTGCCCAGCCGTGGAAGCCCCAGTGAAAAAATGAAATTCTCATGGCAACCTGAGCGGCCTCCACGGAGTTTGGTGCAATACCGGCCATTTCAATAAAGGGGTTTCCTTGGAAATGGTACATGGGCTCGGCAATACTCCAAAACAGCATCGCAATGCCCATGCCAGCACCGAAAAGCATAGCAAACCAAGCAAAGTAGCTGAATTCAGCCTTTTCGTTGTCGGCGCCAAGCCGTATGTCCCCTCTTTTGCCTGTGGCTAACCATATGCAAAGAAAAAACATGACGCCTATCAAACCTACATAGAGCCAATCAAAGGTGGATTGGATGGCGTCTTTAATGCCTCCATATAACGAGCCCGCATACTCCGGGTCGTAAATGGTGAAGATCAAAAAGGCTAACACTACGAGCTTGGACAAGATTGCCATCGAGGGGTTCGAGCCTGATAAAAAACCTTGTCTCGCTATATTGCACTTATTATTCATCTGAGCGGTTCCTATGACGCTGGGCAATTAGAACGATTCGCTGGCTGCTTCTGCTAACAAAGCTAAATTTATTTGTCTCTCATGATTTACGCCCCCCAGGCAAACTGTGAAAGCCCCGTTTTTTTTGCACACGCCTGCCTGAAGCCCGCATGGTTAATGGGGCGCGCTTTTCCAAACCTGATTTCTTCAGACCATCCTTATCGTCAATACGGCTATTCGACTAGTTCGGCGACTTTACAATCGCCTCACGCAGCCAAGCTGACGACTCAAGTCCATCGAGCTTTGCAGTCACCAGCAAACTATGAAACGCTGCCGTACGACGTCTGCCCTTTTCAGAACTGCTAAACAACCAGTTCTTCCTACCAGCAACGAGCGCTTAGAAACCCTCGATATACGGCACGAACAGTTGCGTTTCCAGTCCCTGCTCTCAAATACGTAACAGCAGCCGGTATCTATGCCTGAGGGACATTCAAGCGCTCAGGTGCGAGTGTCATACTCGCGGGTTCGACAGTCGCTATGGAATAGCCGATGCGGTTGAGCATATGTTTCATACACTGGTTCAACCTATTCACTTCGATGTCGACATTCTCGCGTCCAAGATACGTCGCACAGTCATATAAGTGACCGGATCATTGATTGCATCGACGGCAATCAGCGTCTCGCCTGCGTAATACCAGATGGATTGTGCGCCGACCCTGGTCCCGGCCTTGACTTCTGTACGGTCGAAACCACTGTTGATTCCTGCGATCTGAAGCTTTGCATCGAATTGATCCGACCAGAACCAGGGTGTTTTCCTGGGGGGCGCGATCTGTCCCAGCAACGAATGAGCGACCGCGTCGCCTTGCTCGATTGCATTCTGAACCGACTCAATCCTGGCGGTCACCGCCTCGCCTAACAGGGTCGCGCAATCGCCCGCCGCAAAAATGAGCGGGTCGCTGGTTTGGCCGTTCTCATTGACGAGAACACCGTTTCGGGTCTCGAGACCGCACTCAAGAGCCAGTCGATCATTGGCGATGGCACCGATGCCGACGACGACAAAATCGGCATCTATCTGTTCGCCGTTTGAAAGCGAGGCTCGCCTTGCTCCCTCGGTGTCGCAGATCGCAAGAACGCCAACATTTTCGCGGATCTCGACGCCGTGGCTGCGGTGAAGCTCGCGGAAATAGTCTGCAGTTTCGGAGGCTGCAACCCGACCGAGAATGCGTTCGGCGGCTTCGACCAGCACGACCTGCAGACCGGCCTTCGCAGCGGACGCAGCAAACTCCAGACCGACATAACCGCCGCCAACCACAAGAAGCCGGCGACCGGGAAGAAGCTCACCCTTAAGCATTTCGGCATCCGCTATACCGCGCAGGGTGTAGATGCGGCTGGCGTTACGCGTCAACGACTCGGGAAGAACGCGCGGACGCGAGCCTGTCGCCAATACGAGCTTGTCGTAGGGGAGCTGTTCTCCATCTTCCAATATGACCAGGCGTTCGCGCCTGTCGATGCGGCTGACCGGACTTGCGGTCTTCAGGCCAATTGCCTGGGCGTCATACCAATCACGCGGTTTGAGTGCGAGGCGCTCCACCGAGAGTTCGCCGGTGAGAAACGCCTTCGATAAAGGCGGCCGCTGATAGGGTAGATAGGGCTCGTCGCCGATGAGGTTGATGCTGCATCCTGACGACAGCGTACGCAGCCGAGCGGCACACGACACGGCGGCCTGCCCCGCGCCGACAATGACAATTCTATCCTCCATGCTCACGCCCCCACATGGAGGACGATACCGTCCAACTGCTCGGTTACCCGGATCTGGCAGCTCAGTCGACTGCGATCGGTCCTGCCGCCCTCCACCACCTCTAGCATCTCACTTTCCATATCAGTCGGGCCCGCCACAATGTCGTGCCAAGCCTCATCGACCACTACATGGCAAGTGGCGCAGGAAAGTGCGCCACCACAATCGCCAAAAATGCCTGCGACATTCAGGTTAACGGCGGCCTCCATCAAGCTGACGCCGTTCTCGATATCTGCGGATACCGTTTTTCCGTCAGAGGATTTCCACGTTACACGGGGCATGAATAGTTACTCCTCGGATAAGGTCAGACCATGAGCCTTTGGATGTCGGCGCTGGTCGTCGTGGGGTTCGCGATGCTGCGCGAAAGGTAGCGATAGAAGTCCCAGATCGTGCCTTCGTAATCTCGAGGCGCCAGATGTCCGGAGGGTGCGTGTCGCGATGACAGCGCGCGCTGCATACGCTCAAGCTTCTGCCGGTCCTCGCGGTTGACCTCGTTCCACAAGGCGATCCTTACCTCTAGCTCGTCACCAGTAAGCTCGTTCGAGTAGGTCGACATCGTCCACCGGACCATGATCTTGTCGACGGCGATAGGCTGAATGGACAGAGAGACCAGCAGCGTGGCCGCCTGACTTGCGATCTGAGTCGGGAATAGACAGAACAACGTCGATCGCTTCCGCTCCTCGTCTGACAGTCCTGGCGCTCCGACCCCTCTCGATTCGGCGGTTTCGGGATAGTTAGCGCAATAACTCGTAAAGGAGTCGTCGGTCATCGCCTTTCGGCTCAGGCCGGTCGGTGTATAGGGATGCAGTGTCTCCGGGTGTACGACCGAAAGATGGTAGGCCTCCATGAAGTTCTCGACGAGGCACTTCCAGTTCGTATTCCAGATCTCTTCCTGGGTGTGGACGATGCGCATTTCCCCGGTACCGTAGCTGTCGAGAAGTGCTTCCAGACCCTGCAACCGACTACTCAGCGGGGCGGCGTCGTCATCCAGATTGACGTAGATGAAGCCATTCCAGAGTTCGCTTCGAAAGACCGGCAGGCTGCAATTGTCTGCGCTGATGCCTTTGTCCTGCATTCGCGGCGCGTTGGACAAACGTCCGTCACGCCCATAGCTCCATGCGTGGTAGGAACAGACCAACCGCCGGGCCGAACCCCGCCCTTCTGCAAGAGGCATTCCCCGGTGCCGACACACATTGGACAGTACCCGGAGCTCGCCATCGTCGCCCCTAATAACCAGCAGCGGCTCGTCAAAGAGTACGGCCGTGAAATAGTCTCCCGGGGACGCGACTTCGTCCGCCCGGCCGAGGCAATGCCATTCCTTTTTGAGGAAGGCTTCGACCTCGAACTGATAGAACTCCGGGCAGGTATAGAACTGCCCGGGAAGACACCGGGCTTCGTTCTCGGGGAGCGCCGCTATCTCGTGCAGCCGCGCTGCCATGTCCGCAACCACTTTGCTTTGCTTGTCTTCCATCGTTTTCACCCGGCAGCTATTGGGAAAGCGCGTTCAAGCCCAGCGATACACTGGACACGATCGTATGTGATGTTGTTTTCGGCGACGTCAACGATGAAGCGCGCTCCAGATAGACCAAGGCCCGAGCGAAGACATCACCAAGCCCCCGCTCCAGAAATCCTAGGCTCGTATAGGTAACAGACGCAGACGCCAGAGGGTGCCCATGTGGTCGCGAGGCAGCGCCCAGCAGCTCCGATACGAATGCATCTTCTGTCATGTGATGTCCTCGGGACTCATGTGCTTTTCGTTGACGACCCAAACCTTAATTGGGAACTAACGAAAGTAAAAGCTTGAAAAATATGTCAACTAGGAAGGAAAAATATGGCTTGTTTCACGCTAAGACAACTGCGCTATTTTAGGGCGCGGCGCCCATAATTGAGGCAGCGCTCAAGCGGTAATCACCGCACTTTCAGTACTCGCCAGAAGTAGAGGTCCGGCCAAGAACACCACGCAAATGGTGACGCTGTTTACGCTGCCGAATTTGTGGATAGCGCGTCGACATTTGCTGACGAGCGCAGGAGAGGTGCGTCTGTAATCCGGCAAAATGCTGCCGTGAGACGCTCGCGACGACCAGAAGTGGATAAATGAGCGGGCTACCTGGTCGATCTCGACCGACTGCCCGCTTTCAAAATCGGTCGCGACGTGTGTCGGCCAGAGACACGGGACTACTTCAGACCGTTCTTGGCGACCATATACTGTGGACTCCACCCTTGTCCTCTCTCATCACAGATGGCAAGCCATGGGCACCTGTCCAATTTGGCGGTTCGCTGCAGTATCAAGCTCTGGACCTACCAGACTTTGCATCTACGGCGACTCTCAGTGCCCTGCTGAGTCGAGAGGTACTCCTGCCAAACGCAACAACCCGGGAACCCCGGGTTGTTGGATGAATCCGCCGACTGCGACTTGGCTGAATTGGTGCTGACTTGGTACGAGTACCCCTAGGAGGCCAGTATGGCCTCCTAGGCCCGCGGATCTTGGTGGGCCCGAGCTCTCTACTTGAAGAGCGGACTGAGGTGATCGTTCAGATAGAAACCCTGAGGATCGAGTTTCCGACGCAGGTTGCGGAAGTCATTCGCGCGAGGGTAGATGGAGGTGACATCTTCTCCGGTCAGAAAATGCATCTTGCCCCAGTGAGGTCTTGCCCCATAAGAACGCAGGATTTTATCGACACTCCGCAAGTAGTCCCAGTAGTCGGTTCCTGGTTCTCCGGAGACGGAAATCGTGACGCTATCTTGCTCGAAGAAGGGGCTCATCCATGCTCCATCGCCCGCGGTGAAGCGATACTCTATTGGGTATATCGCTTCTGGGAAGTCCTCCAGCATGAGTTTGCGCACGGCTCTGAGCGCTTCCTTAGCATGTGCAACAGGCACCGCATATTCGAGTTCGTGGAAGTTCGGAACGTACTCGATCGGATAGGCGTCCGAGCTATAGGCCACCTTCTCGAACTCGCTCTCGAAAATAGGACGGTCGGTTATGTCCATAACCTTCACTTCGCACACATCAGTCGTACGGCCGCTCTTGGAGGTCGCTGAGGTATCGGGCAGGCAGTAGCAATGCCGACTCTGCTCATACGGACACCAGAAGAAGCTGAAGTGGCGATGTTTTTTCGCCATTTCGTCATGTTTTTCCATGACGCTTTCGAAGTCTTCCCGCCAGATGCGTTCGTGAAGATTGAAGCTATCCATCACTTGAAGCGTTATTTCGGAGATTGCGCCAAGAACGCCGAGCGAAACGCGCCCAGCATGGAGCAGGTCCGGCGTGCTTTCGTCGACGACTATGATCTCGCCATTCGGCTGAACGAGCCTCATGCCCACGATTGACGACGCCATATTGCCGAGCGTGAGGCCCGTGCCATGCGTTCCTGTCGTCAACGCACCTGCGAGAGCCTGACTGTCGATGTCGCCCTGGTTGATCATCGACAGGCCTTCGGCCTTGAGGACTCGAACGAGTTGATTGATCGTCGTCCCCGCGGCAGCAGTGACTCGCCGCTTAGCATGATCGATGTGGCGTACACCCTGCATGTTGGCTAGCGTCAGGTGCAGGCCGCTGGTGAGTGCAACAGGAGTAAATGAGTGACCGGAGCCTGCGACCCGCACGTTCAGTCCTTTGCCGGTTGCATCACTGATCAAACTGCAGAGCTCATCCTCACTCGACGGAGCACCACGAGCTGCGCGGATACAAGACTGGTTGCCGACCCAGTTACGCCAATGTGCGTGCTCAAGCCCGAACTCGTTGATGTGCATGTTGTGCGATGAAGTGCTCATTATTGTTCTCCCACTTTTTTGTACTTGGATTGCGATCTAGCCGTTGCCGGAAATTGGATGTGTTTTGCTCAGGAAATTCGCGTCGTCACTGACACGATACTAAGTCGCGCAGGCAGGCATATGGCCGGCGCCCTTACTGGTACTGTGCAGAAGCGCCATCGCGGTTTCAGCGACGGCTGATAGGGTGGAGGTGCTGGCAATGCTTGCGCCACCACTGCCCATCAGTGCGGGTTGGACGGCCCTGGTGACCGATAACATACTGTTGGCGTTCACGGCCAGGACCCGCCCCCATTCCACCCCCGTTGCATCGAGGAGCGGGACGGCGGAAAAGCTACCAGTAGGCTTTACCGATACCGTGGTCGAGCCCAATGCGGCCTCCACGTAGTGCCCCGTCACTGCGGCTTTGCTCGTCTCAGACAAGTGTAAAGGCGCACAGACCACTTCACGGCCTGCTGCACACGAATGCACGGCGACATGGTCGCCTTTGCTGCCGCGCAGGCCAGCGATACCGACGTGGCGCCCGTGCGCCGCGGAAAGTTCGGCGGCGGCTAGCCCATAGCCGCCTGCACCGCCGGTGATTGGCGCCACCTTACCGTTGAAGCGTCTACCCATGTGCTGTCTCCAAATCACGAAAATTGCTCGTGTGACATTTGCTAGATCAGGACGATTGCTTTGCGTCTTTCGAATTCATTGGGGACAGAATGAAGGCGCCCTAAAACAACCACCATATGTCGATGGGTATAGAGCTTGGACATTGATTCAAGAGAAACCCTGCTGATATGGCGGGTCCGCGCGAGTCGCCCGAACATCGTCGCAAATCTCTCTGCGCCTACAGGCGCCTGACGACCAACAGCAGCGAACTCGGTTGTGATCCATCATCGGACCCCGGCGCAGGCCATCTCGCATCCCACTCTTAGTATTAATTTCATTAAAAACAGTTGGTTATCTATTCATATACCCAGAGGTATATAGACAGTGCTTCAGCCCGTCCCTAGCGTGAAAACGGTCGAATATACCAACAGCACTGGAGACAATCATGGGACGACTGAACAACAAGGTGGCTCTGATCACTGGCGGTGCAGGCGGCTGCGGGCTGGCCGTTTCCGAGCTCTTTGCACGCGAAGGCGCCAAGGTCGCCATCCTCGACCTGCCCCGCAGCGACGGTGCGGCGGTAGCCGAGCGGATTAACGCGGCGGGAGGCAGCGCCTTCTTCGTACCTGCAGATGTCTCGGTAGCCGAACAGGTGAACCGCGCGGTAACCCAGGTTGAAGAGCGCTTCGGCCCCATCACGGTGCTTATGAACCACGCCGGCACCATTCACGCAGCGCCCTTCCTCGACACCAGCGAGAATGACTGGGAGCGCTTGATGAATATCAACGTCAAAAGCATGTTCCTGGTGACCAAGGCCGTGCTGCCGAAGATGATTGAGGCCGGCGGTGGCAGTATCATCTGCACGTCGTCCATCTCCGGGGTGGTCGGCACACCCATGGAGGTCCTGTATTGCACCACCAAAGGTGCCTGCCACATGTTTGCCCGCGCCATCTCCGTCGAGTTCCGCGACCGCAACATCCGTAGCAATGCCATCTGCCCGGGCTTTATCGGCACCGCCCACGGCCGACGTGAGCTTGACCTCTTGCGCGAGTTTGGCGCGGAAGTCACCGATGAGGCACTACGCGCTATGCAGGGCCGCCTCTGCGACCCAAGTGAAGTGGCCGCCGCCGCGCTGTTCCTGGCCAGTGATGACGCCAGCTTCGTCAACGGCACGCATCTGTTCGTCGACAACGCCTACACCGCAGCCTGACCCCTGACCCCTGACCCCTGAGGACTCAACACCCAAGTAATAGGTATTCAACCTACCTACGTTCTGCCACCTAACAAGAAACTTACAAGAGACGAGGCAGCTATGGAAAACATCGGTACGTACGTCATCTACCTCATCATGGCCTGCGCCGTTATTGGCGCTATCGCCTCCGTGGTTAACGCGGAGTCGGAGTTGGGCAAGGAATTCACGGCTGGCCTGCACAGCATCGGCCCAATCTTCATTCCCGTGGCCGGCACGATGGCAGCTATTCCCTTCATCTCCAGCTTCATCGGCCATTGGATCGCCCCACTGTTCGCCGCGTTGGGCGCCGACCCCGGCGTCGCCGGCCCTATCTTCATTGCCTCGGACATGGGGGGTTATCAGCTCGCCCATTCCCTGGCCGAAGACCCCGAGGGTTGGGTTCTTGGGTTGATCACCGGCTTCCAGTCCGGCGCGACCCTTATCTTTGTCATTCCCGTGGGCTTGGCCATGCTCAACAAAGCCGACCACAAGTACATGGCACTGGGCATCATGGCCGGGCTGCTGAGTATCCCGATCAGCATCATTACCGTCGCCATGGCCATGCAGTGGCTGGGCCTGGGCGTACGCCCCGATATTGCCACCAGTGGCCCGGCCACTCTGGCGCTGAACTTCACCCTGCCGCTGCTGCTGCGCAATCTGCTGCCGCTGATCCTTTTCTGCGTCGTACTCGCCGCCGCCCTGCGCTACCTCCCTGGCCTGATGGTGCGACTGTTCCTGGCGCTGGGACGCCTCATCTACGCCGCGGTCACGCTGATCCTGGTGGCGTCCATCGTGGAGTACTTCACCGGTGCGTTCACCAATACCTTCGGCAGCTGGGGCTTCGCCCCCATCATCGCCGACGAGGAGGATCAGTTCCGCGCGCTGGAAATCGCCGGCTACATCGGCATCATGCTCTGCGGCGCCTTCCCTATGGTCTGCCTGATCAAGCGTTACCTCTCCCGCCCCCTCGAACTGGTGGCCGTCAAACTGGGCATGTCACCGGTTGGCGCGGCTGGCATTCTCGCTGCTTCGGCGAACATCCTGGCGATGTTCCGTCTGGTCGCGGACATGCCGCCCAAAGACAAGGTCCTGGTGATCGCCTTCTCGGTCTGCGCGGCCTTCACGTTTGGCGACCACATGGCCTTCTCGGCCAACTTCCAACCCACCTTGATCCTTCCACTGATTATTGGAAAACTCAGTGGCGGCTTCATAGGCATGGCCATTGCCTATTGGCTGGCAGTGCCGAAGGCGCTACAACTCGGCAACGAAGAACTCCCCCGCGATTCGTTGCCAGCCTCGGTCGGTCTATCCTGAATCGTGCAGCGCCGTCCCATCATGGGGCGGCGCTGTACCCCGCGGACCAAGACAAACAGCACGGTTTCGAATGAACAACCAGGAAGCAAGCAAGGTAGCAGGCGTGATCGCCGCCGTGGGCACCGAAAATCTGGGTAAGAGCCTCTGCGCCTTGCTGGAGGGCGATGTGCGCTTCGACATGAGCTGCGCCTACGTCTTTCGCTTCGATCGCACCGCAGTGCTCCTGCACGACGGTTACAACGGCATGGTGCCGGCAAAGACTTTAAGCGCCTACGCTCGCGGCGGCTATTTGCTAGACCCCTTTTACGTCGCCTGCATGCATGAGCACCCGGCAGGTCTATGGCGAATGAGCGACCTGGCACCGGACAGCTTCCTCTCCTCGGGTTTCGCGATCTCGACTGATATCCATCCCTGCATTTCATCGACTCATGGCAGCCTGGTCGAGGAGTTAGGCTACATCATCCCGCTTCAGGCACACACTGCCGTCGTCTTCTCGCTGATGAAAGAGCAAAGCCACGGACCGTTCACGGAGTTAGAAGTCCGTCGACTGCAAACGGTGGCACCGATCATTACCCAGGCATTCGAAGCACACTGGCGCTTGCATCCGGAAGAACCAGGCGTAACCCCAGGCAACCCCGAAAGCCACCTCGAAAGTGCCTTCGTGGACATTCTTCAGGGACAGCTGACAGACTCTCAGCGATACATCGCCAAGCTACTCCTGCAAGGCCACAGCAACGCGTCCATTGCCCACCTGCTTGGTATCTCCGAAGGCACGGTAAAGGTACATAAGCACAACATCTACCAACGCCTCCAGATCTCCAGCAACGCCGATCTGTTCCGACTGTTCATCAACTACATCTCCCGTGCCTCCAGGTAGATAGTCAGCACAAAAGCTCCGAATCGACACTCAAGCGCATTAATCTCTGCCTCCACGAGCAACTCCAGGCTTGCATCTGAACAGGGCTGAACTGCTCGAGGCCATCAGGCTCTCCCGGTAAGAACTCCTTTACACCGATGCTAGCAAAGCAATACTGACGTCCCCCCACACCTACGCCACAGCATGTTGCCATCCTGAAACCCTCAAGCTAGAGTGCGCCCGTCGTGGTCAATCCCATGGCCGGGTGTAGCAACCTGAATCGTTCGAGGCGCGGTAGCGTCATAGTGTGTAGTCAGTGCTTCGGCGCTAGGCTGCCGCATTTCTATGGCGGGCCGTGCGGGGCAGGCTTCGGCCTGGCCGGTTCCCTCGGACGCCGGTTTGCTACCCCCGTACGGTCCGCCACCATTACCGTGTAGCAACGGCGGGTGACGGCTCCTTAATCGTCTGAGGAGCATAAGGAAAATGCGCTACCCCCTTTTTACCCAAGAGCTCCGCCTTGGGCTTGTGATCTTGTTGTTCGCCTCCATCCAGGAGGTGCGCCATGGCTGAGTTCGAAACCTGCATCGTCCCCTTCCCGCGGCAGCCAAGTCCGCTGCACGAATCCGAACCTTCGCCCCTGCCCGTCGAGGCGGCCGCCGAATTGCGCGCCACCATGCTCGGCAATCTGCTGGACCAGCTGGCCGAGCCGGAAGGCTTTCAGCCAGATGACCTGCGTGTACGGGTGGCGGCCTACTCGGCCCTGGACCTGCTGGATGAGCTGGTCGTGCTGTACCGCCGTGCGCTGTCCGAAGCGCGAGGAGGTGTCGCGTCATGAACAAAGGTGTCGTGACCCTGTTACCGCCGCACGACGGCCATCCCGGCATGGAAATCAACTGGGCTGCGGACTGTCGGCAAGCCTTCAACCGGGGCGTGAGCTTTGCCCAGACCTGGCTCGACAACCCGCGCAGCGGCTGGCTCTGGGCGGCGATGATCGCCGAGCGCGATCACCTGCCCCGGGCCATCGAGCGCCGCGCTTTCGAGGTGGGTTTTCTCAGCCGCATCCACCAGCGCCTGTGCTCACCCCGCTGCGGGGTGGAGCCGCTCAGGGATGTGACCCTGAGTCTCTAGGCCAGCAGCTGAGCCGGCGCTGCCGCCGGCTCAGCTGACAGAAGCGGGGGTTCTTGCCCCCTCAAAATCAAGAAAAATAGACGGTTTCCACCCGGCCGCTGTGCGGGGTGGAGCCTCCGCGATTTTTCCTGATTTTTTCACCACCGCCTTAGTCGCCCTAGTCGGCAGGGGTTCATGCGCAGCGCAAGCGCAGAACCCGGAAGACCAAGGAGCGAAAGCCATGAGCGAAGAAATCAGGATCTTTGTAGCCGACCTGGCCGCCTACAACGCCGGTCACCTGCATGGCGTCTGGATCGATGCCACCCTGGAGCTGGACGCCATCCGGGCGCAGGTCGACGCCATGCTGGCAGCCTCGCCGGTCGAGGGTGCGGAGGAATACGCCATCCACGACTTCGAGGGCTTCGACGGCTATCGCCTCGGTGAATACGCAGGCCTGGAGAGCGCCCACGAGATCGCTTGCTTTATCGAGGAGTACCCCGCGTTCGGCGGCGCCCTGCTCGCCCATTTCAACGACCTGGAGCAGGCGCGCAAGGCGGCCGAGGAAGACTACTGCGGCTGCTACGCCTCGCTGGCCGACTACGCCCAGGAACTGACCGAGGAGACCACCAGCATTCCGCCGCACCTGGCTATGTACATTGACTACCGCGCCATGGCTCGCGACATGGAGTACAGCGGCGACGTGTTTACCCTGGAGACCGGCTTCGAGCAGATGCACGTGTTCTGGAATCGCTAGACCAGCGGAAGGCACCGGGGCGACCCGGTGCCATGTTTTCTGCGCCCCTGTCCTGCCGGCCACCCGCGCGCCCCACCCAGGAGGCCGATGCTCGGGTGCAGGCGCCCGACGATCAGCCTGAAGCCGTCGCCCTGTGGGGATGCTGATTCAGACCGTTACAGTCTTACGTCTTTGCCCAAATCCGTAGATCCGCTTCTCCGGATTTACGGATCTGTGGGGATGCGGATTTACGCTTCTACGGATTTACGGAAATCCGTGAATGCGTAGTTCAGGTTTTACAGAAAGCCGTAGAACCGTAACTACGTAGCCCCACGCGCTCGGTTCGTCACGCAGGTGCTTGTGGCTGGTGGTCGCTCGCGTAAGTGGGCGTACTCGGTCTGCGCCCAGACCTTGCGGGTCTCAATCCACGCCCCTCATGCCTTCGCATTCGCTCTGACCCAACCCAGCATGATCAACCACGACGAGTGCCGCACGGTGCTCCTCCCACGTCAACGGAGGACACCCCATGCCGTACTCACCGGAATTAGCTCGTCACCCGCATCGCCTTGATCTCGACGCCCCGCTGCACCGCAAAGCCGGCCCCACGGCCCACGCCATGAGCCCCCTAGATCGCGCCAGTGAAGCGCTCACGCCCCAGGCCTGCCCTGCCCCGCGCTACCTCACCAACCACGAAGCCGCGGCCTTCCTGCGCCTGTCGCCGCGCACGCTGGAGAAGCAACGGGTGATCGGCGGTGGACCGCGCTTTCACAAGTTCGGCCGGCGGGTGATGTATGCGCTCACCGATCTCGAGGCCTGGGCCGGTGAACGCAGTTTCGAGACCACCTTCGACCCCGAGTACCTCGACCGCCACCCGGGAGCCCAGCGTGATGAACAGTGAAGCCCTCGCCCATGAATCGCGACGTACGTGTCCTGCCTGCACAGAGCGGGCAACTGGAACTGTTTCGTGCCCTGCCGGGCGATCTGGCACCGCGCGACGCCCAGGACCTGATGGCGCACCCGTTCTTCTCCCTGGCCAAGTCACGCCGTACCGTGCCCATCGACTTTCGCTCGGGCGAGGTGAGGGTGCGCGTGGAGGGCACCCTGGAGCATGGCATCGCCACGATCTGGGATGCCGACATCCTGATCTGGGCGGCCAGCCAGCTGATCGAGGCACGAGACGCGGGCATCCCCACCTCGCGGCTGATGCGCGCGACGCCCTACCAGATCCTGCGCTTCATCGGCCGCGGCACCTCGCTGCGCGACTACCAGCGCCTGAAGGCCGCCCTGGATCGACTGCAGTCCACCAGCGTGGCCACCTCGCTCCGCGCGCCCAGCGGCCGACGCCTGCACCGCTTTTCCTGGATCAACGAGTGGAAGGAGCTGGCTGCGGCGAATGGCCGGCCGCTGGGCATCGAGCTGATCCTGCCGGACTGGTTCTACCGCGGGGTGCTGGATCAGGCCCTGGTGCTGACCATCGACCCGGCCTACTTCCGCCTCACCGGCGGCATCGAGCGCTGGCTGTACCGCCTGGTGCGCAAGCACGGCGGCAAGCAGAAGGACGGCTGGCAGTTCGACTTTCGCCACCTGTACCGCAAGTCGGGGAGCTCGGCGCGCTATTCGGACTTCGCCAAGGATCTGCGCGTGCTGGCCGTTCGTCAGTCGCTGCCGGGGTATCGCCTGGAGGTTGTGCGCCTGTGTCCCTCGACCGAACTGCTGAGCTTCCGGGCCGTGCCGTAGACGGCACGGGGATAACTTCGGGAAAAGCTGTGAATTCAGTCGTGCTATCAGGCGCAAGCGGACTCGTGCTATCGGGCGCATCACTATCGTGCCATCAGGCGCACAAACTCCTCTGCAGGCCACGGCTGGCGCGGCATTCAGCCTCCCTTAACTTAACTAACTTAAAAGCTCTAACTTGTTATTGGGGCAGCGCCCGATTGTGGACAGGTGCTGATTGGGGCGGTTTGGCCGGGGAGAAACGGCCATGATCCTCGCCCTGCTCAACCAGAAAGGCGGGGTCGGCAAGACCACCCTGGCCACCCATATCGCCGGCGAACTGGCCTTGCGCGGCCACAACGTCATCCTGCTCGATGCCGACCCCCAGGGCTCGGCCCTGGACTGGACCCAGCGACGCAGCCAGCAAGGCTTGCCCCGGCTTTTCGGCGCCGTCGGCCTGGCCCGCGAAACGCTGCACCAGGAGGCGCCGGAGCTGGCCCGCCGTGCCGACCACCTGATCATCGACGGGCCACCGCGCATCGCCGCCCTCGCCCGCTCGGCGTTGCTGGCGGCAGATCGCGTGTTGATCCCGGTGCAGCCCAGCCCCTACGACCTGTGGGCCAGCGCGGAGATGGTCAACCTGATCCGCGAGGCGCAGCTGTTCAGGCCTGCGCTGCGCGCGGCCTTCGCCATCAACCGCCGCGTCAGCACCACGGTGATCGGCCGCGAGGCGCGCGGCGCCTTGGCCGAGCAACCGCTGCCGGCGCTGCAGGCCGAGGTGTGCCAGCGCATCGTCTTCGTCGAGAGCGTTGCGGCCGGTCGCCTGGCCCGTGAACTGGCACCGGACAGCGCCGCCGCGCGCGAGGTCACCAGCCTGGTCGACGAGCTGCTGGGGTGGTCAACATGAGCGGCAAGCGCATCGGTATCGGTGCACGCCCGCTGGCCGATCCGCAGGCCGAGGCCTGGATACGCCAGGGCGCTGCCATCGACCCCAGCAAGGCCGCACGCTACACGGCGCGGCTGACACTGGACGTGACGCCGGCACTGCGCACGCGCATCAAGCTGGCGGCGTTCAATCGCGGCGTAACGGTGGCGCAGCTGCTGCGCGAGGTGCTGGAGCGGGAATACCCGGAGGCCAGGTCATGAGGCCGAGTACTCGTCGCACGCGCTGGCCCCTGGCGCTGCTCGCCGGCAGTCTGGTTGCCCTGGCTTGGGCGGCGCTCGCAACCTCGCCGCCATGGCTGGTCTACAACGCTTCCGACAGCGTACCCATCGGCTGGTATCGCATCACACCAACCGGCACGGTTGCAGCCGGCGATCTGCTGCTGGTTCGCTTGCCAGCAGAGGCGATGACGCTGGCAGCGCAGCGGGGCTATCTACCGGCGAACGTGCCGCTGCTGAAGACCGTGGCGGCGGTCGCGCCACAGAAGGTGTGCGTGCAAGGCAGCCAGGTGCGCATCGATGGCGAGCTAGTGGCCAGGCGCTTGCGACGAGATCGACAGGGTCGCGCGCAGCCAGCCTGGACAGGTTGCCGGCACCTGGTTGGCGATGAACTGTTCCTGCTTAGCACCATCAACCCGGAGTCGTTCGACAGCCGCTACTTCGGCCCGGTGCCTGTCGACGCGGTAATCGGCCAAGCGCAGCCCTTGTGGTTGGAGTCGCGTCGATGAGCCGGTCGTTTCCAGGTCGATCCGCCTGCCGACTCTGCGTGCTCAGCGTGCGCAATCGCGCGCCGCCACTCTCTCGGCAGCGCTGCCCTTGCGCACCGGATCGGACACTCGTCGGCACGCAACCTGATCACCCTGATCAACCACCCGGGACAGGCCAAGGCAGGGGAAAAACGGAGGGCAAGATAAAAGGGGGCGGCACTTCGTGGCCCTGGAAAGCAGTCTGCACGGGGGTTGGAGACGGCACAGAGCCTGCTTTTCAAGGTGCCGCGATCGTGTTCAGCCCGCATCACCACTGGCCTACGAGCGTGCCTGGCACGCCGCACTGCGATCAACTTGGAGGAGTCATCAGCATGAGCAAGGAACGCGATCAGCATGGCGAAGAACGCGTCCGCCCCCGGCCAGGGGCACCGAAGCAACGCGGCCAGACTTACCTCAACCAGGTGTTGCGCCAGGCGAACAAGGCCGGTACCGGCAAGCCGCGCAAGGCAGGCCACCAACCCGGCGCCCGTCTCGGTCGCGGCCATGTCGCCGCCCGCTTCAGCGCCCAGCAACTGTCGCCCAACGCCCGCCGCGTCACCATCAAGACCCGCCTGGTCAACCTGCGCCAGGCAGGCAAGCGCTCGACTGCCAGCCACCTGCGTTACATCGAGCGCGATGGTGTCAGCCGCGAGGGCGATCCGGGCCGAGCCTACGGCCCGCTGACCGACCAGGCCGACGTCGAAGCCTTCGAAGAGCGCGGTCGGGAAGACCGCCACCAGTTCCGCTTCATCGTCTCGCCCGAGGACGCCGAGCAACTCGACGACCTGCGCACTTACACCCGCCATCTGATGAGCCGCATGGAAGCCGACCTGGGTACGCGTCTCGACTGGGTGGCGGTGGATCACTGGAACACCGACAACCCGCACACCCACATCGTCCTGCGCGGCAAGGACGACACCGGCAAAGACCTGGTGATCGCCCGCGACTACATCGCCGAAGGCATGCGTAACCGCGCCGCCGAACTGGCCACGGAGTGGCTCGGCCCGCGCACCGAACTGGAGATCCAGCAGGGCCTGCAACGCGAGGTTCAGCAGGAGCGCTTCACCAGCCTGGATCGCCCCCTGCTGCGCGCACGCCAAGCCGGCGTATTGAGCTTGAAGATGCTCGCCAACCATCCGCGCCGGCAGCTGCTGATCGGTCGCCTGCAGCACCTGCAGCGGCTGGATCTGGCCCATGAAGTTCGACCTGGACAATGGCTCATGCATGACGACGCCGAGGCGACCCTACGGGCCCTGGGTGAACGCGGCGATATCGTGCGTGCGCTGCAGCGCGCCATGGGCGGTACGCAGCGCGAGCTGCCGGTCTTCGAGCCGGGTGCCAGCCACTCTGCCGTGGTCGGTCGGGTGGTGGCCAAGGGGCTGGCCGATGAGCTGCACGACCGTGGTTACCTGGTGGTGGATGGTCTCGACGGCAGGGCCCACTACCTGGACCTGCCGGCCCACACGCAGCTGGCCGACTACCCCATCGGTGCAGTGGTCGAGGCGCGCAGTCCGAGCGAGCCGCGCACCGTGGATCGCACTATTGCTGCGCTGGCGGTGAACGGTATTTACCGCAGCGACCAGCACCTGGCACTGGCCAAGTCGCAGGCCAGCGAGGGGCATTCCCCAGAGGCCCTGGTCGAACGTCACATCCGGCGCCTGGAAGCCTTGCGCCGGGCCGGCATCGTCGAGCGGCTGGCCGACGATGTCTGGCGCATGCCTGCGGACTTACCGGAGCAAGGCCGGCAGCATGATGCCCGCCGCCTGGGCGAGGTCGCGGTGGAGCTGCGCACGCCGCTGCCGGTGGAGCAACAGGTGCGTGCTGTCGGTGCGACCTGGCTGGACCAGCAGTTGCTTGGCGGCAGTCTGGTACTGAATGACAAGGGCTTCGGAGCCGAGGTGCGTGAAGCCTTGAGGCAGCGTGCCGACTTCCTGGCGGAACTGGGCCTGGCCGAGCGCCAGGATCAACGCGTCGTGCTGGCACGCAACCTGCTGGCCACCCTGCGTGGTCGGGAGCTGACGACGGCGGCCCTGGATATCTCGAACCAGACGGGTATGCAGTACCGCCCCGCGATTGAGGGCGAACGGGTCAGCGGGGTTTACCGGCGCAGCGTGCAACTGGTCAGCGGGCGTTTCGCCCTGCTCGATGACGGCATTGGCTTCAGCCTGGTGCCCTGGAAGCCGGTGATCGAGCCCAAGCTCGGACAAAGTCTGTCTGCCGTAGTGCAGGGCAACGGCGTGTCCTGGCAACTGGGCCGCCAGCGCGGCCCGTCGATTGGTTGAGAACAGGCGCCGGGGCCTATACCAGTGCCGGCTCCTGCTGCAGCCACTGCTCGAAGGCTCCGCTTTGCGGCAAGCCCTCCTTCGCCGCGTAATACACCAGGCGCAGGTGGCGATCCTCGTCGATGGTCAATGTGGTGTGCTCGAAGTCGACCGGGCCGACGCCCTGGATGTGCAGGTGACGGACACCTTGGCAGGGGCCGTGGATGTCCTGCTGCCGCCACCAGGCCCTGAAGTCGGGCGAAGCCTTCTCCAGGTCCTTCACCAGGGCGACGATGTCCGGGTCCTGGGTCGCGCGCACGAAGTCGCGGCGAAAGCTCGAGAGGATCTGCAGCGCCTGCTCTTCCCAGGGGTTGAACAGCTCGCGCATCGCTTGCGCAGTGAACAGCAGCCACAACAGGTTGCGCCGTTCTGCCGGCTGCGCCGAGAAACCGAAGAGCCGATCCGCCGCGGCGTTCCAGGCCAGCACATCCCAACGCAGGTTGAGCACGTAGGCCGGCCGTGACGGCAGGTCGCCCATCAGCCGGTGGATCAGCGGCGGCACCACGCACCAGGTGCGCCCCGGCTCTGGCGGCAAGCGCTGGTGGGCCAACAGGAACAGGTGCCGGCGCTCGGTCGCGTCGAGCTTGAGCGTGCGCGAGAGGTTGTCGAGGAAGCTGGCGGACACGCTGATGTCCCGCCCCTGTTCCAGCCAGGTGTACCAGGACAGTCCCACCCCCGCCAAAGCGGCGACCTCCTCACGGCGCAGCCCCGGTGTGCGCCGCCGACTGCCGGCGGGCAACCCCACCTCTTCCGGCGAGATGCGCTCACGGCGGCTGCGCAGGAACTCGGCCAGCTCCGTCCGGGTGCGCTCGAGTGTGCGCGATGCGCTCATCCGATTACCTCCAGTAACAGTATAAACAGTCAAATTGTAACCCTCATAGAACCAAAGAAGAATAGCCCTCCCTGACCGCAAAAGCGCGCGCCAGGGCTACTTCTGCATGAGGAAAGACACAACGACGTGTCATCAATCGCTAAGGAGATAAACGGATGTACCAAGCACTTCTTCGTGAACAACTGGAGACATTGAAGGCCTCCAACCAGTACCGCACCTTCACCACCCTCAGTCGCATCTGCGGCCAATACCCCCTGGCCAAGCTGGAGGGCCGCGACCAGGAACCGGTGGTGGTCTGGTGCAGCAACGACTACCTCGGCATGTCCCAGCATCCAGCCGTGCGCGAGCAGATGCACGACGCCCTGGAGACCTACGGCGCCGGCTCCGGTGGCTCGCGCAACATCGGCGGCTCCCACGAGGTTTATGCCCGCCTGGAGGCGAGCCTGGCCGACTGGCACGGCAAGGAAGCGGCGCTGGTGTTCCCCACCGGTTTCGGTTCCAACGATGCCACCCTGCAGTGCCTGCTCCGACGCATCCCTGACTGCGTGGTGATCAGCGACGAACTGAACCACGCCTCCATCGTCAACGGCATTCGCTCGACGCGGAACGAGCGCAAGGTGTTTCGCCACAACGATGTCGCCCACCTGGAGCAGATCCTCGCCAGTTACCCGCTCGGCCAGCCAAAGCTCGTGGTGTTCGAGTCGGTCTACTCGATGGACGGCGACATCGCGCCCATCGCCGAAATCGTCGCGGTCGCCCAGCGCTACAACGCCCTCACCTACCTCGACGAGGTGCATGCCGTGGGCATGTACGGCCCGCGTGGCGCCGGTATCGCCGCCGAGCTTGGCCTGGCCGACCAGGTGGACATCATCCAGGGCACCATGGCCAAGGCCATCGGCGTGATCGGCGGATACATCGCCTCGACCCAAGTCATCGTCGATGCGGTGCGCTCCTTCGCCACCGGCTTCATCTTCACCACGTCCTTGCCGCCAGCGATCACCGCCGGCTGCCTGGCCAGCGTCGAGCACCTCAAGGCCAGCAGCGCCGAACGCGAACGCTTGCATAGCCAGACCGCCAAGCTGCGCGAACAACTGCGCCACCACGATATCCCGGTCATGCCCTGCTCGCAGACGCATGTGCTGCCGGTACTGGTGGGTGAGGCCAAGCGCTGCAAGGCCGCGGCCGAACGCCTGCTGCACACCCATGGCGTGTACCTGCAACCGATCAACTACCCGTCGGTACCGATCGGCACCGAGCGCTTTCGGGTCAACGCCACGCCGAACCACAGCGATGCGCAGATCGAGCACCTGGCGCTGGCGCTGCGCGAAACCTTCGAGCACTTCGCCATTCCCCTGGCCTCCCAGGCCTTCGGCATGCAGGTGGCCTGAGATGGAGCAGTCGTTCTATACCGTGCGCCCGGCCTCCACTGCCGACCTGGCCAGTCTGATCGAATTGCGCGCCCACCTGCTGGACGGCACTGCGGCCTCTTACGCCAGCCGCACACCAGAAGACTCGGCCAGTTGGCGGGCAGCCTATCGGGCTTGGCTGGCCAGCAAGTTGGGCGTGGCCGACAACGTGCAGATCCTGGTCGCGGAGCATCAGGAATCCGGTCAAATCATCGGCTGCGCGACCGGTCTCATCGACCAGCGTGCGCCGGCACCTGGCAGCCTCAGCGGCCTTTCCGGCTGGGTGCAGTCGGTGGCGGTGGCGCCGCAGTGGCGCCACCGCGGCATCGCCCGGCAGTTGATGCAGCACCTGCTGCGCTGGTTCGCCAATCGCGGTGTCGCTTCCGTGTCGCTGCAGAGCACCGAGGCCGCCGGCACGCTGTACCAGGCCCTGGGTTTCGCCGTCAGCAACGAGTGCCTGCTGATCCGTCAGGAGGCCTCGGCATGAAGATTCTGATCATCGGCCTGGGCTATGCCGGCAACCGTTACCGCCGCACGTTCGAGCATATCGCCGCCAGCACCGGCCTGCCGCTGTCGCTGGCCTATGTCGGACGCCGGCAAAAGACCACCGAGTTGCCCTATTTCGACAGCGTCAATCAGGCGCTACAGAGGTTCGCGCCCGACATCGTGGTGGTCAGCGTCAACGACCACAGCCATGCGCCGGTGCTCAAGCAGTTGGCCGGCTACCGGGGCTTTGTGATCTGCGAAAAACCGTTGGTCACGCCCAAGGATGACCTGGCCGCAATCAGTGCCGCCCTGAGTCAGGTCAGCGGCTTTGCCCTGGACTTGGTCGAGCGCTACTCGGACGCCAGCCGGCAATTGCGCGAATGGGTCGAGCGCCATGGCTGGCAACTGGTACGCGCCAGCTTCCACTGGGGCAAGGATCGCATCAACGACTACCGCCCCACCTGCGGCGTGACCAGCGAGGTGATCCATGCCCTGGATCTGCTCGGCTGGATCTGCCCGCGCGCCGGCCAGCTCCAGCTGCAAGGCGTGCTCGGCGTGCGCTCGGATTTCTCGATCTCCGGCAGCGAAGTACTCGACAGCGTGCTGCTCACTGGGAGCATGGGCGAGGCGCGGGTCACCGGCTACGCCAGCTTCGTCAACATGGTCCGCCAGCGCACCGTGGATTTCAGCTTCGTCGACCGCGATGCCCGGCTGATCCATGCGCGCCTGGTGTTCGACACGCCGCGCTGGGATCACGACCAGCTGCGTATCTGGACGCGCGGCCCGGACGGCGCCGAGGAGCTGCTGCACGAGTACGCCACCGCCCCCGACGAGCCTGGCCTGGACACCCTGCACAAGCTCTCGCGGCTGTGCCTTCAGGTGGTGCGGGCGGTAGCGCTCAAGGAGCCGCCGCGCCACGCCTTCGCCGACCTCGACACCGCCGTGGCGCTGCAGCGCCTGCTCAACGAGCTAGACACCCATGCCCAAACCCCACCAGCGGCGCGCTACGTCCACGGCGAGACGCGCGTGCTGCTGGCCGAGGACAGCGACCTGGAAAGCCTCGGGTAACCCATTCACAAGGAAAGGAGAAGACTATGTGTGGAATCGCTGGATGGCTGTCCTACAGCCAGAACCTGGAAGTGCAACGCGAAACCTTGCAGCGCATGACCGACACCATGGCCCTGCGCGGGCCGGACGCCGGCGGGCTGTGGATTGACGGGCCGATCGGCCTGGGCCATCGGCGCCTGTCGATCATCGACCTGGAAGGCGGTCGCCAACCAATGACGGCCAGGCACGGTGGCCTGCGTGAAGTCGCCGCCATCACCTACAGCGGCGAGGTCTACAACTTCCGCGAACTGCGTACCGAACTGCAACGCCTCGGACACCGGTTCGAGACCCGCAGCGACACCGAGGTGGTCCTGCGCGCCTATGTCGAATGGGGCGAGGCCTTCGTCGAGCGGCTCAACGGCATGTACGCCTTCGCCATCTGGGATCTGCGCTCCCAGGAGCTGCTGCTGATCCGCGACCGCATGGGCGTCAAGCCGCTGTACTACTTCCCCACCGCCGACGGCGTGATCTTCGGCTCCGAGCCCAAGGCGCTGCTGGCCAATCCCCTGGTGCCGCGCAAGGTGCGCGCCGATGGCCTGCGCGAGATCCTGGAGATGGTGAAGACACCCGGGCATGCGGTGTTCGCCGGCATGCGCGAGGTGATGCCGGGCGAGATCTTACGGATCAACCGCCAGGGCCTGGGCCGCCGCCACTACTGGAAGCTGCAGGCCCGCCCCCACGAACACTCGCTGGACGAGACCATCCGCCATACTCGCGACCTGCTGGAGGACATCGTCGACCGTCAGATCGTCGCCGACGTGCCGCTGTGTAGCCTGCTCTCCGGCGGCCTGGATTCCTCGATCATCACCGCGTTGGCCTCGAAAAAGCTGCTAGCCGCCGGCAAGGAGAACATCCGCTCTTTCTCAGTCGATTTCGTCGACCACGGCAGCGGCTTTACCGGCGATGCCGTGCGCGGCACGCCGGATGCACCCTTCGTGCGCGACCTGGTGGAGAAGATCCGCTCCAGCCATCAAGAGATCGTCCTCGACAGCCGCGAGCTGGCCGATCCAACGCTGCGCGCGCAGATCGTGCACGCCCTCGACCTGCCGCCGGCCTTCTGGGGTGACATGTGGCCGTCGCTCTATCGGCTGTTCCAGGAAGTGCGCAAGCATTCCACTGTAGCCCTGTCCGGCGAGAGTGCGGACGAGGTGTTCGGCGGCTACCGCTGGTTCCACGACCCGGAGGCGATCCAGGCCGACACCTTCCCCTGGCTGACCTCGGTCACCGGCAAGTACTTCGACGGCAAACCACTGTTCGACCAGGGTCTGCTGGCTCAGTTGGACATGCACAGTTTCCTGCGCGACAGCTACAGCCAGGCCATCGCCGAAGCTCCGATACTGCCAGGCGAGAGCAAGGTAGATCAGCGCATGCGGCAGATGAGCTACGTCAACCTGACCCGCTTTGTGCAGACCCTGCTCGATCGCAAGGATCGCATGAGCATGGCCGTCGGCCTTGAGGTGCGGGTGCCCTTCTGCGACCACCGCCTGGTCGAGTACGCCTTCAACATCCCCTGGGAGATGAAAGCCTTCGATGGGCGGGAGAAAAGCATCCTGCGCGCGGCGACTCGCGATCTGCTGCCGGAGTCGATCTCCGAGCGGGTCAAGAGCCCCTACCCCTCGACCCAGGATCCGGCCTACGAGCAAGCCCTGCGTGATGCCCTGGCCGCCATCCAGGCCGATCGCAACGCACCGGTGACGCCCCTGCTCGACAGCGGCCGTATCCAGCAGACCCTGGCCAAGCCGCTCGGCAGCGTCTCGCCCATGTACGAACGCATGGGCATGGAGCTGGCGGTCGGCCTCAACACCTGGCTGAGCGAGTACGACGTCAGCCTCGAGCTCTAGTCCCCAACCGGATGCGGCCCCGGTGCGGCGCCGCATCCCTCCGCTGTACCACCCACGCGCTCCAACGGAGCACAAGCGAGTCCGAGCATGCACACACCCAAGCAATCCCCCATCTACCTGATAGCACTGGGGGCCTTCGCCCTCGGCATGGCCTCCTATGTCACCGCCGGGCTGATTCCGATGATCGAGGCCTCCTTCGCGGTCTCCGTCGCAGTAGCCGCGCAACTGGTCACCTCCTTCACCCTGGCCTACGGCCTGGGTTCGCCGATCTTCGTCGCCCTGACCCCGGCCCATCGCCAGCGTGCCGGCCTGTTGCTGGCCCTGGGTCTGTTCGTCATCGCCAACGCTGCCAGCGCGCTGGCCGAGAGCTTCACCGCGCTGATGGTCTGGCGCGCCATCGCCGGTATCGGCGCCGGCGTCTACCTGGCCATGGGCATCGGCGCCTCGACGGCGGTGTCCACCCCGGAACGCCGCGGCCAGGCCATCGCCATCATCATGGGCGGCATGGCCAGCGGCGTGGTACTGGGCGTGCCGCTCAGCCTGCTGATCGCCGAGCAGTTAGGTTGGCAGGCTGCCCTGTGGCTGGTCACCGGGCTCGGGTTATTGGCGCTCTTCGGGCTGCTGCTCAAGCTTCCGGCGCTGCCGGCAGCCACCGCCAGCACGCTGGGCCAGAAGCTGGCGATCCTCGGCGACGGCCATGTATTGGTCATCCTGCTGGTGTCCCTGCTCGCGGCCATCGCCAGCCTGGGCATGTACACCTTCATCGCCCCACTGCTGGCCGACCCGGCCTACGGGGCGGTGCGCTCGGTCACCCCCTACCTGTGGGTCTGGGGTATCGGCGGCGTGCTGGGCAGCTTCCTGATCGGCCCACTGGTGGACCGCATCAAGGGTCCGGTGCTGACCTTCGCCATCATGCTGATCCTCGCCGTGTCGCTCTTCCTGCTGCCGCTGACGGCGGCCCTCAGCACCTGGCTGGTGATGCTGCCCATCGCCCTGTGGGGTGCCGTCGGCTGGGCCCTGCAGGTGCCGCAGAACAACGAGCTGATCCTCGCGCGCCAGGATCAGGGCGACGGCAACCTGGCCATCGCCCTGAACGAGTCGGCGCTCTACCTGGGCAGCGCCATCGGTGCGGCGGCCGGTGGCTTCGTCCTGCTGTTGCAGATGCCCACCTGGACCCTGGCGGTCAGCGCCGGCGGCGTGGCCGCCCTCGGTGCCCTGCTGCAACTCGTCAACCTGCGTCGTCAGCCGGGATGGACAGGCGACGTGCAAGCCGAACCTTACAACTGATTCATCGCCAGGAGGTGTGGGCATGGAGTTGCGCCATCTTCGTTGTTTCATCGCCGTCGCCGAGGAGCTGCACTTTGCCCGTGCGGCCGCGCGCCTGCATATCGAACAGTCGCCGCTGTCCAGGATCATCAAGGAACTGGAATATCGCCTGGGCGTGCAGCTGTTCGAGCGCACTACGCGGCGCACGCGCCTGACCTGGGCCGGCCAGGTGCTGTTGGAGGAGGCCCGTCGGGTGATAACCGTGGTCGACCAGGCCAAGGCCAGCGTCAAGAGTGCCGCGGCCGGCTACCGCGGACGCATCCGCGTCGCCCTGTCCGACGGCATCCCGCAGGCACGCCTGGCCGCCCTGCTCGCCCAGTGCCGCGAGGAGGAGCCCGAGGTCGAGATTTGCCTGTCGGAGGTCACCTTTAGCGAGCTGGTCAGAGGGCTGAACGACGAGCTGTTCGACATCGGCCTGGCCCAATCCGCCGAAGTCGGTAATGGGCTGGTGGCCGAACCGGTTTGGTTCGATCCACTGGTGGTGGCAGTACCGGCCCGCCATCCCCTGCTGAGCTATCGGCAGGTGCCGCTCAACGAGGTGGTGCGCTATCCCCTGGTGCTCTGCGACCCCCAGGTCTGCGAAGGCTTCTGGCAACAACTGCAGCACGTGCTGGGCACTGTGAATACCTGCCTGACCATCGCCGATCGCGTACCGACCCTGGACCTGATGATGGCGCTGGTGGCGGCGGGCTACGGGCTGGGCTTCTCCAGCCTGGCCAAGATCAGCGGGCTCAACAACCCCGATGTGGTGGCCCGACCACTGGCCGGCTGCCCGGCGATGCTGACCACCTACCTGGTGCGGCGCGATAGCGAACCGGCCGAGCAGATGGCTCGGTTTATCGGACGGCTGAGCCCGGCCGAGGAACGGGCATTGCTGCCCGCACAAACATCACGAGAGGAGATCGCTTGATGAACAAGATTTCGTTGCTACTGAGCGCGCTGCTGCTGAGCGCGTGCGAAAAGCCTATGCCGTTCGAGTCGGCCGAATTTCTCGCCGAGAATCCCGAGCGTCTCAAGGAGCTGAACCTGCAGTGCCGGGCGGACCGTTCCAAGCTGGGCGACGCCCAACGCATACGCTTCATGGGCAAGGGCACCCTACACCCCCTACCCCGTCACGTCCTTCTCAATGCCCGCCCAGGCACCGAAGGTGAAGGCCCACTGAGACAGCAATGAAGCAACCATTTTTTGATCCACAGATGCACAGGTGCTAAATTTGAATCTACAGATCAAAATTGAGGCGCCCGCCATGACAACCGCCATCCAAGCCCAAAGCTTCTCGAAAAGCCAATGCGTGGCGGGCCTGCGTGCGGCGCTGAACATCCTGGACAGGTGGAAGGCGTCCTGCGAGCAGGCCTGCCGTATCTTGCGCATCTCGCGCAGCACCTACACCCGCGCCCGGCAACAAGACTCGGATTGGTCAGTAGGCCTGGATGCCGACCAGATGCAACGCATCAGCTTCGTGCTGAACATCCACGCAACACTGCGCCTGGTGTTCGACAATCCGGAGAACGTCTACGGCTTCCCCGCGATGGCGAACCGCAACGAGTTTTTCAACGGGCGCGCGCCGCTCGAGGTCATGGCCCAGGGCGACATGATCTCGCTGTACGAGACGTTCCGGCGCATCGATACACTGCGCGGTGCCCAGTGGTAGGGCTCGCCAGCCTCGCCGCCCTGGAGGGCGACAGCCTGCAGGCCTATCGCCTGATCAACTCCAAGTTTCCCCCCATCGCCCTGTTCGATGACGTTGCCGACGCCGCGGACTTCGAGGTGCTCTACCAACTCCAGGCACTGACGAACCCAAGGTTGCAGAACGAACTGGGCCGGTTGGAGCTGATTCCCCGCGAGCAGATCCCGTTCGGCATCCCGGGATGTTCCTACGCCACAGCGCCTTTTACCCATGTGAACCCGGCAGGCTCGCGCTTCAGCAATGGCAGCTTTGGCGTCCTCTACCTGGCCGACAGGATGGACACCGCGATTGCTGAGGTGCGTCATCACCAGGAGCACTACTGGTCGAACGTGCCGGACCTGAATTACGAGCGCTTCGTCTTCCGTGGGCTGACCTGCAGCTTCACCGATGCCGGGATGCGGGACGCAACACCGGTGTCGCTGTCTGACCCCATCTATGCCCCCGACGACTACACGCACTCGCATCAACTGGGAAGCGAGACCAAACGAGCAGAGTGCCCGGGCCTGCGTTACAACTCGGTCCGCTCACCCGGTAACATCTGCTGGGCACTGATGACACCACGCCCCGTAACATCAGTCATCCAGGCCGCTCATTTCGAGATGATCTGGAGCGGACAGATTATTAGCGTCAACCGGATTGCCACACTGATAGCCGAATAGCTTCTGGAGCCAGAGCAAAGTACGCCTGGCAGGGCTGCGCTGGATCGCGTACTGCCGGTGACAACGGGCAGAAAGCGGCCAGATGCGGCCATTGACGCACCCTTACTATTGGGCAGTTTATACAGCGTATCTTTGAACCAGGCAGCGGGTTCGATACCCTCCACTTTGGTGGTGGCCAGTAGGCTCTCTGGCCAAGCTGGCCGTGATCAAATATAAGTTATTTGGCTAGCAGTACAAGCCACTAGGCAAGGCGCCGAACGGGCTGCTAAGTAGTAAGCAAAGGCATTCGTGCCTGTAAGTGCGTAGATAGCCAGTCTGGGTCCATCTTTGGCACAGAGGACAGAAGCAACTCGGTATATGGAGGGTGCGGCGCTTCGAAAATTTCGTCTTTTGTTCCTTGCTCGACGACGCGTCCTTTGTGCATAACGACTACACGATCGGAAATTGCACGAACCGTTGAGATATCGTGTGTGATGAACAGATAGGACACTCCGAGCTTTTCCTGAAGTCGCATCAGAAGTTTCAGAATACCCTCTTGAACAATTTGGTCGAGCGCAGAGGTTACTTCATCGCAGATGATTAAGTCAGGCTCAGCCGCAAGCGCACGAGCAATGCAAACTCGTTGCTTTTGACCTCCGGAAAGTTCGCTTGGCAAACGATCGGCAAGAGCTGGGTCTAGCTCAATCGAAGTCAATAACTCAGCTACACGCTTGGATTTTTCGCGCCCCTTGAGGCCTAAAAAAAACTCAAGAGGTCGACCGATTATTTCACCAATAGTCTGATATGGGTTTATCGCCGTGTCCGCAGACTGATAGATCATCTGTATTCGGCGCAGCTGCTCTTTGGTTCGTGACTTAAGCGATAAGGGCAAGGGCTCGCCATTGAATAGTACTTGGCCTTTAGTGGCGGGTAACAGCCCTGTGATGACGCGTGCGGTAGTAGATTTCCCCGATCCGGACTCGCCGACGACAGAGACAGTTGTGCCCCGTGGAACATCTATGGATACATTCTCCAAAACCTTCATGCCTTTACCGTAAGTGGCGTCGACATCGTTTATAGATAATATTATGTCGTCGTTCACCCTAACCGGTTTTTCCAGCGCACGCACTGACCAGAGAGAACGAGTGTAATCTTCTTTAGGATTAGAGAGCATGGTGCGAGTCGGCGCCTCCTCAATCTCTTCCCCATAACGTAGTACCTTAATTCGGTCTGCCATTTGAGCGACCACGGCTAGATCATGGGTAATATAGATAGCCGCCGTATTGAACTCGGTAACTGCCTTACGCATAGTGGCTAACACTTCAACTTGAGTGGTTACGTCAAGCGCAGTTGTAGGTTCATCAAAGATGATCAGATCAGGGCGTGAGGTCATTGCCATCGCGGTCATGATCCGTTGCAGCTGTCCGCCTGAAACTTGGTGGGGAAAGCGATTGCCGATGGTTTCTGGGTTAGGAAGCTGGAAGGCGCGGTAGAGTTCGCGAGCATCTTGAGCTGCGATATCAAAAGGTGTATTGCCGGCCATCACCACACTTTCAATAGTCTGGTTTATAAGCCGATGAGCTGGATTAAACGAGGCGGCAGCAGATTGTGCTACATATGTAATCCGGTGCCCCCAAAGTGCACGCCGCGTCGCCTCGGATGCATTGCGTAGATCCATGCCGTCAAATTTTATGCTGCCTCCAGTGATGCGGCAGCCGGGTCTGACATACCCCATCGCAGCCAAACCAAGTGTGGACTTTCCTGCGCCTGATTCGCCAATTAGACCTAGAACCTCGCCGCGTCTTATAGTTAAGTCGACTCCCTTAAGAATCGGATGCCAGGCTCCATCACTGCACCCCTGAATCTTCAGCCCCGTAATCTCAAGCAATACTTTATTCGCTTCATTTTTCATCACGAAGTCCACTTGTTTTGTGCAGGAACCAATCGACGATCAGGTTGACCGATACAGTCAACAGTGCAATGACACCTGCAGGCAACAACGGTGTTAACTCGCCGAACGTTATCATTGGTGCATATTCTCGAACCATTGACCCCCAGTCGGCGGTCGGCGGTTGGATGCCCAGTCCAAGAAAAGATAGTGCTGAAATAGTAAGAAATACGAAGCAGAACCGCAGGCCAAATTCTGCAATTAGCGGAGCCTTGATTGCGGGAAGAATCTCACGATGCACCAGCCATGTCAGGCCTTCGCCACGCATGTGGGCAGCCTCGACATACTCCAT
Source organism: Pseudomonas benzenivorans (assembly GCF_024397895.1). Classification (NCBI taxonomy): domain Bacteria; kingdom Pseudomonadati; phylum Pseudomonadota; class Gammaproteobacteria; order Pseudomonadales; family Pseudomonadaceae; genus Pseudomonas; species Pseudomonas benzenivorans. Next base: position 576,060 of record NZ_CP073346.1, read on the forward strand.
CGCGACAACATTCATTGCGACTGCTCGCGTCAGACGGTATACACGAGTGCTATCAAGTACCGCGATGATCAAAATCATACTGATCGCGCCAGCCCCAAAAATGGTAAGCAAGAGAAGCGCGAATAACAGCGCCGGTATCGACATTAAGAGATCGACAACACGCGAAAACATCTGCTCAATTACGCCGCCAACGGTTGCCGCAATCAATCCCATAACCCCGCCCAAGAGGAAGGCCAGAGCGGTAGTTACGAGCGCGATGCCTACGGTATTACGTGCGCCATAAATCAGTCTACTGAATATGTCTCTGCCAAGATTGTCTGTGCCGAACCAAAAATCAGAACCCCAGGGCGAGAATGAAGCGCCTACGATCTCAGTTTCACCGTAAGGTGCAAGGACAGGCGCAAGACATGCCACTGCGATATATAACGCTACAACTATCATTCCGAACCAAGCGGTGGCTGGTGCCTCCTTTAAATCACGCAATTGCATGGACTATTTCCTATGCATAAGGCGTGGGTTTGTCGCGATAGACAAAACGTCAGCCGTAAGATTGAGAAGAATATAAACAGTCGCAAATATTAAGCAGCAGGCTTGCACCACTGTGATGTCACGCTTGGATACGCTATCCACCATTAATTGTCCGAGGCCTGGGTAGGCAAAGACGACCTCGACCAAAACTACGCCAGCCATCAAGTAAGCGGCATTTATCGCGATGACATTAATGATGGGGGCTAGTGCGTTCGGCAGGGCATGGTGCAGGATGATGCGAAATGCAGATACGCCTTTGAGTCTAGCCATCTCAATGTACGGTTGCGCCAGCAAATTGATTATCGAAGCACGTGTCATCCGCATCATATGTGCAGTCACTACAAGCACCAACGTGAGCATCGGCAGAAAGGTGCGATAAAGAAAGTCCCCGAGGCTGCCCCCGCCAGCCATATTGGCCAGTGATGGAAACCATCCGGCCTTAACCGACAACAGCAACATCAGAATGTAGCCGATAAAGTATTCCGGGAATGATATTGCCGAAAGTGTGCTTATGTTGATTGCTCGATCGAAAACCGAATTGCGGTAAAGCGCCGCAAGCAGGCCAAGGAATACGGCCATGGGGATTGAAATAGCTGCTGCATAGGCGGCAAGCGCAAGTGTGTTGAGAAATCTCTGGCCTATTAGTTCTGAGATTTCGCGACCGCTGGCCAGTGACTTGCCTAAGTCACCCTGAGCTGCATTGCCGAGCCATTCCAGATAGCGAGTGAGCGGCGGCAGGTTCATGCCCAACTCATCGCGTAATGCTGCAACAGTTTCGGGGGTGGCATTTTGGCCCAAAAGTTCTTGAGCGATGTCACCTGGTAACAGCTCTACAGCCAGAAAGATCACAACCGTGATTGCGAATAGTGTAAGGAGGCCGAGTCCCATGCGTTGCAGAAACATGATTACAAGTGGATTCATGCAAACCTTACCTTTCGGAGACTTCGGGGCGGCCGGTGCGGCCGGTGCGGCCGCCCCGCAGGTAATGTGCAACTGATCAGGCTAGCCAGACCCGTTCAATCGCTCGTCCGCCCATCATGCGATCGGCACCATCGGCAGCTGGGCCCTGGACGTTATCAGCGTATGCGTCCAGTTCCGTCGCAAATGCGAAGATCGAATTACCTCCGTCCATGTGTACGATCTCCTGCATATCCCAGTACATCTGCTTGCGTTTAGCAAAGTCGGTCTCGACCTTCGCTGCAAGCATCAGTTGCTCAAATTTTTCGTGACACCAAAAGGCTTCGGCCCAAGGCGTTCCGCAGGCAAAAGCCACTTGGAACATCATCCCAGGGGTGGGTCGAGTGGTCCAATTTGAAATGCAATACGGCTTCTTCATCCAAACATTAGACCAGTAACCGTCGTTGGGTTCGCGTACAACATTGATGTTAATGCCGGCAGCTTTGCCTGCTTCTTTCATTAACACTGCTGTATCGACGGCGCCAGGATAAGCCGCGTCAGCGGTGCTTAAACTGATGTCAAGTTTTTCTAGCCCAGCCTCCTTAAGATGGAATCTAGCTTTGTCCGGATCATAGGTGCGCTGCTTTAGTTCCGAGTGGTGGAATGGGTCGACCGACGGAATAGGATGATCGTTCCCTAGGCTGGCATAACCCTGAAAGACGCGGTCAACGATCGCCTGGCGGTCGACGCCGTACTTGATCGCGAGGCGTACATTCTTGTCCGCAAATGTTGGCGTCCTTACATCCATGACCGACGTGGCATATCGCCCACCTTGGCCCTCAATCAATTGGAACTTACTGATGCTTTTCAGGCGGTCAACGATCTTGGTATCGACTCGGTCGATGATCATTACCTCACCACTAATAAGAGCGTTTGTCCTAGCAATTGCATCAGCCAAGAAGAGTACTTCGACTTCATCCACCCAGCCGCGGTCAGCCTTCCAGTAGTTAGGATTTCTCCTGCCGCGGAAGCGGACGCCGGGCTCAAACTCTTCGACCATATATGCACCGGTACCGATCATCTTTCCCCAGTCGCGAAAATCTTCAGGCACTATCTGCAGGTGATAATCGCCTAGGATAACCGGCATGTCCGCATCGCCAGTTTCATGGGTGATGATTACGGAGTTGTCCTTCGCGGTGATCGACGTGACGCCCGCGAGAACCCCTTTGGCAATTGAAGTCGAAGACTCGCCTAGGTGACGGTTCAATGAATATACGACGTCTGCAGGGGTTAAGGGTTTTCCATTGTGGAACGTCACACCTTGACGAATATTGAATACCCAGCGCTTAGCCCCGTCCGAACTCTCCCAGCTTGTTGCGAGCTCAGGAATAGGCGTGCGATCTGGACCGATCTCGACAAGGTTGTTAGCAACCGCATGGCCGACCGTGCCAATGTAAATCTCATTATAGGTGGCTGGGTCTAGAGAATCGGTCGTACTGCCGCCACTGACTGCCATCGTCAGCTTGCCGCCCTTAACAGCAGGCGTATATGTGCGGCCAGTCGAAGTCATCGAGCCAAACGCCGGCGCACTGCCGATTAATGACATTCCCCCGAGGGCTGCGACCGATGCTCCTCCTAATAGTCCAAGCGCGGACCGGCGGGTCATGCTGGCTACTCCGGTATTCGGTAGAATTATTTTGCTCATTGTGCTACCTCGTCTAGATTAGGTGTCTTCGCCTAGCGCATCAGGGTTTATTTATTCAGCCCTGGAGCGCGCAAGGCGGCCGGGGACATTTGCAGTTGGAAGATGAAGCTGTAGTAACAGCTCGTGGAAAAGGGCCTGATTGCTAGTTACGACCGGCAGGCCAGTTACTGTTTCAAGGGCCTCGATACACTCAACTGCGCGCATGTCTGTACAACTTAAAACCAGCACGTCGGCACTGTTGTGATCGCCGGCAATAATCATTTCAATGATTCGATCCGGCGTAAGCTCACCCTGCTGCAGGCTTGTTAAAGGGGTGCTCGGGTAGGTCTGGGCTACTACCTCAAATCCCGCTTCTGTCAGGAAGTCCGACCCTCTCTGCGTCAGGGCGGCATCATAGGGCGTTACGAAGTGAACTCGCTTTGCACCAAGCCGATGCAGGCTGGCCAATATCGCTCCGGACGTCGTTATGGCCGGGCATCCGGCATCGAGGGACAGTTGATTAGCGAATGCGCTATCGCCTTCTGGCCCAAGCGAAAGCGTCGCAGAGGTACAGCCATAAATGACAAGATCTGGACCTGTTGCAGACAGCAACGTCAGGGCCTCTTCCAGCGACGTGGATGCCATCGCTTTCATCTCGGACAACCCCGGTACCTCCTCGACCGGGTAACCGCCAATACGGGTTACATGAATTGACAGCTCCTGCGGAGCCATCAGTGCCATGTCAGGCTCAAGATTAGTATTCGTGTAGGGCAGCAGCACCCCACATCTTGCCCGGGCACGACGGCTATTAGAAATTTTAGGGGCGTTACCTAGAGTCATTCGCATCGGTGCCATCAGGATTATGCCATATTCAATGTTTGAGTCTTGCGGGAGGAACTCTAGGGGCTTTTGCGGGCACCCGAGTGTCGAAACTCCTACGATTTTTATTCTATTCGGACTGGATGCTAGGCCCGAAAGAATGCTACACACAAACGAGTTTTTCTTTCGCTTGCACAAGTAAAATTTGTTGAAAAAATGCGCGTGTTGAGAGTGCCTACTAGAGGCGCCCTGATGTAGAGCTGGTTTCTCTGGAGGCGCCGGCCCTCGATGCTGCCAGAATATCTGGCGAGCGTGCTACCAGTAATTCGCTGGCGGCCGGCCAGCTGCCCTTGCCTCCCCACTGGCTAAGTGGTGTAGTCTACGTGAGGCGCCTGCCAGCCCGGTCGCATGTGTAGACTGGCTATTGGGGAGCGTTCAGCTTTGTCCTTAGGCCTGAAAAAGCATGCTTTGATAGCATTTGGGAGTCCCTAGAAATTGGCTGATCACGTTCTCGTGATATCCACAGTCAGGGGGCGGAATGGGTGGTACCCCGTCTCGCGTTGAGTTGGCGCTCAGCATTTTGGTAGATATTAGTATTTTTTGTACCCAATAGAGAATTGCTTGCGCAGCTAAGGATATTCTGAAAAAGCCCCCGAATCTGCGAAGCCACTGCTCTGTAACCCGCATGGTTGTGGGGCGAATTGCAGAGATTCGTATTCAGCCCATGCAGTATGCGACAGAAGGCAGTGGGTAATCGTTATTGCTGGAGGGGCGCTCAGCATAGCTAACAGCCCCTTGCACAAAGTCTGCGGCTCAGAGAGGGCTCAAGAGTGCCGAGTATGAGAGAAAGGAAAAGAGACTCTAAGCAGCTCTGGTCGCCCCCCGAAGTTTTTTGGTCAGAGTAAAATAAAGCGCGCAACCTGGGGCTTAATTGAACAGTTCATACGCACCTCTTCCATCTGAACAGAGAAGGTAGCATGCCATCAACACGCGCTATCAAACTTCCAATGCTGACCGCGCTTCCCGCTTTTGAGGCATCAGCCAATCTGGGTAGTTTTACAAAAGCGGCTGAATCGTTGAATCTTACTCAATCAGCGGTCAGCTTTCAGGTAAGAAAACTTGAAGCCGACTTGGGGGTGGCGCTGTTTATACGAAGTCAGCGATTACTGACTTTAACGCCCGAGGGGGTACGGTTTCTCAAGGCCGTGCAATCCTCCCTTGATATCCTGCGAGCTGAGTGCGAAGCACTGGCTGAAAAAGAGCGACGACCCCAGCTGGTACTCAGTGCCTCGTTCTCACTTAGCAGTCGCTGGTTGATTCCTCGTTTACCTAGCCTGCAAGCCCAGCTTACAGAAGTTGATTTGCGTCTTGATGCTAACGATAGGGCGGTTGACCTAGAGCATGAAGGTATAGATATTGCCATCCGCTATTGCATCTGCCCGCCTAAAGATATCAAACATCAGCCGCTTTTTCAGGATCATATCTTTCCGGTCTGTTCGCCTCAATTAGACTTGAATTTGACGCTACAGCCGTCGTTAAACTGTCTTGCTGGCATTACGCTACTGCATGACAATATGACTGATTTCGGATGGCGCAATTGGTTGGCTTCAGTTGGAGTCGATTTGCCGAATGCGGACCGGGGCCCGCGCTTTAGTCACACTGCTGGAGCTATAGAAGCTGCAATTAGAGGGCAGGGAATGGCGCTCGGCAGGTTGGCACTTGTTGCCGAAGACCTAATTAGTGGTCGACTCATTCGCCCATTCGGCCAAGTGGCTGTGTCCGAGTACGCCTACTACGTTCTCTGGCCAGAAAAAACTCGCCAACCGGAGTTGACGAGAGTTGTTCGTGATTGGTTAAAGCGAGAAGCCGAAATTACCCACTCCGCCATCTTCGGATAATCTTCGACTCGTGCCCTAACCCTACTTCCAGACAGCGCTCGCTACCCGTGCGAAGTTTTCCCCAAGTACACCTGCGATCTCGCCGTCAGTAAGGCCACGCGCCTGCATTCCCTTGATCAGATCCGGAATGCAGGAGGGGCCCCCATGGCCAATATGCGGTGTGTCGTATTGCTGGCCCTGCGGCCAGAAGTCTGGTCGAGCCCGCAGGATCACGCTGAGATCTATTTCGGTGCCTGGCGTGGAGTCGAAGCCAAGGCCGACATGGGCTGGTCCTACCAAGTCAAACAGATAGAAAAGATGCCGCAGCATGGTTTCGGGGCTGATGTCATTGTTTCCAAGAAAAATGCCCAACCCATTCAATCCAATAACCCCGCCCTGTTGTGCGCAAGCCTTGATCTGAACATCATTGATGTTACGCTGGTGGTTCAGAACAGCACCCGGATTAGAATGAGAAAACACTACCGGAGTCTGAGACTGCTCCATCAAGTCCATACTGGTACGGAAGCCCGCGTGGCTTGCATCCACGATTATCCCAAGTCGATTCATCTCCGCCAAAATGGACGAGCCATAAGCAGTCAGGCCAGTATCTTCATCATGGCATCCTCCAGCCGCGGCGTTACTCAGATTATAGGCAAATAGCATCTGACGAACGCCAAGAGCGTGATAGACCCCGACCATATTCACGTCGCCACCTAGCGCGTTAATACCCTCGAGATCGAAGCTAACGGCCAGGCGGCCTGACTCCTTGGCGGCGCGAACCTCCGCCATCGTCCCCGCGAGAACATAGCGATCCTGCTGCGCCAGAATTCCGTGCCTGTATGCAGCAAGGGTTGCCAGTGTCTCATCCCGGGTCATCACATCGAAGCCGACGTTGATACTGACATAGTCCACATGATTGGCAGACCAATCCTCAAGGACCTTCAGGTCCAGAGTCGGCGAGGGAAAAATTCCTGCATGTGCGTCCCAGACTAAAGAAGCACTCTGAATCAAGACTCACCCCCTAACAGAACCTGTAATTTGCCGTCGATGACGCGTGAAGCCACACCGCCTACCTGCAGACGCTCAATTTCGCTATCGCGTAATGTAATACGAGTCGTTACATGACTTGGGCGCCCAAGTTCCATCCCTTGCTCGGCCTGAACTAGCACGTCGCCATTCGCTCCCGGTAGGACGATGCCCTTGCGCAGGAGATAGGTGGCCAAGGCGGCGTTGGTTGTACCTGCCGCAGCCGATTCGGCGACACCAACTGCCGGGCAGAAGTCGCGCACATGAACAGTTCGTCCGGGTTGCTGCACTTCGGTACTGAACGTGGCAATTGTTTCAAGCCCGTTTTCACGGCAAAACTGGGCCAAAGCGTCCATGTTGGGCTTAAGCCGTGCCATTGCAGCCAGGCCTCGCATAGGTAAGCACAAGTGAATGAAATCGGCGCTTGCTACTTCGGCCGGGAAGTCAGTCGAAAAGTCTTCTACTGTCACGCCCAAAAGAAATGCAAGACGCTCCATATCAAGGTTTGATCCAGTAAAAGTAGCGGGTGACACGTCTAGCATTACCTCCACCCGACTCTCCGCATTACGCCCGAACTCGACTGTCGCGCTGCCTTTGGGCAAATTCAGAATTGCTTCTGCGATTCCCGTCTCTGGGCAAGCCAGTAATCCGGCATCAACGAGTCGAGTGATCAGGCAAACGGTGCCATGGCCACACATTGGCAATTCAGCGACGGTGGAGAAGAATTGTACTTTTATCTGATTTTCAGTGCACATATCTACGAAGGCTGTAGCAGGGGCGCCAATTTCCTTCGCTATGAGAGGTCGCATCTGAGGAGGGATGTCAGATGCATTGAGGATGCTAGCACCTTGGCTTCCGGAGTATGGGGTGCTAGTGAAGGCATCGTAGATAGCAAAAGGAAGGTCAATCGCCCCTTTATCCTTCACGGATGTGCTCATCTTAAGCCTTCCTATGCATGTAAAGACGCTTCGTATTCGATTGGATTAGTAGCATGCTGTAGCTCACAACGAGATTCCCTCAGCGATGACCGCGATAGAGTTGTTGTACACAATACCGCTGGTGAGCGGGCGTTCAAGCGAGTAGTTCTTGCCGATGGTACAAATTTCGTTCGTAGGACGAGGTCTGCTCTGATTTGAAGTCCCTAACTGCAAAAAATTAGTTTTTTGCACGCATCTTTTTGGCGCCTGATGTGTTTCACAATCCCCTTGTGCATGTTTCGCAAATGACGATAGCGGAAGCTATGTTTTTTTCGTTTTATCGGTTTTTGTGGGCCATGACTGCTATCTTTTGATGTTAAACAGCTTGCTGCCCCCCCAGTGTCAGTTAGTTGTCGACTGATTGGATTCATCAAAAACGGCACCGGGGGGGCAAGAGCGATGCAAATCCGCGTTATCCACCTGAACGTAAAGCTGCCCTATTGAAGTAGCTGTCGCCACTGCTGTACCTGTGCATGGTCGAGTTGGCTCGCCAGGAACGCATCAGCGAAGTGACGTCTTGTGCTTGGTGTAACCAGGCCAAGGCAGAAGGAAGCGTTGTGCCAATAAATAGGAAGTTTGCCGATGGCAGGCCTGCCGGGACTGAATTCGCTGTGGTGCTGGAAAATACCCCATAGTCAGATCGTGTCGCGGCTGGCGGATCAGGGGCGTAACCTGGCAAACGTATACAGTGTCCTGCGCGTCTCCGATCGGCAGCACCGTCCTGGTTGGAACCAGCCGCCGCGCACGGCGATAGGGTCGACCAGCCATGCGGCCATCGCCGGCAACTAGATGTGGTCGCGGGATATCACTTACCTAGCTTGAAAAGCGCGGCGGTACAGGGTCAATAGCCGTCCAATGCTTTCCGCAGCCGCCCATTGCGAATCTTTACTTTTTCGCAAAGATCGTTTGTGAAATAGCCAGTGTTTCGCACTCATCCTGTGCGGATTGCACACACCTCTACCGCCCGCGATGGTTGGCCTGTATCGCTGTTTTGGGCAGGCGCTGCCTGCTGGCTGCATTGTTTGATGTGGTAATCCCCCCTGAAAAAGCACATCGGGAGAGCTAAAAGTGAGAGAGCGAGTTGAGCCATCCCTGGACTCGTGCGCCACCTTCGAATGGCCACTTCTGGCCGCTTTCTGCCGGTTACCAGCGGCTGCTTAGGGTTGACCCCGGCCGGTCACGACTGGCTAGAAGCGACCCTCGGCTATCGCCATGCAGCCTCAATCTTGTGGTCACCGATTGATTTTCGCGCGCGGTATCCCTCGCTTTAAACACGGTAGAACCCGAACTTGGCATCTGGGCAAGCTGGACTAATCTCAGTGAACCTTGAAAAGGAGTTCGAGCGATGTCCCATCATGCGCAAGGCTGCGCGCTTCCGCTTCTCACTACCCCCTGGCGGTCCTTCACCGCCATCGCTGTCCATACCGCAGTAAATAACCCCTAGCACCATATCGGTTCACCTCATGCGTGAAGCCGACCCAGTGCGCTCGTCCTCATTTCGCAAGCAGGCAAGGAGCCTCTATGTGCACCATCGGTACCGTCTTTGACGGCAACACCATCCATACCTTCAAACAGTGCGACCTGATCCCCATCACTACCTTCAACGCACCGGAAGTGCGTGCCGGCAGCAATGGCGTGAACAGCTACATCGCCATGACGCGCCAAGGGAGCTCAGGCATCTGGGCGGGAGTCAACAACCACGGCGTAGCCTTTGTCGCTGCAGATACCTACACCACCACCGCGGCCAACTATTACGCCAGCAGTGCGCAAACCGAAGCATTGTTTGCTGCCTACGAGGCCAGTATCAGCAGCCATACCAGCGCAATCGAGGCGGCGCAAAGCCTGATCGACTTCTACCGCAGCATGGGCGGCAACACGCCGTTTCCGGCACCAGATATCGCCATGATCAGCGGCTGGGAAGACCCGCAAAAGACCCGGCCGATCAGCATCCTTATCGAGTACATGCCCAATCCCTTCAACCAGGACTGCGTGCGCCTGATCAAGCGCCGCGACGGCTTTTTCGTTTCGACCAACAACTTCCGGCTACAACCCGATGCCGTGCAGTACGCCGCCAATCACAGCACCTACCTGCGCTTGCAACGCGCCGAAACCATTCTGCAGGTCGATCCCAGCCAGCAGGGCATCAAGACCCTGCTCAGCGACCAGTATTACGGACAAACCGAACTCTCGATCTGCCGTGAAACCGAGTACCTCGGCATCGAGTTCCACACCCAGGCCACCGCGCTATTCAGCGTCAACGCCAACAACTCGATGTGCGAGTACCAGATCAACGGAAACCCGAGAAACAACCCCCTCAGCGTATATCCGGAGTCCCTGTCATGAGCACCATCGACATCACCCTCAAGGCCGCCGACCAAGGGCCAATCGCCCCTCCCGCGCAAGGCTTCTTCTATGTCGATCAGGGCAACTATCAAACCTTCGTCCTGGCCGACACACCGCTGACCGCTTACTCCGACAGCGCCACTTCCTGCATCATCACCGCCGTGGTCAGCAGCTTCGACAATCGCAACACCCTGACTCTCGCCCATCTCGACAGCCCCGACTGCATCGACGCCTTCTTTGACCTGATCGCCTCCCAGGCCGCCAACGGCTATCAAGTGTTCGCCCAGGGCGCCAACCCGCCGGACAACAGTACCGCCCAGGACAATGCCAACCAATTGCGAACCCGCATTGACCAGCTCGGCAGCAAGGTCGCTCGCTGCGAACTGGCGCTCCTGCAGGGCGACCCACGACAGGACAACCGCGGCGATTTCGGCGTCAGCTACTCCGGCGATGGCCGCGCGGTGGCCAGCAACCAGCCCTATGACCTGCAGCTGTACCAACGTGACCCGACCTGCGGCGGGCAAACGGTGTACTGCATCATGCGCCGCCAGGAGCAGCCGCCCGTGCAGATACGCGACGCCGGCCAGCCCTTCACCCATGCCGAACTGGTCGAACTGGCCGAAATCGCCCTGCAATTTCGCAAGGACCCGCAAGACCCCGCCACGGCCTTCAGCAACATCGTCAACCTGCAAAGCGACGAGATTCGGCAGAACTGGTCGACTACACCGGCCTATGAAGCGCCCTGGTTCTCCGACCAACTCAAACTCGGCGCCGCATTCGCCATTGCCATGGCGCCCGTGGTCAGCCTCAGCGCTCAACACCTGAGCCGCACCACGCCGCCAAGCTTCGGCCGATTGCGAAAGGCCCTGCTGGTCCCGCGCTAACCGAACACCCGCCTATGCAAGGAGGCATACCATGAATATCGCCATCATCAACACCGGCGGCACCATCAGCTGTGTCGGCGACCCGCTAGCGCCGATGACCGCCAGCGCCTTCGCCGAGGCCAGCGAGCAGTTGCTCAACCCGATCCTGCAGCAGCAATTCCCCGACCTCAGCATCGGCTACCTTACCGAGATCAGCTTCCCCGAGTCGGCTACGAAAACCCTGGACAGCACCAATCTGCAACCCACCGACTGGTGCATCATGGCCCAGGGCATCCTGGAGAATTACGCCGCCTACGACGGCTTCGTCATTCTCCACGGAACCGATAGCATGGACTTCTCCGGCGCGGCGTTGGCGTTCCTGCTCAACAGCTTCGACGCTAACGGCTACGGCACCGCCGTGCTGAGCAAGCCTGTAATCATCACCGGCTCACAGGTGCCGCTGTATTACCAGGCCGGCAGCGATCAGGCGTTAAGCCTGAACTTCAACACCGACGCCTATCAAAACCTCTGTGGCGCGGTCGCAGCCGCGCAGTGCGGCATCGCCGAGGTGTGTGTGTATTTCCACAACCATCTCTATCGCGGCAACCGTGCGGTCAAGACCAATGCCAGCCAGTTCGACGCCTTCTCGTCCCCCAATTATCCGGCCCTAGCCAAATACGGCATCGAACTGACGCTGAACAGCGAAGCCTGTCTACCAGGTCCCGTGCACAGCAACCTCAGCCTGGATACCCCCACTGTGCTGGCCAAGCAACAAAGCCAGGTCAGCAGTATCCAAGCCTGCATCAATACTTTTCCGATCGTTCAACTGAACGCATTCCCTGCGCCCTACAGTCTCTCGCCGCCCAGCGCCTTTCTCGCCACGCTGATCGACGCCGTGGTCAAGGCCGGGGCGTGCGGCATAATTTTGGAGTCCTATGGCGAAGGCAACTTTCCCTCCGGCAACCCGGACACACCTAGCGCAGGAGCTATCTATCAGGCCCTGAATCAGGCCAATCAAAGCGGGGTGAACCTGGTCGATTGCACCCAGGTATTGGCCGGCACGGTGAACAACAGCGCTTACGCCGCCGGTGCCTGGCTACCCCAGGTTGGTGCCCTGTCTCCGGCGGACATGACGCCCATGGCCGCCCTGGCGAAGCTGATGATCCTCATGGCCTCAGCCGCCTCCAACGGCTGGACACGCCAACAAGTGCAGAGCCTGATGCAAACCAATCTCGCCGGCGAGATGCTCAGCGTGAACTATCTGGATAGCCGGACCAGCGCTGAACTCTTGCCCAACCAGAGCATCAGCGCCCTGGACGGCAGCGCCACCCTGACCAACACCTCCGATCAGGGCCCTCTATTACTCGCCAGCGACCAGAGCACCCCTCTGTGGCGCCTGCCCATCACCATCCAGCCGGGTGATCTCCCTGGCCGCTTGCGCATGCAGGATGACGGCAACCTGGTGTTCTACAACCGCAACAACCAGGCCATCTGGGCCAGTGATACCGGCCGATACGGCGGCGCCTCATCGCGCCTCGTCATCAGTGGCCATTACGCCAGCTCAGCCCAGGACAACAGCCTGCTCCTGCAGGTTTACGACTACTCCAGCATGGTCAGCGCCTGCCAGCTCTACCCCTAACCCTACCCTGTCTCCACCGAAGAGGAATGCGCCATGAACACCTCACCACGCCCCTTCAAATTCAGCGGTGTGATTGCCCCCCAGGATTTCTTTCACCAAACCACAAGCGCCACTGCACTGGGTGCGGTGCCGGACGAACACTACATAGCCCCTATGGTCATACCGGTGCAAATCAGCGTGCCCGAAAAAGAAACCATCGGCGTACCCCAGTATTCGGCCACGGTTTACGGAGAGGCGGCAGGAGGCTACGCCCCCTCCAGGGACTGCCAGGGCAACTTCATGTCCTTCAAGTTCCAACCCAACAACAACTGTTACGCCTACGGCTGCAACATCACGCCCAACACCTTTCCGCAGCCAGGACGGCAGAGCGGCTACTTGCTGACCGCAGCGGACTTCAAACAGCCCTTAGCCGATCTGGGCGCCCTGGTCAGCAGCTACGCCGTAAAAGACGGGTTGGAGTTTGTCGGCACTAGCCTCGAAGAACTGTTTGCCTTTAAGTCCAGCAAGCAGGGCACCAACCCACAGCTGCCAGGCAAACTGGGGGCGGGCTACCTCGGCGGGCACTTCGTCGCGCTGATGGTTTCCACCGCGGGCGACGCCAACTGGCCGGGCGACTACCACTGGGCACGCTGTGACACCTCATCTGGCGCTTGCGACAGCTGGTCACAAAAAGATGGCTCCGATCAGGTCACCAACTTTGACTTTGCCGGCAACCCCATCAGCAATCCCATGACAGCCAACTGGCAAGTCAACCAGGGGCCAATATCCAGTACTGACAACCGTGAACTGGTGGTGGAGTACGGTTTCTATTGCTTTATGTTCGTCCCGGAAGCGGGCGTCCAGATCATCTAAGCCTGCGTTGACCATCGATAAAAAGCCCAGCGCCCAGAGGGTGGCTGGGCTCGTCACCCTACTGAATCGTCCCCAATTTCGTAGACAGATCCGAATGAATGCTTCTGGCCGGTCTCAGCCGGTTTCCAGAGGCAACTACGAAGCAATTATGGCCGGTCGTGTGCGGCGAGCAGGTCCATGACCAGCACCCTCCGCTATACGCCATACCTCCCTGACTTCTTCTCCCCCAATCCCTAGCTGGAACTATCGCGCTCAAGGTCAGCGTCATCCTCGAAATGGTCTTTGACCCCTTCCCCGCCAATGCCGAACCTCTCGCCCGCGGCACCTGTGCGTGCCGCGCGATTCGCCAGGGAGGCTGGGCTCAGGGATGCAAGCGACGACGGTGCTGTACGGCCAGGTGCTGGCGGTGTTGGCCATCACCCTGTCTGGGGTATGGGCTGCCACCCAGTGGACGGCTGCCGCGCTCGGCTACCAGGCACGCCTGGGCGCGCCCTGGTTCGAGTTGCTGGGCACGCCGATCTATCACCCCTGGCGCCTGTTCGAGTGGTGGTTCGTCTTCGATGCCTATGCACCGGAGGTCTTCAACGTCGGTGGCAGTATCGCCGCGTGCAGCAGCCTGCTGGCGCTGGTGGTGGCGATCAGCATGGCGATCTGGCGCGCCCGCCAGGCTCGGCGGGTCACCACCTATGGCTCGGCGCGCTGGGCCGAGGCGGAAGAGGTTCGCCAGGCCGGGCTGACTCGACCGGCCGGCGTGTTCCTCGGCCTGTTTCAGGAGCAGTACCTGCGCCATGAAGGCCCCGAGCATGTGCTGGCCTTCGCACCGACGCGCTCGGGCAAGGGCGTCGGCCTGGTGGTGCCCACCCTGCTCGCCTGGCCGGCCTCGGCGGTGATCCACGACATCAAGGGCGAGAACTGGAGCCTGACCGCAGGCTGGCGCTCGCGCTTTTCCCACTGCCTGCTGTTCAATCCCACCGACCGGGCCTCGGCCGCCTACAACCCGCTGCTTGAAGTCCGTCGCGGCACCCACGAGGTGCGCGATGTGCAGAACATTGCCGACATCCTGGTCGACCCGGAAGGTGCACTGGAGCGGCGCAACCACTGGGAGAAGACCAGCCATGCACTGCTGGTCGGCGCCATCCTGCACGTGCTCTATGCCGGCCAGGACAAGACGCTGCGCGGCGTCGCCAACTTCCTCTCGGATCCAGCCTGTACCTTCGAGCTGACGCTGCAGCGGATGATGACCACGCCACACCTGGACGAGGCACCCCACCCGGTGGTCGCCTCGGCCGCGCGGGAGGTGCTGAACAAGAGCGAGAACGAGCGCTCCGGCGTGCTGTCCACGGCCATGTCGTTTCTCGGCCTGTACCGCGACCCGACGGTGGCCGAGGTCACCTCGCGTTGCGACTGGCGCATCGCCGACCTCATCGCGGCCGAGCATCCGGTGTCGTTGTACCTGGTGGTGCCGCCCTCGGATATCAGCCGCACCAAGCCGCTGATCCGCCTGATCCTCAACCAGATCGGCCGGCGCCTGACCGAGTCCCTCGAAGGCGCCGACGGTATCGCGCGCAAGCACAAGCTGCTCTTGATGCTCGATGAGTTTCCGGCGCTGGGACGGCTGGACTTCTTCGAGTCGGCCCTGGCTTTTATGGCCGGCTATGGCCTGCGCGCCTTTCTGATCTCGCAGTCGCTCAACCAGATCGACAAGGCCTACGGCCAGAACCACTCGATCCTCGACAACTGCCATGTGCGGGTGACCTTCGCCACCAACGACGAACGCACCGCCAAGCGCATCTCCGAGACCCTGGGCACCGCCACCGAGCTGCGCGCGCAGCGCAACTATGCCGGTCACCGCCTGGCGCCCTGGCTGGGCCACCTGATGGTCTCGCGCCAGGAAACCGCGCGTCCGCTGCTGACCCCGGGCGAGGTGATGCAACTGCCCAGCGACGAGGCCGTGGTGATGCTCTCCGGCCACGCGCCGATCCGGGCGAAAAAGCTGCGCTACTTCAGTGACGGCAACTTCCAGCGTCGGGTATTGCCGGCGCCGCGACTGCAACCGGGGCGCTACGCCGATGCGCCGGCGCCGCGGGCGGACGATTGGAGCAGCCTGGCCGTGCCTGCGCTCGTGGACGCTTCACCGGTCAGCCAGGGCGACGACGAGACCGTCGAGGACGGGAGACCTCGCCGTCAGCCCGAACTGGCCGAGCTCGCCCAGCTGCCTGAGCCCGACGACCTGGCCAGCGACCTGCTGCTGCTCGACGAGGACGACGTCCCCGCTCCCTTCCCTACCCAGCCGGATCCGCGCCTGCAGCGCGTGGCGCGGCTGGCCGCCCTCGACCCCGACGATGGAATAGCCCTATGAGCCGAGCCCGCCTGAACCTGTTTATCCAACCCGAGCACGCCAAGCGCCTGAGCGAACTGGCGATCAGCAAGGGCGTGTCGAAGTCCTCGATCATCGCCGCGGCGCTGGCTTCCTGGCTGTCGCCTGAGTCGGGCGAGCAACGGGAGGTAGCTCTGGCCAAGCGCCTGGACCGACTGTCGCGCCAGTTCGAGCGGCTGGAGCGCGACCAGCACATCCTGATCGAGACCGTGGCGCTCTACGTGCGCTACTACCTCACGGTCAGCACGCCGGTGCCAGAGGCCCATCAGGAGGCGGCGCGGGCCCAGGGCAAGCTGCGCTTCACCCAGTTCGTCGAGCAACTCGGCCGTCACCTGCAGCGCGGGCGCAGCCTGGTCAGGGAGGTGCACGAGGAGGGTCAGCCGGCGCCTCAGGCCACGGGAGAGCGCTCATGAGCGCTGCTTACTCCCCAGTGCTGACCGCGGCGGCGGCCTCCCTGGACCGCCGCACCCGCATGCTGCGCACGGCCATGGGCCCGTTGATTGCCGCGGCCCTGGATGATCCGGACGTGGTCGAGGTCATGCTCAACCCCGACGGCGCGCTCTGGATCGACCGCCTCTCGGGTGGCCGCTGCCGACTGGGCACCCTGTCCGCCGCCGACGGCGAGCGGATCATCCTCCTGGTGGCCGCCCACATCGGCGCGGAGGTGCACCGCGGGAGGCCGCTGCTCAGTGCCGAGCTGCCGGAGACCGGCGAGCGTTTCGAGGGCGTGCTGCCACCGGTGGCAGCCGGGCCGACCTTCGCCCTGCGCAAGCGCGCCGCCGGTGTCATCCCCCTGGCGCGTTACGTGGCCGACGGCATTCTTTCCTACGGACAAGCCGAGTACCTGCGCGACGCCGTGCGCAACCGCCTGAACATCCTGGTTGCCGGCGGTACCAGCAGCGGCAAGACCACCCTGGCCAATGCGCTGCTGGCCGAGGTGGCCGGCAGTGGCGACCGCGTGCTGGTGCTCGAGGACACTGTGGAGTTGCAGTGCCCGGCCCTCGACCACGTCGCCCTGCGCACCAAACCCGACGTGGTGTGCATGGCCGACCTGGTACGCACCACCCTGCGCCTGCGCCCCGACCGGGTGGTGGTCGGCGAGGTGCGCGGCGGCGAGGCACTCGATCTGGTCAAGGCCTGGGGCACCGGCCACCCGGGCGGCATCGCCACCATTCATGCCGGCTCCGCCCAGGGAGCCCTGCTGCGCCTGGAGCAACTGATCCTGGAGGTCGCCCTGGCCGCGCCACGGGCGCTGATCGCCGAGGCGGTCAACCTGGTGGTGTTCCTCGCCGGCCGCGGCCGTACCCGCCATGTCCAGCAGATCGCCCGGGTCGTCGGCCATGACGAACGCGGCTACCGCCTCCAGCCCATCGACACCCTCGATAGCAACCCTTCCCTGCCCACTGCCTCAGGAGACCAGCCATGAATCCCTTTCTCGTCCCCGTTGTGTTGCGCCGACGCACCACCCGCGCTCTGGTACTGGGTGCATTGCTATTCGGCGCCAGCTTGCCGGTCTTTGCGGCGGGCTCCGGCATGCCCTGGGAAGGGCCGCTGCAGTCGATCCTCGACTCGGTGCAGGGACCGGTGGCGCGCATCATCGCGGTGATCATCATCATTACCACCGGCCTGACCCTGGCCTTCGGCGACACCAGCGGCGGCTTCCGCAAGCTGATCCAGATCGTCTTCGGCCTGTCGATCGCCTTCGCCGCCTCGTCCTTCTTCCTCAGTTTCTTCAGCTTCGCCGGCGGGGCGTTGGTCGCATGAACGGCGAACGCGAACTCATCACCGGCTTCGAGGTACCGCTGCACCGCGCCCTGGCCGAACCGATCCTGCTCGGCGGCGCGCCACGCAACGTGGCCATCCTCAACGGCACCCTGGCGGCGGTGGTCGGCCTCGGCCTGCAGCTATGGATCCCGGGTCTGGTGCTTTGGTTGGTCGGTCACTCGCTGGCCGTCTGGGGCGCCCGCCTGGATCCGCAGTTCCTCCAGGTGTTCGCCCGCCACATCAAGCAGCCTTCGCTGCTGGACGTGTGAGGAGCGCCGCCATGCTGAACCTCAGCGAATACCAACGCCGTCCGGCCCAGCTCGCCGACTGGCTGCCCTGGGCCGGCCTGGTCGCCCCGGGTGTGGTGCTGAACAAGGACGGCGCCTTCCAGCGCACCCTGCGCTTTCGCGGGCCGGACCTCGACAGCGCCACCCAGGGCGAGCTGGTAGCCACTTCGGCGCGCCTGAACAACGCCTTGCGCCGCCTCGGCTTGGGCTGGGCGCTGTTCATCGAGGCCGAGCGTCTGGCGGCAGCCGACTACCCCGAAAGTGATTTTTCCGAGCCGCTGTCCTGGCTGGTGGAGCAGGAGCGACGCGCCGCTTTTGAGGCCCAGGGCAGCCACTTCGAGAGCGCCTACCACCTGACGCTGCTCTACCTGCCGCCGGAGGAGTCACGCGCCCGCGCCGCCGGCCTGCTCTATGAGCACCGGGAGCAACGTGGCGTCGACTGGCGCGAGCGGCTGGCCGCCTTCGTCGCCGAGAGCGAGCGTTTCTTCGACCTGTTGGAAGGAGTGATGCCGGAGCTTGCCTGGCTCGACGACAGCCAGACCCTGAGCTACCTGCACGCCACGGTATCGCCCCACCGCCAGCGGGTCGCCGTGCCGGAAGTGCCGTTTCACCTGGATGCCCTGCTGGCCGACAGCCCGCTGACCACCGGCCTCGCGCCGCGGCTGGGCGAGCAGCACCTGCGCGTGCTGTCGGTGCGCGGCTTTCCCACCTCGACCTGGCCGGGTGTGCTGGATGATCTGAACCGCCTGGGTTTCGCCTATCGCTGGTCGACCCGCTTCATCTGCCTGGACAAAGATGAAGCCGAGAAAGAGCTGGTGCGCCTGCGTCGGCAGTGGTTCGCCAAACGCAAGGGTGTGTTGGCGCTGCTGCGCGAGGCGATCTTCCAGCAGGAAAGCCCGCTGCTCGACAGCGACGCGGCGAACAAGGCCGGCGACGCCAATGCGGCGCTGCAGGAGCTGGGTGCCGACCAGGTCGCCTTCGGCTATGTGACGGCCACCGTGACGGTCCGCGACCGCGACGCCCGGGTCGCCGATGAGAAACTGCGCCTGGTCGAGCGGGTGATCCAGGGCCGCGGCTTTGTCACCATCGCCGAGAGCCTCAACGCGGTGGAGGCCTGGCTGTCGTCGATCCCCGGCAACGCCTACGCCAACGTCCGCCAGCCGCTGATCTCCACCCTCAACCTGGCCCACCTGATGCCGCTCTCGGCGGTGTGGGCCGGCCCTGTGCGCAACGAGCACCTGGACGGCCCGCCGCTGGTGATCACCCGCACCGACGGCGCCACGCCCTTCCGCCTGGTCACCCACGTCGGCGATGTCGGCCACACCCTGGTGGCCGGCCCCACCGGCATGGGCAAGTCGGTGCTGCTGGCGACCCTTGCTATGCAATTTCGTCGCTACCCGGGTTCGCGTCTGTTCCTCTTCGACATGGGCCGCTCGCTGCGGGCGGCGGTGCTGGGCCTGGGCGGCGAGCACTACGACCTGGGCGGCGATGGCGACCTGGCCTTCCAGCCGCTGGCGCGCATCGATCAGCCCAGCTACCGCGCCTGGGCCGCCGAGTGGCTGGAGGCGCGCCTGCTGCAGGAAGGCGTGGCGGTCGGCCCGGAGCGGAAGGCCGCGCTGTGGTCCGCCCTGGACAGCCTGGCCGGCGCCCCTGTGGCGCAGCGCACGCTGACCGGCCTGTCAGTGCTGCTGCAGGACAACGCCCTGCGTCAGGCCCTGCAGCCCTATGTGCTGGGCGGTGCCCATGGCCGGCTGCTGGATGCCGACCAGGATCGCCTGGGCACGGCCGAGGTGCAGTGCTTCGAGATGGAAGAGCTGATGCACAGCAAGGCGGCGGTGGCGGCCGTGCTGGGCTACCTGTTCGCCCGTTTCGAGGAGCGCTTCGACGGCGCGCCGACCCTGCTGATCCTCGACGAGGCCTGGCTGTTTCTCGACGACCCGCTGTTCGCCGCGCGCATCCGCCAGTGGCTCAAGACCCTGCGCAAGAAGAATGTCTCGGTGCTATTCGCCACCCAGTCGCTGGCCGACATCCAGGACTCCTGCATCGCCGCGGCGATCGTCGAGAGCTGCGCCAGTCGCATCTTCCTGCCCAACCCCCAGGCCGGCGAACCGCAGATCCGCGGCATCTACCAGGGCTTCGGCCTCAACGACCGGCAGCTCGAGATCATCGCCCAGGCCACGCCCAAGCGCGATTACTACTACCAGTCGCGCCAGGGCAACCGCCTGTTCGACCTCGACCTGGGCCCGGTTGCGCTGGCCTTCGCCGCCTCCGCCAGCCCGGCCGAGCAGCGTGAAATCGACCGAATCCTCCGGGACTCCGGCACCGCGGATTTCGCCCCTGCCTGGCTGCGCCACCGCGGCCTGGACTGGGCCGCCGACCTGCTCGCCTCTTATTCCCTGCCACGCAAGGAGTGCCTGTGATGAAACCCCTTACCCGTCTTGCGCCTGTCGTCATGTTGCTGACCCTGGGCCTGCTGGCATTGCAGCCGGCCAACGCCGTGACCGTGATCGACCCGACCAACCTGGTGCAGAACATCCTGACCGCCGTGCGCACCATGGAGATGATCAACAACCAGGTCAGCCAGCTGCAGAACGAAACCCAGATGCTGCTGAACCAGGCCCGTAACCTGGCGAAGCTGGACTACAACGCGGTCAACCGCCTGCGGGTGACCCTGGCCAGCACCGAGCGGCTGCTCGCCGAGGCCCAGGGACTGGCCTTTGATGTGCAGCGCCTGGACCGGGAGTTCGCCCGCCTGTATCCGGCCGAGTATGCCAGCGGCATCAGCGGCCAGCGCCTGGCCCAGGAGGCGCGCGAGCGCTGGAGGAGCGGGCTCGACGGCCTGCACACCGCCCTGCGCGTGCAGGCCCAGGTGGCGCAGAACCTGGCCCTGGACGAGAGCGTGTTGAGCGAACTGGTGCAGCTGAGCCAGGCCGCCGGCGGTGCGCTGCAGGCCACCCAGGCCACCAACCAACTGCTGGCCCTGCAGGCCAAGCAATCGATCCAGGCCCAGCAGCTGCAGATCACCCAGAACCGCGCCATCGCCCTGGAGCTGGCGCGCCAGGCCGCCGCGGCCGAGGAAGCGCGCGAACTGCGCCGGCGTTTCATGGGCAGCGGCACGCCCTATACACCCTACCCCGTGCAGTTCTATCGGTAGGGAGGCTGGCTCCATGAGATTCCTGACACTGCTGCCGCTGCTGATGCTGGCCGCCTGCGGCCAGGCCGACGATGGCGTCGTGGCGCGGCAAGACGATTCGGTAGAGCGCTTCTACTCCGGCTGCGCGCGACCGGGCGAGTTCCGAAGCGCCGCGGAGTTGCCGGCGATCCCGCCGAGCTTCGACGAGGACGTGCGATGAACGACGTCAGCGTGATCGACCGTTTCCTCGAGGTGTTCGGCCTGTATATCGATACCGGCTTCGGCCTGCTCGGCGGCGAGGTGGCCTTTCTCACCCTGACCCTGGTGGCCATCGACATGACCCTGGCCGGGCTGTTCTGGGCCATGGGCGGCGAGGACGTCAGCGCCAAGCTGATCCGCAAGATTCTCTACGTCGGCGCCTTCGCCTTCATCATCGGCAACTTCAACGCGCTGGCGAAAATCCTCTTCAACTCCTTCGCCGGACTGGGCCTGCTGGCCTCGGGTTCCGCACTGAATCAGGCCGAGCTCCTGCAGCCGGGGAACCTGGCCGCCATAGGTGTCGAGGCGGGGCGCCCATTGCTCGATCAGATCAGCCGCCTCAGTGACTTCCCCAAGGTCTTCGGCAACCTGCACAGCATTCTGGTGCTGTTTCTGGCCTGGTTGGTGGTGATCGTCAGCTTCTTCTTCCTGGCCATCCAGCTGTTCGTCACCCTGATCGAGTTCAAGCTGACCACTTTGGCCGGCTTCGTCCTGGTGCCCTTCGCGCTGTGGAACAAGACCGCCTTCCTCGCCGAGAAGGTGCTGGGCAACGTGGTCGCGTCCGGCATCAAGGTGCTGGTGCTGGCGGTGATCGTCGGCATCGGCAGCAGGCTGTTCGCCGAGTTCCAGGCCGTGCCGGACGAGCCCACCATCGACCACGCCATGGTGGTCATGCTCGCCGCCCTGGCGCTGCTCGGTCTGGGCATCTTCGGCCCTGGCATCGCCACCGGCCTGGTTTCCGGCGCCCCCCAACTGGGGGCCGGCGCCGCGGCCGGTACCGCCCTGGGCGCCGCGGGCATGGCCGCCGGTGCAGCCGCCGTGGCCACTGGTGTCGGCGGCGCCGTGCTGGCCGGCGCGCGCATGGCGCCTGGCGCGGCACGCCTGGCCATGGGCGGAGCCCGGTCCTTGGCCACCGGAATGGCGCCGGGCCCCGCGACGACTGGGCCAGCGGCGGACAACACGCCGCCAATTGCCGGCTCATCCACGCGGCCAACCAAGCAACCCGACTGGGCCAGGCGCCTGCAACGCAGGCAGCAGCTCACCCAGGCCGCGACCACCGTCGCCCACACGCTGCGCGGCGGCGATGGCGGTGGCTCATCCCCCGGGCCGCAGGTGCGCGACCCCTCGAATACGTGAAGGAGAACGACGATGCGCTTCAAACGCCCTCGGGTGCGCTACGGCGACAGCCCGCAACCGGCCACGCCCTACCAGGCCGCAGCCCAGGTCTGGGATCGGCGCCTGGGCAACAGCCTGGCGCAGGCCCGCAACTGGCGACTGATGGCCTTCGGCTGCCTGAGCCTGGCCCTGCTGATGGCCGGCGGGCTGCTCTGGCGCTCGGTCCAGTCGACGGTGACGCCCTATGTGGTGGAGGTCGACCGTGCCGGCCAGGTCCGCGCCGTCGGCGAGGCCGCCAGTCCCTACCAGCCCGAGGATGCGCAGATCGCCCATCACCTGGCGCGTTTCATCGAGTTGGTGCGGGGGCTGTCCATCGACCCGGTGGTGGTAAGGCAGAACTGGCTCGAGGCCTACCACTCCACCACCGACCGCGGCGCCGCCACGCTCAACGACTACGCCCGCGCCAACGACCCGTTCAGTCGGGTCGGCAAGGAGTCGGTAACGGTGGAGGTGACCAGCGTGGTGCGGGCCAGCGACAGCTCGTTCCAGGTGCGCTGGATCGAACGCCGTTTCGTCAACGGCGCAGCCGCCGGGGTCGAGCGCTGGACCGCGGTGATCTCGCTGGTACTGCAGCCGCCGCACACGGAGGAGAAGCTGCGGCGCAACCCCCTGGGCATCTACGTCAACGGACTGTCCTGGAGCCGCGAACTGGACACTACGCAAGGAGCCAATAAGCGATGAAAACCGCCCTGAACCTCTGCATTTGCCCATTGCTGCTGAGCCTGCTGAGCCTGCTGGCCGGCTGCGCCAGCCACGAGCCGCCGGTGATCGCCCTGGACGAACCGGTGCAGGCGCAGCGCCTGCCGGAGCCACCCAAGCCCATCGAAGTGGTGGCGGTGCCGCAGCCGCTGGCCTTGCCGGCGCAGCTCAAGCCACTGACCGCCAAGACGAGCAAGCCGGCCAGGGAACCGGCCGATGAGCGCGTGCGGGTCTCACGGGCCAACCGCGATGCCCGGGTCCCACCGAGCCGAGAGGGCTATATCAACGCCATTCAGGTCTGGCCCTACTCGGACGGTGCGCTGTACCAGGTGTACGCCAGCCCCGGTCGGGTCACGGCGATCAACCTGCAGCCCGGTGAGGAACTGGTCACCGTAGCCGCCGGCGATACGGTGCGCTGGATCGTCGGCGACACCACCAGTGGTAGCGACGAAGATCTGCGGGTCAGCGTGCTGATCAAACCGACCCGAACCGATCTCAAGACCAATCTGGTCATCACCACCACGCGCCGCACCTACCTGATCGAGCTGAGCTCCACCGAGCACGCCTGGATGGCCTCGGTGTCCTGGGACTACCCCAAGGACCGCCTGCTCGCGCTGCAGCGTCGCGCCAGTGCCGCCCAGGTGGCGGCGCCGGTGGACGCCGGCCTGGCGCTGGAGCAGCTGCGCTTTCGCTATGCGATCAGCGGCAGCAACCCGCCGTGGAAGCCGCTGCGCGCCTTCGACGACGGGCGCAAGGTGTATATCCAGTTCCCCGCCGGCATCGCCCAGGGCGAGCTGCCGCCGCTGTTCGTGATCGGCCCGGAAGGTGACGGGCAACTGGTGAACTACCGCTTCCGCTCGCCCTACTACATCGTCGACCGCCTGTTCGGCGCGGCCGAGCTGCGCCTGGGCGCCGACCAGGGCGATGTGGTGCGGATCGAGCGCACCGATGGCGTGGCACGGAGGCCCTGAGCATGAATGCCAAGGACGACAGCCAAACCGCGGCGCCTTCGCCGCAGCCCAAGGAGGCACCGGAAACCCTGGAGCTGCGGGCGCAACCGCGCCCGGTCACCCGCCTCAATCCGCGCATGCTGGCGGTACTGGTCGGAGGGCTGGCGAGTGCGGTGCTTGGCGCCATGCTGTGGTCGCTACAGCCCCAGCCGCGACGCCAGGGCGCGGAGCAGACCGAGCTGTACAACGTCGAGCGCATCGCCCGCTCCGAGGGCCTGGAGCAGTTGCCCGCCGACTACTCACAACTGCCTCCCCCCGCCTCACCCGAGGTGCCGCAACTGGGCCCACCGCTGCCCGGCGACCTGGGTGGCGCCATTCTCAGGGCCGAGCAGCAGGCGCAGGGCTATGGCTACGGCAAAGCCGGTCCCGACCCGGCCGAGGCCGAACGCCTGGCCAGGCTCAAGGAAGCCGAGGAAGCAGCGCTGTCTTCGGTGTTTTTCCAGACCGGCAGCGCGAGGAAATCGAACGTCGCACCCACTGGGGGCGCCCAACTCGATCCCGCGATCCTGGGCGCAGCGTCGTCAGCCACGGTAGCCGGAGTATCTGGAACACCAGCCCAGCAGGAGCAGAACGAGGCGTTTCTCAGTAAATCCGTACATGCACAAATCCGTAATTCCGGATTGCTGCAGATGCCCGACTCGCCCTACCAGGTGATGGCCGGCACCGTCATCGCGGCGGCGCTGGTCACCGGGATCAAGTCGGCCCTGCCGGGTGATGTGATCGCCACCGTGACCGAGCCGGTCTACGACAGCGCCACCGGCCAGCATGTGCTGATCCCCCAGGGCTCGCGCCTGCTCGGCCGCTACAACAGCCAGGTGAGCTACGGGCAGAGTCGCGTGCAGGTGGTATGGCAGCGGGTGATCCTGCCGGACACTTCGTCCTTCCAGCTCGACAATCTGGTCGGCAGCGACGCCGCCGGCTATGCCGGCCTGGAGGATGGCGTCGACTGGCACTGGGACCGGATCGTCGCCGGCGCAGCCATGACCAGCCTACTGGGCATTGGTGCCGAGTTAGCGGCGCCTGAAAGCCGTACCGACGGCGACCGCATCATCATCGCCGGGCGCGACAGCCTGCAGGACACGGTGAACCAGATCGGCCAGGAGGTCACCCGCCGCAATCTCGATATCCAACCCACGCTGACCCAGCGCCCCGGTTTGCCCCTACGGGTGATCGTCAACCGCGACCTGGCCCTGCGCCCCTACCAGTCCTTCTCCACTCAACAGAGGAACCCGCAATGAGCACGCCCAAGCTGCGCCTCGGCCCGCTGCCGAAAACCGAGAGCCTGAAGCTGACCTTCGCCTGCCCCGCCAGCCTGAAAACCAACCTCGAGCGCTACGCGGCGCTGCACTCGCAAGCCTATGGCGAAGAGGTCGATGCCCTGACGCTCATCCCGCACATGCTGGAGGCGTTCATGGCGAGGGATCGGGTGTTCAAGAGAGGCAACAAGACTGCTTTACCTGCTGCACCATGCGCCAGCGGTCCGTGCTAACCGCCGGCAAGTGGATTTTCATGCGCCACGACAGGGCCGATAAAATTCCTCAAGATCGTGCGGTTTTCTGTGCTATTGCTAATCCATCAACGTTAATCCTCACGAACATGCGGATTTATGACTAGAATAAGCTCCTAACAGCATAATCCGCACAATCATGAGGATTTTGGCATGCAGTTTCAGATCGACACTCCGGAAAAGATCGGCATGGTGATTCGCGCAAGCCGCAAGGCCATGGACATGCGCCAGGACGATGCCGCGGGCAGCATCGGTGTGTCCGAAAACTTCCTCGGCAAAGTGGAGCGTGGCGGCGAGTCGGTTCATTGGGGAAAGCTTTTCCAAGTCATGCGAGAACTGGGACTGCACGTCTACGTTGATGTCCCGGATGAAATCGCGGAACAGGCTCGACAGAACCTGGAGAGGCTGATCGAGAAAACCGAACAACAGCCAACAGCTTAGAGATAGAAGACCGCAATGGACCGCCAGTTAAACGCCTGGATCAACCACACACAAATCGGCACGTTGTCCGAACAAAACGGCCTTTGGCGCTTCGCCTACACGGAAGAATGGCTTCGCCGTCCGGACGCCTACGCTCTCTGCCCCAGCCTGCCACTGCAGGATGCCCCGCACGTGGATGGTGCGTCGGTGCGGCCGGTCCAGTGGTACTTCGATAACCTGCTCCCCGAGGAGGGTCAGCGACAGCTGATCGCCCGGGCCGCGCGTACATCCGAGGCCGATGCCTTCGGCTTGCTGACCCATTTCGGGGCTGAATCGGCAGGCTCTATCACCCTCCTTCTTCCAGGCCAGCAGCCTACAACGGGCAAACTTCGCGCACTGCCTGATGAAGTACTGTCACAGCGTATTCGCGATATGCCCCGGGTCCCTCTGGCCGAGCAAGCCGCCAAACGCATGTCGCTGGCAGGCGCTCAGCACAAGATGGCCATCATCTTCGATGGGGAGCAACTGCTAGAACCCACCGGCAACATGCCGTCGACCCATATCCTCAAGCCCGACCACCCGGATATGAGCTACGCCCACTCGGTGATAAATGAGTGGTTTGTCATGAGCTTGGCAAAGCGTATGGGCCTCCGAGTACCAGAGGTCACTCGCAAGTATGTGCCGCAACCGGTCTACCTCATCTCACGTTTTGATCGCCGGAAAATGCCAGATGGCTGGGAGCGGCTGCACTGCATTGATGCCTGCCAATTGCTTGGACTCGACCGGGCCTACAAATACGACCAGGGCAGCGTGAAACGCCTTCTGGATATCAGCAAGATGTGCAGCATCCCGGCCAAAGTGCGCCTCGAGCTATTTCGCTGGCTGGTGTTCAACGTTCTGGTGGGCAACGGCGACGCCCATCTGAAAAACCTCAGCTTCCTAGTAACAGCCAAGGGGTTAATTCTTTCCCCCTTCTATGACTTGCTGAGCACCGCGGTGTATACGACTCGCGCATTTGATCAGGACGGCTGGCCAGAGCAGGTCAAAATGGCTTGGCCAGTAGGCGAAGAAGACCGGATTACACAGCTCAACCGCACGGCCCTAATTTCCGCTGGCGAAGACATGGGTTTAAAAGCCAGCGTGGCGCTGGCCTCAATCGACAAGATGGCATCGGGGATCCAGGCGACGGCAAATCAGTTGCTTGAGCAGGTCATCCTGGAGAACCAGACGCTGGCCCAGGATCAACCGGAACTCCAGGCAACTCTTGGAGGAGAAACACGCTGCCTTCGGACAATCATTAACATCGTGATTAACGAAATGAGTAAACAGCTTTCATAAGCTTTAGTGCATCGTCTCTCAAGTGGTATTATTTTCACGATTCGAGCCGGGCTACATCCAAGATTCGAAGCCATCCTAGAAAAGGAAACACATCACATGTCAAAACTCGCTGAATTTCGGGCCCTTGAACAGCAACTGGCCACTCAACTGGCAGAACTGGAAGCACTCAAGAAAGACGATGGCCTGAAAAAGGAAATGGAGTTCGAGGAAAAACTTCGCGCCTTGATGTCGAAGTACGACAAGAGCCTGCGCGATATCATTGCCATCCTTGATCCACAAACCAAAGCTGCCAAAATCGCAAAGCAGGATGTCGGGCCGCGCCGTCCTCGCCAACTGAAGCGCTACAAGAACCCCAAGAGCGGCGAGGTTGTTGAGACCAAGGGCGGCAACCACAAGATCCTGAAAGCCTGGAAAGAAGAGTTCGGCGCTAACGTGGTTGAGGGCTGGCTGCAGTAACGATCGACAGAGCGGGAGGCGCCGTATCACTAACGGCGCCAGCGACCGCCAAGAATACTGCTCTGCAACTCGCCACCTTACGACACAGCTGGTTTGCCTCTAGAAACGTTGCCCCTAGGCTGGACCCACTGGAGTTGTGCGGTGGCACGGAGCGATGAAAACACTGTTTTTGCTAATGACGCAGTACGAAGGGCGGGCAATAATTCCGCTCGATCGAGTTTGTCAGGACTATTTTTCACACCTCAGCACCGAGATGTTCCAGCGCAAAGCCCTGAGTGGCGCACTGCCCATCCCTATTGTGCGCATGGAGCCAAGCCAAAAGTCTGCCAAGGGCGTGCATCTTGAGGATCTAGCCACTTACCTCGACGCCCAACGTCAACAGGCGATCAGGGAACGGGATCAACTCACCGGCGACCGCCGCGTCGGGAGAGCCCGTTGAGTGTACGGTCTCCGAGTTTTACGCTTGATGCCAGTACCTTCGGCAACCAACTCCATCCGTTATAGGGATCACCACGCCCATTCAGGTGGGTGTAGCGTCGCAACGAATTCCAATCCCTATGACCAGAAACACTTGCCACTCGAGGGATATCCCACCCCATTTGAAATAAACGACTGACGCCGTCGTGGCGAAGGTCGTGAAAGTGCAGATCTTTAATCCCAGCACGTTCGCAAGCGCGACTCCAGGCGGTGGACACTGATTCACTGTTGTAAGGGAAAATTTCGTCGCATAAACGCGGCATGCTATGCACGATTGCCCAGGCTTCGTCAGGCAGGTAACACCAGACGTTGTTTCCGATCTTGTCGCCTGGGTTCTTCATGTCCCGTACCATCACCGATTGCCGTGATCCATCAAGATCGCCCCAACGGATACGGCAGATCTCATCCTGCCGCCGTGTGGAGAAGATTGCGAAGCATGCCACTTTCAACATATTGATAGACGTAGGTCGAGCATCCAGGACCCTCTCGAACTCCGCAAATATCAGATTCAGCTCACTAAGTGCCGGCCGGCGGTCGCGCTCACGACTCTTCAGCTTGTAGCCCAACTTGGTCAGCACTTTCCGTGCATCCGCCATCGCATGCCGGTCAATCTCGTACCCCCAAGCGGGACGAGCGATAGATAGCACAGCGCCGAGATGAGCAAGGTCATTGCCTGCGGTCTGCGGCTGCACGCCGCCGCCCTCCTCACTCATGCGCCATAGGGCATAGTCCACCAGCACCTGAGCGCTCACTCGGCGATCCTCGCATTCGCCCAGAAAAGTCTTGGCGATGGCCTCAAGAGTCGCCTTCTTGGTCTTGCCGATAGGCCTGGCTTTGCCATATTCCTCAAGGTACTTCTCGATCATAGAGGCCACAGTGGTGCCCGAGAAATTCGCCCGCTCGATAGCACCTGGCTCATCCAATTCGGTCTCGCGACGCTTGGCCCACGCTTGCGCGGCCTGCTTGCGAGCGAAAGTCTGGCTCTCTTGGTAGACTTGTATGCCGTTTTTCTTGATACGGATCTGCGCGGTATAGCGGAGCGAGCCGTCCGCGCTCTTTCGGGCTCGAATGGTTGCCACAGTGGTACGCCCTCCTGGCCGGTGGTACATACGAACTTCACGATGGTACATTTTACCACCGCCTCAAGAAAAACGCTCTGAAAGCCCCGTAAACCCGGCGGAAACGCGACAAGACAAATGCCTCTAGAATCAGCCTCAAAGCCAGAAACCACGCGCCCTCCCCTGTCTCGCCGCTTCTCCGTGGCGCCGATGATGGATTGGACCGATCGGCACTGCCGATTCTTCCTGCGCCAACTGTCCAGGCACACCCTGCTCTATACCGAGATGGTCACCACCGGTGCCCTGCTGCACGGCGATAGCGCGCGCTTTCTGCGCCATTGTGAAGCCGAGTACCCGCTGGCCCTGCAACTGGGTGGCAGCGTACCGGCGGAACTGGCCGCCTGCGCCGAACTGGCCGAAGCCGCCGGCTACGATGAGGTCAACCTGAACGTCGGCTGCCCCAGCGACCGGGTACAGAACAACATGATCGGTGCCTGCCTGATGGCCCATCCGGCACTGGTCGCCGATTGCGTCAAGGCCATGCGCGATGCGGTAAGCATTCCGGTGACGGTCAAGCACCGCATCGGCATCGACGGCCGCGACAGCTACGCCGAGCTGCGCGACTTCGTCGGCCAAGTATGCGAAGCCGGCTGCGAGAGCTTCACCGTGCACGCGCGCATCGCGATCCTCTCCGGCCTGTCGCCCAAGGAGAACCGTGAGATACCGCCGCTGCGCTATGACGTGGCGGCACAGATCAAGCGCGACTTCCCGGACCTGGAGATCATCCTCAACGGCGGCATCAAGACCCTGGATGAGTGCCGGAGCCACCTGCAGACCTTCGACGGCGTGATGCTCGGCCGCGAGGCTTACCACAACCCCTATCTGCTGGCTCAGGTGGACCGACAGCTGTTCGGCGCCGAGGCGCCGACACTGAGCCGCTTCGAGGCCATGCAATCGATGCGCGACTATATCGCCGCGCACCTGGCCGAAGGCGGCAGCATGCACCACATCACCCGCCACATGCTCGGCCTGGCCCAGGGCTTCAAGGGCGCGCGGCGCTTCCGCCAGCTGCTTTCGGTGGACATCCACAAGACCGCCGAACCCCTGGCGCTGTTCGACCAGGCCGCGCAATTGCTGCAAGGCCACTAGTCGCCGTTGAGCCGCCTCGGCGGCTCGGGTAAGGTCATGACATCCGCAACGACAAGGCTGTGTCATGACCTCCAAGCTGGATCAACTCAAGCAGTTCACCACCGTAGTCGCCGACACCGGTGACCTCGACGCCATCGCCCGGCTGAAACCGGTCGACGCCACCACCAACCCGTCCCTGCTGCTCAAGGCCGCCGCCATGCCGCGCTACGCCGAGCTGCTGCGCAGCGCCGTAGCCATCAGCGGTGGCGACCTCGGCCTGGCTTGCGATCGCTTTGCCGTGGCGGTCGGCCAGGAAATCCTCAAGGTGATTCCCGGGCGCATCTCCACCGAGGTGGATGCACGCCTGTCGTTCGACACCCAGGCCACCCTGCGCCGTGCCGAGCGCTTGATCGACCTGTACGAACAGGCCGGCATCGGCCGAGAGCGGGTGCTGATCAAGATCGCCTCAACCTGGGAGGGTATCCGCGCCGCCGAGCAGCTGGAAAAGGCCGGCATCCAATGCAACCTCACCCTGCTGTTCGCCTTCGCCCAGGCCCAGGCTTGCGCCGAAGCAGGGGTGTTCCTGATCTCGCCCTTCGTGGGACGCATCTACGACTGGTACAAGAAGGCCGAAGGCCGCGACTTCGTCGGTGCCGAAGACCCCGGCGTGCAATCGGTCACGCGCATCTACAACTACTACAAGGCCAACGGCTACTCGACCGTGGTGATGGGCGCCAGCTTCCGCAACCTCGGCCAGATCGAGCAGCTGGCCGGCTGTGATCGGCTGACCATCAGCCCCGAACTGTTGCAACAATTGGCCGACGATCCGCAGCCGCTGGAACGCAAACTGAGTAGTGGGAAACCGGCCGAGGCGCGCCAGTCGCTCGACGAAGGCCAGTTCCGCTGGGCGCTCAACGAGGACGCCATGGCCACGGAGAAACTCGCCGAAGGCATTCGCCTGTTCGCCCGTGACCAGGAAAAGCTGGAGGCACTGCTCGCCAGCCTGGCCTGAATGCACTGCGGGGCGCCGATTTGCATCAGGCGCCCCGCAGTGAATAGCCGTGGTTGGGCTCAGTGGTGTTCGAGGGCGCTGACCAGATCGTGGAAGGCTTCGCGGTTGGACTCGTTCAAGCCCATGAGAATACGGTGTGCCTCCAGCACCTTGGACCTGACCACCTCTTCGGATTGATCCTGAGACGGCAGATCGGCCAGGCACTCCGGGCAGGGGATCGGCTTGTTGACGATATTGAAGACCTGATCGAACCCCATCGACTGCAGCAGGCGAGTAATGTCCGCATGGGTGGTGACCACGGTAGGCAGCAGGCCGATCTTCTGCCGCGAGAGAATCGACAGCTTGGCCAGCAGGCCAAGCGTGGTGCTGTCGATGCTGCGGGTCTCGGTCAGATCGATGACGATGGCCGAGAAATTCAACGCGCTGAAGATTTTCTCGATGGTGGCGTCCAGCGCCGAACAGAGGGTCAGGCGCACCTCGCCGACAAACTTCAAGACGAAGGTGCCGTCTTGTTCAGCGAACTGGATTCGACCGGGGTTGATCCCAGGATTCATGCAAGGTTCCTGCTTAGCACCAGCAAGGCGATATCATCCGGCATATCCGCAAGATTGGCCAGCCCAAGCACCTGGCGTAAACCCTCCAGGGTGCCGCCGGCCGACACCACCAGTTCGGGCAGACCGCTCTCCTTTTCCTGCAGGGTATCGCCCGGCAGCAGATCGAGAATGCCGTCGGACAACAGCGTCAGACTGAAAGACTCCGGCAACTTGAGCACGTGATCGGTGTAATCGGCCTCTTCGAACAGGCCGACCGGCAGGCCGCGGCCGCTCAGGTACTGCGCCTGGCCCTCGCTGAACAGCACCGGCAACGGCAGGTGGCCACCGATGCTGTAATGCAGTTCGCCGCTCTGCTCGTCGATTACTCCACCGAGCATGGTTACATGCTTGCCCAACTTGCAGTTGATCAAGCCACGATTGATGTGAGCGAGCACTTCCGATGGCTTGAATTCACGCAGCCGGCCGCCGCGGCGCGACTCGTATAGCAGCCGTGTGGTCATGAACTTCAGCAGCACGGTGACGAACGCTGAAGAGGCTCCGTGGCCAGAGACGTCGGCCAGGTAGAAGGCCACACGCCGCTCGTCCACCCTAAAGTAGTCGACGAAGTCCCCAGAGAGGTAGAGCGAGGGAATGATCTGGTGGGCAAACTGCAGGCCATCGACCTGCCAGGGCGTCTCCGGCAGCATGTTCATCTGCACCTGGCGCCCGGCATTCTGATCTTCCTGCAGCAGATGCAGGCTGGCTTGCAGTTCGCGATTGGCCGCCTCGAGCTTCTCGCGGTAGCGGCGATTCTCCTGGCGCAGCTGGGCTCGATCCAAGGCGCGGCGCACCGAATGCTCGAGCACCGCCAGATCTTCCAGGGGCTTGATCAGGTAGTCGGCGGCGCCAAGGCGCAGGGCCTCGACCGCGTCGGTCATCACCCCGGCACCGGACACCACGATGATCGGGGTTTCCACTTCCAGGGCATTGATTCGGCGAATCAGCTCCAGGCCGTCGACCTGGGGCATGCGCAAATCGCAGACTACCAGATCGGGTTGCTCGCGCTGGAACACTTCGAGCCCCTGAAGGCCATTGGTGGCTTGCAGGACGTTAAAGCCACTGTCTTCCAGGTAGGCGGCGAGGCTCGCGCGCACTACGTCGTCGTCATCGATAATCAGCAGCGTGGCACTGGTTTTGTGCATGGGATATCCAGGCAAACTGCGCCGGGGATGGCTGGAGGTAAACGTCAGGCCGAAGCCTGCCTGCGCATCGTCGGTTCGCGTTAAGGCGCAGACGGTACTCCCATCCTCTGCCCGATTCAAGCGTACGCAGATCATCGCAGCGCGACTTTACACCCGAAATCGGCCAAGGTTATAAGGGCGGCAGGAGAGCCCCACCATCAGAGGATAGCCCCATGAGCCAGAGTGATCGCGACTACAGCGAGAAACGTGACTACATCCGCATGCGACTGGAAGCGCCGGTCACGCTACACTGCGCCGGCCGCGAGATACCCGCCCTGTGCCTCGACCTGTCGAGCACCGGCATGCAACTGGAAGCCCAGTCGGCGCTGAGCATGGGCGACAAGGTCCGGGTACATATTGCTTCGGAGCACAATGAACTCAAGGGCCTGGATGCGCACGCCGAGGTCGTAAGGGTCAGCCAGCTGGACGGCGGTCGCCAGGCCCTGGGTCTGGCGATTATCTCGATGAACTGAAAGGTGGTTGGGCGCAGGCAAGAAAAAGGCGGCCCGATGGCCGCCTTTCTATATGGAACGGTTCGCCTGGCCTAAGCCTAGAAGTCGTCTTCGACCTGGCCGTCCTTCATCCTGAACTCGCGATTCTGCAGGTAGGCATTGCGGACGAAC
This sequence comes from Pseudomonas benzenivorans, assembly GCF_024397895.1. Lineage (NCBI taxonomy): Bacteria > Pseudomonadati > Pseudomonadota > Gammaproteobacteria > Pseudomonadales > Pseudomonadaceae > Pseudomonas > Pseudomonas benzenivorans. The sequence goes on from NZ_CP073346.1 coordinate 610,062, forward strand.
AGGTACTTGTCACCGCTGATCAGCTTTTCCGCCGACAGCAGGCTGGCACGGGTATCGATGACATCGACGCCACGGACCAGGTTACGCGTCGGCACATGGCTCATATACGGATAGGGCTCCAGGGAGGCGTCCGGCACCTTGCCGACGGCATCCCGTATGGTGCTTGGCCCCAGCAGGGGTAAGACGATGTAGGGACCGTTACCCAGCCCCCAGACGCCGAGGGTCTGGCCGAAATCCTCGTCGTTGCGCTGCAAGCCCATGCGAGTGGCGACATCGAAGAAGCCGAGCACGCCGAAGGTGGTGTTGAAGATCACCCGTCCGGTGTCCACGCCGGCCTCGTGAAACTTGCCCTGCAGCAGATCATTGGCCAGATTGCCGACGTCGCCGAGGTTGCCGAACACGTTGTGCACGCCTTCCTCGAGAAAATCCGGGGTAACCCTCTGGTAACCCTGGGCCAGCGGCTTGAGCGCGTAGGTGTCGACCGTGTCGTTGAACCGGAAGATCGCTCGGTTGACGCCCTCCCAGGGATCCTCTTCGGCGGCGTGCGTCACGACCGGAAGCAGCCCCAGGCCTGCACAGGCCAGGAAAAGCCCCAGGCGCTTGATCCAGCTCATTCCGAATACATGCATCGCAGTCGCTCCTTGAAGACAAAAACAGAGGCCGATCAGCAGGCGACCTCAATCACCGGCGCGCAGTATAAAGCCTGCACCCGCCTCTAGGCAGCATAGCGGACGCGCTCGATGCGCAAATTGCGTAACCCGGCAGTCATCCGAGCCAGCAGGCAGCCCTTCAAAGGACGTGGGCCGCCGACCGTCACAACAGGGTCATCGTTTCGTCACCTCTGGTCGCTAGCCTGGTGCAGCCATACTTGAGTCGACGCCATGCCCTCGCCCGCCACTCCTGCCGCCTTTTCTGCCCTGCTGTTCGGCCTGTCTGGCTGCCTGGTGGATTTTGGCGCTCGCACCGCACCGGTAGCCCTGCAGCGCCTGTACCCGCACGCCACCGACGTTCGGGGCAGCCTGGAGCAGCTGCTCGGCCGCCCGCCGCGACCCGACGAGCAGCTTGCCTTCCATCACGCCCTGCGCGAAGCGGCCCGCGAACATGCCGAATGCACGCCGGGCGCGGCCACCCTGCTGGCGCAACTGCGCCGACAGAACATCCCCTGCGCCTGGCTCGACGAGCTGCCGTCCGACGTCAGCGCGAGCCTGGCAAGCCCCTTGCCGGACTGGCTGCACGGCGCCCCGGCGCAGTCGAACCCTCGCCCCTGGCCCGCGCCAGACGCCTGCTGGCAGGCGCTGGTCGACCTGCAGGTCGACCGGCTGGAGGGCTGCGTACTCGTCAGTGGCGAGCCCCGCCTGCTCCAGGCCGGCCTCCATGCCGGCCTCTGGACCGTAGGCCTGGCCGCCTGCGGACCGCTGTGCGGTCAGGCTCCGGCCGACTGGCAGGCCCTCGCCGGCGACGAACGCGATCGACTGCGCGCCCAGGCGACCCTCGCCCTCTACCGCCTCGGTGCGCACTCGGTGATCGATCAGCTGACCGACCTGCCCGCCTGCCTGAGCGACCTCGGCGCGCGACGGCAAAAGGGCGAGAAACCCTGAGCGCAGAGCTGAACCGCACCCTCAATGAGGCATGCTGCCCGGGATCGAAACAGGGCGGGCAAAGCCACCGCGCTTGGATTACCCTGAAGGCAAGCAGGGACCTTTCGCGCACGCGCAGGGTCAATGCTTTTGCCTATTCGAAAAGGGAGAGCCCTATGCCTGCAAATCGCCTGCAGCAGCAACTGGAAGACCTGCGCAATCAACTGGCACAGGATCCCCCACTCAGCGAAGAAGAACGCGCCTCGCTGTACGTGCTGACCCAGGAAATTGAACTGCAACTGGCCCGCCAGGCGGCGGCCGCGCCCGACGCCACCCTGGTCGACGGGGTCAACCTGGCGGTGGAGCGCTTCGAGGCCAGCCACCCGACCCTGGCAGGTACCCTGCGCAACATCCTGCAGAGCCTGGCCAATATGGGGATCTGAAACGCCGGCTCGCGTGCATGAAAAACCCCAGCTGCGGCTGGGGTTCTTGCTTCTACTGCCGCACCAGGCGGCGATTGTCCGGCTCGATGGCCGCGCTGCTGCGATAGGGGTTGATATCCAGCCCGCCACGGCGCACATAGCGCGCATAGACGGTCAGCCGCTCCGGCTCGAGCAGGCCCAGCAGGTCGAGGTAGATGCGCTCGACGCATTGCTCGTGAAAGTCCGCATGCTGGCGGAAGCTCACCAGGTAGGCCAGCAGGCTGGCCGGGTCCAGCGCCGCCCCCCGGTACTGCACCACCACGCTGCCCCAGTCCGGCTGACCGGTGACCGGACAGTTGGATTTCAACAAATGGCTGTGCAGGCTCTCCTCGACTATCCGTCCCGGCTCGCAACGCAGCAGCTGCGGCTGCGGCTGGGCGTAGTTGCTGATGCTCACATCCAGCTCATCGATGCAGCGGCCCGGCAGGGTCGCCACACCCTCCGCGGCCACTTCGTCGAGGCGGCGTACGCGCACGCCCACCGGCTTGCCGGCAGCGCCCGACAGGTCGGCCTGCAGCACGGCGACCAGCTCGGCCACATCGGCGAATACGGTCTGGTTGAGCGAGTTGAGATAGAGCTTGAACGACTTCGACTCGATGATATTGGGCGAGTCCGCAGGGATGGCGAACTCACCAATCGCCACCACCGGCTTGCCGGATGGCAGTAGCCAGGACAGCTCGAAGCAGTTCCAGAGGTCCACGCCCTGATACGGCAGAGTCGCGGCCGTCAGGCCAAGCTCCGCCCACTTGGGCGCGCGGGGAATGGGAAACAGCAAGGACGGCGTGTAGGTGGCGATGTACTCGCTGGATTTGCCCAGGGGTGAATGTTCGGCGGCGGGATGCATGGCGAGAACCTGATTAAGCGTGATGCGAGGATTGTATACAGGAAGCCGCTAAAAGTTCAGCGGCGCCCGGTCTCAGGCCAGCTCGGCCACCAGCGCCGCCAGGGCCGCGGCTGGATCGGCGGCCTGGCTGATCGGCCGGCCGATCACCAGGTAATCGGAGCCGGCATCCAGGGCCTGGCGCGGGGTGAGGATACGACGCTGATCGTCCTGGGCGCTGCCGGCCGGCCGAATGCCGGGGGTGACCAGTTGCAACGACGGATGGGCCGCCTTCAAAACCCCGGCCTCCTGGGCGGAACAGACCAGTCCATCCAGGCCGGCCTGCTGGGCCAGTCCGGCCAGGCGCAGCACCTGCTCCTGGGGCTCGACATCCAGGCCGATGCCGGCCAGGTCCTCGCGCTCCATGCTGGTCAGCACGGTGACGCCGATCAGCAGCGGTGCCCGGCCACCCAGCTGCTCCAGGGTGTCGCGACAGGCCGCCATCATGCGCAGGCCGCCCGAGCAGTGCACGTTGACCATCCACACGCCCAGTTCCGCGGCGGCCTTGACCGCCATTGCCGTGGTGTTGGGGATGTCATGGAATTTCAGGTCGAGGAACACCTCGAAGCCTTTCTCGCCCAGGGCGCCGACAATCTCCGGCCCGCAGCGGGTGAACAACTCCTTGCCGACCTTGACCCGGCACTGCTTGGGATCGAGCCGATCGGCCAACGCGAGGGCGGCGTCGCGGGTCGGAAAATCCAAGGCAACGATGATCGGAGTCTGGCAGGCGGACATGGGCGGGCTCTCTGGCTAGGGAAATCGGCGCGCATTGTAGCGGAAGCCGGGACGGCTTGCCGCCCCGACGGTCCGGCGCCCCGCGCCGCCGACAAGGCCGTGAACTATGCCAGCAGGGGGCGCAAACGCAGGGCACAAGCGCTGCTGCAGTTCAGCTGTACCCGTGCCAGGCCGAGCCAGCCGGCGAGCGCGCGCAGGTTGTCGGCCAGTGCAGCCAACCCCGCCTCATCGAGAGCGGGCGCCTCCTCGTGCACGGCATGCACCGCCAGGCGCTGTTCGCCCCGCTCGGCACGCAGATCGAGTCGCGCGGCCAGGCGCTCGCCATGCAGAAACGGCAGCACATAGTAGCCATGGACGCGCTTGTGCCGCGGCGTGTAGATCTCCAAGCGGTAGCGGAAGTCGAACAGCCGTTCCGTGCGCGAGCGTTCCCAGATCAGCGAGTCGAACGGCGACAACAGGGCACTGGCCACCACCTGACGGGGAATCGTCGGCCGCCCTGCGCAATAGCCCGGCTGCGCCCATCCCTCCACCTCCAGCTGCTGCAACTCACCGGCCTCGACCAATTCGGCCAGGCGCAGGCGACTGTCGCGCGGGCTCATCCGAAAGTAGTCGCGCAGGTCTTTTTCGGTGGCGACGCCCAGGGCTCGCGCCGCCTGCAGCAGCAGTCGACGCAGGGCCTCGGGCTCTGGAATGGTGGGCTGGGCCAGCACTTCGGCCGGCAGCACGCGCTCCGGCAGGTCATACAGGCGCTCGAAGCCACGACGCCCGGCGACCGTCACCTCGCCGGCGGCGAACAGCCACTCCAGCGCGTGTTTCTCCGCGCTCCAGCCCCACCAGGCACTGCTGCGCGGTTGCCCCGCGTTCAGGCTGCCGGCCCCCAGGGCGCCGCGCTCGCGCACGGCCTGCAGAACCTGGCGGATCAGCGGCCGTTGCTCTCGACCGAACTGGGCGAGCGATTTGTAGATCCCCTCCCCGTTGCGCGCCCGCTGCATCCGCCATTGCAGCAGCGGGTAGCATGTCAGCGGCAGCAGGGAAGCCTCGTGCCCCCAGTATTCGAACAGCCGACGGTGGCGAGTCGCGCCCCAGGCGGCCCGCTCCAGCAAGGCACAATCGTAGGGACCGAGCCGCGAGAACAGCGGCAGGTAGTGAGAACGAACCAGCGCATTCACCGAGTCGATCTGCAGGGCGCCGAGCCGTTCGATCAGCCTTAGCAGGCGGCCCGCACCGACCGCGGCGCATGGTCCCGAGCCGAACCCCTGGGCCCTTAGGGCCAGGCGGCGGGCAGCAGCCAGAGAGAGGGAAGCATTCATGAGCGACTAGGCCAGCGCCGACCTCGAGCACCGGCTTGCCCTAGAGGTGCAGATCGACTTCATGCATCACCCGGGCCCGCCCGCCGGCCAGCAGCCGCTCGATACTCTGCCCGGCCAACTGCAGATCGACGGTGATCACGCTGGGCGACGGCGGGTGCATGAGATAGCCCTGCTCGATCAACAGGCGCACGCCGGACACGCCCATCTGTTCGTGGAGGAAACACGCCAGGGGGCCGGCGGCCATGCCGGTGGCGGCTTCCTCGACGATGCCGTAATAGGGCGCGAACATCCGCGCGCCGGCGGCGCGCTGTGGCTCATGGGTGTCTGTGGAGAAGGCATAGAAGCCGATCAGATCCAGTCGTTCGCTCAGTTTGGCCAGGGCCTGCTGATCGGGCTGCAAGGCCGCCACTCGCGCCGCGCTGACCAACGGCACGAGGACGAACGCTCCGCCAGTACTGACCCGCATCGGCCAATACCCGGCCAGCAGCTGCCCCGGATCGATGCCCAGGGCCGCCATCAGCGCCTCGATCAACTGCGGATCATCATCCAGCCGGCGGTACTCCGGCCGGCGCTGTTCCATGAAGACCATATCGCCCTTGATCAGGATGTTGCGATTGCCGTCGATGGTCTCTTTACTGGTCCAGCCCTCGCTTACCTGACCCAACTGACGCAACAAGGCGAAACTGGCCACGGTCGCATGGCCACAGTGAGCGATCTGCCGAGTCGGCGTGAAGAACTCAAGCTTGAAGGCCGCGCTGTCCGACCGGGAAACGAAAGCCGTTTCCGAATGCCCGACCTGGGCGGCAATCGCCTGTTTCTGCACAGTGCTCAGGCCATCGGCCTGCAGCACCACGCCAGCGGGATTGCCGCCGCGGCCATCAGCGACAAAGGCATTGACCAGCCTGACCTTCACCTGCATGTAAACGACCTCGCGCACGACTCTCCGGGCTGTCCGCCAAAGGGTCGTCCCAGAACGGGCGCTCGCTCTCCTCCAAGACATCCGCTCGACTGAGGCCCAGATCCTTCAGCGCTTCATCATTCAGCGTAGCCAATCGGCGGCGCTGCTCCGCTAGCTGATGCCAACGCTTGATATGGCCCCACGCCTTGCCGATCAAGGCGCGCGGATTCATGCCCTGTGCCGGGCTCCGATGTGCGATTGCAAAACCTTTCTGACCTTTCATCTCATCGCCCTCCTGTGGGGTTGGCGACAGTCTCACGCTGGGCTTATGATCAATCCAACGAATGTTTCTTATGCCTTGCATCTCGGAGATTGATCAATGGCCAACTACCCGAGCATCGACAGCGAACTGCTGCGAACCTTCGTCGCCATTGCCGACCACGGAGGCTTCACCCGTGCCGCCGAGTCGGTCAATCGCACCCAGTCGGCGGTGAGCATGCAGATGAAGCGCCTGGAGGAAGATGTGCTGCAGCGCCCTCTGTTCCAGCGCGATGGCCGCCAAGTCAGCCTGACTGCCGAGGGTCAGGTACTGCTCGGCTACGCACGGCGCATCCTCAAGCTGCACGGCGAGGTCATGACCACCCTGCGCGAGCCCCATATGGTTGGCGCGGTGCGCATCGGCACGCCGGACGACTACCTGATGCGCTTCATGCCGGGCATTCTCTCGCGCTTCGCCCAGGCCTACCCGCTGGTGCAGGTGGAGCTGCATTGCGAGCCCTCGTTCAACCTGCTGCAGCGCCAGGACCTGGACCTGACCATCGTCACCCGCGAGCCGGGCAACGAGATCGGCCAGCTGCTGCGCCAGGAACGCATCGTCTGGGCCGAGGCCCAGGGCTTCAGCCCCCATGAACAGGAGCCGCTGCCCCTGGCGATGTTCAACTCCCAGTGCTTCTGCCGCTCCTGGGCCTGCAATGCGCTGGATGCCATGGAGCGCGAGTACCGCATCGCCTACACCAGCCCCAGCCTGTCGGCGATCATGGCCGTGGTCAGCGCCGGCCTGGCGGTCACGGCGCAGCTGCAGAGCCTGGTCACCCCGGACCAGCGCATCATCGGCGAGGCCGAAGGGCTGCCAGCCATGCCGTCGGCCAGCATCGTGCTGCTGCGCAACAGCCACACCCAGTCACCGGTGACCGAAACCCTGGCCGAGCACATTGTCGAAGGCTTCAGACTTTAAGCCCCAGCAGCACGGCGCAGAGCAGCAGGAAACCGGCGAACAGCGCACGCAACAGGCGCTCGGGCAGGGCATGGGCCGCCCGCACACCCCAGCTGATGCTGAGCAGACCGCCGATCGCCAGCGGCGTGGCCAGCGCCCAGTCGACATGCTCATGCCAGGCATAGGTTGCCAGCGTTACCCCGGTGCTGGGCAACGCCAATGCCAGCGACAGGCCTTGGGCCACCACCTGGGTGGTGCCGAACACGGCGGTCAGCACCGGCGTGGCCAGCACCGCACCACCGATCGCGAATAGCCCGCCGAGCAATCCCGCGCCACTGCCGAGCACTGCCAGCCAGGGCCAGGGATAGCGCAACCCGCTGCTGACGGGCGTCGAGCGCCAGTAGAGGCGCGAGAGGTTGTACAGCACCAGCACCAGCAGGAAGCCAACGAAGGCCAGGCGCATGCGCTCGGCATCCAGGGTTACCGCCCACCCGGAACCGAGCAACGCCCAGACCAGGCTGCTGAGCGCCAGGGTCAGGGCGTGCCGCCAATTGATGCGATTACGCTGGTGGTAGCGCCACAGGGCCAGCACCACGTTCGGCACCACCATGACCAGTGCGGTGCCCTGGGCCAGTTGCTGGTCCAGACCGAAGACCACGCCCAGCACAGGAATCGCCACCAGGCCGCCGCCGATGCCGAACAAGCCGCCCAGTGCACCGAGGAACATGCCGAGAACAAGATTGAGGGCGAAGTCGATCGGAATCATGGCGGGCTCCACTGCGGTGACGACGATGCTAGCCCGCGGCGCCTAGCCAGGAAACGCATAGCTGCGCACAATGGCTATGCGTTATCCGCACAAGCGAGCCTCGATGAACCCTGACAGCCTTACCGATCAACTCGGCCTGTTTCTCGATGTACTGGAAGCCGGCAGCTTCTCGGCAGCCGCCCGTCGCCACTCGCTGACCCCCTCGGCTGTGGCCCGTCGCATCGACGCCCTGGAGCGCTCACTGGACAGCAAACTGGTCAGCCGCAGCACCCACGCGGTGCGACCCACGGCATCCGGTCTGGCCTTCGCCGAGCGGGCCAGGCGTATTGTGGCTGAGCTGCATCTGGCCCGCGCCGAGGCCGTGTCCCTGAGCGCCGCCCCGGAAGGACTGATTCGCATCGACGCCCCCGCGCCTTTCGGGCGTCGCCACCTGGCACCGGCGATCGCCGAGTTTCTGGTCGCTTACCCGGGGCTGGACGTGCAATTGCGGTTGATCGACAGTTTCGTCGACTTGCAGGGCGCCCATCTCGGTGAGGTGGACCTGGTCCTGCGGATCGGTCCGCTGGCCGATACCCGACTGGTCGCCACCCCCTTATCGCCCTTGATTCGAGTCGCCTGCGCCAGCCCGCAATACCTCGCGCAACAGGGCATGCCGCGCTCGCCCAGCGAGCTGCTCGGGCACCACGGCCTCGACTGGGAAGGGCTTGCGCCGCCCTATGCCTGGCGCTTCGAGGAGCGCGGCAAACTGCATCTCTATCGCCCCGCACGCCGACGCCTGACGGCCAACAATGCCGAAACCCTGCTGGCCGGCGCCCTGGCCGGACTCGGTCTCGCCCACCTGCCAACCTGGCTGATCAGCGAGTACCTGCTGCGCGGCGAACTGGTCGCGCTGTTCTGCGAGAACGGCCTGCCGCCCGCCGAGCCAAGCAGCATCTACGCACTGCGCCTGGAACGTGAAGCGAGCCCGCGCACCCGTCTGCTGCTCAACTTCCTCAAGCAGCGCTTCGGCTTTCCACCGCCCTGGGATCAGGCGCTACACGCGCACCTGCCGCAGCGACTGTAACGCGACAAACGCCAGGCAAAAAAAACCCGACGCCAAGGTCGGGTTTTTTTCAACGCTTCACGCCTGCACTCAGGCTTGCGGCGCCTGGGTACGGCCCTTGTAGGAGCCGTCACGGGTATCGATCTCGATCCAGTCGTCGATGTCGACGAACTCGGCGACCTTGATCTCGGTGCCGTTGCGCAGCTTGGCAGGCTTCATCACCTTGCCGGAGGTGTCGCCGCGGGCGGCGTTCTCGGTGTAGACAACCTGACGGACGATGGTGGTCGGCAGGTCGACGGAGATCACCTTGCCTTCGAAGAACACGGCTTCGCAGACGTCGGTCATGCCTTCTTCGATGAACGGCAGTACGCTTTCCAGGTCCTCGGCACGCAGCTCGTAGGAGTTGTACTCCGGATCCATGAATACGTAATCCTCGCCGCTCACGTAGGAAAGGTTCACTTCCTTACGCTCCAGGATCACCGGCTCCATCTTGTCGTCGGCCTTGTAAACGGTCTCGGTCTTGGAGCCGTTCAGCAGGTTCTTCAGCTTCATCTTGACGATGGCGCTGTTGCGGCCGGACTTGGTGAACTCGGCCTTCTGGATCAGCCACGGCTGGCCGTCGATCAGGGCCACGCTGTTAGGCTTCATTTCTTGTGCGGTTTTCATACGAATATCCGGTTTGGATGGGGATACAGATTTCTAGGCCGCGTATGATAGCCAATTTCGGTAAAACTGTACCAGCGCTGCGGCAAGATCGATCCGCGCGCCCTGCTCCCGACGCCAGTTATCGGCCTGTTCGGCCAGCGCTGCCCAGTGCGGCAAGAGCGCCTGCCAGCTTTCGCCTACCCCTTCTCCGGCGTTCCAGCTCCGCCACAATCGCTTCACGGCCCCCGCGGCCTCGGCTGACAGACCCTGGGTGTATAGCGCCAGAAATGCCTCCAGCTTGTCCCAGTGCGCGCCTTGCTCCTGCTGGTAGATGTGCCAGAGCAGCGGGCGCCCGGCCCACTGGGCCCGTAGGAAGGAGTCCTCGCCCCGCACCGCATTGAAGTCACAACACCAGAGCAGACGGTCGTACTGCGCCTGTTCGATGAACGGCAGCACCTGAATCTGCAACTGGCCACGCTGGCGTACATCGCCTGCGACCAGCCGCTCCATCCCGAGCCAGGTCTGCAAATCGCCAAGAATGCGCCCCTCTGGCACCAGCAGATGACTGGGGCTGCCGTCCGCCGCCAAGGCCTCCAGCCAACCTGCCAGCCCTGCGTTTTCATAGGCGAACAGGGAGATCAGACGCGCGCCGGGAGATTGCCTCACGCCGAGCCCTGCCAAAAAATCCGCACGGGCAGCGGCATCGGCCTGAAATGCCTGGCATTCGTTCAACAGCTCGCGCTCGCGTAGCAAGCCGCCGCTGCCGGCCGTGAACCCCGGAAAGAAAAAGAACTTCTGCAGCCCGTTCGACTGTAGGGAAGGCAGGCCGTGACAGCCCTCGACCCAGTCCTCGGCGCTCAGGTACTCCAGATTGAGCCACAGCACCTTGGTCGGCCGCACCGCCATCGCCGCCACATAGGCTGCCGGCAGATCGCAGCCGAACGCCTCGATGACCACATCGCCCGGCTCGCTAGACCGCCAGTCGCCGGTCCACAGACGCAGCTCAACGCCTTCCCTGACCTGTCGCACGGCCTCGGCATCCGCCCCGGGGCAGATCTGTGCGAACGCGGCCATTTCATCGACCCACAGGCGCACCGCCTGGCCGTGCTCGGCGACCAGCTGCCTGGCCAGGCGCCAGGTCACGCCAATATCGCCGTAGTTATCGACGACCCTGCAGAATATGTCCCACTTCACGCTTGGATTCCCAGAATAAGGTGCGCCAGTTTAGCGCCTCGAAGGGCTCGGGCGGCAGTCGGCAGACTGGCAGAGCGCGGGAGGCAGTCTCCGGCGCGGCCAATATGCACTGCCCGGACAACGCGAAATAGACAGAACGCCCTTACCCAATTCGCGTGCTTGAGCGCCAGTCCGCGCCGAAAGCCATCGTGCGCCCCGCCACGCTGGGATATATCAGCAAGCGAAGGTCGAAAATGCCCACACGGCGTTGGCCAGGGTCGACGTCCTGGGGATAGAATTCTGCCCCCTCTCGCGCGCCATCCCAAGGCCGCGCCGCCGGACGCAGCCATCGGGCCGCCACTGAACACCCAATGCCTAGAATCAACCAAGAGATCAATCCTCCCCCTCATTCCAAGGAGAGCTCATGAATCCCGCGTTCTGGGGTGGCACCTTTCTCGCTGTGCTGTCCACCTACCTGCTCTGGCATGCGCTCAAATCGTTTCTGCGATTCGAGGCGAGCAAGCGCTGGCCGGCCGTAACCGGTCGCATAATCAGCTCGGAAGTCGTGGCTTTTAGCGCTGACAGCGAACGCCACGACTATCTGCTCCATTATGAATACCAGGTCGGCGGCGTGCGCTATCAGGGCAATCGGGCGACGCTCTACCCGATCCTGCAACAGGAAGAGGCGGAAAAGCTCGCCCAGCGCTTCACGCCAGGCCTGAAAGTCGCGGTGCACTACGACCCGACCACTCCCGCCGAGGCCACGCTGATCACCGGCGGCAAGCCGGGCACACGCTACGGGGAGCTCATCCTGGCCGGGGTCAGCCTGCTGGTCGGCGTCGCGATGGCGGCCTATGGGTTAAGGGCATGAACTTGGCGCCCGACTAACCAGGCGCCAGAAAGCAAAAAGCCCCGAAAACTTGTCAGTTTTCAGGGCTTTGGTAATGCGAAAGTGGCGGTGAAGAAGAGATTCGAACTCTTGATACGGTTTCCCGTATACACACTTTCCAGGCGTGCTCCTTCAACCACTCGGACACTTCACCGGATCTCGATGGACATTGCCGTCTGTCGAGGTGCGCTAATTTAGCCGAACACTTCGCCAAAGGCAAAAGTTTTTTTCAAAAGATTCATGCGCTTATGCCAAACGCCAGGGACTGGCCTGCTTCACGCAAGGCACCGAGCGCGACAGGCGCTGACAGTCCGACAAACACTCCGGCGGCTTCAGCGGCCGCGAACGCGGACTGAGCAAATAACCGACCATTGCCCGCCATCCCAACTCGGCCTGGACGCCGGCAGCCGATGCTGATCGCCGGCGGAACAACGCACCGAGACTGACCAGCCAGTCAGCCGCCGCGCTTTACCTGAACGATGGGGGTGAGTAACGTCTGCTCCACCTCAGCACAAGGAACCCCGCGATGAGCGACCTGATCAGCTACCAATTCGAAGATGGCATTGCCACCCTGACCCTGAACAATGGCAAGGTGAACGCCATTTCACCGGACGTGATCGCCGCCTTCAATGCCGCCCTGGATCGCGCCGAGCAGGACAAGGCCATCGTGGTCATCACCGGCCAGCCCGGCATCCTGTCGGGTGGCTATGACCTGAAAGTGATGACCTCCGGGCCACAGAACGCCATCGCACTGGTTGCCGCGGGCTCGACCCTGGCGCGACGCATGCTGGCCCACCCTTTCCCGATCATCGTCGCCTGTCCAGGCCATGCCGTAGCCAAGGGCGCCTTTATCCTGCTCTCGGCCGACTACCGCATCGGCGTCGAGGGTCCGTTCAACATCGGACTGAACGAAGTGCAGATCGGCATGACCATGCACCACGTGGGCATCGAACTGGCCCGCGATCGCCTGCGCAAATCGGCGTTCCACCGTTCGGTGATCAACGGCGAGATGTTCGATCCGCTGGGCGCCGTCGATGCCGGCTTCCTCGATAAGCTGGTGCCAGCCGAGCAACTGATGGCCACCGCCCTGGCGACCGCGCAGCAACTGAAGAAGATCAACATGACCGCGCACCGCAACACCAAACTGAAAGTGCGCAAGGCGCTGCTGGAAACCCTCGATCGGGCCATCGAGCAGGATCGCCAGCAGTTGCTCTAAGCGTCAGCGCAAGACACCAAAGGCCCGGCGCGACTCAGCCGGGCGACTTATACCGCATCGCTTCCAGGCAGACGCATCTGCGTCAGCGCAAAAGCCTGCTGGCGCTCCGGGAAGCCGGCGAATCTCATCCCCGGCTCCATATCTGCGCGGCCCTCTTCCTCCAGCCCTGACGGCGCAACCGGGCGCGGACCACGTCGAACTTCGACTTCCCGCCGGAGATCCGAGGCGACCTACACCCGCAACGCCATCGAGTTGACGAACATGATTCCGTGCAAGATCACCAAGAACCGAGGGCTCGTACGCGAGTGAACAAGCGCCGCGAAAACTCATCTACTTGGCGCTGCGTCGTACCAGCAAGAAATGGAAGATTTCTTCGGGGAGACCGAAAAGACAGCAAAGAAAGCACTTCGCTCGCGGCCAAGCCGGCTGCTCGCAGAGGGTGATGTGTTCTTTTGCCCAGAGTTATCTTCAAGCCGGTCGAAGCTTGACCTTGCCGCCGTGTCAGGGCTGACACTATGGCGAAGCCATTGAGTGTCGGGGATGCACAAACTGCCTCTTTCTAGAGAGATGCGCCTCAGCAACCATGTGGTTTGTGGGTTGGTGACTTGCTAGAAGGCGGACTTTCTAGCGTTTCCGTAACCGTCCATTCCCCATAAAGAAACCCGACGATCTGCCGACTTGCTTGTACCGGGCCTCCAGCAGTCTTTGGCGGACCCGCACCCAATAAGGAAAAATTGCCTATGAAAATTGCCCACAAGGTTGGCCTCGCGGCCGCGGCCGTGCTGTTTATCACCACCAGCCTGCTGTCGCTGGTGCAGATCAGCCAGGTCCGCAGCAGCCTGAACGAGCAGACCGAGTCCAGCATCAAAGAGGCCAGCGGCGCCTTGGCCCGTCAGATCGAGAACTGGTTGAACGGCAAACTGCAGCTGATCGACATGATGGCGCAGAGTATCGACAGCCAGTTCAGCGCGGAGCAGATCCAGCGCGTGTTCGACCAGCCGATTCTCAAGCAGCAGTTCCTGCTGATCTTCGGCGGACTCGACACCGATGGTGAGCGCATCACCAACGATCCAAGCTGGAACCCACCGGGCTGGGATGCCCGGCAGCGGCCCTGGTATCCGGTGGCCAAATCGGCCAATCAGGCGATGCTGACCGAGCCCTACCCGGATGCAGGAAGCGGCGAGATTCTGATCTCCGCCGTGGCCAAGCTCCGCGACCAAGGCCAGTTCAAGGGCGCCTTCGGCGGCGACATCAGCCTGAAGACCATCTCCGACACCATCAACACCCTGAACTTCAACGGCGCCGGCTATGCGTTCCTGCTGGCCCGCAACGGCAACATCATTTCGCACCCGAACACCGAGCTGAATGGCAAGCCGATCGGCGAACTGTTCGACGGCCAAACACCCGCCCTCAAGCAGGATCTGAGCGCCATCCGCGGCGACGGCGAGAACCTGCTGGTGTCCTTCACCCCCCTGAGCAACCTCACGGGCATGGACTGGTACATCGGCGTGGTGCTCGACGAAAGCAAGGTACTGGCCGAAGCCAACGCGCTCAGCTGGCGCGCCGCCACCGGCACCCTGATCGGCGTGGCGCTGAGCCTGCTGCTGCTGGGCGCGCTGATGGCCCACCTGCTGCGTCCGTTGAGCCAGTTGCAGAATTCGCTGCGCGATATCAACAGTGGCGATGGCGACCTGACCCGCCGCCTGCCGGCCGAGGGCGACGATGAAATCGCCTCGGTCGAACGCGAGTTCAATGGCTTCCTGCAGAACCTGCAGGGCCTGATCGGCGATGTGATGGGCAGTTCGCGGCAGGTTCGCGAAAGCACCTCGCTGACCTCGATCGAGGCCGACCAGGCCTCCGGCCGCCTGCAGGAGCAGTTGCAGGAGCTGGACCAGCTGGCCACCGCCATGCAGGAAATGGCCTCCACCGCCGAGGAAGTCGCGCGCAACGCCCAGGCCGCGGCTCAGGCGGCAGTTGCCGCCAACGACGAAACCGAGAACGGCGTGGCCGTCGTTTCGCAGTCCACGGCAGCGATCAAGCGCCTGGCCGATGAGATGAACGACACCAGCCAGTCGATCAACGAGCTGGCCAAGCTCAGCCACAACATCGAATCGATTCTGTCGGTCATCACCAGCATCGCCGACCAAACCAACCTGCTCGCCCTCAACGCCGCCATCGAGGCCGCCCGAGCCGGCGAGTCCGGGCGTGGCTTCGCCGTGGTGGCCGACGAGGTGCGCTCGCTCGCCTCGCGCACCCAACAGTCCACCCAGGAAATCCGTCAGATGATCGATCAGCTGCAATCCGGGGTGAAGCAGGCCGAGGCGCGTATGCAGCAGAGCCGCGACACCGCCAGCCAGACGGCCGAGGAGGCCAGCGCCGCCAACCTGATGCTGGGGCGCATCCGCGAGGCGATTACCCGGATCAACGACATGAACCTGCAGATCGCCACGGCCGCCGAGGAGCAGAGCGCCACCACCGAGGAAATCAACCGCAACACCACCAACATCCGCGATATCAGCCATGAGGTGGCCAACGGCGCCGAGCAGCAGGTGCGCCAGTGCGCGGTGATGGTCGATCAGGTTGGCCAGCAGGATCGTCTGCTCGGTCGTTTCAAGGTCTGAGCCGGCAACCCGCCTGAGCGCGGCGAATCGAACGAGCGCGTCGCTCGATTCGCCGCATCTTCGACAAATAGCGAGCACTTTCGGGCGCCACCGATCAGCAGCAATTGCTGACCACTGAAGCGCCCCCTACACTGCGCGCCCTTTCTCCTGTCGGGCATTCCCAATGCTGTTCCTTCTGCGCATGCTGGCGATGGCCGTGCACTTCGTCCTGGCCGGTATGCTGGGCCTGCTGCTGGGCCTGTGCCGGCCCTTCCATCCCGATAACAGTCGTATCTGCGCCCGCCTCTATTCACTGCCAGGGCAGTGGCTGCTCGGGCTGAAGGTGCAGACCGATGTCGCCCCTCTGCTGGCGCGCAAACCCGCCTGCGTGATAGTCGCCAACCACCAGTCCAACTACGACCTCTATGTGCTGGGGTGCGTGGTGCCGCACCGCACCGTCAGCATCGGCAAGAGCAGCCTGAAATGGCTGCCGTTCTTCGGTCAGCTTTACTGGCTGGCCGGCAATGTGCTGCTCGACCGCAGCAGCGCCCTGCGCGCCAAGCAGGCGATGCTGCGCACCACCAGGACGCTGCAGGAGCGCGATACCTCGATCTGGGTGTTTGCCGAGGGCACGCGCAACGGCGGCGGGGAGATGCTGCCGTTCAAGAAGGGCGCCTTTCAGATGGCCATCGCCGCCGGCGTGCCCATCATCCCGGTGTGCGCCAGCAACTATGTCCGGCAGATGCGTCTGAACCGCTGGCGCAGTGGCAAGATCCTGATCCGCTCGCTGCCGGCCATCCCCACCGCCGGCCTGAGCCTGGACGATCTGCCGCGGCTGATGGACGAGTGCCACCGGCAGATGCAGCAGTGCATTCGCGCCATGGACCTGGAACTCGCCGAGGCCTGAGGCCCGCACACTGGATCGCGCCGTCATCCCGGCTAGCTCGTAAAAGACCTGCAGCGGTCGAGGAAGCCAGGTCAACTCGTCTGGGTCAGACGCAGGGTCCGGCCCCCGGGAGCCGACCAAGCAGCAAAGCGCGCGCAGTCTGCAGCGCCTTGGCTTCCCTTTATCGATGCTTTTTCTGCGCGCGCACTTTCGCGACATGGTGATCCACGTCAACCGCCTGCTGGAAAACCGCAGCGCCCAGCGCGCGATGTCCAGCCACACCATCGCGCTCGGCCTGCTGCTGGAGTCCTCGCGGCAAGGCATCACCCGGCGCAAGTTCGCCGCCTGGGCCGCGATCCCCGCCTTCTCCACGGCGGTCGCGGGCATCTACGGCATGAACTTCGCGCACATGCCGGAGCTGTCCTGGCAGTACGGCTATTTTGGCGTGCTGGGCTTTATCGGCGCGGGCTGCCTCGGGCTCTACGCCCAGCTTCAAGCGCTCCGGCTGGCTCTAGACAAGCCCACCATGCAAAAGCCCGGCAGGGGCGCCGGGCTTTTGCTGAGCCTGCGCTAGCTGTGATCTCTCAGTAGGTTGTTCATCCGGGGCATTCCCGGAATTCTGGAAGTGCGACCAACCTAGCCTTCCAGGAGCCCCGGATGAACCTGCATAAACATGCCCGTCTTACCCCTCGCGGTCGAGCCCTTTTGGTTCGGCGCATCCAGCACGGCTTGCGGGTCGAGGAAGCCGCCCAGGCGGCCGGTGTGAGCGTGCGAACCGCCTACAAATGGTTGCGGCGCTTTCGCGAGGAAGGCGAGGCCGGGTTGATGGATCGTTCATCACGTCCGCAACACTGCCCGCATGCCACACCCGACACCGTGGTCGAGCGCCTGATCGAGCATCGACGCAGCCGCAAGACCTACCGCCAAATCGCCGGAGAAGTGGGCGTGGCCGTCAGCACCGTGGCTCGCCGCCTGCGGCGGGCCGGCTTTCATCGACTGGCTGAGCTGGAACCGGCGCCACCGGTGGTGCGCTACGAGTACCCGACACCCGGAGATCTGCTGCATCTGGATATCAAAAAGCTGGGCCGTTTTTGGCGACCCGGCCATCGGGTCACCGGCGACCGCCAGCAGAACTCCGACGGCGCGGGCTGGGAATTCGTCCACGTGGCCATCGACGATGCCAGCCGCATCGCCTTCAGCAGTTTGCATCCCGACGAGCGTGGTCGCAGTGCTTGCCAAGCCCTGCTCCAGGCGCTGCGCTACTACCGCGGCCTGGGCATTCGATTCACCCGCATCATGACCGACAACGGCAGTTGATATCGCTCTCGCAGGTTTCGGCGCCTGTTCAGGCGATTGGGGCTGCGCCATCTGCGCACCAGGCCTTACACGCCACGCACCAACGGCAAGGCCGAGCGCTTCATCCAGACCAGTCTGCGCGAGTGGGCTTATGCCCGTAGCTATGAAAGTTCGGCACAGCGAGCACAGCACCTGATGCCCTGGCTACATCACTACAACTGGCACCGACAACACGCCAGCCTCGGCTACCAACCACCAATCAGTCGCGCTCCGCGTTCACTGAACAACGTACTGGGTTTACACAGCTAGAGGTCCAAACCCGATCGCCCATGGGCGACGAAGCGCATCATCCATTCGGCCACCGTATGGCCCTGGTGATCGTGCTGCAGGCTGTCCACCCCAAGGCGATAGGCCTGCTCGCCGATGTGCTGCTGGCGAATTTCCAGCAGCTCCTTGGAGTAGTCGTGGACGAACTCCGGATGGCCCTGGAAGCACAGCACCTGGTCGCCGATGCAATAGGCGGCAATCGGGCAGAAGTCGCTGGAGGCCAGCAGCGTGGCGTTCTCCGGCAGCTTGGTGACCTGGTCCTGGTGGCTGATCAGCAGGGTCAGCTCCTCCAGTGTCGGGGTCATCCAGGCCGGCTGATGGGCCAGCCGATAACGGTGGATGCCCACGCCCCAGCCCTGCTCGGCACGCTCGGCCTTGCCGCCGAGCAGCAGCGCCAGCAGCTGGTGGCCGAAACACACGCCCAGCAGCTTGTCGCCCTTGGCGTAGCGGTCCAGCAGATAGGTCTTGAGGGTCTCGATCCAGGGATCGGTGCCGAAGGAGTCGGCCTTGCTGCCGGTGACCAGGTACGCATCGAAGTGCTCGCTGTCCGGCGGGTAGTGGCCTTCCATCACGTTGTAGACGCTGAACTCGGCGGCGATCGGTTGTTGCGCGAAGAGCCGCTCGAACATCCGGCCGTAGCCTTGGTATTGATCGATCAGCTCGGGGCGAAGAACGTCTGTTTCCAGAATGCAGATGTGCAGCGGCATGGGACGGGTACCTGAAACGCGAAGGTGATTGCTACAGGGTTAAAGCGTGCCTGGGGACAAATCGCAAGGCAAGCGAACGATACCAGCAGAATAGAAAAGCCCGGCGTAAATAGCCGGGCCAGATCCAATCAAAGTACTGTCTGAGGTCAGTCGGCCAGACCGCCTACACTGCCTTCCCCGGAATCGGCGCTGCCACCGGCACCATCACCAGCGGCCTCGCCGCCGCTGGATCCATCATCACCTGCTTCGCTGCCTTCCGTCTCACCGTCGTGCTTGCTGCTGTTGGCCAGGGCGTTCTGCAGACCTAACGCGGCCGCCAAGGCAGCCGGCGTACTGGCGACCACCGACATTGCCTTGGCCAGGCCGATGGTCTCCTTGGATTTAGCCGCCTCGGAGGTTGCCGCCCCATGACCGGCACCGGAACTGGCGCCTTTACCCTTGCCGTTAGAGCTGCCCTCGGCATGGCCACCACGACCTAACCCGTGGCCGTGGCCGTGCCCATTGCCGTTGCCTGCACCGCCATCGCTGCCGCCATTGCCACCACCGTGACCACCCCCACCCCCACCCCCGCCACCGCCATTGCCACCGCCACCGCCACCGCCACCGCCACCGCCCTTAGCGTAGGCGGTGTCGACCAGCAGGTTCATCTGTGGCACAGCCAGGGACGACAACATCAGGGCACAGAACGACAACGTAAGCAGTGCTTTGCCTTTACGCATGACAACTCTCCACAATCCGAAAACACTGCCCAGGATCAGGACAGGTCGCTTGCTGGAGTCTAGCGCCCAAACTTCAGAGCTGGACTCCGGTCGCACGCGCTATTCGTCAGAAATGTGAAGGCCCGGACAATTGCCCGGGATCGCCTGACGGCCGGTGTGGCCGCCTCGCCCCTGCGCCGCACAACCGGCTTGGTTCAGAACGGCTGCTGGCTGGCCGCCTTTTCCAACAGCAGGGCCGGCGGCAGGAAGCGCTCGCCATACTGGTCGGCCAGGTACTGGGCGCGGGCGACGAAGTCCTGGATGCCGTACTGGTTGATGAACTGCAGCGCGCCGCCGGTCCAGGCGGCGAAGCCGATGCCGAAGATCGAGCCGATATTGGCGTCGGCCACCGACTGCAACACCCCCTCCTCCACACAGCGCACGGTCTCGATGGCCTGGATAAACAGCAGCCGGTCGCGCACGTCCGCCGACGGTATCTGCGCGTCCGCCTTCTCGAATCTGGTTTTCAGCTCGGGCCACAGGTGCTTCTTGCCGCCTTCCGGATAGTCGTAGAAGCCGCCACCGGCGGCCTTGCCCGGACGCTGATACTCGCCCAGCATCCGCTCGACCACTGCGTACGCCGGATGGACTGGAGCCTCTTTGCCCTCCTCGGCCAGGTCCTTGAGGGTCTGCTGGCGAATGTGCTGGATCAGACTCAGGGACACCTCGTCGCTGATCGCCAGCGGCCCCGTCGGCATGCCGGCCTTGCGCGCCTCGTTCTCGATCAGCGCCGCCGACACGCCCTCGCCAAGCATGGCCAGGCCTTCGTTGGTGAAGGTACCGAACACCCTGGAGGTGAAGAAGCCGCGGCTGTCGTTGACCACAATCGGTGTCTTGTTGATCTGCATGACGTAGTCGAAGGCCCGGGCCAGGGTTTCTTCGCTGGTGCGCTCGCCACAGATGATTTCCACCAGCGGCATCTTGTCCACCGGGCTGAAGAAATGCAGGCCGATAAACCTGTCCTGCCTGTCCACCGCCGTGGCCAGGCCGGTGATCGGCAGGGTCGAGGTGTTGGAGGCGATCACCGCGTCACCGAGCGCCGCGCGTTCGGCCGCCGCGGTGACGTTGGCCTTGAGGTCGCGATCCTCGAAGACCGCCTCGATGATCAGGTCGCAGCCCTCGAAGTCGCCGTCCCTGTCGCTGCTCTTGATCCGCGCCAGGATGGCGTCACGCTTCGTCAGACTCATCTGCCCACGGCTGACCTTCTTTTCCAGCAAAGTGGCCGAATAGCCCTTGCCCTTCTCCGCCGCCTCCAGGGAAACATCCTTGAGCACCACCTCGATACCGGCGGCGGCCGATACGTAGGCGATGCCGGCGCCCATCATGCCGGCGCCGATCACGCCGACCTTCTTCGTCGCGTACGGTGCAATGCCTTGGGGCCGGGAGTCGCCGGCGTTGATCTGGTTGAGCTGGAACCAGAGGGTGCCAATCATGTTCTTCGCCACCTGGCCGGTGGTCAGTTCGGTGAAATAGCGCGCCTCGATCAGCTGCGCCGTGTCGAAGTCCACCTGGGCGCCCTCCACCGCGGCGCAGAGGATCTTCTCCGGCGCGGGGAAGCAACCCCTGGTCTTGGCCCGCAGCACCGAGGGGGCGATGGCGAGCATCTGCGCCACATTAGGACTGGACGGCGTGCCACCGGGCATCCGGTAGTTCTTATCGTCCCAGGGTTGGCCTGCCGTGGGGTTGGCCAGAATCCAGGCGCGGGCCTTGGCCAGCAGGTCGTCCCGATCCGAGGCGAGCTGGTCGATCAGCCCGGCGCTCAATGCCGCCTGCGGACGCAGCTTCTTGCCTTCGAGCAGGTAGGGCAAGGCCTTCTCCAGGCCCAGCAGGCGCACCATGCGCACCACCCCACCGCCACCGGGCAGCAGGCCCAGGGTCACTTCCGGCAGACCGAGCTGCACGCTGCCGCTGTCCAGGGCGATGCGCTGGTGGCAGGCCAGGCATATTTCCCAACCGCCGCCCAAGGCGGCGCCGTTGATCGCGGCGACTACCGGCTTACCGAGGGTCTCGAGACGGCGCAGCTGGCCCTTGATGCTGAGAGTCATCTGGTAGAAGGCCGGGGCGTCCGCCTTGCCGACCTTGATCAGCTCGCCCAGGTCGCCGCCGGCGAAGAAGGTCTTCTTCGCCGAAGTGAGGATCACCCCGGCGATGTCTTCGCGTTCGGCTTCCAGGCGCTCGACGATTGCGGCCATGGCCTCGCGGTACGTCGCATTCATGGTGTTGGCGCTCTGGCCCGGCAGGTCCATGGTCAGGACCACGATATTGTCCGGGCCCTTCTCGTAACGAATGGCGTCAGTCATCTTGTTTCCCCGCCTCAGACTCGTTCAATGATGGTGGCGATACCCATGCCGCCGCCGACGCACAGGGTCGCCAGGCCATAGCGCAGCCGGCGTCTCTCCAGTTCGTCGAGCAGGGTGCCGAGAATGGCGCAACCGGTGGCGCCCAGCGGGTGGCCCATGGCGATGGAGCCGCCGTTGACGTTGACCTTGTCTTCGCTCACGCCCATGTCCTTCATGAATTTCAGCACCACCGAGGCGAAGGCCTCGTTGACCTCGAACAGGTCGATGTCGTCCACCGACAGGCCGGCCTTGGCCAGTGCCTTGCGCGTGGCCGGCGCCGGGCCGGTGAGCATGATGGTCGGGTCGGTGCCGGTCACGGCAGTGGCGACGATCCGCGCCCGGGGCTTGAGGCCCAGTTCCTGGCCCTTGGCGGCAGAGCCGATAAGCATCAGCGCGGCGCCATCGACGATGCCCGAGCTGTTGCCGGGCGTGTGCACATGGTCGATACGTTCGAGCTGGCTGTAGACACTCAGGGCCGTGCTGTCGAAACCCATCTGGCCGATCATCTCGAAACTGGGCTTGAGTTTGCCCAGCCCCTCGAGGGTACTGTCGCCACGGATGAACTCGTCATGGTCGAGGAGCACGATGCCGTTCTGATCCGTCACCGCAACCAGGGACTTGGCGAACGAGCCGTCGCCACTGGCGCGTGCAGCCTTTTGCTGCGAGCGCAGGGCGAAGGCATCGACATCGCGGCGGCTGAAGCCCTCCAGGGTGGCGATCAGATCGGCGCCGATGCCCTGGGGGGTGAAATGGGTGTGCAGATTGGTTTCCGGGTCCATCACCCAGGCACCGCCATCGCCGCCCATGGGCACCCGCGACATGGACTCCACGCCGCCGACCACCACCAGGTCCTCGAAGCCCGAGCGCACCTTCATCGCGCCGATGTTCACCGCCTCCAGTCCAGATGCGCAGAAGCGGTTGAGTTGCACACCACTGACGCTCACGTCCCAGTCCGCGACCATGGCTGCCGTCTTGGCAATATCGGCACCCTGTTCACCGATCGGGGTCACGCAGCCAAGGACGACATCGTCGACCTGGCTGGTATCCAGATTGTTACGGCTCTGCAGTGCGTTGAGCAGACCGGCAACCAGCGTGACCGGCTTGACGCTGTACAGGGCGCCGTCCTTCTTGCCCTTGCCGCGGGGCGTGCGCAGCGCATCGAAAATGAATGCTTCGGTCATGGCGTCCTCGAACCCCGCTGAGAGGTGTGAATAGAGTCAGCACGGCTATTACCTCAGGCGTGCCCGTGGTTCATCTGCTTAACCATACCTCCGGGCTCGCCAGGCTCAATGACCGAAGCGCTCAGGGTCATTGACCGCTCCGTTCAGACGAACGGTCGCCTGCTGGCGCAATAGCGGCAAGGGATGCGCGCGAGTGTCTGGCTCAAGGGCCGTACAGGCAGATGGGGCAGCCTCAAGAACCCAATTCTCAAGAAAAACCTCAACTTATAACCACGTCATCTAATAAAACTGTGATGCGCCCCCTAGAGTTACAAGGGCTGGAATGCAGTGATCGACCCATGCTAGGGACCGCAGCCGGGTATTGCCGGGGCGGTATGTCAGTCCACGCCCGGTGTGACGCCGCAGTTCGCAGTGCCTAGAGAACTGGCATTGGACGCCACGCCAAGAACAACAAAAGGCAGATGGTCATGTTCAGACAACCCAAGTTTCGGCAAGCAGGCCTGATCGTATTCGCCACGACGGTTATCCTGATCCTTCCCAACCTGACCCGCCTGGTCAGCTGACTCAACAGGTTTCCTCACCCCTTGTAGCGCCGTGGCGCGGCTCTCGGGGCATGACACGGGAAACGCCAAAGCACGCTAGAATCGGTGACTGCGGGCCTGAGGCCCCAGCCACCGCATGCCCCTGTCGCGCAGTAGCCGGTGCCCCAACTTTCATGCAGCGGCGGAAGCGAACATGCGTCGATTGATACTCGCCTTGATGATACTGAGCACTTGGGTGCAGGCGGCAGAGCTAAGCCTGGAAATAGGTGCCGTCAGCCGCAGCTTGAGCAGCGCCGAGCTGCTCGCCCACCCCCAGGCACGCTGGATCGAGATTGTCGATGACGTCAGCTACAAACGCGTCATGCGCTACCGGGCGGTGCCGCTGACGGCGCTGCTGCCAGGCATAAACCCTGACGACCATCTGCAGGCAGTGGCCCATGATGGTTTTGCCGCCGAGCTACCGGCCAGGCTGCTGCTCAACCGCACCGGTGCGCAGCCCTGGCTGGCCGTGGAAGACCCGCGCGCGCCCTGGCCGCCACTGGCGCCCAACAAGGCCAGTGCAGGCCCCTTCTATCTGGTCTGGACGAACCCACAGGCCAGTCGCATCGGCGCGGAACAATGGCCATTTCGGATCGCCCAGATCCGCCGGCTGCCACCGGTCGAGCAGCGTTTCCCGCAGCTGTTGCCGGCCAAGGATGCGGGCAGGCAGATACAGGCCGGCTTTGCCCAGTACCAGAAGCACTGCATGGCCTGCCACCGCCTCAATGGCGCCGGCGACTCCAGGTTCGGCCCGGACCTGAACATCCCCAGCAACCCCACCGAATACTTCGCCGGCGACTATCTCGCCCGCTACATCCGCGACCCGCAAAGCGTGCGGCGCTGGCCCCAGGGGCGGATGCCGAGGTTCGATAACTCACTGCTGAGCGATGGGGAGCTGGCGCAGCTGCTCGCTTATCTGGCTCACATGGCCGGGCGTAAAGTGCTTGCGCCCTAGCCAGGCTGCACAGCATCAGTTCCAGTAGTCGCCAGGCGGTGCCGGCAGATCGCCCAGCAGCTCGCGCAGGCCGGTGCCCCACTGCCGGCGAATGGTCTCGAAATAACTGTCGCTCTCCTCCACGCGAAAGCCGCTCGGCAGCATCAGGCTGTCGGCTCTGTAAACCAGCACGTCGAGCGGCATGCCGACCGAGAGGTTGCTGCGGATGGTCGAGTCGAAGGAAATTAGCGCGCAGCGCAAAGCCTGCTCCAGTTGGGTCTGGTAGGTGAGGGAGCGATCGATGATGGGTTTGCCGTATTTGCTTTCACCGATCTGGAAGTACGGCGTGTCCTCGGTGGAGGCGATGAAGTTGCCCTGGGGATAGATGTTGTAGAGTTCGGGCGGTGCGCCCTGGATCTGCCCCCCAATCAGGAACGAACAACTCAGGTCGACGCCCTGGGTCAGATCGCTCTTGCCCTCGCGCGCCAGCGTTTCACGCAGCGTCTCGCCCAACAGCAGGGCGGCGGCGAACAGGCTGGCCACGTTGTGCAGATGAGGACCTTCGCCGTTCAGGCGTTGACGCAGCAGGCTGATTACCGACTGCGACGTGGCCAGGTTGCCGGCGCTTTGCAGCACCAACAACCGCTCGCCGGGTACGCCGAACACATGCAGTTTGCGAAAGGTCGCGATGTGATCGACCCCGGCGTTGGTGCGTGAGTCGGAAACAAAGACCAGGCCTTCGGCCAGGCTCATCGCTACGCAGTAGGTCACGCTAACCCCCCTCAGCAGTACCGGCCAGGCGGGCCCAGGCCCGACGGCGCCGCACTACTGCGCCTGAGCGCGCAGCAGCGGCAACGCATTCAGCTTCGCGCGCATCTGCTGGCCGCCCCCACCGCGGCGAACACCGCGCACCGGGCAGGCATCCAGATAATCCAGGCCGACGGCCAGCTTGATATGCCGCTCGGGTATGCTCAGGCAATTGGTCACGTCGAAGCTGTACCAGGCGCCATCCAACCAGGCTTCGGCCCAGGCATGGCTGGCCATGTGCTCGTCTTCGCCGGTGTACAGATAACCCGACACATAGCGCGCCGGGATTCCCAGGCTACGCACGCAGGCGAGGAAGGCATGGGCCTGATCCTGGCACACCCCCTGTCGCCCGGCAAAGGCTTGCGCGGCGCTGGTTTCGGTCTCGGTGCTGCCTGGCAGGTAGCTGATATGGGCGTTCAGCGCATGCATCAGGTCTATCAGCGCCGCGCGGTCGCGGCGCTGCTGGCACTGCTGCAGGGCGAACTCGCGCAACGCTTCGTCCGCCGCGGTCAGGTGGGTGAAGCGCAGAAACGGCAGGGCCGACTGGTCCTCGTGCTCGGACTCGCGCTGCTCGTCGATGTCGACCTGACCGCGGGCGCCGATCACCACGGTGTCGTGGGGTTCGTCCAGGGTCAGCACATGGAGGATATTGCCATAGGGGTCCAACTGCGCGCGGGCGGGATGGGGCAGCTTGAGCTGCCAGTTCAATACATGCTGGCGCTCGCTGTCATGGGGCGTCACGCGCAGATACTGAATGCTGGCGCGAACCTGATCTTCGTAGTGGTACGTGGTGTCATGACTAATGGACAGTCTCATGCGACCTCCAGGTATGACGTCTGTATGGCTTGGCCCAGCAGGCGGACCTGCTGGATGAAGTCGGTGAGCCAGGCGTGCAGCCCCTCATCGAGTATTTCGTTGATGCCGGTATAGCGCAGGCGCGCTTCCAGCTCCGCGGCCAGGCGCTGGGCCGGCCGCCCGTTTTCGCCCGGCAAATTGGCGAGCATCAGGTTGAGCTCGTCCATGCACGCCCGCAGGGAACGGGGTACTTCGGGCCGCAACAGCAGCAGTTCGGACACCTTGCGTGATCCGGGTGAGCCACGGTAGATCTCGGCGAAGGCCTCGAACGACGACAGGGCCCGCAGCAAGGCGGTCCACTGGTAGTAACTGCGCGCCGGCCGACCATCAATCTCGTCGATGTCCTCGCCGAGCAACTCATAACGGGCATCGAGCAACCGCAGGGTATTGTCGGCCCGTTCGATGAAGATGCCCAGACGGATGAAGCGATAGGAGTCGCCACGCATGATGGTGCCGAAGGTGGCGCCGCGGAACAGATGGGAACGCTCCTTGACCCACTCACAGAAACGGCTGATGCCGAAGCGCCCCAGCCCCTGCTCGGAGATCCCGCGAATCTCCAGCCAGGTGGCATTGATGTTCTCCCACATGTCCCCGGTGATGCGCCCACGCACGGCATGGGCATTGGTTCGTGCGGCCTGTAGGCAGCAGTAGATGCTTGCAGGGTTGTCCGCATCCAGGGCGAAGAAGTTGAGCATGCGCTCGGCATGCATCTGCCCATGCCGCTCCAGGTACTCATCCAGAGTGCCGGTAATCAGCAGTGGCATGGCCAGTTCATCCAGGCCATCGCCGCTGCCGTCCTGGGGCATCAGCGACAGCGAATAGCTGACGTCGAGCATCCGCGCCAGGTTCTCGGCGCGCTCCAGGTAGCGCGACATCCAGTACAGGTCCGAGGCAGTTCTCGAAAGCATGATCAGTCCTCCACCACCCAGGTGTCCTTGGTACCGCCGCCCTGCGACGAGTTGACCACCAGCGAGCCTTCACGCAATGCCACACGGGTCAGGCCGCCGGGCACCAGGCGGGTTTCGCGACCGGACAGGACGAACGGACGCAGGTCGATGTGCCGCGGCGCGATACCGTTCTCGACAAAGGTCGGGCAGGTCGACAGCGACAGGGTTGGCTGGGCGATATAGGCCTCCGGCCTGGCAATCAGCCGCGTGCGAAACTCCTCGATTTCCGCCTTGCTCGCCGCCGGTCCCACCAGCATGCCGTAGCCGCCGGAACCCTGGGTTTCCTTGACCACCAGCTCCGGCAGGTGGGCCAGCACATGGGACAGTTCCTCGGGCTTGCGGCACTGCCAGGTCGGCACGTTCTTGAGGATCGCCTCCTCGTCCAGGTAGAAACGGATCATCTCGTCGACATAGGGGTAGATCGACTTGTCGTCCGCCACCCCGGTACCGATGGCATTGGCCAGTACCACATTGCCGGAGCGATAGGTCGACAGCAGCCCCGGCACGCCGAGCATGGAGTCGGGATTGAAGGCCAGCGGGTCGAGGAAGGCGTCGTCGATCCGCCGATAGACCACGTCCACCTGCCTGGTCCCTGAAGTGGTGCGCATAAACAGCTTGTCGTCACGCACCAGCAGGTCGGCCCCCTCGACCAGTTCCACCCCCATCTCGCGGGCCAGGAACGCGTGTTCGAAATAGGCACTATTGAATCGCCCCGGGGTCAGCACCACCACAGTCGGGTTGTCCAGGGCACTGGAGCTCTTGAGGGTCTCGAGCAGCAGACTGGGGTAGTGGTTGATCGGGGCGACCCGCTGTGCGGCGAACAGCTCGGGGAACAGGCGCATCATCATCTTGCGGTCTTCGAGCATGTAGCTGACACCGCTCGGTGTGCGCAGGTTGTCCTCCAACACGTAATAGGTGCCGTCACCGTCGCGTACCAGATCGACGCCGGCGATGTGTGCATAGAGATCGCGGTGCAGGTCGAGGCCCTGCATCGCCATCTGATAGCCCTCGTTGGCCAACACCTGCTCGGCGGGAATGATCCCGGCCTTGAGGATGCGCTGATCATGGTAGATATCGGCGAGAAACATGTTCAGTGCCTGCACCCGCTGGATGCAGCCACGCTCAACCATCTGCCACTCGCTCGCCGGAATGCTGCGCGGAATGATGTCGAAGGGAATCAGGCGCTCGGTGCCCTGGTCATCGCCATAGAGGGTGAAGGTAATCCCGGCCCGGTGGAACAGCAGGTCGGCCTCGCGCCGCCGTTGCGCCAGCGAATCCTTCGGTGTTTCCGCCAGCCAACGGGTGAACTCGCGATAGTGCTCACGACACTCGCCGTTCGCCAGGTACATCTCGTCATAGAAGGTGCGCGCCATGCCGTACTCCTTGCCCCCGGATGCACTAGAGCGTTGCAAAGCCCGAGCCACCAGGCTTATCCCTGTGAATTCAATCTGTTACGCAGCTGAAAGGAGTAACCCGCACCCCTAAGGCACAGCACGGTGATTTCTGCCCCCATACGCGCCCCACCAAGAGGCATCGGATAGCGCAATCGCCGCTCACTACCCCTCAGTATAGGCACTGCCCTCTAAAGCGCCGGGCAGCCCGGAAAACATCCGAGTCGAGCGACGCGAATCACGCAAACGCGAGGTTCAGCCAGTGCCGGTAGAAACCCTGAGCCACCTGGTTGCGGGCCGCGACCCTGGCGGGCAGCCGATCGAGCATCTCGGCCGTGCTCTGCCAACTGGGCTGCCAGCCGCTTTCCGTATAGGGCATGCGCCGGACCTCGGCGCCCAGCGCCCTGGCCAGCAGCTGAGCGCCCAGGCACCGGTCGATCAGGGGGATGTCACGGCGTATGAAGTGCTGCAGCGCGGCGACTTCCGTGGCCGGCCAGGGCAGTGCGTCATTGACGCTCATGGGCCCACCCATGATGGCCACGACGCGGGGCCGCTCCAGGTCATGGCCATCCAGTTCGCCAAGTTCGACGCGCAGCACGCTGAAGTCGCGCTGCGCCTCATCGAGTACCTGGGCCAGATAGCCCGGCGGGCAGTAGTCGATGTGGGTAAGAATCAGAATATCGCTCATCACAGCCTCCGCCGCCCTGAGTGGGACATTGGGCAGGCTCGAGTCGAGCCGTCGGCGGCCCGCGCCCTCATCGGTCAATGACCGATGAGGGCCTGCCTCCGGGCACCCACTAAGGTCGCGAGGCCTTCACCTCCTGCGTGACGCCCCAGCCATCCAGGGTGCCGCCAAGCGGTATCACCACCGACTCCAGGTCATGCTCGAAGTCGCCGATACCGGCGTGGGTCGCATACATCACTTTGCTCACCTGCAGGTGCCAGGCGCCGTCATCGCGCTCGGTCACCAGGGCATGCAAGGATTCACCACGAAAATTTCTGGTCGCCATGCGGGCCCGTTCCTCATCGGGGAAAATGGCGTAGAACTCGATTGGATGGAAGCTGGCAAAGTCGAAGCCGCCCTCCTTCATCCGCCGTAATACTCCGCTGCTGACATCATCGTACAAGGCTGTGCTCATGAAGTGATCTCCTCAGGCGATGGATGGATTAACCGCTTTCCCATTGCAACCGTCATTACTGCGGCGGTGTCGCGACACCGGAAAGTGCCGTCCCGAGAATCAAGCAAGTGCTGCTTGATGTGTCATAAGCCAGACCTGAAGCCAGGGCTGGTCGACGTAGAGCCATTCAGATCGAATGATTCAGAGCCGTCTATTGCAGGGTAGCGCGCGCCGGACAAGTTTGCTGCGCCAAGCCATCACTAAACGTTTCGCCGGCGACCGGCGGCGCGACTCAGATCGCCGGCCGCGAAATGTCCAGCGACGCTACTCGCGACTGAGCCGGCTCATGATCAGCCGGTTGATCCAGGTCGGCGCGAGCTGCGCCGCCCAGTACAGCAGCTTGAACCGCAGACTGACCGGACGGTGCAGCGCCGCGCCCTGGGCCTGTTGCCAGACGGCCTCGGCGATATCCCTAGCCTGCAGCCTGACGCCCAGGCGGCGCTTGATCGGCGCCTCGAAGTGCTGGCTGGCGAGCATGGGCGTGGCGACGAAGGGCGGCATCAGGTCGCCGACCCGGATGCCGTGGGCGCCCCATTCCAGTTCCAGCGCCTCGGTCAAACCGCGCACGGCGAACTTGGATGCCGAGTAACTGGCCAGGTAAGGCACACCATAGACCGCGGACGCCGAGCCCATATTGATCACCTGGGCGTTACTCGTGGCCTTGAGGTAGGGAAAGGCCGCATGGCTCATATTGAGCACGCCGAGCACATTGACCTGGACCACGCGCACCTGCTCGGCGAGCGCCACTTCCCCGAAATGGCCGGAGCACATGCGCCCGGCACAGTTGAACAGCAGACGCAGCTGACCGCCGTGCAGTGCGCAGAAGTCCGCCAGCGCGACCTGTACCGCGTCCGGATCGGCCACATCGAGTTCGGCATGCCAGACGCCGCCGAGTTCACTCGCCAAGTCGGCCAGGTCATGGTGGTTGATATCGAGCAGTCCTACCGTCCAGCCGCGGGAATGGAACAGCCGGGCCGTTGCCGCGCCAATGCCCGAGGCGGCGCCGGTGATCAGAATATTGTCCACTGAGCCACCTCGCTGGCTATGGAGGATCACACCCGGCCCCGCTACGACCTGCGCCCGCAACTCGACCGCGATGGTGATCTTTATGAGCCTGTGCCAGGCTCGACGGACTGCCGGGCATGGGCCAACCCTATAGCTGTAGGTATAGCCCGGACAGCTGCGGCAGCTTGACCTTGGCGTGTCAGGACTTCCCATCGTCGGCCCGGCGCCCAGCCTGAGGACGCGCCGGAGCAGCGACTGCTGGAGTCCGCCGTCCTGCCGAGGTAAGGACCGATCGCGCAGTGCACAGGGGCCGATGGGCTACGCTTTCAGGTGCTGCCAGACGCTCGCGCCAGCCTTTGACAGCGTGGTCACCGTCTCACCGTTGAGACCTGAACAGGCGAACAGTCCAGGCACCACCCGCAGCCCATTCCTACAGGCAATTGATCATGAGCAAGAAAGAGGCCTACGAAAAGAAGCTGCAAGCCCAGCTCGACGAACTCAGCGCCGACATCGACAAGCTCAAAGCCAGAGCCGCCCAGGCCGAGGCCGACAGCCAACTCGAGTATCAGAAACAACTCGAAGACCTGCGTGAAAAGCGGGCCGCCGCGCAGGACAAACTCGAGAACATAAAAGGATCCAGCGAGGAGGCCTGGGAAGATATCAAAGCGGGCGCCGACGGCGCGCTCGAGTCCTTGAGCGCGGCCTTGAAGTCGGCGAGCGCCCGCTTCAAATAGCGCACATCACCCCGCGAAGGTTGCCGTGCCCGAACCTGGCAATCCGGAGTCGCCGTGAATCAACCGGAGGTAGACGAAGATGACCGCCAACAACGCCTTGCGCTCAGCACTGCTGATGGCTGCCCTTGCCCTGTTCGGTGTTTCGCCCGCCAGCTTCGCGGAGGACGCCGCGAACCAGGCCAGCATGGAACAGGTGAAGCAGGAAACCCAGGACCTGATGCAGGCGATCAAAGGCTACAGCGTCGAGCAGCGCGACCAGGCCATCCAGGAAACCAAGGCGGCGCTGGACAAGGTGGACAATCGCATGGCGGCGCTTGAGAGCCGCATCGACAAGAACTGGGAGCAGATGAATCAGGCTGCCAGGGACGAGGCACGCAGCAGCCTGCAGGCCATCAGAAAGCAACGCATGGTGCTCGCCGAAAAATATGGCAGTTTGCAGAGCAGCTCGGCCGATGCCTGGGAGGAGATGAAGACTGGCTTCTCGGACGCCTACTCCTCCCTGCACGACGCCTGGGAGAAAGCCGCGAAGGACTTCGATAGCCAGAAAAAATAGAGATCCGCGCAACAGCTCTTTTGCAAGGGAGCGGCCATCAGGGGCTGTTGCGACACCCGGATTCCGGCGTTTCTTGAGCTACGAGACTTACAAGCCGACATAGTTGCCCGCGGTAAAGTCGGAGTAGCGGATGATCGCCTTCAGCTCGCCATTGGTCGTGCGCCGGTACTTGTAAAGCCGATCTCCGGCCCATCCCACGAAACGGCAGGATGTCCTCTCGAACACCAGACAGATCTGGCCATCGGGTTTGACATGCCAGCGCCCTTTGCGCACCTCCCAGAAGCGCTCCTGAAGCACGCTGCCGTCCGGATCGTAGTAGGTGTAGGTATTGAGCTTGCGGCTGCGGTTGTAGGAACGCACGGTATTGCCGGAAAAGGCGGCCGTCACCTGCTGGGCGCTGAGCAGCTTCGGCGCGTCAATGGTCGGGCCTGTCAGGGTCGCGCAGCCGGCAACCAGGATCGCGCCGCACGAAGTCATCAGTAATCGTTTCATGTCCTCAGATTCCTTCTGTTCGCGTCAGGAAATAATTGATGCTGCTCAGCATCTGGGTGTGTTCGGCGCACAGGGCGAAGTCATGCTCGCCCCCTTCCAGCTCGCAGAGCTCAAGGTTTGTGTGACCCAACCCACGCCAGCGCTTGACCCATTTGTGGGCCCGGGCCAGACGATGCCGACCCTGCTGTTTGTCGATGCGCTCGCCCTTGCGCAGGCTGGCATCGCGCAGCGTGTCGCGATCCCCCACGAGCACCAGCGTGGGAATCCGCACCAGCGTCTCGATGGACGCAGGCCCCGGCAGTACGGCCGGCCAGCCGGCCAGTCCGCGCGGATACCTCACCGAGTGATCGGGAAAGGTGTACCAGCCTGCCCCGGCCAGTGCCAGGCTGCGCACGGCGCCTGGATAGCAGAGCGCGTAGCGGTGGCTGAACTGCGCGCCGCCTGAATAGCCAAACATATCGAGCGTCCAGCGCGGCACCTTCAGGTCACTGCCCAGGCTCAAGAGCATGCGGTTGAGGGCCAAATCGGCGCGGGTCATGCCGATGCCACTGTCGAGGCGCTGATAGCCGGGAAAACGCTCATGGGTGAACTCCGGCGCCAGCAGGCGAACCCCCAGCTCATCAGCGGTCGCGCTGAAGGCCTCCTGCTGCTGCCGGGCGTTGCGCGAGATGCCGTGGACGCAGATCAACAGCCGATTAGGCTCCGTAACTGTGGGCGGCTCATAGAGCCATGCCGACAGTTCACGGGTGCTATAGATCTCAGCTTTTCTCATAGTGAGTCTCCTCCGCCTTCGCGGCGCACCGAGCTCGACGCTTCTGGCACTACACCGAGTAGCGGCGGCGTCAGCGTCCAGAACCTGGTCGCCCAAGCCGGACGTTTTCCATCCGTGCGCGCCACGATCAGTGTCCCGGCAAAAGCCTCGCTGACCTGGCCCAGCAGCTCATCGATCTCGCTATTGCTCGAGACCGAAGGATGATCGATCAGCAACAGCGAAGGGCGGCGCAACAACCCACGGGCGAGCATCAGCTTGAACTCTTCTGCACTGGATAGCTGGATGCCCTTGGCCCCGAGACGGCTGTCCAGGCCGCCGGGCAAGCGCTCGGCCAGCGAGCGCAGGCCGCACAGGTCGATGGCCTGCTCGATATCCTGCTGATCACCGCGGCGCATGCCGTAGGTCAGGTTCGCCCGTATCGAGGTTTCCCAGAGCGACGCGGGCTCGCTAATCAATACGATTCGACGCTGACGTTCGGCCGCCGCCAGCCCATCCAGCGGGGTTGAGTCGAGGCTGCCGGTCAGCGCGGGGAGCGGTTCGATGCCGGCCAGCGCACGCAGCAGGCGGCTTTTGCCGCTGCCCGATGCACCAGACAGGATCACCCGGGCGCCAGCGGGCGCAGACAGCTTCAGCTCGCCCCGCTGCTCGGAGCTGAGCGACAGCGTGACGGAAACCGCCTTGCCCACAGGCAGCTTGAGCCGGCGGCCGCCCTCGGCGAGCGGGGCACGGCGCAAGAACCGCTGCAGCTTGTAGCGCGCCAGTTGATTCTGTTTCCAGTATTCATAGACCCGCCCGAGGCGTCGTAATTGCGGCAGCATGTACAGCGCCACTATGAGCACCATGACGAACTGATCCGCCGATAGCTGGCCACTGAGCACCCGGTTGTGCCCCACCAGGGCGAGCAAGCCCACCAGACTCAGGCTGATGAATTCAGTACCGCCCCGCAGCAAGCCGCCGCCTTTTGCGCGCTTGAGCTGCCAGCGGTGCATGTCATCGCTCAACCGGCGAAACCTCCTTTCCTCGCGCGCGGTTTGATTCATCGATTGAATCAGCGCCACCGCTGCGATGCGCTGGCTCATGTAGTTCATAAGCCGGGAGCGGTGCATGCGGGTATTGCTGCTGGCGTTGTAGAAATAGCGCCCGCCCAGCCAGTAGATGGGGATGGCGGCAAGACTCAGGACGCCGAGCACGGCGACCAGCAAGGGGTCGAGAAGCACCAGGACAATCAGTGCCACCGCCAGCCAGACCCCCAGCACGGTGAGGCGCGCCACGCCCTCCACCAGCCAGTTGCGCAGGGCCGAGAGGTCCCCGGTCAGGCGCATCAGCAGCGTGCCCCGCCCCACCCGTAGCGCCTCGGCGGTGGGCAGACGCAGAAAGTGGTCGAATATCTGGGTTCGAACGTCATGGATGTAACTCTGGGCAATGCGTTCGGCCACCGTGCGCTCCAGGTAGCGCCCGGCGGACAGCAGCAGCACAAGGGGTACCAGCAGCAACAAAGCCTCGAGGAACGGTCCTTCCTGGGCCATTATCCGCCGGCGAATCTGAATGATGAAAAACAGCAGCGACAGGGACTGGGCAAAGCCGATCAGGCTCAGGCCCACGAGACCCTGCCAGCGCCTATTGTCGGTGACTGCGGCCAAGGTGCTCATCGCACCGGACTCAATTCTCCAAGGACGATATCCACCGTGCGCGTGTCGTAGATCTGCTCGAGGGTGAGCGCGGGCAAGCCGGTGTGATGGCACACTTCCTCGATCAGCAAGGGCGCCTTGGTCAGGGTGCCGCTGATCGCCAGTATCGGCACCTTCTGCGCCGACAGCTGCTGGACCAGCATGAGCGCGCCTGGGGCGCAATCGGCGGCGAGAAAACAACCGTCGCACAGCGCAAGGAAGCCCTGGTGCTCGATCAGCGCCTTGGTTTCCTCCTGCAAGATGCCATCGGCCAACTCGATGACCAGGTACTGCGCCTCATGGGTGCAGGCCGCGTCGATGATCTGCCGGGCGATGGTGAACAGGCGCTCGGTCGGCTGTTTCCAGGTACCGGGCAAGCCCGCATCGGTAAAGTCGTAGGCAGCCATGGCCCCGGCATCGAGAAATCGCCAGACATCCGGTCCCGATCCGGTGCCGGTCAGCTTGGCCGCCACCACCCGACAGGACTGGCGGCTGAGGGTGGACACCAGTGCGGTAGCCAACGTGGTCTTGCCGCTGTTCATGCCGGTGCCGACCACCAGCAGAATGCGCATTCCGCCGGTCACCAGTTCCTCGGGCGGGGGATTCAGGGTGACGAAACGGCTGAGGTTCAGGACCTGCTGATGCTCGTCGGCCAACAGGCCGATGATCTCGATTTCGGTGGCAGGCTTGACCTGGCAATGGCGACTGACGACCTCGGCGGCGATGCCGCCGCCAGCTACCAGATGGGCAGTACTGGTGGTCGGCAGGGTCGCGGCGAACTGGTCGGTGGCATAGCGGTTGCCGGCCGCCAGAATCACTTCGTCATCGGTGAACAGATTGGCGCGCCGCCCGCAGGGCAGTTCGATGCGTGGATGCTGCCGGATCCGGGTGATGCGGGCCAAAAGCAGATCGCCCAAAGACACGGGCTGCATGGGTAACAACGCATGACAGGCGGATATCTGGAGGTGGCGGGTTACATAACTCTGTTTGGCCTTTTGTAACCGCTGCTGTAGAGATGCGACGGAATCACTCATGGCTTGCTCACTTCGCCAGTTGGCGGTGGATTTGCCCGATCCTTTTGGCGCTGGCGTCCTTGGGCTGAAGCAGATGTTTCAGGGTGCGGGTGGTGGTGGAAGTCTTGTCAGAGCGCTTTCGGTAGCTCTTGGTCTTCGTTCGCTCGAGGTTGACGACCAGATTCAAACTGGGCGCATAGCTGACCAGCCGCTCGTCCTTGCGCAGGGAAGAACCGCTGCTGTTGCGGTAGCTGCGCAGGCAGGCGTAACGCTCGGTGCCCAGCACCCGCCCCTCCAGCGCAAAGGACCCTTTGCCCAGGGACTGACACTGCCACTCGCGCAGCGTCCTGCGGCCGTCACGGTAGATACGCCGCAACACGAAACGTTCCGCGCTGCCGGCCGGCGCACCAACCAGGCGCGCCGGGTTACCGCTCTTCACCTCGACCACATAGCCACGCTTTGGGCGCAGAAGATCCTCGCGGTTCGACACAGGCGACACAGGCGAAAGGGGATGGTTGCCATGGGTGTGGCGACGCTTGCGGGTGTCCTCCCAGACAGCTCGGGTACCGTCGTAGGCAATAAGCTTTTCCACCGTGCCATCGGAGTAGAAGGCCACCGACCCCACCGGCGGCCCGGCGTAAGCGAGCAGGGAAAGCAGTGACAGACAGAGTGTCAGAAAGAATAATTTGGCCGCTAACATGAGTCGCTCCCGCTTTTATCAGGCATCGCCGGATGACCCGACGACAGCAGAGACACTCAGTTAAGACTGGACCATGGTCTGATCCGTTCAAGCCGGATTAACCGACTTCCCGAGGAACGGTAGCTTTCTCCTCTTTTTAACCCTCCTCCCTTTACGATCAAGTTCACATCATTTCGCACCTTTATCGATGCAAATTTCTGTGAATATTTTGCGAGCTACCCGGCTATCGCTGCCAACGCCTGCCGCAGGTCCGCACGCAAATCCTCCACATGCTCGATACCCACCGACAGGCGCACCAGGTTGTCGGTGATGCCGATCAGCTCGCGGCGCTCGGCAGGGATGGAGGCATGGGTCATCTTCGCCGGCTGGCTGATGAGGCTTTCCACCCCGCCCAGGCTCTCGGCCAGGGTGAACAGCTCGGTGGCCTCGAGAAAGCGCCGGGTGCCTTCGCCATCGCAGGCCAGATAGAGAGTGACCAGGCCACCGAAGCCGCGCATCTGCCGCCTGGCCAGGTGATGCTGCGGGTGGCTGGCAAGGCCCGGGTAGAGCACCGAGGCCACCTGGGGCTGGCGCTCCAGCCAGGCCGCCAGTTCGCTGGCGTTGTCGACGTGCCGCTGCAGGCGCAGGGCCAGGGTGCGCATGCCGCGCAGGCAGAGAAAGCTTGAGAAGGGATCGAGAATGCCACCCACCGAGTTCTGCAGGAAGGCCAGTTGCTCGGCCAGCTCAGGGCGGTCGGCCACCGCCACCAGCCCGGCGATTACATCGGAGTGGCCATTGAGGTACTTGGTCGCCGAATGCAGGACGAGGTCGAAGCCGTGCTCCAGTGGCCGCTGCAGATAGGGCGAGGCAAAGGTGTTGTCGGCCACGGTGAGGATGCCGCGTTCACGCCCCAGCCGACCGACCTCAGCCAGGTCGCAGAGCTTGAGGGTCGGATTGGTCGGCGTCTCGACCCAGATCATCCGGGTCTCGGGCTTGAGCGCCGCGGCCAGGGTGGCGGCGTCGGCGTCCGCCGGCACATAGCTGACCTGCAGGCCGGCGCCGGGCTTGCGCACCCGTTCGAACAGGCGGTAGGTGCCGCCGTACAGATCGTCCACCGCGACTATGTGACTACCGGCCGGCAGCAGCTCCAGCACCGTGGCGCAGGCGGCCAGGCCGGAAGCGAAGGCAAAGCCCTGGGCGCCGCCCTCCAGTTCGGCGATTGCGGCTTCGACGGCCTGACGCGTCGGGTTCTGGCTGCGCCCATACTCGTAGCCGGCGTGCACCCCGGGCGACTGTTGACGGAAGGTCGAAGTGGCGTAGATCGGCGGCATCACCGCGCCGGTCCAGTCCGGCTCATAGCCGGCGTGCACAGCCAGGGTTTCGAATTCACTCATGGGTGGCTCCTGTGGGCGATCGGCCAGGCCTCAGCGCAGGGTGCGGCGCCAGAGGTTGAGCACGTCGCTCTTGGTGATCAGGCCGAGGAAGCGGCCGTTCTCGACGATCAGCGCCACATGGCCCTGATCGAAGGTCTGCAGCAGGCGCTCGAGCGACACGTCCGGGTCGAGGGTCTCGAGTCTGGTGACCATCGCCTTGCGCACCGGCAGCTGGAAATGCTCCGGGGCGTCCTTCACCGCGCGCAGCAGGTCCCACTCGTCGATCAGGCCGACTACCCGGTCGCCCTCCATCACCGGCACCTGGTCGATGTCATGAAAGCGCATGCGCCCGTAGACCGCCGCCAGGCTTTCCTCGGGCTTGCAGGTGACGGTGGTGCCCTCGTCGTAGCGCCGCGCAATCAGGTCGCGCAGATTGCCCTCCTTCGGCCGCTCGATCAGACCCTGGTCGATCATCCAGTAGTCATTGAACATCTTCGACAGGTACTTGTTGCCGCTGTCGCAGACGAAGGTCAGCACGCGTTTGGCCGTGGTCTGCTCCCGGCAGTAGCGCAAGGCGGCGGCCAGCAGGGTGCCGGAGGAGGAGCCGGCCAGCACGCCTTCCTGCTGCAGCAGCAGGCGCGCGGTGTGCAGGCTCTCGGCGTCGGAGATGCGGTAGGCGCGCTTGACCAGGGCGAAATCGGCGATGGCCGGGACGAAGTCCTCGCCTATGCCCTCCACCAGCCAGCTGCCGGCCTCGCCGAACTGCCCCGTCTCCACGTAGTCGGCCAGCACCGAGCCTTCGGGGTCGGCCAGGACCATCTCGAGCTGCGGCGCCACCCGCTGGAAGAACCGGGTCAGGCCGCCCAGGGTGCCGCCCGAGCCGACACCGACCACCACCGCATCGACCCGCTGCGCCATCTGCGCCCAGATTTCCGGGCCGGTGCCGCTCTCGTGGGCCCAGGCATTGGCCGGGTTGTTGAACTGGTCGATATAGAAGGCGCCGGGCATCTGCGCGGCGATGCTGCGGGCCAGGTCCTGGTAGTACTCGGGGTGGCCCTTGCCCACGTCGGAGCGGGTCAGGCGCACCTCGGCGCCCAGGGCCTTGAGGTGGAAGATCTTCTCGCGGCTCATCTTGTCCGGCACCACCAGCAGCATGTGGTAGCCCTTCTGCGCGGCGACCAGGGCCAGGCCCAGTCCGGTGTTGCCGGCGGTGGCCTCGATGATGGTGCCGCCGGGCTTCAGCTCGCCGCTGCGCTCGGCGGCCTCGATCATGGTCAGGGCGATGCGGTCCTTGATCGAACCACCGGGATTCTGGCTCTCGAGCTTGACGAACAGCTCGCAGGGGCCGGTGTCCAGGTGGGTGAGCGGCAGGATCGGCGTGTTGCCGATCATCTCCAGGATAGGGCTGCTGGCCATGGTGTGCTCCCCGGCGTCGGCTGCGCTGGCCGCACCACAAGGGCAGGCCGATCGCGATGCCTTAAGTTATAGGCGCAGAGGTATCGAGGGGCCAGGCGCCAGCGCCCTCGAGCCGACGAAGGCAGCGCCGCTGCAAGCGCAATCCAGCGGGCGCCGAGCCTCCCCCTTGTTCCGCCTTTTGGCCGATCTGACACCTTCAGAAACGCGGCACAGTGGCCGATAAACCGCTCGCAACCGCACCTGGAGTGGAGACCTTCATGCATCAGGGTTTTCTCGGGCATTTCCTGCCCCCTGACCTCACCGAACCGACCCGTCTGCTACTGGCCCGCACCCTGATCTTCACGACCCTGTGCGGGTTGGTGGTGGGCCTGTACAGCTGCATCAAGTGGAGCCGCCTGGATCATCAGGTCCTGACCTATGGTTCGCTGCTCCTGCTCCTAGGCATGCCGCTGGCCCTGCTGCTGCTGCGCAGTTCGCTGTTCTCGCTGGGCGCCACGGCCAATCTTACCCTGGGCTTCATGTGCGGCTACGGGATGCTGATCACCTATCAACTGGGCGGCCTGCAATCGGCACACATCTACTGGGCACCGGTACTGATCGCCTTCGCCTACCTGCTGGCCGGCGCGCGCAGCGCGACCCTCTGGAGCCTGGTACTGGTGCTCTTCGTGTTCTGGCTTATCCGCCTGGAGCATACTGGCGCGGCGCTGCCTGCCTTCGAGCTGAGCCCGCGCGATGCGACCGTCAACACCTACTCGGGCTTCATCCTGCCGATGCTGGCGGTGTGGCTGGCGCAGTGGTACAGCGCCCGGGTGCGTATCCGGGCACTGCGCGACGCCGAACAGGCCGTGGAAGAAGCGCGCGCCTTCGGCACGCGGGCCGAACACAACCAGGCGCAACTGGCCGGCATGGTGGGCGACGTGCGCAGCACCGCCGCCGACCTGTTGCAGATGGCCGGCCAGCTGCAGCAGACCCAGGGCGGCATCCGCCAGCGCTGCCAGAGCATCGACCGCGACGTGCAGCACCAGGCCGATGCCATGCTGCAGCTCGACCACGCCCTGCATCAGGTGCTCGCCAGCCTGTCGGAAAGCACCGCGCAGATGCAGCGCCTGAGCCAGGACACCCAGCACAGCAGCACCCAGGTCAACCTCTGTGCCGAGCAGATGCAGCAGGCCCAGCAGAGCATGCAGGCCATCGAGCAGAGCAACAGGCGCATCACCGAATCCATGCAGATGATCAGCGCCATCGCCCAGCAGACCAACCTGCTGGCCCTCAACGCGGCCATCGAGGCGGCCCGCGCCGGCGAGCAGGGCCGCGGCTTCGCCGTGGTGGCCGACGAGGTGCGCAACCTGTCGCAGCGCAGCAACCAGACCGCCGACACCGTGCACAGCGTGCTCGGCCAGTCGCAGCAGACCATCGCCGCCGGCGTCGGCCAGGTCAGCGAGGTGGGCACGGCCCTGATCAGCAACCTCGGCCTGACCAACGCCCTGACCGACTCCATCCTGCAGCACCGCCAGACCCTCGACCAGGCCCACCGGCAACTGGCCGAGGTACGCGACAACAGCGCGGCGCAACGCGAGGCCAGCCAGCGCCAGCGTCAGGCCAGCGCCGAACTGCTCGGCGCCCAGGAGTCACTGGTGGTGCTGGGCGAGAAGCTCGAGCAACTGTCGCAGCAGTTGCACCGGCGCATCGGCCAATAGCGTCGAGCCGCCGCGCCCATGAAAAAGCCCGCACTCGGCGGGCTCTTGCAGGACGTTCAGGCTGCGGCTGGCTCAGTCGTTGCTGGGCTTGTTGATCGCCTGCAGCACATACTGCGGCAGGGCGAAGGCGCCCTGGTGGATGTCCGGGTTGTAGTAGCGGGTGACGATCCCGCTGCCGGCGAAGCGTTGGCGCAGGGTCTCCGTCGACAGCTTACGGTAGCCGCTGTCGGTGCCGCCCCAGGCGAAGGTCATGCTGCCACCGATGTAGGTCGGCACCGCGGCCATGTAGAAGTGCCAGTCGGCGAACAGCCCGCGCATGCGCCCGGCGGTGGTCTGCACCTCGGACAGCTGCATGAAGGGCGTACCGTTCTGGGTCACCAGGATGCCGCCGTCGTTCAGGCAGCGGCGGCAGGCCTGGTAGAAGTTCTCGGAGAACAGCACCTCGCCCGGACCGATGGGGTCGGTGGAGTCGGAGATGATCACGTCGAACTTGTCCTGGCAGGTGGCGACGAAACGCATGCCGTCGTCGATCACCAGGTTCAGCCGCGGGTCATCGAAGGCGCCGCTGGAATGCCTGGGCAGGAACTCCTTGCACATGTCGACCACGGTGCCGTCGATCTCGACCATGGTGATGTGCTCGACGCTGTCGTGCTTGCACACCTCGCGCAGCATGCCGCCGTCGCCGCCACCGATGATCAGCACGCGCTTGGCCAGGCCATGGGCGAGGATCGGCACATGGGTGAGCATCTCGTGGTAGATGAACTCGTCGGCCTCGGTGGTCTGGATCACCCCGTCCAGGGCCATGACCCGGCCCATGCGGGCGTTCTCGAAGATCACCAGGTGCTGGTGCTCGGTGCGCACCTCGTGCAACAGCTTGTCCACGCGAAAACGCTGACCATAGCCGTCGTACAGCGTCTCTTGGTAGTCGCTCATGGGGGTATCCCTCGTCGAAATCGTTGAATGCACTGGACAGCCGCCACTGACGCCCGCCGCCTGAACAAAGGCGTGCATTCTACGTCGCCGCACATGACAGGTCGAACCCTGGCCGTTTGAAAGTCAGGCGCGCGCTGACAGGCGCGTGACGGGCGGTTATCGTGGTCCGATGACGCCAGCCAACCCACCCCCGCTACTCCTGCCCTATCAACCGCCCTGGCACTGGCAACAGTTCCAGGGCCACTACGCGCTGCGCGCCCTGCCCGGCGTCGAACGGCTGGACACCGACGCCTACTGCCGCAGCTTTCGCCTGGGA
Source organism: Pseudomonas benzenivorans (assembly GCF_024397895.1). Classification (NCBI taxonomy): domain Bacteria; kingdom Pseudomonadati; phylum Pseudomonadota; class Gammaproteobacteria; order Pseudomonadales; family Pseudomonadaceae; genus Pseudomonas; species Pseudomonas benzenivorans. The sequence goes on from NZ_CP073346.1 coordinate 652,325, forward strand.
GACGTTTGTGGCTGGTTCAGCGTGCAAACCGTGCCAGGCCAAGCCGCCCTGCAGCTGCGCCATAGCCACTCGGCGCTGGCCTGCTTGCCCCAACTGGTGCAGCGGGTACGGCGCATGTTCGACCTGGATGCCGCGCCACTGGAGATCGCCGCGCACCTGGCTGGCGACCCGCTGGTGGCGCCCCTGGTGGCGCACAACCCCGGCCTGCGCCTGCCGACCGCCTTCGACCCCTTCGAACAGGCGATCCGGGCCATCGTCGGCCAGCAAGTCACGGTGAAGGCGGCGGTGACCATCGCCGCGCGCCTGGTCAGCCGCCTCGGCGAACCGCTCAACGATGCCCCGGGCGCCGGCGTCGAGCGGCTGTTCCCCACGGCCGCAGCGCTGGCCGAGGCCAACCTGGACGGCATCGGCATGCCCGGCAAGCGCGTGCAGACCCTGCAGCATTTCGCCAGCCAGGTCGCCAGCGGCGCCCTGCGCCTCGACCTGGCGGACGGCTGCGAGGTGCTGATCGAGCGCCTCTGCGCCCTGCCCGGCATCGGCCCCTGGACCGCCGAATACATCGCCCTGCGCGCCTTCGGCGAGACCGATGCCTTTCCCGCCAGCGACCTGGGCCTGCTCAAGGCGCCGCTGTGGGGCGCCGGCGGCATCAGCACCAGGCAGCTCAAGGCCCGCGCCGAGGCCTGGCGCCCCTGGCGCGCCTACGCCGCGGCACACCTGTGGCACAACTACTCTGGAGGCTGAGGTCATGCACTACCGCTACCACGACAGTCCCGTCGGTCGCCTGCTGCTGGTCGGCGACGAAGCCGGTTTGCAGCAGTTGCTGATGGAGATGGATGAGCGGCCCTGGCAAATCGAAGAGGACTGGCAATCGGCCGGAGCCGAGCTGGACGCGCCCTGCCGCCAGCTGGACGACTACTTCGCCGGCCGGCGGCGGCGCTTCGAACTGCCCCTGGCGCCCCGCGGCACGGCCTTCCAGTTGGCCGTGTGGCAAGCCCTGCAACAGATCCCCTTCGGCCAGACCCGTTGCTACAGCGGCCTGGCCGAAGCGATCGGTCGGCCGCGGGCGGTGCGCGCCGTCGGCGCGGCCAACGGCGCCAATCCGATCGCCATCATCATCCCCTGCCACCGGGTGATCGGCCGCGACGGCAGCCTCACCGGCTACGCCGGCGGCCTGGCACGCAAGGCGCTGCTGCTGCAGCTGGAGGGGGTGCAGTCACCCCAGCAGGCGCTGGTGTTCTGACCCTCGCCGCAGCGCACGACGGCAACCTGTAACAGCGCACGCCGGCGGCGATCTAAGCCTCTAGATACTCACCTTCCGGGCCTGGCCGTGGGCCCGCGGGAGAAGGAGGTTGCCAACCCATGCCCTGGACACTTGCACACAGAGCACCGCTCAAGACAGTCGGCGCAGCCCTGGGACTGTTCGGCCTGCTGGTGGCTGTAAGCCATGCGGGTCGGCTTGACGACCCGCCGGACGCGCCGCAGCGCCTGCTAGCCGCCCCGCCGCAGGCCTATGCCGAGATCATGCTGCCCGGTGGGCCCGGCAAGGACGGCATTCCCTCCATCGATCGCCCGCGCTTCGAGGATGCCGCCAGCGCCGAGCGCTTCCTGGCGCCGGAGGACTGGGTGTTCGGCGTCTATCACGGCGGCCAGGCCCGCGCCTACCCGCAGCGGATTCTGGTGTGGCACGAAATCGTCAACGACCGCATCGCCGGCGAGCCGCTGTGCATCACCTACTGCCCGCTGACCGGCACGGCCCTGGGGTTCCAGCGCGGCGACAGCGAGTTCGGCGTTTCCGGCAAGCTGGTCAACAGCAACGTGGTGATGTACGACCGCGCCAGCGATAGCCACTGGTCGCAGATCCCCGGCGTCGCCATCAGCGGCCCCGCCCAGGGCCGGCAGCTGGCGGAGATCCGGGTGTTCTGGAGCACCTGGGCCAACTGGCGTGCCCGCCACCCGGACACCCTGGTGCTCACCACCGACACCGGCGCGCTGCGCAACTACAGGCGCGACCCCTATGGCAGCTACCAGCCGTTGCGCGGCTACTACGCCGCCGACGCGCTGATGTTTCCGGTGATGCATGAAGACGCGCGCTACCCCAGCAAGCACAGCATCCTCGGCTTTCGCACCGCCAGCGTGGCGGTCGCGGTGGACAAGGCCTATCTGCGCGCGCAACAGCTGATCCACTATCGGCACGGCGACGAGCACTTCCTGATCATCCACGACCCCGGCCTGGATACCGGCTGGGTGCTGCGCGCCGACCGGCCCGTGCCACTCGACCCGGCATCGCTGCGCTTCACCGCCGAGGGTCCTCAGGCTGAAGGGTTGCAAGGTCTGGAGCCGATCAATGCGTTCGAGGCCATGTGGTTCGCCTGGTACGCCTTCTACCCCGAGACGGTACTGCTCGATGGCCACGAGCAAGATTAGTCGCGCGTTGGTCGGCGTGGCGGCCGCGGTCTACGGGCTGCTCTACCTGTATGCCGTCGGCGACCTGGACCTGGGACCGGCCGGCTGGGGCTGGTCGAGCCTGCCTTGGGACTGGCAGCGCCTGATCGCCCAGCGCGGGCCCTGGCACTTCGAGGCCATCGCCATGCTCGAGCTGGGGCATGGGTTGGTGCTGTTGAGTCCGCTCAACCTGCTGCTGGCGGCGCTCCTGGGCCTGTTGCTCGGCGCCAACCTGCACGGCGCCCTGGCCCTGCGCCGGCGCCCCAGCTGTTCGTCCGGCGCCCGCGCGGCCTGGAGCATCGGCCTGTGGCCGGCGCTGCTGGCCGGCGGTGCCTGCTGCGCGCCGAGCCTGCTGTTGCTGGTGGGCATCCCCGGCCTCGGCGCCTTCGTCGGCCTGTTCTCCTGGCTACTGCCACTGTCACTGACGCTGCTGATCGGCAGCCGCCTGTGGCAACGCCGTCGCGGCGCGCCGCGCCTGCTGGGACTGCTGTGAACCCGGCCACTCAGGGGGGTGGGATGCGCGCCAAAACCTGGGCCGGCAGCACCAGCGGCCGGGCCAGGATCAACCCTTCGCCGGAAGCCGGATAGACCCCGGTCAGCGCGGTGATATTGACCTGATGGGACACCAGCACCATGACCGTACCGGGCATCAGGGCGTTGACCCGCTCGACCAGCTCGGCGGTCTGCGCCTTGGCCCGGGCACGGGCGGCGAAGAAGGAGTCCAGTGCCGGCAGCGGCTCGACCGGGCCCAGGTCCATCTGCTGCGCGGTATCCCGGGCGCGACACCAGCGGCTGCTGAGCAGGCGCGGGCGGGAAATGCCCTGATTTCGCAGCAACTGGCCCCAGCGCCGTGCCTCATCCCGACCACGCTGGTCGAGGTTGCGCTGGGTCGAGCAATCGCCCAGGCGGAAGTTCGCCGGATCGCCCATGCCCGGCGCGGTGGCGTGACGCAACAGCAGCACGGCCCGCCCTTCGCGCAGGGCATCCCAGGCTTCGCGCTCGCTGGCCTGGGCGGCACCGGGCAGGGCCAGCCAGGCCAGCAACAGACAGGCGACGAAGCGGTCGGGCATGTCAGAGCGCCGCGCTGCTCCGCGGCCCGGCCAGGGCCCAGATGATCAGGCCGATCACCGGCAGGAAGAGGATCAGCAGCACCCAGAGCACCTTCTTGCCGGTGTCGGCGCCGCTATTGATCACCTGGAGGATGGCCCAGATATCCAGGACCAAAATGACCAGGCCGAGCAGGCCATTCAAGGTAGAACCCATGGTGACACTCCTGTGCAGGTGGGTTGCCCTCGTAGGATAGCCGCCCCTGGCCGGATCGCTCCGGGCCGCTGCCGGGTCGAGCGACGCGGCGCAATGGCCTACAGGCGATCGAGGTCGATCACCGCAAAGCTGGCGACGGTCTCGTGGCCGGCCAGCTCGCCACCCTCGCGGGCCAGGCCGACGGTCTGCAGGCCGGCCTGCTGGGCGGCATCCAGCTCCTCGACGATGTCCGAAAGAAAGACGATCTCCTCGGCCGGACAACCGATGGCCTGGGCGATGTTGCGGTAGGAGGCGATCTCGCGCTTGGGCCCGCTGGTGGTGTCGAAATAGCCGCTGAACAGCGGGGTCAGGTCGCCCGCCTCGGAGCAGCCGAAGATCAGGCGCTGCGCCTGGATCGAGCCGGAGGAGTAGACATAGAGGTCGTAGCCCTGCTGCTTCCAGCGCTTGAGCGCCTCCACCGCATCGGGGTAGACATGGCCCTTGAGCTGGCCGGCCTGGTAGCCCTCGGCCCAGACCATGCCCTGCAGGGCCTTGAGCGGCGTGGCCTTGCGGTCGGCGGCGATCCAGCCGAGGAGGATCTCGACCACCCGCTGGACGTCGGCCTCGGGCTCGCCGCTCTCCGCCCGCACCGCCGCCAGCTGCTCGGCCACCGCCGGCTCGTCGGCGTGCGCCAGAACGAAGTCCGGCAGGTGCCGGGCGGCATAGGGAAACAGCACGTCGAAGACGAAGCTCACCGCACTGGTGGTGCCTTCGATATCGGTGAGAATGGCTTTGATCGGCATGGCAACTCCAAAGTTTGGGTGGCAGGCCTCCCGGCCCGCCACCTCGACGCAGTCAGCAGGGCGCTCGCCGTAGCAGCCGCCCCAAAATCAGGCTCAGTCTTCCAGGCGCGGGAAGCGGCTGGCGATGTCCTCGCCGGTGAACTGGGCGACCCAGCCTTCCGGGTTGTTGAACAGACGGATGGCCACGAAGTGCGGGTGCTCGCCCATGTCGAACCAGTGGCGGGTGCCGGCCGGCACCGAGATCAGGTCGTTCTTCTCGCACAGCACGGCGTACACGTAGTCGTCGATATGCAGGGTGAACAGGCCACGCCCGGCGACGAAGAAGCGCACCTCGTCCTCGGCATGGCGGTGCTCGTCGAGGAACTTGGCGCGCAATTCGGTCTTCTGCGGGTGGTCGTCGCTCAGGCTGATCACGTCGACGGTGACGTAGCCGCGCTCGCTCATCAGCTGGTCGATCTGTGGACGGTAGGCGGCGATCACCTCGTCCTGGCTGGCGCCGGGGGCGATGGGCGCCACGGCCTGCCAGCGCTCGAAGCGCACGCCGACCTCGGCCAGGGTGCTGGCGATGTCCTCGAGGTGGGTCAGGACCTTGTTCGGCTGGTCGGGGGAAGATTCGTGGTAGACGCTCAGGCTGCTCATGCTCGGGCTCTCGCTGTGATTGGGGGGAACGGAATCAGGCCTTGTGCAGGGCCCGCACCTTCAGCTCGCACTCGAAGAGGAACTCGAAGGCTTCGATCTGGCGCAGCGCGTCGCTCATCCGCGCGCCCCAGGTGTACAGGCCGTGACCGCGGATCAGGTAGCCGACGCAGTCCGGATGGGCCTCCAGCCAGGGCTGCACCTTGGCCGCCAGGCGGGCGATGTCCTGGTCGTTGTCGAAGATCGGCACCTCGACCTGGGACTCGTGGGTGGTGACGCCGCTGAAGGCCTTCTGCAGCTCGTAGTCGGCGAACACCAGCGACTCACTGAGGCACAGGCGCGACAGCACGGTGGCGTTGACCGAGTGGGTGTGCAGCACCGCGCCGATCTCCGGCTTCCAGCTGTACAGCTGGGTATGCAGCAGGGTCTCGGCCGAGGGCTTCTTGCCCGGCTCGAGGCTACGCCCCTGCAGGTCGGTGGCCAGCACGTCGTCCGGCCCCAATTCTCCCTTGTGCTTGCCGGACACGGTCAAGAGCGCTTCGCTCGGCGACAGGCGCACCGAGTAGTTGCTGCTGGTGGCCGGCGACCAGCCACGGCCGTAGAGAAAGCGGCCGGCCTCGATGATCTGTTGGGCGAGTTGTTCGCGGGTCGGGCTCATGGCCTCTCCTCTTGCAAGCGTGTGGCGGTAATGACGGCAGCCGCCAGGGCTGCCAGGCTGGCGATGGCAAAGGTCCAGGCCGGCCCCAGGCTGTTCCAACTGTAACCGGAGTACAGCGCGCCGAGGGCGCCGCCTATCCCGGCCAGGGTGGCATAGAGTGCCTGACCCTGGCCTTGCTGGCGGTCGGCGAAACTGCGCTGGACGAAATGGATGGCGGCGGCGTGAAAGCTGCCGAAGGTCGCCGCGTGCATCAGCTGGGCGAACAGCAGCACTGCCAGGTGATCGGCCAGGGTGCCGAGCAGCAGCCAGCGCAGCGCGGTAATCAGGAAACTGGCCAGCAGCACGGTGCGCAGCGAATAGCGCGCCAGCAGTCGGGCCATGAACAGAAACAGCACGATCTCCGCCACCACCCCCAGGGCCCAGAGCTGGCCGATCAGGCCACGGGCGTAGCCCAGCGCCTCCAGGTGCAGGGTGAGGAAGGTGTAGTAGGGCCCGCTGCTCAGCTGCATCAGGCCGACGCTGCAGTAGAACGCCAGAATGCCGGGGCGCCGCAATTGCTTGAGGAAGCCGCCCAGGGCCGGGTCGCTGGGGCGCATCTGCGGCTCGGCATTGGGCACCCAGCAGCTGCTGACGACGATGCCGGCCATGATCAGCACCAGGGCCCAGGGAAAGGCATCCAGGCTGACAGACTCGAACAGCTTGCCCAGGCCGACCACGGCGACGATGAAACCGATGCTGCCCCACAGGCGGATCTCGCTGTAGCGCGTGGCCCGCTCGCGCAGGTGGGCCAGGGTGATGACCTCGAACTGCGGCAGCACCGCGTGCCAGAAGAACGCATGGGCGGCCATGATCAGCGCCAGCCAGGCATAGCTCTGGCTGATGAAGATGCCGGCGAAGCACAGCAGGGTGCAGACCGCGCCGAATCGCACGATGGCCAGGCGCCGGCCACTGTAGTCGCCCAGCCATCCCCACAGGTTCGGGGCGATGCAGCGCATCAGCATGGGAATGGCCACCAGCTCGCCGATGCGCGCGGCGGAAAAGCCCAGGTGATCGAAATACAGCGCCAGGAACGGCGCCGTGGCGCCGAGCAGGGAGAAGTAGCAGAAGTAGAAGCCGGACAGGCGCCAGTAGGGCAACGCGGGGCTCATGACCTGACCCGCGACATGCCTCAGAGCTGCCCCAGAACCGGCGTGCCGACGCGGACGCCGGCGTTCTGCCCGCGGTGACGCAACAGGTGGTCCATCAGCACGATGGCCATCATCGCTTCGGCGATCGGCGTGGCGCGGATGCCCACGCACGGGTCGTGGCGGCCCTTGGTGATCATCTCCACCGGGTTGCCGTCGACATCGATCGAGCGCCCCGACGTGGTGATGCTGGAGGTCGGCTTGAGCGCCAGGTGGGCGACGATCGGCTGGCCGCTGGAGATGCCGCCGAGGATGCCGCCGGCATTGTTGGACAGGAAACCCTCGGGCGTCAGTTCGTCGCGGTGCTCGGTGCCGCGCTGGGCGACACTGGCGAAACCGGCGCCGATCTCCACCCCCTTGACCGCATTGATGCTCATCAGGGCATGGGCCAGCTCGGCATCCAGGCGGTCGAAGATCGGCTCGCCGAGACCGGGCATCACGCCCTCGGCGACCACGGTGATCTTGGCCCCGACCGAATCCTGGTCGCGGCGCAGCTGGTCCATGTAGGCCTCCAGCTCCGGCACCTTGTCCGGGTCGGGACTGAAGAAGGCGTTCTGCTCGACGCTGTCCCAGCCTTTGAACGGGATCTCGATCGGGCCCAACTGGCTCATATAGCCGCGAACGAGGATGCCCTCGGTGGCCAGGTACTTCTTGGCGATGGCGCCGGCCGCCACGCGCATGGCGGTCTCGCGCGCCGAGCTGCGACCGCCGCCGCGGTAGTCGCGGATGCCGTACTTGTGGTGGTAGCTGTAGTCGGCGTGGGCCGGGCGGAACAGGTCCTTGATCGCCGAGTAGTCCTTGGACTTCTGATCGGTGTTGCGGATCAGCAGACCAATGGCGCAACCGGTGGTCTTGCCCTCGAACACCCCGGAGAGGATCTCCACCACGTCGTCTTCCTGACGCTGGGTGGTGTGGCGGCTGGTGCCCGGCTTGCGCCGGTCGAGGTCGCGCTGCATGTCCGCAAGGCTCAGCTCCAGCCCCGGCGGGCAGCCGTCTACGATGGCGACCAGGGCCGGGCCATGGCTTTCGCCGGCGGTGGTGACGGTGAACAGCTTGCCGTAGGTATTGCCGGACATGTGCAAAAGGCTCCGCGGGAATCGACTCCGGACCGGCCGCCACAGCGCGCCAGGCCCCACTCAGTAAAGCCGGCGAGTATACCCGCGGCGCCGCTCCAGTTCACCCCTCGAACCTTGGCCGTAGAAGCTATCGAAGCCCTTCCTTGTAAGGGTTACAGTCCGTTGGCACGAACGCCCGGATCGCCGCTGCTTCTGTTTACGGGCCCGCTGCAAGCTGCCCCGCGACGCGGCGCAATGCCAGATCCAGCACTGCGCCAGCCAGGGCAGAGCCAATGCCCCCTGCCCTGGCCCACTGCATAGCGACGGCTCGCGCTCCAGCTTGAGAGAAAGCGGCCGATAATCCGGATACTCGTTACTCGCATTCGTACGCGCGCACAGGATTGCAGACCCATGCTCGAGCCTCAGGCCCAGGCGCCCAAACCAGACATTTCCGCAGATCCGCCGGCAGCGGTCGAAGCGACCCATCCCTGGGCGAATCTCGATCCCGAACAGTTCCGTCTGCTGCGCCTGGCCCCGCTTCCAGCCGACCGCAGTACCGGACTGCGGCCCCTGCGTTTTGCCGAACTGGGCCGCCTGGTGCGTCACAGCAAGGCGCAAAGCCTGCTGCGCCTGACGGTACAACTGCCCGGTCAACACTTGCGCCCCGAGCAGAACCGGCTGGAGGTATGGATCGATCACCGCGGCAAGGAGGTGCGCTTCGGCCCCGAAGGCGGCCTGCAGGTAGAGCCCGGCAACCGCGGCCTGGGCCGTTTCCTGCTGGCCCAGGGCATCGCCTGGGCCAAGCAGCACTGCGCCCACTATCAGGTTGAGGGCGGCGCACTGCCCGCCAAGGCAGTGGCCAGTGAAGACGCCAGGGCTCGGCGCGATCATTGCCTGCTGGCCCAGGGTTTTACCCTGGACTACCTCGACCCGCTGCAACTCAAGGCTCACTACGGTGCGCCGCGGCTCGGCGCGCTGCACGAGGACTGGAATGCCGACAAGGTCCAGATCGTCGAGACGCTGGAGGTTGCCGCCATGCTGCAGCAAACCGACCAGGCCCTGCACGACCAGGCGGTAAAGATCCGCAAGCAGGAAGAGCGCATCGATCGCTTCAGGGCCGAGGACAGCACCCTGCGCTTTACCGTCGGCTGCCTGGTGACGTTCTGCCTGTTCCAGGCCGGCTTGCTGATCTGGATGTCGGTGCGCTAACTGCGCCCCTCAGCGTTCAAGCATTCAGGCGCTGGCAAAACAGCGCCTGATGCTCGCGGCACTGCTGGGCCGCCAGCAGGAACACGCCGTGGCCGCCGCGCTCGAACTCCAGCCAGGTGAAGTCCACCTCGGGGTACAGCGTCTCGACGTGCACCTGGCTGTTGCCGACCTCGACAATCAGCAGGCCCTTGTCGGTGAGGTGATCGGCGGCCTCGGCGAGCATGCGCCGCACCAGGTCCAGGCCATCGTCGCCACAGGCCAGGCCCAGGGCCGGCTCATGCTGGTATTCGGCCGGCATGTCGGCAAAATCCTCGGCGTCGACATAGGGCGGGTTGGAGACGATCAGGTCGAAGCGCTGGCCCGGCAAGCCGGCGAAGCCGTCGCCCTGTACCGTGTAGACCCGCTCTTCCAGGCCGTGCCGCTCGATATTCTGGTTGGCCACCTCCAGCGCCTCGAACGACAGGTCGCCCAGCACCACCTCGGCCTCGGGGAACTCATACGCACAGGCGATGCCGATGCAGCCCGAGCCGGTGCACAGGTCGAGGATGCGGGCCGGCTCAGTGCCCAGCCAGGGCTGGAAGTGCTGCTCGATCAGCTCGGCAATGGGTGAGCGGGGAATCAGCACGCGCTCGTCGACCAGAAACGGCAGGCCGCAGAACCAGGCTTCGCCGAGCAGGTAGGCGGTCGGCACCCGGTCGCCGATGCGCCGCTCGAGCAGGGCCTGCAACCGCGCATGCTCATCGTCTTCCAGTCGGCAGTCGAGGTAGCTGTCGGCGATCTCCCAGGGCAGGTGCAGAGCGCCCAGCACCAGCTGGCGCGCCTCGTCCCAGGCATTGTCGGTGCCATGGCCATGAAACAGCCCTTCGCCATGGAAGCGGCTAACCGCCCAACGGATGTAATCACGCAGGGTGCGCAGGCGGGTTTGGCTGGCGGGCGAAAGGGCGGTCACAGGCAGTCTCCGGAAAAAAGAGCGTGCAGTTTAGCCGAACGGCTCAGCCGCGACGCATTGCCGAACGAAAACGCCGCACCGCCCCTCAAGTACCGCTGCCAAAGCCCAGGGCGCGCCGATATAATTTGAAACGATTTTTTAACCCGTCCTATCCCTTCCCTCGAGACTCCCCCTAAATGGTCATAGAACCCTTCTCGCTCACGGGCTTGCTCGTGCTTGCGATATTCCTGATTGGAATGACGCTTATCATTTTTGAAGCACAACTAGAGATGGATAAATTCAAGCCGGCCATGTTCATGATGTCCGGCTTGATCGTAATTGGCGCTCACTACGCCCTCACCGACCCCAACGGCTTCCAGTATTTCCTCCACGCCCAGAGCGAGACCAAGGAGGAGCTGTTCGGTCTGATCGCCTTCATGGCCTTCATGTGGATGGTGGTGGAACTGCTCAACGAGCGGAACGTGTTCACCGCGCTGAACGGCTACCTGATGCGCAAGGGCCTGGGCGCCAGGGGCATGTTCTGGGCCACCGGCGCGCTGTCGGCTTTGCTGTCGCCCTTTCTCAACAACATCACCACGGCGATGATCTTCGGCAAGACGGTGAAAAGCATCTCCGTCCACCAGCGCTACACCCATGTGGCGCTGTGCAATATCGTGGTGGCTTCCAACAGCGGCGTGTGGTTTCTCGGCACCTCCACCAGCCTGATGGTGGTGCTGGCCGGCAAGATCAGCATCGCCGGCCTGCTGCTGCTGATTCCGTCGGCACTGATCGGCTGGCTGCTGTTCGCCGCCACCCTGCACCTGTTCTACCTGCGCAAGCTCGACGGCGAAACCCTGATCCACCGGGCCGATCAGTCGGAGACCGCGCTCAAGCCAGGTGGCGCCGGTCTGGCCATTGTCGGCCTGGTGTCCATCGTCGGTGCGGTGCTGTGCAACATCCTGCTGAAGGTCAGCATCGAGTTCGCCATCGGCATTGCCCTCGGCATGGTTGCCCTCTATGCCTGGCTGCTGATGCACCGCGGCATCGAGTTGCCCTGGCAGGATCAGTTGCAGAAGGTCGAATGGAACGCGCTGCTGTTCTTTATCGGCATCATTACCTCGGTCTCGGCGCTGAATCACGTCGGCTGGCTGACCTACATCTCGCAACTGTTCGAAGTGATGAACCCGACCGCCGTCAACGTGGTGCTCGGCGTCGCCTCCGGGGTGATGGACAACGTACCGGTGGAAGCCGCGGCGCTGATGTCCAACCCGCAGCTGGGCCTGGACCAGTGGGCGCTGAACGCGTTGATGGTGGGGATCGGCGGCTCGCTCACCGTGGTCGGTTCGGCGGCCGGGGTGATGGCCATGTCGCTGGACAAGAGCTACAGCTTCGGCGTGCACCTGAAGTTCCTGCCGGCCATCCTGGTCAACTTCTTCGGCTCGCTGGGCATCTGGTACCTGCAGTTCCAGTACTTCGGCCTGTACTGACATCCGCCTGCGGCGGGAACGCCGCGGGCCGCTGGCGCCCGCCCCGAGGCAACGCCACTGGGGGGCGCTGGCGTCCATCAGCCCCCCCAAGCGCCCGGCGCCCCCCCTCCCCATCATTCGACTGCGCTGTGCAGTAGTTCACAGCGGAGGCGTAGAAGAGGACAATGAAGCCTGTGGTCCGCGCCAGCGAGGAAGCTCTCCCATGTCTCATCCGCAAACCCTGTTCCAACTCACCGGCCGTGCCCACGCGCCAGCCAGCCTGGGTAATTCGACCCTGGTGATCATCGATGCCCAGGAGGAATACCGCAGCGGCGTGCTGCAACTGCCCGGCCTGGACGAAGCGCTCGCGGAAATCGCCAAGCTGCTGACGGCCGCACGTAACGCCGGCAGCTCGATCGTCCACGTCAAGCACCTGGGAATTCCGGGTGGGCTGCTCGATCCACGCGGACCGCGCGGCGAACACCTTCCAGAAGTCGCACCGCTGCCGGGCGAGCCCGTGGTGGAAAAGCGCCTGCCGAATGCCTTCGCCGGCACCGAGCTGCATGAGCGCCTGCAGGCCCAGGGCCATCTGGACCTGGTCATCTGCGGGTTCATGACGCACTCAAGCATCAGCACCACGGTGCGCGCCGCCAAGGACTATGGCTACCGTTGCACCCTGGTCGATGCCGCCTGTGCCACCCGCGACCTGCCGACGCCGGACGGCCAGGTGATCGCCGCCGCCGAGGTGCACCGCATCGAGATGATTACCCTGGCCGACAACTTTGCCGCCCTGGTACCGCAAGCCAGCGCGTTGATCTGATCCAACCATTGCCCGCCCGGCGCGGGCAAGCCGGGGCTGATTGATGCGCTGCACGGACGACGCTAATCGCCGATCCGCGCACGGCATTCGCTGGAACCGGGGCGTACCCTACCGGTCTTGCCGCCGATAGCCACAGAGGAAGTCGGAATGAAGTTATCCGATGATTTCAACGCACGCCGCCTGCGGCCACGCAGTCACCGCAACTGGCGCCTGCGCCTGGCCGCCATGCTGGCGGCACTGTTCGCCGCCTTCGGCGTGCTGCTGGCGATGGCCGGTGCGGCCACCCTGCTCGGCCGCCCGCCGGCACTGGGCACACTGAACGACTCGCCCGGCGCCGCCGGCGTGCTGCTGGCGTTGGGTTTGTTGCTGCTTTGGGCCGGTGTCGCCGCCTGGCGCATGTGCCGGCGACGCCTGCGCCGCCCCAGCGACCTGAGCCTGGCCCCCCACCTGATGAAGAAACGCGGCTGATCGGCCCAGCACCCAGGCCCCGACCTTGGTTAAACTAGCGGCCTTCGCGGAGGCCCAGATGCAAGACGACGATTTTTCCCTGTTCCAAGCCGAGCTACGCGGCGTCAAGCCGCTCAAGCCGCTCAAGCACGACCGTGCCGATACAGGCAAGGCCAAACTCGACCGTGAGCGCCTGAATGCCCTGCGCCAGGCTGCCTCGGTACGCGTCGAGTCGAACAAGGTCGACGGCCTGTCCGACCAGTTCGTCATCGACGTGGGCGCCGAAGATCCCCTGTACTGGGCCGCCAACGGCGTGCAGGAGGGCCAGATGCGCAAGCTCAAGCTCGGTCAGATCCCCTTCGACGGCAGCCTCGACTTGCACGGCATGACCGTCGAGAAAGCGCGGGACACCCTGTGGGCGTTCCTCGCCGAAGCGACCAAGCTGGAAATCCGCTGCGTGCGCGTCACCCATGGCAAGGCGGTACGCATGGACGGCCGCAAGCCAATGATCAAGAGTCACGTCAACACCTGGCTGCGCCAGCACCCACAGGTACTCGGTTTCACCTCCTGCGTGGCCAAACACGGCGGCACCGGCGCAGTCTATGTGGTGCTCAAGCGCACCATGATGGACGGTCGCGACGAATGATTCAGGCGGGGAATCGCGGCGCACCAGGCTCATGCTCGACACGCAGGCCGTTGGCGACGAACGACACCGCGTGATAGAGCCCCACCAGCAACAGGCATTCGATCAGCTGCTCCGGGCGGAAGTGTTCGCTGAGGCGTAGCCATAATGCGTCGTCGACATCGGCGCTGGCGTGCAGGCTATCGGCCAACGCCAGCAGCGTCAGTTCCGAGGCGGTCCACAGACCGGCGTCAGGCTGCGCGGCGCAGGTGTCGGCCAGCTGCGCCTGACTGAAGCCGGCCTTGCCGTTGAACGCCGCCACGTGCACCCCCCACTCGTACTCCGCACCACAGCGCGCGGTGGCACGCAGAATCAGCAGCTCGCGCTCACGCAGGCCGATGCTGCCACGGTCGAGCAGACCGCCAGCGAGCATCCGTCGCAGCACCCGCGGATTGTGCGCCAGGCTGCGAAACAGTTTCAGCGGCGGCACGCCCGGCGGCATGATGCTGTCGAAGGCGGCCTGGATATCTTCGGCGTAAGGCGCCTGCATGGGCTGGACACGGCTCTGACTCATGATCGAACTCCCGACTCGAGTGAAAAGCTACTAAAATAGTAGCAAGCACTCCTTTCGATCGCTACTAAAACCGAAGCAAGGAACAGCATGAGTACACCCACACCCGGCCAACCGGTGCGCGGTTCCAGCACGGGCCGCCCGATCATGGCCCTGCTCGACCTGCTCGGTCGGCGCTGGACCCTGCGCATCCTGTGGGAGCTGAACCAGGCGCCGGCCAGCTTCCGCGAGCTGCAGAGCCGCTGCGAAGGGCTGTCGCCCTCGGTGCTCAATACCCGTCTGGGGGAGCTCAGAGAGAACCGCCTGCTGGAAAACGGCGAACAGGGCTACCAGCTTTCGCCACTGGGCAGAGAGCTGATCGAACAGTGCCTGCCACTGGCCCAGTGGGCCGACGGCTGGGCTGCCCGCCTGGTCGAGCAAAACGGTCACTGAGCCGCTCACATGCGCGTCACCCTTGCCAGCGCCGCTGCGGCGCCCTAACCTGCGCGTCTGCTCCCCATCTGAAGGTCCACAGGTAGATCCATGTCCCTGGAACAGCATTACACCGCGATTCTCGGCCAACTCGGCGAGGACGCCTCCCGCGAAGGCCTGCTCGACACGCCAAAGCGCGCCGCCAAAGCGATGCAGTACCTTTGCCGCGGGTATCAGCAAACCCTGGAAGAAGTCACCAACGACGCCCTGTTCAGCTCCGACAACAGCGAAATGGTGCTGGTGAAGGACGTCGAGCTGTACTCCTTGTGCGAGCACCACCTGTTACCGTTCATCGGCAAGGCCCATGTCGCCTATATACCCAATGGCAAGGTGCTCGGCCTGTCCAAGGTGGCGCGGATCGTCGACATGTTCGCCCGTCGCCTGCAGATTCAGGAAAACCTGAGCCGCCAGATTGCCGAGGCGATCCAGGAGGTCACCGGCGCCCTCGGCGTGGCCGTGGTCATCGAAGCTCAGCACATGTGCATGATGATGCGCGGGGTAGAGAAGCAGAACTCCTCGATGATCACCTCGGTGATGCTCGGCGAGTTCCGCGAGAACGCCGCCACCCGCAGCGAGTTCCTCAGCCTGATCAAAAACTGATCCAGAACTGCAGAAAGAGCCGGCCCTGGGCCGGCTTTTTTGTGGCCGCTCGGTCTAGCGTCGGGGCCTGGTGCGCAACGGCTCGAGCAAAGGCGACAGCCCGTTATGGTCGATTTCCTGCATGAGGGCCAGCAGACGACCGATCTCTCCGGCGGGAAACCCCTCGCGGGCGAACCAGTTGAGGTAGTGTCCGGGCAGGTCGGCAATCAGCCGCCCCTTGTACTTGCCATAGGGCATTTCACGGGTCACCAGCAGGCGCAGGTCTTCGGGCTTCATTGGGCACTCACTCAGGGCCGGCTCCGCGCTGGCTGCCAACCGGTATTCGACGAAGACGGGATTATGCCCAAGGCCACCACCACATGCCGCCAACTGCACCGCCGTTCGGCGCGCACTGAGGCCAGCGGCGGAAAACTCGGGTAAGCTTCGCGCCCGTTATTTTCAATCCAGGGTTCTTCGCACGATGCTTATCAAGGCACTCAGAATCGGCCTCGGCCAGCTGATCATCTTTCTCGACTTCATCAGCCGTCCGCGCAAGCAAAAGCGCACAGCCGCGGCCCAGGCCGTCGTCGAACAGGCCGCCGCCGACATGGCGCTCTACCAGTTCCATGCCTGCCCGTTCTGCGTGAAGACCCGGCGCACCCTGCACAAGCTGAACGCGCCGGTCAGCCTGCGCGATGCCAAGAACGACGCACAACACCGGCAGGCCCTGCTTGAGCAAGGTGGCAAGATCAAGGTTCCGTGCCTGCGCATCGAAGAGAATGGCCAGAGCACCTGGCTGTACGAGTCGAAAGCGATCATCGCCTACCTGAATCAGCGTTTCGCCGGGATCTGATCGACAACGCTGCACGCGCCTCAGACCGAACATCACACGCCGGGGCGCCGAGGCGGCTCTAAATAGAGCAGCAGACACTCAGGCAGCAAGTTATGCGACTGCCTACCTAGCCTTGTTCGAGGGAAAAGCCTTCCTGGCGCATCCTGGCCATTAGCGCCTGCCACCCCGGAAGGCGATCGGTATTGCCGGTACGCCGCAGGCCGTCCTTCTCCACCTGATACAGGCCGTGGGCATCGAAAGCGTACAGCAGCAGCAGATCCTCACGTTGCGATGCGGGGAGCATGCCGTCGGTCAGGTTATCCAGTATCAGCGGCTCGGCGCCGGGCGCGGCGTAATAGCTGAGCACCATGTGCGCCTGGCCGCGGGTCAGTTCGCGGGTGTAGGTGATACGCAAGCGTTCTTCGGGCACTCCCAGCTTACGCAGGGTGAAGTACTTTGCCAGGGAAAAGTCCTCGCAGTCTCCGGCTCCCTGCACCAGGGTCTCGATCGGCGTGGCCCAGTAGTCGCTCTGCTTCCAAAGGGCCGCGTCATCCATGAAGCGAAGTTCTCGGTTGAAAAACTGGTTCACAGCGACGAGCTTTTGCCGCTCGGGGAGATAGCGACTGCTCTCGATCAGCAGATTCCAGGACAGCAGGCGATCTTTAGCCGGGCCCTGGCGACCGTAGCGCTTTTCCGCCTTGCGCATGATCTGATCGAAGCTCCAGCTGGCCTTGGCCTCGGGGACTCCAATCAGCATGCCGGCGCTCAACGTTGAGACCGCCATCACGCGGCACAGGGCATTGGCGCACGTGGTTTGAAGAAACTGTTTGAGCAACACGTTAGATCTCCGAGAACCAGGCGGGCGCCGAATTCAGTCGCGTAGATCAATCCGTTGAGCCAATGGATGAAGGCCCGTATATGAAGCGTGCCCATCACCTACGAGCCGATACCACTCGCTCGGTCAGACTAACGTCTTGCCAGAGTATTGATCAAGATTGTTTGGTTATTAGCGCGAAAGACCCCACCTAAAGAAACCCGTCGAGTTAATACGCGATGGAAAACGAAATGCCAGTTTCCGGGGGCTCAGGCTTGACCTGAAGCGCCCGGAACGGCAAGCCTCCTCACTCAATGCCACCCAAACTCAGACCTTTCTTCGTGAATCGGGGACAGGTATTGCTTTTCAGGTTGCTTGATGGATTGACGATCTTCACGATCGAATTCAGGGCCTGCGGCAGTAGGCTTACGCTCGAGCATCTGCACGAAGCGCTCGCTTTCGTCGTCCATGCCTTGCAAACCATCGAGACGTTGGCTGTGGTACTCGAGCAGACGTCCACTTCCGCCTTCTGCCAGTAACAAGAGGGACTGATCTTCGACTTGCGGCAGAGGCGCGCTTACTGCTTGGCCGGATATAGCAGCTGCGAGTACCAGGAAAGTACCGCCAACGGCCAGGGTGCTGATTGTGGTTTTCATGGTGCCATCCTCTTTTCTTCCCCCGATCCCCACACATTGGATAGGCGTGCCTGCTGTTTGTTACGCAGCGCTCGCGCATCCAGACGGGCGGCCCTGTACATGGCCGATGGCCATAAGACGGCAGGTTGAAGCACAGCAACCAGCCGGCGGGACGGCGCAGTGCGCCCGACATTGCCCGAGAAAAGGGCGCCTTATAAGGTTGACCTCAGCTTGGGCTACTTGGTTCTGGGTGCTGGCTCGGCGGGTCGCCAACGCAGTAGCCGAATCGTGACCAGGGTGCCCTAATCGCCCATGGTCACATGCAGCGGATGACCGGCCACCCGCTCCAGCCAGGCGCAGATGGCCGGGTAGTCGGCGAGGTCGAAGCCGCCTTCATCAGCGGCATGGGTATAGGCGTATAGCGCGATATCGGCGATGGTGTACTGCTCGCCGACCAGATAGGGCGTGCGCAGCAACTGCTGCTCCATTACCTTCAGCGCCTTGTGGCCTCGGGCATGACACGCCAGATACTCCTCGCGACGCGCCTCGGGCAGCCCCTGGTACAGCTGGATGAAACGTGCCACTGCGACATAGGGTTCGTGGCTGTACTGCTCGAAGAACTGCCACTGCAACACCTGAGTGCGCAGGCGCGGCTCGCTCGGCAGCAACGCGCTGCCCTCGGCGAGGAAGTTGAGGATGGCATTGGACTCCCACAGGCAGCAGCCGTCTTCGAGCTCCAGCACCGGGATCTTGCCGTTGGGGTTCTTCGCCAGGAAAGCATCGCTCTGGGTCTCGCCCTTGAGGATGTCCACCGGCACCCATTCGTAGGCCTGCCCCAGCAGGTGCAGCATCAGCTTGACCTTGTAGCAGTTTCCCGAACGGGCATCGCCGTAAACCTTGATCATTATCCTCTCTCCCTAAGATGCGTCATTGACGGCCGCCCGGCCGCCTCGTGCCATCAGGCTGCAGCGCCCGCCTGGGCCTGGCGAATCACCCCGGCCAGGCGCTTGAGCCCCTCGCCCAGGCGCTCGGGCGCCACGTGACTGAAGTTCAGCCGCAGGTGCCCCGGATGCTGGTCCGGCTCGATGAAGAAGGGCTCGCCCGGCATGAAGGCGACCTTCTGCTCCAGGGCCTCCCCGAGCAGGGTACGGGTATCCAGCGGTTGCTTGAGGGTCAGCCAGAAGAACAGGCCGCCTTGAGGAGTTTCCCAGTCGGCCAGATCAATAAAATGCTCGAGCAAGGACGCCTGCATGGCATCGCGGCGTATCCGGTAGAAATCACGCAGTTCGGCCAGGTGGCCGCGGTACTGCTCGCTACCCAGCCACTGCAGGGCCTGCCACTGGCCGACGCGATTGGTGTGCAGGTCGGCCGACTGTTTCAGGCGCAGCAGGTAGGGGAACAGGTCGGGCGTGGCGATCAGGTAGCCGACGCGCAGGCCCGGCAGCAGGGTCTTGGAAACGGTGCCGGTGTAGATCCAACTGGCCTGCTTCAGGCGGCTGACGATAGGGGTGGCCTGGCCATCGTCGAACACCAGCTCGCGATAAGGCTCGTCCTCGATCAGGGTCACGCCGAACTCGTCCAGCAACGCCGCCACGGCATCGCGCTTGGCCTCGCTGTAGCGGGTGCCGGACGGGTTCTGGAAGGTCGGAATCAGGTAGGCGAAGGCCGGCTTGTGTCGCTCCAGGCGCTGGCGCAGGGCGCCCAGCTCGGGACCGTCGGCCTCCTGGGGCACGCCGATGCAATCGGCGCCGAACAGCTGGAAGGCCTGCAGCGCCGCCAGGTAAGTGGGTGCCTCCAGCAGCACCTCGGTGCCTGGGTCGATGAACAGCTTGCTGGCCAGGTCCAGGGTCTGCTGCGAGCCGCTGACGATCAGCACCTGGCTGGCCTCGCAGGGGACGCCCAGAGCCCGGGCCTCGGCGGCGATGGCCTCGCGCAGGGCCGGTTCGCCCTCGCTCATGCCGTACTGGCCCATGCTCGCCGGCATCTCGCTCCACTCGACCTTGGGCAACATCGGCTCGGCAGGCAGGCCGCCGGCGAACGACATGACCTCCGGACGCTGCGCCGCGGCGAGGATTTCACGGATCAGGGAGCTTTTCAGGCGGGCAACGCGTTCGGAGAAGGCCATGGATGTCACCGGGGTGCTAAGACGAGGAATTTGGGTCAAACTGCTTGACCGAAACTACGACGCCCGGCTCACATACGTCAATATGCTTGACCTTAAAAATCCAACCACTCAGCAGGCCGCCATGGAGGCCTTCTTCTTCGGCTATCAGGCGTTCACCGCCAAGGCCGACGAAATGCTGGCGCGCCGCGGCCTGTCGCGGGTGCATCAGCGCATCCTGTTCTTCGTCGCCAAGTACCCGGGGCTGAGCGTCAAGCAACTGCTCGGCTACCTGGGGGTGACCAAGCAGGCGCTGAGCCTGCCCCTGCGGCAATTGCAGGAAATGCACCTGGTCAACAGCGTCGCCGGCGAAGACGACAAGCGTAAGCGCCTGCTCGGTATCACCGCCGAGGGCGCCAAACTGGAACAGGCGCTGCGCCGCGAGCAGGCCAAACTGCTGCAGCGCGCCTTCGCCGAAGCCGGCGAGGCTGCGGTCGAGGGCTGGCTGAGGGTCAACCAGGCGCTGGGCAGCAGCCATCAGACCGGTACAAACAACGACTGAAAGCAGTCTGCCGCAACTGTATCGGTCAACGCGCCCCTCGCTGTACCGCGACGACCAGGCAGGCCGGGCTTAGGCTGACAGCCATTGCCTGCGAGTAACTGCCATGACCGCCGAACTGCTGATCGCATTCGTTCTCTTCGCCTTCGTCACCTCGATTACCCCGGGACCGAACAACATGATGCTGCTCGCCTCAGGGGTAAACTTCGGCCTGCGCCGCAGCCTGCCCCACATGCTCGGCATCAGCCTGGGTTTCATGGTTCTGGTGCTGGCGGTCGGCCTGGGCCTGGGTCAGTTGTTCGAGCAGCTGCCTGCGCTGTACGGCGTCCTGCGCTATGCCGGCGCCGCCTACCTGCTGTACCTGGCCTGGAAGATCGCCCAGGCCGGCGCGCCGGACAGCCCGGATGGCGGGCGCAGCAGGCCCTTCAGTTTTCTCCAGGCGGCGGCCTTCCAGTGGGTCAATCCCAAGGCCTGGGTGATGGCCATAGGCGCCATCACCACCTACACACCCCAGGAAAATTTCGCGGTCAACGTCCTGCTGATTGCAGCCCTGTTCGCCCTGGTCAACTGCCCCAGCGTCGGCCTCTGGACGCTGACCGGCAGTCTGCTGCGCAATTGGCTGAACAACCCCCGCGTGCTGCGCTGCTTCAATATCGGCATGGCCCTGCTGTTGGTGGCCTCGCTCTATCCAATTCTGCTCGACAGCAAAGGAACCCTGTAATGCCCGAAGCCGTTCAGGCGCGCCTGCGTCCTTTCGCCGACTCGTCGGTCTCGACAGTGGTCGCCGGCTTCATCGCCATGCTCACTGGCTACACCAGTTCCCTGGTGCTGATGTTCCAGGCCGGCCAGGCTGCGGGCCTGTCCGACGGACAGATTTCCTCATGGATCTGGGCCCTGTCGGTGGGCATGGGCCTGTGCTGCATCGGTCTTTCACTGCGTTATCGCGCGCCGGTGATGATCGCCTGGTCGACCCCCGGCGCCGCCCTGCTGATCAGCAGCCTGCCGGGAGTGCCCTATGCCGAGGCCATCGGCGCCTACATCCTTTGCTCCGCCTTGATCGTGCTGTGCGGCCTGACCGGCAGCTTCGACCGCATCATGCGCCGCATTCCCGCCTCCATCGCCGCCGCCCTGCTGGCCGGAGTGCTGTTCAAGATCGGCCTGGAGATCGGCGGCGCCGCCGAGCAGCAGCCGACCCTGGTGATCGCCATGCTGCTGGCCTATCTGCTGGGCAAGCGCCTGTTGCCGCGTTACGCGGTGCTCGCCGCGCTGCTGGTCGGCTGCGCGCTGGCCGGGTTGTTCGGCCTGCTGGATTTTTCCGATTTCGAGCTGCAGCTGGCCACGCCCGAGTGGACCACGCCCGCCTTCTCCGGGTCCGCGGCGGTCAGCATCGGCATCCCGCTGTTCATCGTCGCCATGGCCTCGCAGAACCTGCCGGGCATGGCCGTGCTGCGCGCCAACGGCTACCACCAGGTGCCGGCCTCGGCGCTGCTGAACGTCACCGGGCTGGGTTCGATCCTGATGGCTCCCTTCGGCTCCCACGGCCTGCACATCGCCGCCCTCAGCGCGGCGATCTGCGCCGGTCCCGAGGCCCATGAGGACCCGAGCAAACGCTATACCGCCGCGGCCTGGTGCGGGGTTTTCTATGTCATCGCCGGGATCTTCGGCGCCACCCTGGCGGCACTGTTCGCTGCCTTGCCGACAACATTGGTCCTGTCGATCGCCGCGCTGGCGCTGTTCGCCTCGATCATCGGCGGCCTGACCCAGGCCATGGCCGAGCCCAGGGAGCGCGAGGCGGCGCTGATCACCTTTGTGATCACGGCCTCGGGCATGACCCTGCTGTCCATCGGCTCGGCCTTCTGGGGCATAGTCGCCGGCCTGCTGTGCCTGTTCATCCTCAACTGGCGCAAGGATTGAGCGGCCACCGCCGCCGGCCCAAGAAAAAGGCGCCTTGCGGCGCCTTAATTCCTATCCACCCGCTCAGGCGGCCTCGGCCGCCAGCTCCTGGCCATGGGTGCGATTGACCCACCAGCCGAACAGCGCCGCGGTGAAGAACATGATGATGCTGTAGATGGCCGCGGGAATGGCCATGGTCGAGTTGTTCAGCAATACCGGGCTCAATGCCAGGGCGATGGCCAGGGTGCCGTTGTGGATGCCGATCTCCATGCCGATGGCGATGGACTGGCGCAGGTTCAGCTTGAGCAGGCGCGGCACGTAGTAGCCGACCGCCAGGCTGAGCAGGTTGAAGGCCAGCGCGGCGCCCCCCACCAGCGGCGCGTAGTCGACGAAGGTCTGCCAGTCCTTGACCAGCGCCAGCAGGATGATCAGCAGCAGAAACAGCGCCGAGACCAGCTTCACCGGCTTCTGCATGCGCTCGGCGAACGCCGGGAAGCGGCTGCGCAGCGCCATGCCGATCGCCACCGGGCCGAGCACGATGACGAACACCTGCAGCACCTTGCCGAACTGCAGCGGAATGGCCTGTTCGCCGGTCATGAAGTGCATCAACGCCAGGTTGACGATCAGCGGCATGGTCAGGATGGCGATCACCGAGTTGACCGCGGTGAGGGTGATGTTCAGCGCCACGTCGCCATGGGCCAGGTGGCTGTAGAGGTTGGCCGTGGTACCGCCGGGCGAGGCGGCCAGCAGCATCAGGCCGACGGCCAGAGCCGGGGCCAGACCGAAGACCTTGGTCAGGCCGAAGCACAGCACGGGGAGCAGGAGCAGCTGGCAACCCAGGCCAATCAGCACCGGCTTGGGAAACTTCACCACCCGGGTGAAATCTGCCAGGCCGAGCGACAGCCCCAGGCCCAGCATGATGATGCCCAGTGCCACGGGCAGGAATAGCGTCAGTAGAGGGTCTGCAGTCATGGTTACTCTTCCTGGAGCGAAAACTCGATGGTGCGATTCTGGCCAGACGGCGCCGGTTGCGCAGTGACTTTATCGGCCAAAACAGCGCCGCGCCATCGTGCCGAGGCAAAAGACCCCGGCTGCCGGGCCTTTCGCTCACGCGGCAGAGCGGGTTCAGATCGCCGTGGCGCCGCCATCCACCGCCAGGGCCTGGCCGGTGGTGAAGGCCGCGCCGTCGCTGCACAGGTAGAGCACCGCCGTGGCGACTTCCTCGACCTTGCCGATGCGCCCCACCGGGTGCATGGCGGCGGCGAACTCGCCCTTCTTCGGGTCGGTTTCGTAGGCACGGCGGAACATGTCGGTGTCGATCACCGCCGGGCAGACCGCATTGACGCGAATCTTCTTCTTCGCATACTCGATCGCCGCCGATTTGCTCAGGCCGATTACCGCATGCTTGGACGCGGCGTAGATGCTCATCTTCGGCGCCGCGCCGAGGCCGGCGACCGAGGCGGTGTTGACGATGGCGCCGCCGCCCTGGGCCAGCAGCAGCGGGATCTGATGTTTCATGCACAACCACACGCCCTTGACGTTGACCCCCATGATGGCGTCGAAATCGTCTTCGCTGCCGTCGGCCAGCTTGCCCTTCTCGATCTCGATGCCAGCATTGTTGAAGGCGTAGTCCAGGCCTCCGTAGGCGGCCACCGTGGCCTCCAGCAGGGCCTTGACCTCGACCTCGCGGGTCACGTCGCAGCCCACGAAGATCGCCTCACCGCCGGCCGTGCGAATCAGCTCGACGGTGCCCTCGCCGCCTGCCGCATCGACATCGGAAACCACCACCTTGAGGCCCTCGCTGGCGAACGCCAGGGCCGTTGCACGGCCGATGCCGGCGGCGCCGCCGGTGACCAGGGCCACCTGACCGGAAAAACTCAAGCTCATCTGTGTGTCCTCGCAAGGGATGAAAGTCGGGCTCGAGTCTAGTCAGAGTCGCCGGTACGGTGGCAGCACTATCAGGGCAGCGGTTGCCCGCCCATCCAGGCCATGGATTAAGCCGCCGCCGGCTCGGCCTGCTCCAGCGCGCTGGGCGACAGCGGCCACCAGCGGCGCAGCAGCAGGTACAGGGTGGGAATCACCAGCAGGGTGAAGACGGTGCCGACCAGCAGACCGCCGACTATCACCAGGCCGATCTGCTGGCGGCTCTCGGCGCCTGCGCCACTGGCCAGGGCCAGTGGCAGCGAACCCAGGACCATCGCCCCGGTGGTCATCAGGATCGGCCGCAGTCGCTGCTCCGCAGCCTGCAGCACCGCCTCGCGCAGCGCTTCGCCACGGCGCAGCAATTGGTTGGCGAATTCGACGATGAGGATGCCGTGCTTGGTGATCAGGCCGATCAGGGTCACCAGGCCGACCTGGGAGTAGATGTTCAGGGTGCCGCCAAACAGGTACAGGGCCAGCAGCGCACCGGCCATCGACAGGGGCACGCTGAACAGGATGATCAACGGATCGATGAAGCTCTCGAACTGGGCCGCCAGCACCAGGTAGATGAACGCCAGGGCCAGGGCGAAGATCAGCGCGATGCCGGCGCTGGATTCCTTGAATTCCCGCGAGGTGCCGCTGTAGTCGAACAGGGTGCCGTCCGGAAAGATGTCCCGGGCAGCGCCCTCCAGGTGCTCGAGGGCCTCGCCGAGGGTATGGCCGGCACCGACGTTGGCGCTGAGGGTCACCGCACGCAGCTGATTGAAGTGATTGAGCTCGCGGGGCGCCACACTCTCGCGCACCTCGATCAGGTTGGACAGCTGCACCATGTCGCCATCGCCGCCGCGCACGTAGACGCGGTCGAGGTCGGCGGGGTTGCTGCGGTCGACATCGGCCAGCTGCACCAGCACCTCGTACTGCTCGCCCAGACGCTTGAAGCGGGTCACCTGGCGGCTGCCGAACAGGCTTTCCAGGGTTCGGCCAATGGTCGCCACATCGCTGCCCACCGCCACCGCCTGTTCGCGATTGACCGCCACCTTGAGCTGCGGCGTGTTGAGCTTGAGGTCGCTGTCCAGGCTCTCCAGCCCCGGGTAGTCGCGCACCCGCGCCAGCAGGGCTTCGACATAGCGCTCCAGGTCGGCGTACTCCAGGGACGAGCGTATCACCAGGTTGACCGGCTGGCTGCGCACGCTCTGCCCCAGGGGCGGGCGGTTGACCGGGAAGGCGCGGATACCGGGAATGTCCTGCAGCCTGGGCAACAGTTCCTGGCGAATCTCGAACTGGCTGCGTCGGCGCTTGTTCCACTCCTCCAGCTTCATGAACGAGATGCCCTGGGTCACCGTGGGGAAGCCGGTGATCACCACGTAGCGATTGGTCTCGGCAATGCCGTCGTAGACCGCCTCGATCTGCCGCGCATAGCGGTTGGTGTAGTCGATGGTGGCGCCTTCCGGAGCGCTGAAGACACCGATCAGGGTGCCGGTGTCCTCGGTCGGAGCCAGCTCCGACCTGAGCCCGGCGAACAGCCAGAGGCAGGCCACGAGCACGGCCGCGAGCAGGGCCAGGATCAGCCACCAGCGGTCCAAGGCGCGCGAAAGTAGCCACTGGTACCCCCGATGCAGCGCGAGCAGCAGGTCCTCGATCAGGTTGTAGGCGCGGTTGTGACGGGCACTCGGCCGGTGCCGCGGCAGCAGTCGCGCGCACATCATCGGCGACAGGCTGAGGGCGACGAAGCCGGAGACGATCACCGCACCGGCCAGGGTCCAGGCGAACTCGGTGAACAGCTTGCCCGTGGTGCCCGGCATGAAGCCGATCGGCGCATAGACCGCGGCCAGGGTCAGGGTCATGGCGATCACCGCGAAGGCGATCTCGCGGCTGCCGGCGAACGCCGCCTGCAGGGGTGAAAGCCCGCGCTCCAGGTGGCGGTGGATGTTCTCGAGCATGACGATGGCATCGTCCACCACCAGGCCGATGGCCAAAACCATGGCCAGCAGCGTCAGGGTGTTGATGGAAAAGCCCATCAGCGCCATCAGGGCGAAGGCGCCGATCAGCGACACCGGAATGGTCACCAGCGGGATCAGGGTGGCGCGCAGCGAACGCAGGAACAGGAAGATGATCAGGATGACCAGCGCCACCGCCTCCCAGATGGTGGTGTAGACGTTGTCGATCGATTCGCGCACGAACAGCGAGCTGTCATGGGCCACCGCCATCTGCATGCCCTCGGGCAGCAGCGCGCGAACGTCGGGCAGCGCCGCTTCGACGCCGTCGGAGATGTCCAGCGGATTGGCGGTGGCCTGCTTGACCATGCCGATCACCACCGCCGGCTGGCCGTTGAAACGCACCAGGCTGCGCTGGCTGGCCGGACCGACCTCGGCGCGGCCGACATCGGCCAGGCGCAACAGGTAGCCCTGGGAGTCGTCGAGGATCATCTGCTCGAACGCCTCGGCGCTGCGCAGATCGGTCTCCGAGAGCAGGCTGAACTCGCGCTGGCGCGATTCGATGCGCCCGGCCGGGATCTCCACGTTTTGCCGCCGCAGGGCGTCTTCCACGTCCTGCACGGTCAGGCCATGGGCGGCCAGACGCTCCGGGTCCAGCCAGATACGCATGGCCGGGCGGCGTGCGCCACGGATCTGCACCTCGGCCACCCCGGGAATGACCTGCAGGCGATCCTTGACCAGGCGCTCGAGCAGTTCGGTGATGGCCATCGCCGAATGGCGTTCGCTGTAGAAGGCCAGAAACATCACCGGCTGGGCATCGGCCTCGACCTTCTGCACCACCGGCTCGTCGATCTCGTCGGGCAGCAGCCCGCGCACCCGGCCGAGGCGGTCGCGCACGTCGTTGGCCGCGCGGTCGGCGTCGCTGCCCAGACGAAACTGCGCGGTGATCTGGGTGCTCTCCGAGCGACTGATGGAGCTGACGAAGTCCAGCCCCTCGATACCCGAGAGCACGTCCTCGATCGGCTGGGCGACCTGAGACTCCATGATCTGCGGGCTGGCGCCCGGATAGCCGACGCCGACCGTGACGATGGGCACATCGATGTTGGGATACTCGCGCACCGTCAGGCGCTGGTAGCCCATCAGGCCGAGCAGCAGCAACACCAGCGACAGCACGCTGGCCAGC